>CAURKX010000011.1:0-2599 GCA_963525915.1 uncultured Candidatus Saccharibacteria bacterium | reverse complement strand
AGGGAAAGTCTGTGGTATCAATCAGTCGCTGCAGGTTATCAGTTGCCTGAAGACGCGCAGTCATATAATCCACGAGCACCGAGGTTTTCTTGCCGCGCAAGAACTCGGTAGCAGCCTTCTTGAAGGCGGTTTTTGCGGCGTCAGTTGAGATCGCGAGCTTCACTTCAAGGGGACCGATGGGCGGATCAATTTCTGCACTGGCAACGTCGGCAGGCAGCATCAGTTAGCCAGGCTTGTTGTGGACGACGGCATCACGTAGCACGCGGTCGATGTCGAATGGCGCGGTGGCAGGCTGCAGAATCGCGGTGGACACGTTAACCTCGTCCGCCATGCGAATGCGCACGCAACTGAGGTTGGCCAGCAGAAATTGGCTGGTCTGACCGCGCCGATTACTACGGGGTGGGATTCTTCGCAGGCGGCTAATCGCGGTGGTTTTGATCAGCGTGACCGTGAGTCAACCATGGGCCACTTGGTGGCTGATATGTACTTGTCAGCGGCTAATTCAACCGGTCGCACTCCTGCGGATATTGGCATTGTGAATCCCGGTGGTTTGCGCGATGAGTTCCCGGGCGGACTGCGCACTTCATTGGATACCGCTGTCAGCGATGTAACCGTGGCTCAGGCGCTGAATGTGACTCCGTTTGCGAATAACCTGTGGACCACCACTTTGACTGGCGCGCAGCTTAAGCAGGTTCTTGAAGAGCAGTGGCAGACCACCGCTGACGGTGCGCAGACCTCACGCGCGTACCTGCAGCTGGGGCTGTCGTCCAACGTCAGCTACACCTTCACCGGTGCGCGCGATTCAAACGGTCACGCAACGCTGAACAACAACATTGATGAGATTTTCATTGACGGTAAAAAGGTGACCGATGATCAGCAGATTACCGTCGCTATCCCGTCATTCTTGCTCGACGGTGGCGATAACTTCCGCACGCTGTCACAGGGTACGGACGCGAAAGACACCGCACTCGTTGATTCAGACGCTTTCCAGTCGTACCTGAAGGGCGAGGGCACCATTTCACCACGCTTTAACAAGCAGGCAGTGAAGATCTCTGACGTGGCTGACTCCTACGATGCGAGCGGCAACCGGCACCGAAGCGCACTTGACCGTTACGGTAGGCGGCAAGAAGGCTGTTGCGTTCCCCGATGTTCCGGCAGGTTCACTGTTCTACAACGAAATCACCTGGATGCAGCAAAGCGGCATCACCACCGGCTGGGAGGACGGCACCTTCCGCCCCTACGATTCTGTGAGCCGTGAAGCGATGGCTGCCTTCTTCTACCGTGCAGCGGGCTCACCGCAGTTTGAGGCGCCGGCTGTGTCACCGTTCAAGGACGTCGCATCCACCAGCCCCTTCTACAAGGAAATCGCGTGGATGTCATCAGCCAAGCTCTCTACGGGCTGGGCGGATGGCAACTACCGCCCCTACGACGAGGTAAGCCGAGAAGCAACCGCCGCGTTCTTCTACCGCGCAGACCAGAACGGCGTGAAGTTCTAGACGGTTCTCTCATGTAGAAGCCAACGCTAAAGGCTCTGGCACGCACTTCAAGTGCTTGTCAGAGCCTTTTTTATGGGTGAATTACCCCAATTTCAGTCACCCTATTTCCGGGGCATAGACCAAAACAACTAACGTTCAAAGAGCTTTCGGTGCTCATCTGAAACGTCTGCATTTTTGCGTCGCTCTTCGACAATGTCATCTTTGATGAATTGCTTAGTTTCTTCGTATTTGCTTCTAACCTCGGCACGAGATAACCCGCGCTCCCAAGGCTTTGTCAAAAATGCCACTCGGAGGCAGGCGACAAGAAAGAGAGCAAACATCGTTCCACCGATTGCAATACTCTGAAAAGCCAAAAACGCCCCAATACCTGCAACTACAGGAGTAACTATTACCTCATAGGCAGCATACAAAGCACCACCAGGTGAGCCATGACGTGCCTTGATAACTAACGGACGCTGAAGAAGAGTAACGATGAGCTCTGAGCCAATAACCACTAAAACTATGAAAATAACAAAATCTTGAAGATTAACCTTTAGTGCCGAAAAAGGTATTGATAACAGCCAATAGACAATTCCCACAGTCACAGCAACAATTCCGCCGGTCATCACATGCCCAATATAGGCATTAGAGAAAGGAACATATTCTGGATGCGATGTATTAAATTCTGGTTCCTGTGTCATCTGTGATTCCTTGCAGTAGATTACAAAAGGGCAATTTGTGACCTGCACCCTAATTTTAGGGTACGCGATAGAGGAAACTATCTCCTTGCGGTAACAGCGAACGTGATCTTGCAGCCACCCAAACCGTCATATATAGTCAGTAAAACTAACTTTTTGCGGTGTGGTGAACCACGTTTCACGCTAGCCCTGCTAGGTTGAGAGAAACACTGAAACCAGCGCCGCTGTTTTGACAAGGAGCTCCCATGGGCACGTTCTCGCACACCTCCACCTACACGCATCCGGTAGAGACCGTCACCGCCTGGCACATGCGCAAGGGCGCGCTCACCCGCGCCACTCCCCCGTGGTCAGGCTCCGTCGAATCAGACAAAGGCGTTGAAGAAGGCGTACAAGCTAAGCTCAAAATGGCAATACCCGGTTCTAAAG
>CAURKX010000010.1:0-2773 GCA_963525915.1 uncultured Candidatus Saccharibacteria bacterium | reverse complement strand
CGAGCGCGCATCCAGCAGCATCGACAAACATTCATTCAGGAAGCTGACATCAAATGGCTGGCGCAAGCTGGTATACGACTACTACGGCTGCCAATTGGTTATTGGGCACTCGAGGATCAGCCACCGTATATATCAGCAAAGCCGCAGATTGATTGGCTGGTGGACATGGCTCGGCACTATAACTTACAGGTTCTGCTTGACCTCCACGCCGCACCTGGTGCTCAAAATACCAGCGACCATAGCGGTAGTGGCAACACTGGTAGAGTTCAATGGTATCAACGCGCCAATCAGCAAAAGACCACACAGATACTGCTGGATATCGCTAGTGAATACGGTGAGCATCCAGCCCTATGGGGCATCGAACTACTCAATGAACCACTAGTAACGACACGACGCGAACGGTGGCGACTGTGGTGGTGGACACACAAAACGAGCCGGAAATTGCGTAGTAAATTGCCGCCTCATGTGCACATCGTGGCGTCTGACTGCTACCAGCCAGCCTGGTGGTCGGGACGCGTCGACTCTAACACGCTGGATATACACCATTACCAGTGCTTTTCCGATGCGGATAATCAAGCGACATCGCTAACTCACCACCGTCAGGTACTTGACCAACGGTCTGGCGAGTACCGCAATTATGCCCAGCAGCAGCCACTGATCATCGGCGAGTGGAGCGCTGCCCTGCCGCCAGGCATTGCCAGCGATAGTACCGAATACGCTCACTGCCAATCGCAACTTACCGTACCAGCAAATGTCGATGCCTGGTTCTACTGGAGCTACAAGACCGAAAACCCTGGAGCTTGGAATTTTCGGGACTGCTACACCAAGGGGTGGTTTGATGGTATGCTTAGCTCGCGGTAGATGGTACAATGGATGTATGTCTTTTCCTAAATTAATTTATAGCATTGCAGTCCTGGTCATCATCGCTTGGGTATTGAGCATGGTATTTCGCCTTGCCGCTTGGTTGATCAACGGGTTGCTTTATGTTGCAGTTCTGGTTGTTATCATTGGGCTTATTGCACAATTTATCAGCCAGAAAAAGCGGCAAAAATAATTTACCCGTTACTATAGAATAATCACGGCAGTTTGTTCCGCCGTGATGTATCTTATAACCCTAATTCTCGTAACTGTGCTGGATCAACCATTGACGGCGAGTCCATCATCACATCGACACCCGAACCATTCTTTGGAAAGGCTAAGGTTTCGCGAACATTAGTTTCGTCGATGAGCTCCATGAGGATGCGGTCAACACCAAAGGCACAGCCAGCGTGTGGCGGCGCACCGTATTTGAAGGCACCCAGCATGGCGCCAAACTTTTCCTCGACGTAGCTTTCGCTAAAACCGAGCAGGTCAAATACTTTGTACAGCACCGCTGGATTGTGATTGCGCACGCCGCCGGAGCAGATTTCGTAGCCGTTCATCACCATGTCGAATTGGTCAGCCACGATGGCCAGTTTTTCGGCATCGGTCGTCGCCGATTCCAGTGACTGCAGGCCACCCTTGGGCATACCGAATGGGTTGTGTCCAAAGTCAAGCTTCTTGCCGTGGTCGTCCCATTCATAAAACGGAAAATCAACGATCCAAGCCAAGGCTACCTCATCCGATTTTTTCAAGTTGAAGTGAGCGGCAAATTCGTTTCGCAGACGACCAAGCACGGCGTTGACGACCAGGCGGGTGTCAGCACCGAAGAAGACAACATCACCATCTTCAGGTTTCATTGTATCTATAAGTAATCTATGTTCTTCGTCTGACAAGTGTTTTGCCACTGGCGAAATCGCATCATAGCCATAAAAATCACTACTAGTGATCGGGATTACATATCCCTGTGCCTCGTCGGAATGTTTTATTTTCATATATTTAATGTATGCCAAGCCACCCGCACCCTCGCTTTTGGCAATATCGGTGAATTGATCAATTTGCTTGCGGCTCAAACTAGCGCCATTCTTGACGCAAATCGCCTTGATGCACTCAGCATTTTTAAACACGCCAAATTCGGTATTGGCGAATATATCGGTCAGCTCAATCAGCTCCATGCCAAAGCGCAAATCCGGCTTATCTGAGCCATACGTCTCCATGGCATCACGGTAAGAAATGCGCGGAATTGGCTGGCCATCGCCTACTGATAGATCGCTCAAATCCAGCAACTTCTTGCCAGCAAACTCGGTCGCTAGCTGCCGCATCAACGGCTCAACTTCTTGGCGGACTTCCTCGCCGTCCTCAACGAAGCTCATCTCCAGATCCAGCTGATAAAACTCACCGTACAATCGATCAGCCCGCGGATCTTCATCGCGAAAACACGCCGCCAGCTGGTAATACCGCGGCACGCCGCCAACCATCAACAACTGCTTGAACTGCTGCGGCGCTTGCGGCAGAGCGTAAAACTTATTTTCCTGCAAACGGCTCGGGATCAGGAAATCGCGCGCGCCCTCGGGGCTAGAGTTTGCCAAAATTGGCGTCTGAATTTCGATGAAGTCGCGGTCGTCCATGTACTGATGCATCCGTCGGTACATCTCAGCGCGTTTTTTCAGCATGTCCTGCATCTTCGGACGGCGCAGGTCGAGATAGCGATACTTAAAACGTAAGTCCTCGCCCGCCTGATTTTCCTCGGCAAATGGTTGGATTGGCAAGGTTTCAGCACGATTGAGAATTTCCAGATTTTCCACCACAATTTCCACATCACCGCTGGCGATATTTGGATTTTTCAAACCTTCGCCACGCTCCGTCACCACACCGCTAGCACGAATCACAAACTCATCGCGCAGGCTTTCCGCCA
>CAURKX010000009.1:0-3126 GCA_963525915.1 uncultured Candidatus Saccharibacteria bacterium | reverse complement strand
CGCAGTTTTGGTAAGCTAGCGTTCATCAAACTACGCGACCAGTCTGGTGAAGTGCAGCTATATTTGCAGCGCGATGATGTAGCAGAATTGGACGCTGGCCGCGGTGTGTTGGGTATGAAGCAGCTGAAGCTTCTGGATACGGGTGATTTTGTCGAGGCACGCGGAGTGATGACGACAACGCAGACTGGCGAGAAGTCGGTTGGCGTGCGTGAGTTAAGGCTACTGACCAAGTCACTACGGCCAATGCCCGAAAAGCTCGAGAATAAAGAAGAGCGTTTCCGTCGCCGCTACGTTGACATGAATGTCAATCCAGAGGTGCGTCAGCGATTTGTTCGTCGCAGTAAGTTCTGGCAGGTGACGCGTGATTATCTAAACAGCCATGGGTTTACTGAGGTAAATGTACCGGTGTTGGAGCATACGACTGGTGGCGCTGATGCTAACCCATTTGTGACGCATATGGACGCACTGGATAATCAGCAGTTTTACTTGCGTATTTCTCACGAACTGCCGCTGAAGCGGTTGATCGGTGCTGGGTTCGAGAAGGTGTATGATCTCGGGCCGCGTTTTCGCAATGAGAATTATTCAGACGAGCATTTGCCAGAGCACATCGCCATGGAGTGGTACGCCGCGTATTGGGATTGGAAGCAGGGCATGCGCTTTATGGAGGCGATGTATAAAGACGTGCTTCAAAAGACGTTTGGCACGCTGCAGTTTCAGCTGGGTCGATTCACGGTGGATATGAATGGTGAGTGGGAAGTTTGGGATTATGCTGAGGTGATCAACAAGCACTATGGGATTGATGTGTACGACACAACGATTGACGAGGTAGCTGCCAAGCTGAAAGAATATAACTTGGAAGTAGAAAAGACCGATTCCATCCCACGTGGTATTGATAAGTTATGGAAGAATATTCGCAAAGATGTGGCGGGGCCGGTGTGGTTGGTCAATACACCGAAGTTCATCAGTCCGCTGTCCAAAACCAATCCTGACAATCCGCAAACGGTGGAGCGTTTCCAGCCGGTGATCGCTGGGTCGGAATTGGGCAATGGCTTCTCGGAGTTGAATGACCCGATTGACCAGCTGAACCGCTTTGTTGAGCAGCAGCAGATGCGTGACGCGGGCGATGACGAGGCGATGATGCTAGACATTGACTTTGTGGAGATGCTGGAGTACGGTATGCCGCCAGCTTGTGGTTGGGGTTACTCTGAGCGGGTATTTTGGATTTTTGAAGGTGTGACAGCTCGCGAGGGCGTGCCATTTCCACAACTGCGTCATGAGATTGACGAGACAACGCGGGCAATTTATCCAGAGGTGAAGCTGTAATTGTCGCCTGGACTGGGTTTGTTATAATTAGAGTATGAAGCGACTTATATTGGGGATACTAATCGCTGGATCTCTGCTGGCTGGATCTGGCCAAGCAGCGCTTGCAGCGCAGACGGACAATTTTACGATTACCAAATTTGACGCGGAGTATTCGCTGGGTCGTGATGCTGGGAATCATTCAACTTTGGCGGCGACGTGGCGAATTACTGCTCATTTTCCGCCGAATCGAAACCGTGGAATCGCGCCGATATTTGTGAAGAAGTATGATAATCATCCGACGAACTTTTCGTTGCAGTCGGTAACTGATGAACAGGGCGCCTCGCTGGAGCATACGTGGAATGGTGATGAGCTAAGGATTGGCAAGAAAGATGTTTACGTTCAGGGTGAGAAAACCTACGTCATCAAGTTTACCCAGCGTGATGTAACCAAGCACTATGATAATACAGGGCGTGATGAGTTCTATTGGGACGTCATCGGCAATGAGTGGCGCGTGCCGATGGAAAATGTACGCGTGTCCGTGAAACTTGATGAGTCGCTTCAAACAGCGCGGGCGGGTGAGGCGTTTTGTTATGTTGGTGCGCATGGTTCAACTAAGCGGTGTAATATCAGCGGTGATAAGAGTGAAATTGTTACAAATGTGAGCCGCCTAAATCGCCGTGAAGGCATAACAATGGCGGTTGGCTTTACCAGCGGTACGTTTACTGGGTATCAAGAGACGTTGAGTGAAAAGTTGATAAAAATTTGGGCAACGGTGCAGACGATAGTAAGTAGTTTGGCGGTTATATTGATGCTGTTGTTGGCCTGGCGCTACCGACGGCTGTTTGGTAGATATAGTGAGCTCAAGCCGATTCCGCCAGAATATTTGCCGCCAAACCAGGCGAGTGTGATGACCTCAGCGTATATTTTGAAAAATTACGAGGTCATGGCGATTAAAGGGTCAGCCAAGGTGGCGCAGTTGTTGGATTTAGCGGTGCGGCACTACATCAAATTGTACGAAGTGAAAAAGGCGTCGTTTTTGCGGTCAGCGCAGTATGAAATTGAAATCGTTAAAGATTTGAAAGAGCTGAGGCCCGAAGAGTCCGAGATTGTTCGGGATATGTTTGGTTCGTCAATGCCAAAGCCAGGTCAGCGGCTAAATCTGAAAAAGTTGCAGAACAATTTGTCATATGCGGCACGGACAAGAGATGATGATACAAATTTGAAGAATTTGGCTCGTGGTAAATATGCCTTGTGTGAGCAAAAACTGGCGAATAAGCGAATTGTGCAGAGGTGGGCACTGTGGGTTTGTGTTGTCGGTGTGTTGTTATTGTCGCCGATGTTGCTGCTCGTGGCAGGGATAGTATTTGCCTTGTCATTTGGCTGGTCGCTGACTGACGAGGGCTTGGCGCTCAGGCGATATTTGGCAGGACTTAAAATGTATATTGGCGTGGCTGAAGCTGAGCGCCTACAGATGTTACAGAGTCCTGAGGGTGCAGAAAAAGTGAAGGTTGATGCGACCGATGAGAAACAATTGGTGAAATTGTATGAGCGGGTATTGCCGTATGCGGTGCTGTTTGGACAGGAAAAAGAGTGGAGTAAACAGCTGGGTCAGTACTATGAGCAGGTTGGTGAGCAGCCGGATTGGTACAGTGGTCAGGGTACGTTCAATGCGGCGGCGTTTGCAGCTGGGATGAATAGTCTGTCAAGCGTGGCCAGTAGCGCCAGTGATTATTCATCGACCTCTGGCGGTTCCACTGGTGGTGGTTTCGCTGGCGGCGGCGGAGGCGGCGGAGGTCGGCGTCGTCGAAGCTCTGCACGCCGAGG
>CAURKX010000008.1:0-5733 GCA_963525915.1 uncultured Candidatus Saccharibacteria bacterium | reverse complement strand
TACTACTGAAGCATTGCAGGCACAGGGTGTCGAGATTGTGTTTAGTGTGGATGTGACAGCGATTGAGGGTGAGTCTACTGCAACGATTCGCACAGCAAATCATGATGATTACGCTGGTTATGATGCGGTTTTGATGGCTACGGGCCGTCGCCCGGCGACGATGAGCTTGAATTTACCAGCTGCTGGTGTAGCGACGGATGAGCGCGGGGCAATTGTGGTTGATGAAACACTTCGCACTAGCCGGTCTCATATTTGGGCAATGGGCGATGTAACGGGCGGGCCACAATTTACCTATGCGTCGCTGGATGATTTTCGGATTGTGAGAAGCCAGTTGCTGGGCGATGGTCTGTACACTCGCGCCAAACAAAAAACCTTGCCGTACGCGGTCTTCATGCAAACGCCGCTAGGTCGGGTGGGTATGACAGAGGCTGAGGCACGTGCGACGGGGTGCGAAATTATCGTAAAAGAGCTGCCTGCTATGGCGATTCCACGCCTGCATGTTGATAATGCTACAACAGGCTTGCTGCGTGCGGTGATTGATGCAAACACTGAACAAATTTTGGGTGCTAGTTTATTGTGTCGTAACTCACCAGAAGTCATTAATATTATCAAAACTGTAATGGATAATGACCTGCCGTATACTGTACTGCGTGACCAAATATTCACTCATCCAACGGTGAGTGAGGCATTGAACGATTTATTTGCGTAAAGGAGGAGTATGAATCACACAATTTTTGACGACATTGTATCAGGCAATATGAAATCTTGGAAAGTCTGGGAAGATGAGAAGTTTTTGGCGTTTTTGACGCCATTTCCGAACACGTCAGGTTTTACCGTGGTGATACCAAAACAAAATCCAGGCGATTATGTTTTTTCTTTGGATGATGAATTGTACTCTGAAATGATGCTGGCGGTGAAAAAGGTTGCCAATATTTTGGAGCAGGCCTTTGATACACCGCGAGTAGCGTTGATTTTTGAAGGCACAGGCGTGGCGCATGTGCATGCCAAGTTGGTGCCGCTGCATGGCGATTTGGCGAAGGGAATTGGCTCGGCGGTATCGCACGAGCAGGCGTTTTATGCGGAATATCCGGGTTGGCTGACGACTGCTGATGGTCCAAAAATGGACGACGCTCAATTGGACGAGATTCAGGCGCGGATTTTGGCAGCGCAGGAAGCAAAATAACGATCCGTTGATTGGAGTGAGGAGGTCTCATGGCAGCACGTGGTAAAGCGCTAATGATAACAATAGCTGGTGTCGTGGCGGTATTGGCTGCAGCGTCTGTTGCTTGGGTCTTTCTGTGTCCAAGTCGTAGTGCTGATTTGCAAAAAGCTCATATTCAGCGGCGTGATTATGACCAGTCAGTGCAGGATATCCAAAAGGTTATTGCTGATGATGCGGCTAATGGCGAGGTGCGTCCAGAATCTCGCCCAATTCTGAAAACTCACGGCAAGAAAACTGCGCGGGCGGTGATGATTCTTCATGGCGTCAGCGGTGAGCCGTCGGCGATGGCAGAGTTGGCGGATTGGTTGTATCAGGCGGGATACAATGTCTACGTGCCGCGAGCACCGCACCATGGCCTGAAAGATGGCAAGCAGCACGGCAAAGTTCGCGCCAGTGAATTGGTGAAGTTTATGAGTGATAGTGCTGGGTTGGTTAGTGGATTGGGTGATGAGCTGGGTGTGATTGGTCATTCGGGCGGTGGCACGTTGGCAACGTGGCTAGCACAATATGGTGATGGATTGTTCTCGCGAGTGCTGCTGCTCTCACCGTACTACGAGCCGGACGCTTCTCAGGTGCCAAAGTGGCAAGTGGCACTGCTGCGTAATGTCTACGGCAATCATCTGCTGCCAGACCAGTTCTTTGACGGCGCGTTGTCGTACCGGGCGCTAGCAAACTATGTCATCATCAAGCAAAATTATCGCAGCGATTTGAAGGCGGCAGGGTTGAAGCACGTTGGTTTGATCATCGGTAGCGAGGACCGTCTGATTGACAGCACCATGGCACGTGATATTGCAGAAAAGATGGCCAAAAACAGTGGCGCCACGTTTACAAATGAGACGACGCCAGCACACATGGGAGTTGGACATGAATTGATATGGCCGGGGGACAAGGCTGTGAAGCAATACAAAAAAGAGCTGTACGGCATGTACGTACGGGTGTATGAGCAATGAACATTCTCCTTGTTGAAGACGAACCGGCAGTTCGTACTGGCACCGAGCAATTCCTGCGCCAGCGCGGCTTTACGGTGATAACGGCGACCAGCGGCGAGGAGGCGCTTGATAAGTTCGCTGGGGCGGATGTGATTGTCCTTGACATCATGCTACCAGGGATGAGTGGCATTGAGGTGTTGCATCAAATTCGCCAGACTAGCGACGTGCCGGTACTGATGTTGACGGCGCTGCATGATGAGCCGACGCAGATTGCCAGTTTTGACGAGCTGGCGGATGATTATATGAGTAAGCCGTTTTCGCTGGTGATTTTGGAAAAGCGGATCAAGGCGCTACTTCGCCGCCAGCAGTCTGTTAAAAAAACCTTGTGGCAGCGCGGTCTAGCCTCGGTAGATTTTATGGCATATCAAGGGTTCTATGATGGCACTGACGCGCACCTCAAACCCAAGGAAGTGCAGCTGCTCAAGCTACTCGTCGATAATCCAAACATGGTCTGGAGCCGGCAGGCTATCATTGATAAGTTGTGGCGTGATGACGAGGTACCGTTCGACCGAGTAATCGACGTCTACATCAAAAACTTACGCAAAAAATTGCACCTAGACTGCATCGTCACGGTGAAGGGAGTGGGTTATCGCTATGAAGAATCTTAAATTATTCCCCAAAACATTTTTGGTGTCAATCGGCCTGTTTGCGGCGTTGATCATCCTGGTGCATGCGCTGGTTTACACCTTGATGCCGCAATTTTATCTGCAACAAAAAGAGCGTGAGGCGGCGGACAATCTCACGGCGCTCGTGGCTGAACTACGTGGCAAATCGACTGAGGAAATGCGTCGTCTCAGCCAGGAGTTTGCTCAAGTGAAAAATGTTAATATCACGCTGACGGTTGACGGGCGCGACCAGTATTTTCAAGGTTTTCAGTCGATCAACATCGTGACGGATAGCGGTAAATCGGTCGATACTAGCGTGGTGAAAATTGCTGATGGGCAAACGGTCGATCCGCGCTCGGTGATTTTGCAGCAGGGTAGTGTGGCTGATAAGCAGGGGCGAGCGATTGCGGTCAAGCTACTGGCCGACGTGGCACCTGTCACCCAAGCCAAGCTCGCCACACTGCACGTACTACCCTATACCATGCTCGGCTCGCTGTTGGTGGCGCTCGTGTTTTCGTACATCTATAGCCGTTTTGTGACGCGACCGATTCGTCAGATGGCAGTAGTGACGACGACCATGCAGCGGCTGGAAAAGGACGCGCATTATCCGGTGAATAGCCATGACGAGATCGGCGTGCTGGGGCGAAATATTAATGAGCTCTATCAAAATCTGTGGCAGACGATTCGCTCGCTGGAGCATGAAAATAAGCGGATCACGCAGCTTGAGAAAGAAAAAATTGCCTTCCTCCGCGCGGCCTCGCACGAGTTGAAAACGCCGCTGGCAGCCCTCAGGATTATGCTCGAAAACATGCAGCTGAACATTGGCGAATATAAAAATCACGACCAATACCTGGCGGAGTCGGTGGCGCAGGTTGATCGCGTGGCGGCGATGGTGAATGATGTGTTGCGCTCTGGCAGTGTGGCCGAGCAGGCTGTGCGCCAGGAAAAGCGGCTGAGGATTGATAAGCTACTTGCTGAAGTGGTTGAAGATTATATGTTGCTGGCAAAAACGCGCGGCATGACCTTCACGGTTAATACAGAGCCGACGACCATTCGTGCCAACCGCGACATGATGCGCCACGTCATCTCGAATCTGGTGTCAAATGCGGTGCGCCACGGCGACGCCGGGAGTGTGATAAAACTTACCTGCGACCAGCATGAGCTGGCCATCGAAAACGCTTGCAAACCACTCACCAAGCAGCAACTCCAGCACGTCTTCGATCCGTTTTATCGGAGCAGTGACGGCACGAAGCAACATGCAGACAGCAGCGGCATCGGCCTCTACACTGTGAAAATGCTGCTTGACGCTAAGGGTCTGGATTATGAGTTTGCACCACACGGACGAGGTATGCGGTTTGTGGTGAGGTTTGAGTAGGAGGATATGATGGACAGAGAGCTAGAGAAAATGAGTTTGGAAGAATTGTGGCAATTATTCCCCATATTTCTTGTAGAACACAATAGAGAATGGGTACGCTGGTATGATGAGGAAGTGAAAGCCATCTCCTCATTGGTGCCAGAAAATACATAGCACGAATATCTCACATTGGTAGTACGGCCATCCCAAATATACAGGCAAAGAATATAGTAGATATATTGCTTGAAGTCCCGTCGGAAAAAGAATTAGAGCCTGTAAAAAATATCCTTGTTGAAAATAATTGGTTGTGCATGAGTGAGAAAGCAAAACGAATCTCATTGAATAAGGGATATACCAAACAGGGCTTTGCGGATAAGGTATTTCATCTCCACATTAGGGTTGTGGGGGATAATGATGAGATCTACTTTAGGGATTATCTAATTGAGAATGGAGACATTGCCAAACAGTACGAGAAGTTGAAACTAAAGCTTTGGAAGGAATTTGAATATGATAGGGATGGGTATACTGATGCAAAAAGCGATTTTATCAGAAAGTATACTAAGATAGCTAAAGAAAGACACAAGAGCCACATATTATCCGGAGGAAGAAAGGGAGGAAAAGATGAATGACACAATTCGTTCACAAGCTATAGCAATTTTCGAAGACAGTGGTTTTGTACTCGACCTTAGCAATAAAGGTTTTCAAGAGTTGACTATGTCCAGTGTCGGGGAGTCTGTAAAAGATAGATATAATACAAATCCTGAACAAAAAGTGAGCAAGGGTAAGGCTCTTGAGCGGTTCTTAGTTGATGAATCTGAAAAAGGCTTAATCCTAACAAGAGATCTCCTTAAGCACTATTGGCAACTACCTGAAGACTCTCCTCATAGGAGTGATGAAAAAGATAAATGGGCGAGGAAGTTAGAAGCCGATATTTCGAGAATATCGCCAAATGATAGAACTCTAGAAATTATTATGGCGGATACGGTTAAGTATTTTGATGATGAATATATTTCTGAAGAAATAAGGTCAATGCAGGAGAGTGTTGAAAAATCACCAAATGACGCTATAGATAAGGCCAAGAGTTTAGTAGAGAGTTGTTTCAAATTTATCTTGGATGAGTATGGTGTTAGCTATAATAGTAATGACAAGCTGGGGCAACTTCAAAAAAAGGTTTTTACAAGGTTAGATATAGACGCAAACACTAATGAGGCAGCGAAGGCAGATAAGAAGGTAAAGACAATTTTAAACAGCCTAAATCAAATTATACAAGGCATTGCTGAGATTAGGAACAAGTATGGAAATAGCCATGGTAAAAGTGCTGGGGCTGTTCAACTGCCTCCAAGATACGCAGGGCTTGTTGTAAGCTCTTCGGTGGCTGTCGTAAATTTTGTTTGGGACACGTATAAAGATAGGAAAGAATAGGGTCCAATAGAGCGTTTTACTCTGGACTAGTTAAATGTGGCTATTAGCCCATTTCACATTCCCTTCACATCACCCTGCTACACTGACATAGAACCAAGAAAGGAGATCTATGTCATTTATACAACGTGCCTGGTTGTATAT
>CAURKX010000007.1:0-7472 GCA_963525915.1 uncultured Candidatus Saccharibacteria bacterium | reverse complement strand
CCAATCGAACTCGGAGATAGCTGGTTCTCCTCGAAATAGCTTTAGGGCTAGCGTCGTGTTAGTAGCACATGGGGGTAGAGCTCTGTAAAGGACTGGGGCGGGCAACTGTACCCACCCTTAACAAACTACGAATACCATGTGTGTAACCACGGCAGTTAGAACATCGGTGCTAAGATCGGTGCTCGAAAGGGAAACAGCCCAGACCATCATCTAAGGTCCCTAAATTAACGTTCAGTGGGAAACAAGGTGAGATTTCTTAAACAGCTAGGATGTTGGCTTAGAAGCAGCCATTCATTTAAAGAGTGCGTAACAGCTCACTAGTCAAGAGATCTTGCGTGGAAAATGTAACGGGGCTAAAACGTTATACCGAAGATATGGATGTCAGATTTATCTGGCGTGGTAGAGGAGCGTTCCTATCAGCGGTGAAGTCGAATCGGAAGATTCGGTGGAGCGGTAGGAAGTGAGAATGCTGGAATGAGTAACCATAAGAGAGGTGAGAATCCTCTCGGCCGTAAGAGCAAGGTTTCCTGAGCCATGGTAATCATCTCAGGGTTAGTCGGGCCTAAGCCGAGGCGCAGAGCGTAGGCGATGGACATCAGGTTAATATTCCTGAACCGGTTAAGTTTTGTACACTGTTCACGGGGAAGTAATCGAAGCGGATTCATGGTTTATCCGTCCAACCGAGCGGGAACGCAAAGGGAGTGAAAGTGATTCTTCGGAGTCGCGATTTTGGTGAAAGCCCTGGCTAGAAAAGCAGGTGTACGCGTGGACTTAGCCGCCCGTACCGCAAACCAACACAGGTGCTCGAGTCGAGTAGACTCAGGCTTACGAGTGAACCTTCGCTAAGGAACTCGGCAATACAGCGACCGTAACTTCGGGATAAGGTCTGCCCCCACTTCGGTGGATATCAGCCGCGTTCATTCAGTGAATAATAGGTTAAAGAGTACATTTTTAATCACAAAACGAATTTTCTGAGATAGAGCAAACAAAATTGTTCTTTTGAACGCGAATCTCTGACATCTAACGATGTGGGGGCCGCAGCAAAAGAGCCCACGGAACTGTTTATCAAAAACACAGGTCTCTGCTAACACGAAAGTGGATGTATAGGGGCTGACTCCTGCCCAATGCTGGAAGGTTAAGGGGAGCGCTTCACGGTGCGAACTGAAGCCCTAGTCAATGGCGGCGGTAACTATAACCGTCCTAAGGTAGCGAAATTCCTTGTCAGGTAAGTTCTGACCCGCACGAATGGAGTAATCATGTGGGCACTGTCTCAGCGAAGGACTCGGTGAAAGTGCATTGGCGGTAAAGATGCCGTCTGTCCGTACCAGGACGAAAAGACCCCATGGAGCTTTACTACAGCTTTACATTGATCCGGGTTACAACATGTGTAGCATAGGTGGGAGCCTTTGAGGCAGATACGCCAGTATTTGTGGAGGCGCCAGGTGAAATACCACCCTTGTTGTGATCTTGATCTCACTCTGACCGTTATCCGGTTAGAGGACCGTGTATGGTGGGTAGTTTAACTGGGGCGGTTGCCTCCTAAAGAGTAGCGGAGGCGTTCAAAGGTTGGCTAACTTCGGATGGAAATCGAAGTGATAGTGTATGCGCATAAGCCAGCTTGACTGTGAGGAGTACATTCCAATCAGAGACGAAAGTCGGAGCAAGTGATCCGCTGTACGTACATTTGTACATGAATGTGGGATCGACAGCGCAAACGGATAAAAGTTACCCTGGGGATAACAGGCTTATAGCGCCCAATAGTTCACATAGACGGCGCTGTTTGGCACCTCGATGTCGGCTCATCACATCCTGGAGGGGGAGCACCTTCCAAGGGTTCGGCTGTTCGCCGATTAAAGTGGTACGCGAGCTGGGTTCAGAACGTCGTGAGACAGTTCGGTTTATATCCGGTATGGACGATAGGAAACTTGAGAGGATCTACCCCTAGTACGAGAGGACCGGGGCGGACGCACCTCTGGTGTATCGATTGTGGCCACCTGCTGCATTGTCGAGTAGCTATGTGCGGACTAGATAAGCGCTGAAAGCATATTAAGCGCGAAACTAACCTCAAGATAAGGTTTCCCTATGAGGACACAGAAAGACTATCTGTTTGATAGGCGCAAGGTGGAAGTGCAGTAATGCATGGAGCTAAAGCGTACTAATAGTCCCATTGCCTTTTTATGTCCTTGTCCGTGGAGTTTATGCTTGCATAAACATTACGGATAAGGTAGACTTGACTAGTAATTGGTGTGTATCATCACACTATAGTTGATTAAAAATTCATCCGTGCAGAAAGTTGTTGGACATCGAAGCAAGGCTTCCCCGGGTTGCCTGAATGGAACCTATGAGGAGCAAGCCTTACTTCGGTGCCCATGGCGAGGAGGAAACACCTGTTCCCATTCCGAACACAGAAGTTAAGCTCCCCAGCGGCGATCATACTGCGAAAGTGGGAAACTAGCACGGTGCCGAATTATATAAAAACCACCCGAATAGGGTGGTTTTTATTATATAAACCTGTTTATCATTATCTTTATGTATTTAAGTAACTATTCAAACAACTAACAAAATAGCGCCCTTGAACGGGGCGCTATTTATGTATTCTCGAATCTCGCAGAAGACGAGAACTGTGTGGTGAACATCACTACTCTTTGAGTGTAACCTAATATGTAGATAATGTAAATATTGACAAAGTATTAGCAGTATGCTATTATGTATCCATAACACATATCATGTGTGATATATAAAGGTGAGGGTTTCCACAATAATGCATGTGGAAATCTTTTTAATAGTGGAGGAAAACTTTCATGGCAGGAACAAAAGCAGGTGGTAAGAAAGCAGCAGCTAAAAATTTGGCAAAAGACCCAAACTTTTACGCAAAAATTGGTGCTAAAGGTGGGCGTAACAGTCGTACTGGCGGCTTTGCTGCTAACCCAGCATTGGCTCGTATAGCTGGTGCTAAAGGCGGCAGGATTTCACGTCGCCGCAAGACAACAGCCGTCTCAGCTGACTAGTTAAATCTTATTTTGGTGATCAATAACACACCTTGGAATGCCAGGTGTGTTATTTTATTGTGCGAATTAGGCGGCAGCTTCTTGCCTCATTGACCTGCCACTGGACGTGACAATGCATGCAAGAATAGGTATCTTTTGCCTTCTGTAGCCCGATAGCTCCGCAATGAGGACAACTACTGCGGGAGGTGAGCCATGATCGATAGGAATTAAGCGATTCCTGGACAACATCGTCGTCCATAGTTAGCGATACACCATAGCGTGGCGCTAGAACCTTAGTGCAATATTCCCAGGCCTCTCGTTCCATCTCTATGAGCTGAATGTCTCGAGAGAAGGTCTGGTGACCAAGCTCGGCGTGGGCAACTTCATGAAGTAGCTGAGCAGGCGAATTATGCTTAGTATCAACTGTAATCGTTTTAGCAGCTGGTGCCCAACTAAAATCATCACCAGTAGTGATGGTGTAATTCGGAAAGTCACGCCTAACTAACAGGAGTAATTCATCGATCGACATAGTAAAACTAGTATACCATGTTACTTTACAGAGGTAGAACAGATGTGCTATAATGACTCGTAATAGACAAATGTGCAAATGTGGAGACTAGTATGAAGCAGACCAATCAACAAAGAGGCTCAGTGATGACTTTTACGGTGGTAGGAGTAATACTGGCTATTTTGGCGCTTGGTTTGTTGTATACTGCTCGTCAGCAAGATAATAATGCTGTAGTGCCTGTCGCCACAGATAACAATGCACAAAAACAAGAACTTGCCCAAAAAGATGAAAAATCCGAACAAAACAAATCTGAAATATCTAAGCCAAATACTACGACCAACACTCAGTCAAATAACTCACAAAAACAAGAACAGTCTAAGAACCAGTCTACGGGCAATGCTCAGAAGCCATCAGTGACACAGCAGCCCGCCCCTACTACTCCGACTGGCCCTGCCACTCCAGCTGCTCCTGCCGCCGCTACTAATGGCAATAGCACTGCGAATCTACCGACAACTGGTCCAGCTGATCACATCGGGGAGTTGTTGATCATTGGAGTTATTCCAGGTATGGCAGTAGCATACGTCCGTTCTCGGAAAGTTGTATAGTCTCTCTTTGACTTTTGCTAACAGATTGTGGTACTATAAAGATAGCTTGATGTCTACTTTTTTAGTGTGACTCAAAAATATTAATTTTAAGGAAGGAGTCTGAAAAGACTTATGGCAAACGCCACAATTACAATGGATGACCTGCTGGCACAAGCAGGAGATAATGTTAAACAATTGACAGCTGGTGAAGTAGTTCACGGTACAGTTTTGTCAGTAAAGAAGCACGAGGTGTTGATTGACCTGGGGCCGTTGGGCGTTGGTTTGGTCCCAAGGCGTGAAGTCGGTTTCTCAAAGACTTGCGCTGTTGGTGACGAAGTTACCGCAAGTGTCATCGACACAGAGCTTGACAATGGATATAGCTTGTTGAGCCTGCGCAAAGCGGCTAAAGATCGAGGTTGGGATGAGGTTGCTGAGAAGCTGGAGAGTGGTGAAATCATCACGATTACCCCGTATGACGCAAACCGCGGCGGTTTGTTGGTTGAATACGAAGGGGTTCGTGGCTTCTTGCCAGTATCTCAATTGTCAGCTGAGCACTACCCACGAGTTGGTTCAAGCGACAAGGATGAAATCTTGCAGCGCTTGAATGCATTGGTCAATGTTGAAATGAAAGTTCGCGTATTGGACGCTGACCGAAAGGCTAACAAGTTGATCTTCTCTGAAAAAGAAGCTATCAAAGAAGGATTGGCAGAACGATTTAAGCAATTGTCAATCGGCGACACAGTTCGTGGTGTTGTTACCGGTGTTGTTGACTTTGGTGTGTTCGTGAATGTTGAAGGCATTGAAGGCCTGGTGCACATCTCAGAAATCAGCTGGGAGCGCGTCAGCAGCCCAAGCGACTACGTGAAAGTTGGCGAGACGATCGAAGCAAAGATCATCGCTATCGACAAGGATCGCTTGAGCCTCAGTATGAAGCAGCTAACCCCAGACCCTTGGTTGAAAGAAGTTGAACAATTCAAATCAGGTGATCAAGTTGAAGGAACGGTTACTCGCATCACTCCATTTGGTGCTTTCGTACAGTTAAGCCCAGCGGTTGAGGCATTGGTTCACGTGTCTGAGCTGGGTGGTGATGGCACTGATCCAGAGAAAGTGTTCACCTTGAATGAGCGCAAGAGTTTTACGGTGCTCGATATCGATAAAGAGAGCCGTAAGATCTCTTTGACACTTGGTGAAGCAAAGAAAAAATAATTAGAACAAAATCCCTGAGGCGTGGTGACGTACCAGAGGTGAGAGGAGCTTATCATGGCAGAAAAAATTGTCAAAATTGCAGATTCAGTAACTGTCGGTGAGCTTGCAGAGACCCTTGGTTTATCCGTGACCACGCTGATTGGTGAGTTGTTCAAAAACGGCATTGCTGCAACAATTAATCAGCGCCTTGATTTTGATACCGCTCAGATCGTAGTGGAAGAACTTGGCTTGGATGTGCAGCTGGAGCGCAAGCAGGCGGCTGCTGCAGATACACCATTGCGTCATGTGCATCAGTTGACAGACAAAGCTGTAGCGCGCCCACCTATCGTAGCGGTTATGGGACACGTCGACCACGGTAAAACGAGCTTGCTTGACGCTATTTTGGATAAAAAGACTGCTGAGGGTGAAGCTGGTGGTATCACGCAGCACATTAGTGCCTATCAAGCGGAACGTAACGGCCGAGTAATCACGCTGCTTGATACACCTGGTCACGAAGCGTTTGCTGCACTAAGGCAGCACGGAGCGGTTTTGACTGATGTGGTGATCATCGTGGTGGCGGCTGATGATGGTGTTAAGCCTCAGACGGTAGAGGCTATCCGGTTTGCGCGTTCTGCAAATGCAAAGATTGTAGTGGCGATTAACAAGATTGATAAAGACACCGCTAATCCACAGTTGGTAAAGACGCAATTAGCCTCTGAGCATGGACTTAACCCTGAAGAATGGGGTGGTGACACGGTCATGGTTGAAGTGAGCGCCAAGACAGGTCAAAACCTCGATAAATTGCTGGACATGGTCTTGTTGGTGGCAGATATGGAAGACCTGCGTGCGGACGTTGATACGCCGGCGGAAGGACTGGTGATTGAAGCGCACATGGAGACTGGTCGCGGTGCCGTGGTTGGTTTATTAGTAGAGCATGGACAGTTGAAACCGTCGCATTATTTGGTTGCAGGGACGGCTTATGGCCGCGTGCGTACCATGTTGGACTTTCGTGGTAAGGCCATGAAACTAGCGGGCCCTTCAACGCCAGTAAATGTGACAGGATTCAAGGAACTGCCGCAATTTGGTGACAGCTTTGTCATCGCAAAAAATGAAAAAGAAGCGCGACAGATGGCAGCTAAAGCCAAGCTAGAACAGGAGCGTCGTGCGGCAACTACCAACGTGACAGGCGCTGACATCCTGAAGATGATGAATCAGAAGCATGATGCACAAGAATTTAACGTCATCATCAAGGCTGACGTGCAGGGATCCCTCACCTCGGTTATTGATAGTTTGAAATTGATCGAGACAAACGGTGAAGTTGAATTGAGAGTGATTGGTCATGGTGTGGGTAATATCTCTGAAAATGATATCCACCTGGCGACTGGCGAAAACACTGTTATTTACGGTTTCAATGTTGATTTGCCTCCTGCTGTTAAGCGGTTGGCTTCTCGCGAGAAAGTAGAAGTACGCCTGTACCGAGTGATTTATGAGCTGCTGGATGACGCAAAATTGTCCATGGAGAACCTGTTGGCGCCAGAAGTGGTAGAGACGGAGATCGGTGCGCTTAAGGTGAAGGGTGTGTTCCGTACGATGCGTGAGGAGGTGATCGCTGGTGGTGAAATGATACGTGGAAAGGTCTCAAAGGGCCTCCTGGCTCGTTTGAAACGTAAAGGTGAACAGATAGCCGAAGTTGAGGTTTCAAGCGTACAACGCCAGCAACAAGAGGCTAAAGAGGTATTTGAAGGTGAAATGTGCGGTTTGAGCTTGAAAACTGCCAAGAAAATCGTGGTCGAAGAGGGCGATGAGCTTGAGTTCTTTACACGTGAGTTAGTGAAAAAGACGCTCTAAGTGTCATATTTAAGCAAGGTTATTGACTTTTTTAATAATTTGTGCTAGTATTTCTTTAGAGAAAAACTCCAACTAATCTTGGCACACCCAAGTGAAAGGAACCACCACGAATGAATAAAGAAACGCCTGCGCCACGTCCAACTACTGGGGACTATGTGGAAACTCATTGGGATGAGTTAGATCCTAAAGTTAAGGAATATTATACCAAGAAACGAGCGATAGAGCAGAGGTTGGAGGAAAATGCTACGGTTACTCCTGAAGCTCCAGCGAAAATTAAGACTCCAGACGAGAACCCTGAAGGCTTGAGCCTGTACGAGCAAGCACAGCGTGATAAATACTTTGGTGAGGGCGAGACTTCTC
>CAURKX010000006.1:0-7593 GCA_963525915.1 uncultured Candidatus Saccharibacteria bacterium | reverse complement strand
GGATAATTTAGTATACTTTCAAAAGTAATTCACCACCCAGCTTAGCTTTCACAGCTTCTGAACCAGTCATAATACCCTTTGATGTACTAATCAAGACAATTCCCCGTCCAGATTTAACCTTTGGAATTTCAGTAGATTTAATATAAACACGGCGACCAGGCTTACTAATACGCGTAATTTCGTTAATTACACTATTTTCGCCAGGCTTATTTATATCAATAACCAATACGCCACGTGGTTTTGCATCTTCTAATTTAACATTTTCTAGATAGCCACTTTTTACCAACTGCTCAGCAATAACTTTTTTCATCTTGCTAGCAGGTACACGTACCTCTGTTTTTCCAACCATCTTTGCATTACGAATGCGAGTTAGAAGGTCGGCGATTGGGTCTGTAGTTTGCATAGACATATATTCTCCTCCTTCCTACCAACTACTCTTTGTTACACCAGGGATTTCGCCTCGGGAAGCTTTTTCACGGAAATTAATACGATTCAAACCAAAGCGTCGCATATATGCATGTGGACGACCATTGAGGATATCACGATTCTTCCAGCGAGTTGGGCTAGAATTGCGAGGAAGTTTTTGTAAACCTTCTTGATCGCCTTTTTCTTTCAACTCAGCGCGCTTATCTGCGTATTTCTGAATCATTTTCTTGCGCTTTTCATCACGAGCAATCATTGATTTTTTAGCCATTAGCGACGTCCTCCTTCTTTTTCAAACGGCATGCCAAACTTTTCTAATAAAGCTCGAGAATGCGCTACATCTTGATTTTCGATAACAAAAGTCACCTGCAAACCGTGCAAAACCTGAGTTTCTTCAAAAGTAAGTTCAGGGAAGATTGACTGCTCAGTTATGCCCACATTGTAATTACCGCCCTTATCAAATGCTTTCAAACCTACTCCGTGAAAGTCGCGTATACGAGGCATCGCTACATTGATAAAACGATCCATAAATTCATACATGCGAGCACCACGTAAAGTTACACTAACACCGATTCTATTCATACCAGCACGAATTTTAAAACCAGCAATTGATTTTTTAGCCATACGATCAACTGGAGCCTGTCCAGTAATTTTTGTTAGCGTGTTTTTAACAACTTCATAGTGGCGTTTATCGTCCTTGTTTTTACCAAGTCCTACGCTTACTACAATTTTTTCGAGTTTTGGAACTTGATGGATATTGCTAAGCCCCAATTCGGCTTGTAGTTCTTTTTTATATGTACCATCGTACAAAGCTTTCAAGCGAGGAGTATAGGCATTTTTTATAGTTTTTGCCATTATTTAATCTCCTTATTATTTAACTGACGAGCAATACGAACTGTTTTACCATCGTCATTCTTTGAATATCCTACACGACTAGTTGCCGATGATTTTTCATCTACCACTAAAGCAATTTTATGCATAGATGTAGGTACATGAATATCTTTCATGCCACCTTGAGGATTAATTTGACTTGGCTTAACCTTACGCTTAGCTGTACCAACATTCTCAATTAGAGCAGCATTCTTTTTTGGTAAAACTGCAATAACTTTTCCAGTTACACCTTTATTTTTGCCAGAGATAATCTTTACGATGTCATCCTTTTTAATACGAGCCATAGTTATAATACCTCCGGAGCCAAGCTGATAATCTTATTGTAACCCATATCACGAAGCTCACGCGGAACGGGACCAAATACGCGAGTTGCTTTTGGATTTTTATCTTCACCGATAATTACAGCAGCGTTATCATCAAAGCAAATTGTTGATCCATCTTTGCGCTGAATTTGATCACGTGTACGAACTACAACAGCCTTTACAACAGATTTTTTCTTTACATTACCTGTTGGGTTTGCATCTTTTACAGTTGCCACTATAACATCGCCAACACGCGCATAACGACGACCAGTACCGCCTAGAACACGGATACACAGAATTTCTTTTGCACCGCTATTGTCGGTGACTTTTAAGCGAGATTCTTGTTGAATCATATCTAAGCCTCCTCAATACCTTCTTTTAATTCAACTCTTCCGCGGGCTTTTTCTTCAATCACGTCAAGCTTAAATGATTTTGTCTTCGAAAGTGGGCGAGTTTCAACAATTCGCACGCGATCTCCAATATGAGCCTCATTATTTTCATCATGAGCTGTATATTTACGGCTTACGGTATATTGTTTACCGTATAACGGATGAGTTTCACGGCTAGTAACTGTTACTGTAATGGTTTTATCACGCACATCAGACGTAACAATACCAGTTAGAGTCTTTGCCATATTACTTTTCTCCTTCTTCCTGCTCAGCTGCATTAATAGCGGTTAGCAAACGAGCGATTTCTTTGCGAGTTTTACCAAGAACGCGAACATTTTGTAACTCACCCGCTCGATGACCACGCAATGTTTCAGTTAAATACGCACGCTTATTAGCCAACTCTTTATGTAGTTGTTCTAAAGTTTTAACTTCCGCAGCCTGCTTAGTTGCTTTTTTATCAGCCATAACTACGCATCCTCTCGCTTAATAAACTTACATTTTACAGGTAACTTATGGCTAGCTAGACGCATAGCTTCACGCGCAACCTCTTCGCTTACACCATTCATTTCAAACATCACAGTTCCTTCTTTTACCTTAGCTGCAAAGAATTCAGGATTACCTTTACCCATACCCATCTTCAAGCCAACTGGTTTTCGCGTAACTGGAATATGTGGGAAAATACGAATCCAAATCTTACCACCACGCTTAATGTAGCGGGTCATAGCCTGTCTGGCAGACTCGATTTGACGGCTTGTTACATCGCTATTACTTTGAGATTGCAGTGCATAATCACCAAATGCAATATAGTTACCACGAGTAGCCTTGCCGTTATTCCTTCCCTTGCGTACTTTACGGTACTTGGTTTTCTTTGGAAGTAACATTAGATATCACTCCTTTCACCTTTGTAGATCCATACCTTTACGCCAACAATACCAACTCCAGGACACATTGCGCGGGCTGTATAAAAATCAATGTCAGCCCTTAGTGTGTGGAGAGGCACAGATCCTTCAATAACCTTTTCGCGACGAGCCATTTCAGCATTATTTAGACGACCAGCTACCTCTATACGGATACCTTTTGCGCCAGCATTCATAGTATTCTGTGCAGACATTTTAGTAGCTCGCCTAAAGTTGATGCGACGCTCAAGTTGATGAGCAATATTTTCCGCAACCAACTTAGCTGAAAGCTCTGGACGTTTAACCTCTTCGATATTTATACGAACTGGCAAACTTGCAATCTTTTCAAGCTGCTTCTTAAGTTCTTGTACTCCAGCACCACCACGACCTATCACTACACCAGCCTTTGCAGTATGGATAGTAATAGTAACCTGATTTGCTGAACGTTCAATCTCTATACGATCAATAGTTGGACGCGATGCAAACTTTTTCTCAATCAATTCACGTATCTTAATGTCTTCAGCAAGCCACTTACTAAAATCCCGCTTATTAGCAAACCAGCGTGAATCCCAATTTTTGTGGACTTGCAGACGGAAGCTGATTGGATTAACCTTTTGACCCATCTTACTTCTCCTCTACTTTCTTGTCGTTTTTCTTTACGGCAGTTTTAGTTGCTGGCTTTTTAGCTACTTTTGGTTCATCCTTTTTAGCAGCAGGCTTCTTTTTTGGCTTTTCAGTGCCAGTTACCTCTACTAAAATATGGCTAGATTTTTTCTCAAAAGGTAAAGCGCGTCCACGTGAAGCAGGCTTATAGCGACGCATACGTGGTCCCGCAGTAACATTTAATGTAGAAATTACTAGTGTTTTATTGTCTAAACCATGATTATTTGTAGCATTAGCTGCAGCAGAAGCAATAGCCTTTTTTACAGCTAAAGCAGCGCGGCGTGGTGTATGATCCAAAATAACTAACGCATCAGCTACAGAGCGACCACGCACTAGACTTGCCACAATACTAACTTTGCGCGGTGTCTGATCAATACCTTTGATAAAGGCACGTACTGTAATACTTTCAGCCATTATTTTTTATCCTTTCCACCGTGCTTGCGGAATTTACGAGTTGGACTAAACTCGCCGAGCTTATGTCCAACCATATTTTCTGTAATCAATACAGGCACATGCACACGGCCGTTATGAACAGCAAAAGTAAAGCCTACCATTTCTGGTGTGATAGTACTAGCACGAGCCCAGGTTTTAACTACAGTACGATCTCCGACCTTCAAAGCAGCAACTTTCTTTGCTAGTTTTAAGTCGACGAACGGACCTTTCTTGAGTGAGCGACTCATATATTACCTCTTCCTCTTCGCTTCATGGCGAGTTCGTACAATTAATTTATTAGTGTATTTGCGGCGGCGAGTTCGATATCCAAGAGTTAACTGACCCCATGGAGTACGAGGTGGTTTACCACTACCATGGCGACCACCATCACCACCACCATGTGGGTGATCTGCAGCGTTCATAACAACACCGCGTACAGTTGGACGTATACCCTTACGGCGACGTCGGCCAGCTGAACCAATTTTAACATTTTGGTGTTGTATATTACCGACAACACCTATGTTTGCGCAGCACTCTACACGGAATTTGCGAACCTCACCAGATGGCATACGAATTAATGCATAATCGCCCTCTTTTGCCATAAGTTGAGCTTTCGCACCCGCAGCGCGAACCATTTGACTTCCACGACCTGGCGTAATTTCTATGCCATAAATCTGTGTACCAACAGGTATACGGGAAAGTGGCATTCGATTTGAAGCTTCAATAGCCGCCTCGCTACCAGATTCGATAGTCTTACCTTTAGTCATTTGAGTATCAGCAATTATGTAATGTCTTAAACCGTATTGATCCTTTACGCGTGCAATACGAGCTGAACGGTTTGGATCGTACTCAATTTCTTCAACTGAAAGATTCAAACCTTCACCCAAACGATGGTTTAATAGTCGATAGTGCCTTTTTACACCACCACCACGATGTCGTACTGTAATACGACCCTGGTTATTACGACCAGCTGTTTGTTTTTTAGTCTTAATCAAGCTTTTTAGTGGTTTGCGAGTTGTAATCTCGCTCAAATCCTGACTTGTCATACCGCGACGAGCAGGAGTAGTTGGATTGTATTGCTTTACTGGCATTACTTCTTCTCCTCTTCTGCTGCCGGCTCTTCAAATACTTGAATCGAGCTGCCTTTAGCGAGCGTTACATATGCCTTTTTGGTATCCTTACGCTTTGTCGTACCTGGATATCGATTTTTGCCACGGCTAAATCGAACTGATTTACCTTGTTGTACAAGAGTTTTTACAGCAGAAACCTTTACATCAAATTGATCAGCCACAGCCTCAGCTATTTGCTGCTTATTAGCATTTAGTGGAACATCAAAAATGTAAGTATTCTTTTCTTGAATAAGGCGGTACGCCTTTTCGGTGGCGCGTGGTAATACTATAATCATTACGCAACCTCCTTATTTAACCAGTCTGTAATAACAGGCACTGATTTATTATTTAACACGATTGTATCTGCGTTCAAAATATCAAACACATTCAAATAGAGCGCACTTACAAGACGAACCTGTCGTAAGTTATTCGTAGCACGAATCAACTCTGGAGTTTTTTCATCTACTACAATAAGCACCTTGCGATCAATTTTATTATCTTGCAAGAACTTTACTATTTCAGCAGTTTTACCAGTTGTACTAATATCCTTAACTATAATTCTATTATCTTTATTAGCTAAGGTTAACGCCTGCTTAATAGCAACCCTCTTAGATGTCTTTGAAAGTTTTTTGGTATAGTTTTCATTGCCACGCGGACCAAATACTATACCTCCGCCACGCCAAATTGGATTACGAGTCGAGCCAAAACGTGCTCTACCAGTACCTTTTTGTTTCCATGGCTTTTTACCACCGCCGCGGACTTCGCCGCGTTGTTTTGTGGTTGCACTTGCTAGTCTTGCATTAGCAAGGTAGCTATCATATGCCAACTTCAACAATTCATGATTTGGCACATCTACTGCAAATACATCTTTAGGAAGCGTTTGTTTTTTAGTTGTTTCCGCCATTACGCATCCCCTCCGATCATTACAAGACCCTTTTTAGGTCCTGGTACAGCACCCTTTAAGCCAATCAAATTACTATCCAGGTCAACATAAGCAACAGTTAGGTTTTTAACAGTTACTCTTTCATTGCCCATATGTCCAGCCATTTTCTTGCCCTTAAAGACTTTTTGTGGATACATGGATCCGATAGAACCAGGTTTGCGAACATTGCCGTTACCACCATGAGTCTTTTTACTTGTATTAAAGTTGTGGCGTTTCACCGTTCCAGCGAAACCCTTACCTTTACTAGTACCAGTCACATGAACAGTCTCTCCCAGTTCAAACGATGATACATTTAGAGTGTCGCCCACTTTTATACCTTCAGGTAATTTTTCGACACGAAACTCTCGAATATATTTCGGAGTTACTTTTGCAGGTTTAACGTGACCTGCTACGGCCTTGCTCAGGTTCTTACCCTTATCAAATGCCACTTGCACCGCATTGTAGCCGTCTGTTTCGACTGACTTCACCTGAGTAACGGTGACTGGGCCAGCTTGAATAATTGTTACAGGAATAGTAACACCATCCTCGCCGATGATTTGGGTCATACCAATTTTGGTACCGAGAAGTGCTTTCATAGCCCTCTTTACTCCCACTTAAAACCCTTGGTGTTTATTGGTTTCCCGTTAGGTTGCTAAATAAGCACGAGACCTTATAATTCACCAAGGTTGCTTGATATTATTTGTACATAAAAGTAACTTTTGTATTGTAGCACAAATTATAGCCTTTAGTCAACGACTCTCTATCACCTGGTCCACCGACCTAAACCAGAACATCCCGTAAACTTAGGAGTGAATAGCAACTAAGTGAAAGGAGATGTTCCTAATGTCTACCATACCAAAGTTTGCCAGTAACAAGAAATACTGGCAAATCCTTAACAAACTAGTCTTCGGCGATGAGGTATCTTGTCCTCGCTTGCCATGCGGGTCTTCATGAAAACTATTGCAACAAATATCTGTGGCGTAAACTGTGCCGCAAGAAATACCGGCCTACCAGCTACCGCGCTAGTTGGTTATACGGCATGAAGCTAAGTCCCCGGCAGCTGTTCATCCTGCTCTACTGTTGGCAAACAAAACGCTCAACGGAAACGTCATACCTATTAGCCGGCGTAAGCTATACTACTGTTCGGCGCTGGTTTGCCCGATTCCGCAAGCAACTGCCTGACAGCAGCAAGCTCACCGCCATACTGGAGGGTGTGGTGCAAGTAGATGAAAGCTACTTTGGCAAGAGGCGATCCAAACAGCCTCAGCACATCGTAGTTGGCGCTAAAGATACTGCGACCGGGCGCATTACCCTACGCATTACCGACAGCCGAGATAGACAACCGCTTGAACAATTTGTTCAGGACTACATCGTGGCAGGCAGCCTAGTGGCGAGCGACAAATGGTGGGCGTATGACGAATTAGAACTGCTTGGCTATGCCCATGAGAGCTGGAACCATAGCAAAGGGCGCTTTGCCGGTACCAACCAAGGAGAGAATATCTGGAGCGTGACGAAGCGGCATGCTCGGAAGCTGTTCGGCGGAAGAATCCTGACGAGACAGCTATA
>CAURKX010000005.1:0-47044 GCA_963525915.1 uncultured Candidatus Saccharibacteria bacterium | reverse complement strand
AGCCTGTACGAGCAAGCACAGCGTGATAAATACTTTGGTGAGGGCGAGACTTCTCAGTCAGCTGAAAAGAGTAAGGCGCAGCAAGAACTGGATGCGGCAAGGCTGGCATTTGCTAAAGCACGTGTTGATGTTGAATCGCATTTCTTTAAAGAATGGTTTGGTGGAAAGAAGCGTAAGGAAGCGCTGGAGGAAGCAGCAGACAAGCTGAAAGCTTGTGAGCTGGCTGTTGCCAAAGAAGAAATGGCGTCGCAGATTGAGCAGCTGAATCAACTCTCAGGTGAGGAGTTAGCAAAGCAGCAGGAAGTGTTTGCGCAGATGATGGCGGCTCGTGCCTTCCAGGGTATGCAGGAAACGAATCAGAAGACAACGGAAGCATATGATGAGATGCTTGACCAACGCTTTATGCTTGATGAAGGTGAGCAATCTAAATTCAAGAGAGTTGCTGGCAAGGTTAACAAGCTTGTAGCGTGGTTCAGAAAGGGTGTTACAAAGGCCGGTGACAAAGCTACTAGCGGTAGTACGCTATCTCAATGGCTGAAGCTTGGCGCTGGTGGTGCAGCAGCCGGTGCAGTAACCGCTGCTGTTGCAACCTGGCCAATTACTACAGCAGTTGGTTTGGGCACAGGCTTAGTAACGGCTGGAGTAGTCAAACAATCTGTACTAGAGTCACATCGCGGTGAAGAGCGCGTAACTGATAACTCACAGGATGCCTGGCAGGACGTGTTTAAGCAGGGTGCTAAAGATGCCAAAGATGCTGGTGAAATGATGGAATCTATGGTCGATACCTATGTCGATAGTAGTCAGAAATCAAGTGAAGAGCGTCAGGAGCGACTTCGTCGGAAAGTTCGCTCGGCAATGAGTAAGTGGGCTATTGGTTACGCTGCAGGTAGTATTGCTGCAGGAATAGTGAAGTCAACAGTATTTGGTGCTGAGAGCCATGCTTCTGGAGCAGGACATGATAATGTAAATCATGCTTCAGGTAGTGAAAGCACTACTGGCGCAGAGCATACAGGCAGTACTCCTAGTGTAGAAACTCCCGACGGTGGCTCTACTACGCAACCAGAGGTTATCTCGCCAGTTGGTAGTTACGAATATCCATGGGATTGGGCAGTAGGACAGTTTGGTGCTGAAAATGCGACAAGTGAGCTGCATCGGTTGGCAGACTTAGCACAAGCAAATGGACACGAGGTTGAATGGATCGTCGATGGTAGTAAAGAAATACTCAAGGTCGATGGAAGCTTTGACACTGGGAATATTATCGGAGTACTAGATCAATATAGGCATGTACTAGCTGCGTAAATAGTAAGGTATAATAACACAAAAAGGAGATATAAATGTTTGAAATTACTGATGAATTCTTGGCACAAGCTGGTTTTGGGATGTTGCCGCCAGAGGCAAAAGAACAGATGCGGCAGAATGTGACCAGTAGCGTGCAAACGAAAATTACTGATCAGCTGCTGGCGGCTGTGGGTGAGCAGAAATTGGAAGAGTTTGAGGCATTGCTGGACAGTGAAGATGTACCAATGCTGCTCAACTGGTGCCAGGGTAATGGCATTAACTTAACGGAAATCGTGCAGAATGCAATGAATCAGACGATGATTGAGTTGCAGACACTGCACAACGATGCACTGAGCATGGTGCGTGAATAATAGTAATGAGTAGGTTATAATGGCAATCTTTCGGGATTGCTGTTATAATTTATGGAGAGTATAGACGAAAGAAAAGGAGGACTATGTTCCAACTGAATGACGAATTTCTCAAAGAGCTCGGGCTGGATCAATTGCCAGAGGAGCAGCGCAAGCCGTTTTTGCAGCACATCTACAGTGAGCTGGAACTTCGCGTTGGTGAGCGGTTGAGCCAGGGTATGAGCGATGCTCAACTGGAAGAGTTTTCTGGCATCATTGATAAGCGTCCGGGAGCGGTAGATGATTTTTTGGCACGTCATGTCCCTAATTTGATGCAAGATCCAATGTTCCAGCGTTTGGTGCAGGTTTCTGGAGTGCCGATGGATGATCCGCGCTTACGAGACGAATTTGCGGCAACAAAGTGGCTGGAAGTGAACCGACCAGACTATCGAGACGTAGTCGCTGCTGTGTTGGATGAGCTTAAGCGAGAAATCGTGGCAAATCGTGACATGATTTTAGGAGCTGATTCTGCTACTTCGCAAGCAGCAGCCTAGCCTATACGGGTTATTGATGTTTATGACCGCGGAGAAACGCTTCTGCGGTCATTTTTTTGCCGCTTGGTGCAATGAGTTCGTCAATGATGAGGAATTGTCCATCGTGGTAGCACTGATCCAGAGCGGTTTTTGGCGTGACGTCAGGATGGGCTTTGGTGATAATGAGACGGAGACCGTCAAACATCATGGTGGAGCGGGGAAAACCGAGATAGGCTCTGACTCGTGCGGCTGCTTGCTTGGCGCTGAGCGATTGTGGGTCGAGGGGCGCATCTTGCTTTGACAGTAACTTGCAGTAGGTAGCGATGGATTCTTGTTGCGGTTTGAGGTGTATATCGCCGGATATGATGCGAGGTAATAACTCTACCAGGCGTTGTGAACCCAGATTGAATAATTTGCAATATAGTTCATCGCGAGATTCATCACCAGAGAGTAAAATAGATTCTTGGTGGTAAATTGGCCCTGCGTCCATTTGGGCATCTAATTTTATCAAGGATATCCCAGTGTGGGAGTCTAGGTTGGTCATGGCAGCTTCAATGGGCGATGGCCCACGGTATTGTGGCAGGAGTGACGGGTGAAGATTGATGATGCCGGGGTTGAATAAATCGATGATTGACTGGGGTATTATTTTGCCATAGCTGACCAAAACGCCTACGGGCGATTTGAGTGTTTGAATGGCTGGTGAGATGTCTTTCAGATTGTTTGGCTGCCAGACAGGAATATTGTGTTGGTGAGCGTACGTTTTGACAGCAGGCTCTGATAGTTTGCCACCCCGACCTTTGGGCGCGTCAGGCTTGGTGATGACGGCAGCAATGTGAAATTTTGCCTCATGAAGTGCTTTGAGGGTGATAAGACTGTGCTCTTCGGTTCCAAAAAATACTATCTCGGACATGATCATCCCCAAAGGTCGGCATTATCTTTGATGCTTGTATCGTAATTGAGGGGCTGTAACTCACCAGAGTCATCAAGGGTATAAAATGCATCGTGCGTATCACGGATGTGGTCAATGAAGACGATGCCGTTGGTGTGATCAATTTCATGCTGTAGGACACGTGCTAAAAAGCCCTCGGCTTTGAAGCGGATCTCATTACCCTCCAGATCTAAAGCTTTAACGCGAACCTTGGTGTAGCGTGGTACTTTGCCGTAGATGTGTTTTACACTTAAGCAACCTTCAAAATCAGCCACTAAGTCGCCTTCGTATTTGACAATTTCTGGGTTGATCAAGGTCATGAAGTCGCGAGTTTTTTTGTTATCAAAGTCAGCTCGGACAATGACGACTCGCTCCAAGCGATCTACTTGCACTGCTGCGAGAGCGGCACTGATTTCATGCGGTCGTGAATCCTCCCAATCTAACGCAGCACTGGTCATGTCGTCAGACAGTTTTTGTATATCGTCGGTAATGACATGGATGCGATGAGATTTTTGACGCAGGTGAGAGTTTGGTAGGGCAATAATGTCGTCTCTAGTCATACATCAAGTATATCAGAGGAGGGAAATCGGGTCGAGTTCGAATTGCCAATGTTGTGGTGGCAAGTGAGCTAATATGGCGACTAAATCATCACGTTGGGGGCTTTTGAGTAACAGTTGCCAACGGTAGGTGTCGCGCACTCGTTCATAAAACGCAGGTGTCGGTCCTAAAATTTGCACTGTTTTTGGTGCAACTGATTTGAGGGTGGAGGCAAGTTTTTGCGCGTTGCGAATAGCAGCAGCTTCAGTTTTGTAGATACAAGTGAGTTTCAAAAGATGGGTAAATGGCGGAAACATGGTTGCTTGTCGTTGGGCTATGGTACGGTGGTAAAAATCAGAGTAATTTTGCGTGAGGCCGTCTTGGATGGCTGGGTGCTGTGGTTGGTAAGTTTGAACAACGACGGTTGTTGGGTGATGTGATCTACCGACGCGCCCGACTACCTGAGCAAGCAGCTGAAATGTGCGCTCGGCGGCTGCAAAATCAGGTAGCGTTAGTCCAGTGTCTGCCTGCACTACGCCAACAGTTCGTAGGTGTGGCAAGTCTAATCCCTTGGCGATCATTTGTGTGCCAATGATGAGATCAATAGTACCCTCTTTAACGTCTTGGTATAATTTTTCTACGGTTTGATCGCTAGGAGTGTCTGCGTCAAAGCGGGCTATGGTTTGCTGAGGAAATAATTTGCTTAATTCTGTCTCGATGCGCTTGGTACCAATGCCTTTATGGATGATGTCGGCATGTTGGCATTCGGGGCAGACCGTTGGGACGGTTGCGTTATATCCGCATATGTGGCAAACAAGTTGATGTTTGTCTTGGTGTAGTGTCAGCGGCACAAAGCAGTTAGGGCAGCCAGCTTGCCAGCCGCAATTTTGACACAGGGTGATTGCAGTGGTGCCACGACGATTGTGAAAAATGAGTGCTTGCTGACCATCGTTGAAGGTTTGTTGAAGTTGAGAAAGTAGGGTGTCTGATAGGAAGAAATGCTGAGTAAAATTATTGCGCTTGGTCATGTCAACGACTTTAATAGTGGGCTTGACGGCATCTTTGCGAGCGGGTTTAGACATGGAGATAATGGGTCGGTGTCGCTGTTCAGATAAATAATAGTCAGCAATACCAGGAGTGGCACTGCCCAAAACTAGTTTTGCATTGTGGTGCTGTGCCAGCACGGCAGCAGTGCGAAGCGCGGAATAGCGGGGGGATTGTTCTTGTTTGAAGCTAGGTTCGTGGCATTCGTCGATGGCGATAAATCCGAGGTTATGTATGGGCATGAATAAGGCTGATCGTGGACCGATGATGATGACGGGCCTGTCGGTGGTGAGAACGTGCAGCCACGTCGCATGGCGCTCAGCTTCAGTTTGGCGAGAGTGGGTGACGATCACGTTGTCGAGATGTTCTGTGAAAGCTGAGACCAGCTGAGCCGTTAGGGCTATTTCCGGAATAAGTATTATCGATGATTTTCCTTTGGCTGCAGCGCGTCGAGATGCTTCGATATAGACTAGCGTTTTCCCGGAGCCAGTAACACCGTGTAGTAGTGCTGTTCCGCTGGTCATAGAATCAATTATTTGCAGGGCTTGGAGCTGATCTTTGGTGAATACATTTTTTGTTCGATTTTGCATATCGACAGAGGTGAACTCTATGGATTTTCGTCGTTTTTTGGTGATGCCTCGTGGTAGGATGGTTTGCCAGACAGTGGCGGGGTGAGTCGCATAAAATTGGCTCATCCAGGTGTGTAGTGACAGTAATTGGCTGGGTAGCGGCGGCTGATCGACGACCGCAATTATCTCCCGTGTGTCGTATGGTGGCTGTGTTATTTCCTGCAAAATGACACCCACAACAACCTTCTTGCCGACAGGAATGGTCACGATAGTTCCTGGCACTAACTCTTCATGTGAAGCATAGGAAAAGCTGCCAGTGTCAGCGCGGACAATCGTAGTTGGAGACACCTCGTAGTATCGCATAGCTATTATTATAACGCTTCATCGATGCTACAATAAGCATATGTATTTTCAGAGTCGCATGCAGGCGGGCGCAGAGCTAGGACAGCAGTTGTTCGAAAAATATCGTTATGAAAACTGTGCAGTGCTGGCATTGGGCGAAGGCGGTGTGTTGGTCGGTGAGCAGATTGCGGTCAGACTACACTGTGTTTTGATGATGCTATTGTCAGAGAGTATCGATGTTCCTGGAGAGGGGTTGAGTTTTGGCGCAGTTTCTCAGAGCGGAAAGTTTACCTACAACAGTGATTTTTCGTCTGGCGAGATTCGAGAGTATACTAACGAATTTCATGGCTATCTGGAACAACAAAAACAGCAGGCATACCAACGAATTAATCGGCTACTGGGTGATGGTGGTATCGTTGATGCGGCGTTGTTGAAAGATCGGACGGTTATTTTGGTGAGTGATGGCTTTGGTGATAATCTTTCAAGCTTGGACGTAGCGTTGGGGTTTTTAAAATCAATTCGTATTGAAAAATTGGTGGTGGCGTTACCTGTGTGTAGTATTGCTGCAGTTGACCGATTGCACATCGCGGTGGATGATCTGCATATATTGGACGTCAAGGAAAACTTCATGGGAATTAACCATTATTATGAGGATAATGAACTACCTTCACGTGAGGAGACTGTTGCAAAAATCAACCAAGTAATTATGAATTGGCGCTAAAGGACTTGTCGGGTGTTGTAAAATTGTGCTACACTGGAGTTAAGTAAAGAAGGGGATGCAGTAAAGAGCACAGGACTATGTTAGACGTTTTTATTACATCGCGGGTGAGGCGTAAGATTGTGGTTGTTTATGCTAAATATCCTGATTTTCACACTCACGTACGTGGGTTGGCAAAGTTGATCAAAGAAGATCCAGGAAATATTCAGCGCGAGTTAAAGAGATTGGAAAAAGTCGGTTTTCTCAAAAGCGAGAAACAGGGCAATTCGCGAACGTATTTCACAAATAAGCAATTTCCAATTTTCAAAGAGTTACAAAGTATGGTAATCAAGTCTCAGCAATATTCAGCACGCTCAAAGCGCGGTATGGCTGATAGGGACTAATGAGCTTATTTGAGAAAATTTTAGTAGCGCGGGGCTTGACGACGCGGGTAGCGCGCGAAGCTTTTTTGCGGCCGGATTATGCGGCGGTGAAACATGATCCGTTTTTGCTGCCGGATATGGAAAAGGCGGTGGCGCGGTTGAAACAGGCGCGGCAGCAGGGCGAAAAAATCGTCATTTACGGTGATTATGATATTGACGGGCTGAGTGCCACGGCGCTGCTGCTGGATGCGTTTGATAAGTTTGGTTTTGAGGATGTTGATGCTTTCATCCCGAACCGGTTTGTTGAAGGTTATGGTATGACCATGGGTGCGGTGGATAAGGTTCGTGATATGGGTGCGGACTTGATCTTGACGGTGGATACCGGTAGTCTGTGCCATGCGGAGATTGAGTATGCGTCGAGTCTGGGGATAGATACGGTGGTGACCGATCATCACAACGTGGCCGAGACGCCACCGCCGAGCGTAGCAGCGGTGAATCCGAAGTTTTCGGGCCATACATACCCATTCCGCGATTTATGTGGGGCGGGCGTGGCGTTCAAGTTGGTGCAGGCATTGCAGACTGAGCTGGAGGGACTGCCTGATGGCTACGAAAAATGGCTGCTGGATTTGGTGGCACTGGGGACGGTGTGCGATATTGTGACGTTGGCGGACGAAAATCGGGCGAATGTGTATTGGGGACTAGAGGTTCTGAAAAAACAACAACGTCCAGGACTGAAAGCGTTGATGGTAGTGGCAGGTGTTGAGCCGGAGCAGGTCAACGCCCGTCATCTGGGCTTTGGTCTGGGTCCGCGAATGAATGCGGCGGGGCGGCTGGAAACGGCGCAACACGCGTTGGACATGCTGACAGCGCACGACGGACTGGCGGCGCTGGAGGCCAGTGAGAAATTGGAGGAACTGAACGTTAAGCGACGCAGTATTCAGGATGCTATCTTTGAGGAAGCGTGTATGCAAGCCGAGAAGCTGGCGAATGATCGTGTGCTGGTGGTGAGTAGTGATGGTTGGAACCACGGTGTCATCGGCATTGTAGCGTCGAAATTGGTAGAGAAATATAAAAAGCCGGTGTTTATCATTGGCGAGCGTGGCGAGGAAGCGACGGGTTCGGCGCGCAGCTTTGGTGATTTTTCAGCAGCGGATGCTGTGCGGGCGGCGGACGACATCATCATCAAAGGTGGCGGGCACGGAGCGGCGGCGGGCGTGACGCTGGAGACTGAGAAAATTGATGATTTTCGTCGTCGCGTGAATGAATTTTATGATTCGCTGCAACTAACAAATCAAGAGCGATATTTATTGCCGCGGGCTGATGTCGAAATTGGCGATTTTTCGGAAATTGATGAGGATTTGGTGGCAAATCTGGCAAAAATGGAACCATTTGGCAATGGTAATCCCGAGCCAGTGCTAAAAATTACCAAGACCTCAGTGTTGAGCATGCGACGGATGGGTACGGATGGACAGCACGTTAAGCTAGCGTTGCGTGATAAAAACGGTAAAGTGTTGCAAATGCTGGCGTTCAACGCGCCAGAGGAATTCTTCCGCGAGCCGGGTGACGAGGTGGTAGCGTGGTTTCAGCCAACCGTCAATGAGTGGCAGGGGGTGCGAACGGTTGAGGGGCGGTTGCTACACGTGAGTGAAGCAGAATAGTCATCGTTAGGGCTGTTATAAGGGCTACAGGGTTGCATTATACTAATTTATGTGATATAATAGAAACCAGTTCAAGGAATAATCCATACTGGAGCACTACGCATATGAATGAAAAATGTAATACAACAATAGATTATGGCTTTGACGACGGCCTTCGGTTAAAACGAGTCAGCCATATAGTGCCTACAGCAGAGGGCACTGAGAACAAGTTGTCTAATGATGGTAAAATAATCCAGATATCGCCAGAAAGGATGAAAGAGCTGGAGATAAACCCCTGGGATGATGTCAATAAAGATGGTATAGAAAAAGTTATCAAGCAGTTGAGAAACCCACGCTATATTCGTGGTTTGGGTGGTATTGGATTTGAGGCTGCGGTGTTCGGCGATATTGATGCGGAAGAGCTTCAGGTTGTGTATTATGGCTGGGGCGGTGACTTTCGTCATCCAAACGCCCAGCGTGAAGAGCGCAGTAAGGTTTATGCAAAACCAAATGTTGCCTATATGGTAATGAATGGTCCAGGGATCGGTAATTCTGGTATGCTGCCAAAGTCGGTCCAAAAAGAAATCAGGCAGACTGGTAGTTATGTGTCAGCGGGTGAATATTATGCAAAGATATTGGAGCATGTGGCTCAGGATTATGATAAGGTCAATGTAGCTGGACACTCACTGGGGGCAAGGGTAGCTACGGGAGTAGTCGCAAATATGGCCCCAGGTGCAGTATCGGAGCTGCGGTTGCATGACCCAACAGGTACGCGGGATATGAGCTTGGGTGGTATTGCGCTTAACTTTTTTGTAAAGGAAGGGCTGGAAAATGCTCGATACAGTAAGGCATCAGCTTCTCCGACAGCTAAGGAAGCTGGTTTGATATATCTCCCTATGGAAGCTCCTAATCCTAGAGATATTAAATATCTAAAAAGCGTTCACTTTAGTCCAGAAGAGTTGAACCGTCCGCCGTTTGAAGCACCAGAACATGGTTGGATTCAGCAGTTCTTGGTTGATCCGTCTGGATTGAAACTGAATGCGTTTGAGAAGGACTTTAGGCTGGCAGCTCCAAATGTGCGAGATTCGATCCATGTTTTGGTGCCAGAACTGAGCCATCTAAACAAGTGGGAAGATATTCAAAGGATAGTTGAGCGCGTATACAGGACACCTAATATTCCAGAAATCAGTCAGTGGAATATCCTCCGTCATACACACGCCAATATGAACCAGCCGGCAAGTTTGGCAGCGATATGCTCGGTTGATCTGGAATAGTAATTTGTCAAATATTTCCTCATCTGTTATAATGCAGGAAGTATGGTACAAGTAACACGTAAAGATCAGAAGGAAGCGAACGAAAACATCATTCGTCGTTTCAACCGTAAGGTTTTGCAGAGCGGTGTTTTGGCTCGAGCTAAAAACGTTATGCGCTTTGAGAAACCAATTTCAAAGGCCGAGCGCCGTAAAAAGGCAATCGTTCGTCGTGAACGCCGGGCTGAAAAAACGGCAAAAATGCGCCTGGGAGTGCGTTAATGTCAGCGCTAAAAGCGCGCATCACTGATGAAATGAAAGCCGCTCTTTTGGGCGGCAATCGTTTTCGTGGGGATGTGTTGCGTAATGTCAAGGCAGCAATTTTGAATGAGGAGGTGTCACTAGGCAAGCGTGACGAGGGCTTGAATGACGCCGAAGTTGAAAAAGTTCTGGCTCGTGAAGTGAAAAAACGTGTCGAGAGTGCGGAACTTTACCGCAGTAATGGTCGCGCAGAACTGGCAGAGCCCGAGGAACAAGAGGCGGAAATTTTGCGAGAATTTTTGCCAGAACAGTTGAGTGAAGCAGAGATTGTGGCGATCGTTGAAGATGTTGTAGCGAGCATGGATGACGTTTCCATGCAAAAGATGGGACAGGTTATCGGCGCAGTGAAACAGAAGATTGGCAATGCTGCTGACGGTGCTTTAGTTGCAAAGATTGTTAAAGAAAAACTGACAAAATAGGAGGGAACATGATTATCTTTTTTGGACCGGCTGGTGCTGGTAAGAGTGTGCAGGGGCAGATTTTGGCAGCACGACATGGTTGGCGTTGGCTGAGCGCGGGGCAGCTGCTGCGCGACACGCACGATGGCGAATTGATCCATCGTATGCAGTCTGGTGAACTGGTGTCGGTGGAAATCATCAATGGTCTGATGGGCGAGGCGTTGAATAAGGCCAAGGATATCAACGGTGTCATTTTGGACGGCTATCCACGTCAATTGGAGCAGGCGAAGTGGTTGGTTGAGTCGCGGCCGCATCACGGCCAGGACGTGAAGTTAGTGATCGTGCTGGAAGTGCCGCGAGATGAGATCTTGGAGCGCTTGCGGGTGCGTGGTCGCGTTGACGATACGCCAGAGGCGATTGATAAGCGACTTAGCATTTACCGGGGTGAAATTTACCCAATTTTGGACTATCTGAATGACAATAATATCCCCATCATCCATATGAGCGGTGTTGGCACGGTGGGGCAAGTGCATGATGAAATTGAAAAAGAACTGGTTAGTCGCGGAATTGTTGAGGGTGCCAAATGAGTCAATTGATCACTGGCGAAAAAACGCCACAGCAAATGAAAGATATGCGCGAATGTGGGCGGATGTTGGCAACGATTTATGACGAGTTGCGCCGGAAGGTAACGGCTGGTATGAGCGAGCTGGACGCCAATGACTTCGTGGCCGGGCGTATCAAGGATTTTGGTGCGGAAGCGACGTATTTGACAGATGAAGTGAAATTCCCAGGGGTGATCTGCGTGTCGACCAATGAGCAATTGGTGCACTCGTTCCCGACAGATTATGTGTTCGAGAAGGGTGACGTGGTGAGCTTTGACCTGGTGATCGGCTACCGCGGCATGAAAACTGACAGCGCCTTTACGATGGTGGTTGACGAAGAACCACGTGGTGCTAAAAAACATTTACTCCACGCAACGGAACAGAGTTTGTACGCCGGAATTGATGCGATTTCTGGTGACGGAACGCGCGTTGGTGATATATCAGCAGCGATAGAAGCGGTGTTAAAGAAAGCCAAATTGGGCATCATTCGCGAGCTGGTTGGTCACGGCGTGGGGCTGGAAATGCACATGAGTCCAGAGATTCCAAATCATGGCCAGCGCGGTACTGGTCCGGTGTTGCACGCTGGTGATACCATCGCTATCGAGCCGATGGCGAGCCTCGGTGGTGAAAAAATTGTTACCGAAGATGACGGCTGGACGATTAGCATGAAAGATGGTAGTCTGGGTGCGCATTTTGAACATACCGTACTGATCACTGAGACGGGTGCGGAAATTTTGACGAAGCTGTAGAGATTTAGGTGAAATCAATCTCTGCTAGTATATAACGTGCTGGACCGTTGACTGTGCCGGTCGCAACCACACTGAGTGAAGGACTTAATCCATGCTCTGTATACCAATCATCCTTAGTCTTTCTCTCGCACTCCAATGAGTGAACCTTATCCCAAAGCTCCGCTTGTGTCATGCCTTTTCGGTATACTTCAATGTAGAAAAATGCCTTATTCTTGCCACATTGTTCAAAAGCGATACTGTTCTTTAAAGCAGTATTCTTCTGGGGGCCATTTTTGAGGCTGTCCAGTAAATTACTCGATAAGAACCCAGCATTGACTAGGGCTCTGCCTATACCGCCCCCATTATTGATTGGAATGCCTTGTTCGGTTGATCCACCTCCTGGGCCATCATAGAAACCATATTCACGGTAGTAACGCATTGGTACTTTATTGCCCGCGGTTATGTAAGACTTAAACCCTGTTTCGACCTGTTGTAGCGCGGTTTTGGCTTTTGCGTCATAGGCATCTTGTCTGACGTACTGATAAGCGACGACGCTAATTGCTGAGAGAATGGCGATTGTGGAAATGATAATGATCATCTCAATTAAGGTAAAGCCAGGTTTATGAGAAAAAGTACTACGTTTCATGTGTCTAGTGTATCATGATTGTGCTTTTTTGACAGCTTGCAAAATGACCCCATATTCCTATATACTGTAAGCATATGCAAGAACAATCTCATTATGCGGTAGGAATTGATATCGGCACGAAAAAAGTGCGATGTGTTATCGGGCATATCGACGAGACAACGGGCGTGCCAAGAATTATTGGCGTGGGGCAAGCTCCCAATAGCGGGATGCGTAAGGGCGTGATCACGCATTTGAATGGACCAGCGGCAGCGATCGATACGGCGCTTGATGCGGCTGAGCGAATGAGCGGTCATCGAGTAAACCAAGCTGCTTTGGGTACCAATGGCGTACATATCATCAGTACTAAAGTAGACGGTATGGTTGCTGTTAATGCTAGTAGCAGTGAAGTGACAGAGGATGACATAGCACGCCTGGAAAATGTGGCAACGGTTGGAAAAGTTCCTGCAAATCGTGAGATTTTAGAAGTGGTTCCGTATGAATATCGATTGGACGGGCAAGATAATATCAAAAACCCGATTGGTATGACCGGGACAAGGCTGGAACTACGAGCAAATGTTGTTTCTGGATTGGTGCCGCACTTGGGGAATTTGCACAAGTTGGCAGAGATGTCTAATATCGATGCTGTCAGGATAGTTCCAACGGTGTTGGCGAGCGCTCAAGCGGTGCTGAATGAATCTCAGATGGAAAATGGTGTGGCTGTGATTGATATTGGAGCTTCCACGACAGGGGTGGCGGTGTTTGAGGAAGGTGATTTGCAGCATCTTTCGGTTGTTCCGATGGGCTCACAAAATGTCACCAATGATTTGGCGATTGGTCTTAAAGTTGATTTGGAGATTGCCGAAAAGGTTAAGTTACAGCATGGTGAATTGGGCGGCGAGACTACAGGCGTGATTGACATTAAGCACGAGAAGGAGACACAGGTTTTTCACCGGGCAGAAGTTGCAGAAATCGTTGAAGCACGCTATGAAGAAATTTTTGAGCTGGTCGCTAAGGAACTGAAAAAGGCAGGTGGCATCAGCAAAATGCCGAGCGGAGCCGTGTTAGTTGGCGGTGGCGCTAAAGTTAAGGGCTTGGCTGAATTTGCCAAAGAACAGATTGGGCTGGCAGTGAAAATCGGTAGACCGCAGGATTATGCTGGCATGACTGATGATATCAAAGATCCAGAGTATGCAGCGGCTATAGGACTAATGTTGGCAATGTCCACCAATCCGTCCCGCTCTGAAGGAACTCATGGTAAAAAAGCTAGTAAAGTTGCTCAAAAAGCTGGCGGATTTTTAGGTGGGTTATTCGCGAAATTCAAATAAATATGACCACTCCAGGGTCAAAGATGATATACTGGATAGAGATTAGAGGGGAGATACGATAATGCCACAAATACAACCAAGCGAAGTTCAGACATTTGCTAGCATCAAAGTTGTTGGTGTTGGTGGCGCCGGTGGTTCAGCAGTTAACCGCATGAAAGACGCTGGCCTCAATGGTGTGCAGTTCATCGCTATGAATACCGACGCACAAGCGTTGCATAACTCAAAAGCTGACGTCAAAATCCATCTAGGACATTCAACGACAAATGGCCTTGGTGCTGGTGCTGACCCAGCTGTTGGTGAAGCAGCCGCTAATGAATCACGTGAAGAAATTCGTGCTGCTCTTGAAGGCGCTGACATGGTGTTTGTGACGATTGGTGCTGGTGGAGGAACAGGTTCTGGTGCTGGGTATGTGGTTGCTGAGATTGCTCGTGAGTTGGGTATTTTGGTGGTTGGTGTTGCAACACGACCGTTTAGCTTTGAGGGTGAAAAGCGCCGAGTGAATGCTGACTGGGCAATCACTCACTTGGGTCGACAAGTTGATACGTTGATTACCATTCCAAATGATCGCTTGCTGCAGACAATTGATCGGCGCACTCCGCTATTGGAAACCTTCAAAATCGCTGACGATGTATTGCGCCAGGGTGTGCAGGGTATCTCTGAACTGATTACTGAACATGGGCTGATCAACCTGGACTTTGCTGACGTTAAGGCTATCATGAGCAATGCTGGCTCGGCCTTGATGGGTATTGGTCGGGCGAGCGGTGAGAATCGAGCAGCTCAGGCAGCCCAGCAGGCAATTGAGTCTCCGTTGATTGAAGTGTCAATTGATGGCGCTAAGGGTGTGCTGTTCAACGTTACTGGTGGCTACGACATGAGCATGGCAGAGATCCAGGAAGCAGCTGAAATCATCACGAGCGCGGTGTCGCCAGATGCAAATATCATCTTTGGTGCGACATTGAAGCCAGAGATGGAAGATGATTTGGTGATCACGGTCATTGCTACAGGATTTGATAGCGAGACCTTCCACGACAGGGACGTAACGCTTGATGTGAATCCAGTCGAGACTAGCTCCAACAACTTGGACGAAGAAATGGTGCAAAATATCGACATGGAGTTAGAGCATAAAGAAGCTGCTGAGCATTTTGCTGCTGAGGATGACACGAATATTTGGGATAATCCACCAGAAGATGAGGATGACGACGAAGACGACACCCCAGCGTTTTTACGCCGTCGCAAGAAGAACAGGGAGTAGTCTATGGGAGCAGTAAATATTGGTGATAGTCGGGTGCTTGAGTCGCGTGAAGTTGCTGGCGGTATGGCAATTCGCCGCCGCAGAGAAACGGCTGATGGTAGGAGATTTACGACGTACGAGCGGATTGAAAAACCAAACTTAGCAGTACTCAAAAAGAGCGGACGCCGCGAACTGTTTGACCGGTTTAAGTTGTCTTCAGCGGTACATCAATCAGTTGGTAAGTTTTTCAAGTCAGAAGAAGAGGTTGAGCAAATTGTCAGCGCCGTTGAAGACGCTTTGTATGCGTTGGGAGAATCTGAAGTGCCGTCAAAGCAGATTGGTGATGCGGTTTTGGACGCTTTGGCTGATCGTAATGAGGTGGCGTATGTTCGATTTGCCAGCGTGTATTATGATTTTAAGACATTGGACGAATTTGAGAAAATTTTAGCTCAGCAACGAGAGAAAAGGGATTAGCAATGCGCGTTGTTGTTGTGTACAAAACAGAGAGCGACCACGCTCGCACAGTGTTTGATTATCTCAGGGATTTCAAGAATCAGACAGGGCATGACTTGGAGGAAGTCAATCCGGACTCAGCGGCTGGCAGTGATTTCTGTAGGACATATGACATTGTGGAATATCCGACGATCATTGCGTTAAGTGATGGTGGCCAATTACAAAATATGTGGCGGGGAACTCCGCTACCGACAATTAGCGAGGTAAGTTTTTATGTTTAAGAAAGTGCGAGATTGGTTATTTCATGAGGATGTGAAACGGCGACATCTGTCGGCGTTGGCGTTGTTGGTCGGAAGCGGATTGGGACTGTTAGCATCGCTGGCCTTATCGATTGAATCATTGGTATTAGCCAAAAATTCAGAAGCAGTTCTTAGTTGTGACTTAAACTCAGCACTGAGCTGTTCGGCAGTTGCCAACCATTGGTCTGCAGCGATTTTGGGCTTTCCAAACAGCTTTATCGGCCTGGCAACTTTGCCAGTGATGACCACTATAGCGGTTGCTTTGTTGGCGGGGACAAAGTTTCCGAAATGGTTTATGCAATGCGCGCAAGTCGGGGTGATTGCGGGGCTTCTCTTTGCTTTCTGGATGTTTGGTATGAGCTATTTGGTGATTGGCGCACTGTGCCCGTGGTGCTTGACTCTGGACCTTGGTATGATTTTGATTTTCTTTGGTATGACACGGTACAATGTTTTGGTTAAGAATATACCTGGTAAGACCCTGGGTAAATTTGTTGATCGCGGATATGATATGTTATTTGCGGCAGTTCTAGTGGTCCTTGCCATGATGGCGATAATCGCAAAGTTTGGTGAGCAGTTGTTCTAGACGTATCGCCCTATTTTACGAAAACATTATTGCAAATTTTTTACTTTGATAACGCGTGATCATATGTCATAATAAAGATATGAAGAAAAACTTTCTTGTCAGAGCGTTCTTTGGTGTCACCATTGTAGCACTCGGCGGGGTTCTGTTACTGAGGAATCTCGAGATCATCAAGTTTGATAGCTGGAACGTGTTCTGGGGAACGGTTTGGGCAGCTGGTCTGGTTCTGGCGGGGCTGGTGACAATAGTTAGCTCCCGAAAACTGCTGACGCGGGCGTGGGGCCTGCTATTGATGGCCGCTGGCGTGTCGATTGGTTTGAATGCGTATGGCGTCATTGATGTTAGTATTTGGAAACTGTTTTGGCCAGTGGTATTGATCGCTGTTGGGTTGATGATGGTGTTTAGTATTGGGTCCGCAAATCGCAAGCGAGCCGAAGAATCGAGCACTGATGATAATGAAAAAGTGGCAATTTTTTACGGTGAACAGTCACGAGTGAGAGGTGATTATACTGGTGGTTCAGCAACAGCGATATTTGGTGGCGTCGATTTAGATTTGCGTCAGGCGAACATTAAGGATGGCGCAATCATTGATGTCTTTACGTTTTGCGGTGGCATTAATATCAACTTACCTGATGATGTGATCGTCAAAAACGAGGTGCGTGGTGTTTTGGGTGGCAGCGATGATAAGACTATGTCGAAGCCTTCCGCTAAAAAGACAATCTACCTGAAGGGCGAATGTGTCCTAGGCGGCTTGGAAATTAAATAATTCCCTTGGGATTTTGGCAAAAACGCGCTACAATGTGAGTAGGGCGTTTTTGCGTGTGTCTGATGAGGTCTTTCTCTGATGGGATCAGTGCAAAATGAGCGGCTATCAACTGCGAAGTCTGCGGGAAGAAATCGGTTTTTATCAGCTGAGATTAGACCCCGCCGCGACTCACTGCGACAAAGTGAACGATTAAGCGCTAAAAGAGTGCGTGGATACCGATCAACTCGGCAAAGCCCACGGAAGAATCACTTCTTTTGGAATCGAGATGGTACCGTCCGTTTGAAACACCTCCAGCGGATTCTCGAAGACAGAAGAGGTGATTTTTGTTTGGAGAAAGGACAATATGAAGGGCATCGTTTATATTATGAATACTGCGGTTTCTGGTTTGATTAAAATTGGCAAGACTGGCTCGCAGAACTATGGTGAGCGAATGCGGTATCTTGAAGGCAATGGCTATCATAATGTTCCTGGATTGAAGCGTTTCTTTGCGATTGAACTTGATGATTATGATGATAAGGAGAGTCTACTACACGAAATTTTTAGCAAGCATCAAGTTGATGATAGTGAATTATTTGCGCTGGACTGCGAGCTTGTTAAGCAACTTTTGCTGGCATTTGATGGCAAAGTAGTGTACCCAAAGCATATTGATAAGGAACGTGAATTTGATGAAGTGACGCAGTCACGGAAACAAGGAGCGCTCTTTAGTTTTTATCGAAAAGGACTAAAGAACGGCGATGTAATAACTTTTGCACAGGATAAAGCGATTAGCGCGACTGTTGTTGGTGAGCGAGAAGTTGAGTATGTCGATGAAATCTATAAACTATCGCCGCTAACTCGCAATATCTTCCAGCAAAAAGGAAAGCGTAACGCTAGTGGCTCATATCAGGGCGCGGCGTATTGGATGTTCAACGGTAAGAAATTAAAGGATTTGGATGATAGAGAAGGATAAAGTGTATGGCAATCGTTTTTAGAAAAAATAATCAAAATGCAGAGATTTTGAATGAATCAAAGTTCGCGCAGGAAGGTTCAATGCAAGAATATTTGATAAGCAATCCTGAAATTGTGCCAATTTATGAGATTGAGGAAGATGCTAGACTGTTTGTGGCGGCGCGCGAATTTCCAACTGCCAGTGGTCCGATTGATGCGCTTGGTTTTGATGAGCATGGTAATATTTATGTTATTGAAACCAAGCTTTTCAAAAATCCTGATAAGCGTACGGTTTTGGCGCAAGTAATGGATTATGGCGCAGCGCTTTGGAAACATCATTCAAACGCTGGCGATTTCTTCGACCATTTAGATGAGTACTCTTATAAATATTTTGATCAAGATTTCAAAGAGAAATTTTGTAGCTTTTTTGGAGTTGAAGATTCAGAATTAACCCTTGATAATATTAAGTCAAACCTGGAAGACGGTTCAATTAAATTTGTGGTTTTGATGGATAAGCTTGAAAGTCGCCTAAAAGATTTGATTTCTTATATCAATCAGAATTCAAAATTTGACGTTTATGCTGTGGAGTTGGATTTTTACAGGCATAGTGAGTTCGAGATTGTTATTCCGAAGCTTTATGGAGCAGAGATAAGAAAAGAGGTTGGCGCGCGTACTTCTTATGCGCAAAAACGCGGTAAGTGGGACGATCAGAGCTTTCGTGAGCAGGTCGGTGAATTGCCAATTGATCAGCAGCGAGCGATTTTGGCAATCTATGACTGGGCGGTTAAGAAGTCGGATAAGATTATGTTTGGTACTGGCATAGCCAGAGCTACGGTTAATCCAAGATTCTTTGATTTTAACAAAAACTCCTTTTTCACTCTTTACTCGGATGGGCAAATGTCGATTAATTTTGGTTATGTTGATACTGTTGCTAAGCGCGTAGAATTGATGCAATTTCTGAATAAGGAGCTTGGCTTTATGAAATTTAATTATAAGGACGAAGAACTAATTAGCCAATATCCAGTAATTGACAAGGGAAAAGTTTTTGTAAACTACCAAAGGATAATTGATACGTTAGATAAATTTACAGCGAAGTTTAAAGAAAAGGAGGAGTTATAATGAAATTCAAACACGGCACACGCCGCCGAGCGGCAGAATACGAGAAGGACTGGGTGCAGCGCTGGAAGGATGACCAGACGTTTGAGAAGTCGGTGGCGCAGCGGCCAGCGGATAACGCCTATGTCTTTTATGACGGTCCGCCGTTTATCACTGGTGTGCCACATCACGGGACATTGCTGAGCTCAATCGTCAAGGACGCAGTGCCACGCTACTGGACGATGAAAGGTAAGCGCGTGGAGCGTCGCTGGGGTTGGGATTGTCATGGGCTGCCGGCGGAGAATTTCGTCGAAAAGCAGATGAATATTGTGGATCGGCGGCAGATTGTGACGAGTAGCGACCAGCCAGCGCCGCTGGATAAAGACGGTAATCCTTTGCCGACTATCAGCCTGGAAACGTATATAACCAAGGCGCGCGAAAGTATGGTAGCCAATAGCGAGACGTGGCAGGGCGTGATCGACCGCATCGGCCGCTGGGTGGACTTTACGGGCGCTTACCGCACCATGGACAAGGATTTTATGGAGAGCGTCTGGTGGGCCTTCAGGCAGCTGTACGAAGCGGGCAAAATCTACGAAGGCGAAAAGGTGCTGATGTACGACACCAAGTTTGCTACTCCTGTCAGCAAGGCCGAAGTGACCATGGACAACGACGCCTACCAGACAGTGACCGACCCGAGTGTGTATGTGAAGTTTAAGTTAAAAGATGGTAAGACGAGCCACAAAATAGTATTAAGTGAACACTCAAAAGTCTTGTTTGTATGTAATGCAAATGCTGCTCGCTCGCAGATGGCGCAGGGATTTTATAACCACTATTCTGGCTCTCAAAATGCCGATTCTGCTGGGTTGAACCCAGAGAAAAAATGGGACGAAGCTCCAACATTGAGTGATTTTGAAACTATGAGCCGCAAGCCAGCCAGAAGTAGTGAGACGATGCAAGAAGTGGGTATTGACATCACTGGACATAAGCGGCAGCTGCTTACCGCCGATAAGCTGGGTGATTATGATTTGATCGTTAATCTAGCGGAGAAATCCCAGACACCGGACTGGCTCAGGGGTGATAATATTATTTGGTGGGATGTGGCCGATCCACGTAACGAGAGTGTAGAAAGAAATCGGATAGCGCGTGATGAAATTGAGCAGCGAGTAAAGCAACTTTTGAACGGTGAAATAGTTGATGATGCACAAAAGCCAGCAGGCTTTGACGAATGCGAGAGGAGTTATGTCGGTGCTTTGTTGGTGGATACAAATGGCAAACTCATTGCGCAACAACGAGATGATAAGCCAGGAATCACGAACCCAGGCATGGTGAGCCTCTTTGGTGGGACGAGTCACGAGGGCGAGTCGCCAATTGAGACACTACGTCGTGAGCTTCAGGAGGAGCTTGAACTTGAAGTAAGCTCGAATAATCTTTTGCTGCAAACTGTCAAGCACGAAAATGGAACAAATGTTGCATGTTCCATCTATATTGTGACTGGTGTTGATGCTGAGAAGCTAGAATTACATGAGGGTGCAGGATTTGCTATGGGTACGCCAGAGGAGCTGCTGAGCCGCCCTGTGACAGCCGTGACTCAGCAGGCGATTGAAGCGTTTGTTGAAACTCAAGATTCTGTAGCTGTCCTGGCCTGGACCACTACCCCGTGGACGCTCCCAGCCAACCTGATGCTGGCCGTCAACCCAGGTATGACCTACTGCGAGGTGCTGATGGATGGCGAAAAGCTCATCATCGCTGAGGAGGCGCTGGAGCGTGTATTGCAGGACGAAAAGCACCATCCACTAGATTACAAAGTATTGCGCACATTCCCCGGCAGTGAATTGGTCGGTAAGAAATACCAGCCGCTCGATACGGGCTCGACTTGGCCAGAAAATGACAAGATCCACACCATTTACGCGGCGGATTTCGTCTCGCACGAGTCGGGTACGGGTATCGTGCACATTGCGCCGGCTTATGGTGAGGACGACTTTGAGCTCGCCAAGCACCACGGCATCAGCGCCTTCCATGTCATCGATGACAATGGCTACTACACTGATGGCAATTACAAAGGCCTGGAGGTGTGGGATAACAACAAATTCATCGCCAAAGACCTGAAGGAAAAGGGCGCGGTGTGGAAAATCGAGTACATTCGCCACGAATATCCGTTCAACCCGCGTAGCAAGCAGCGCATCATGTACCGGGCGATTCCGTCGTGGTTCTTTGACATCCAGGGGCAAAAGCCGCTGATGCTGGAGCAGAACGAGCATATCAATTGGTTCCCGAGCCACCTGAAGCACGGCCGTTTTGCCAAAAATATCGAGCAGGCGCCAGACTGGAATCTGAGCCGTGATCGTTTCTGGGCGACGGCCATGCCGGTGTGGAAGGGTGACCGCGGCACCGTCAAGGTGGTCGGCTCGTACGCGGAGCTCAAGGAGCTGAGCGGCGTGGAACTGGATGATTACCACCGCCCGTGGGTGGATGATATCACCTTTGAAATTGATGGCGAGAAATTTACGCGTATCGACAAGGTGCTGGACTGCTGGTTCGAGAGCGGCAGTATGCCGTTTGCCCAGCTGCATTATCCGTTTGAAAACCAGGCCAAATTTGAGCAAAATTACCCAGCGGATTTCATCGTTGAGTACATTGGCCAGGTGCGGGCGTGGTTTTACTACGTGCACGCTGTCAACGCTGCCTTGGCCGAGATCGGTGCCTTTGGCGAGGCTGGCGCCCAGCACAAAAATGCCTACAGCAACGTCATCACCACCGGCGTGGTGGCGGGCAATGATGGCCGCAAGATGAGTAAATCGCTTGGTAACTTTACCGACCCGAACGAGCTGATGGATAAGTTTAGTGCCGATAGTTTACGTTTCCTGCTGCTGAGCAGCCCGCTACTGAACGGCGAGGACTTTGCTTTGCACGACAAGGACGTGGGCGACGTGGCGCGCAAGCTCAGTATGATTTGGAATATGTATGATTTCTTTACCATGTATGCGGAAGTCGATGGCTGGGAATTTAGTGGTGAGCTGAAAGATCCGCTCAGCGAGCTGACGAATCCGCTCGATGTCTGGATCGTCAGTCGGCTACATCAGTTGGTGGCAGAAGTTGAATGTCACATGGATACCTACAATATCCCTGATGCACTGAGCCCGATACTGCCATTTCTTGATGATGCGTCCAACTGGTACGTGCGCCGCAGCCGCCGCCGCTTCTGGAAGTCGGAAGATGATGGCGACAAGAACGATGCTTACCGCACGCTGCATTATGTGCTGGTGCGCCTGAGCTATATTTTGGCGCCATTTACGCCGTTTTTGGCCGAGGAATTGTATCATAATCTGACGGGCGATGATGAATCGATTCATTTGAAGGATTGGCTCACGGCTGGGGCAGTCAATGATCAGGTGTTGGCCGATATGTCCCGGACACGCGAATTGATCAACAACGGCCTTAGTTTGCGTATGAAGCAGGATGAGCACCAGGTGTCGATCAAGGTTCGCCAACCGCTGCAATGTGCGGCATATGCGGGTGTAAAGCTGGCTGAGTACTACGAACAGATCATGGCCGAGGAGCTAAATGTTAAGGAAATTCGCTGGATTGAGAGTCTAGACGAGCACTTGGCTGATTATGAGGTGGCCGAGGGCGCGATCAAGCCAGAGAGTTGGATTGAAATTAGCAAGCAATTGACGCCCGAACTCAAGCGCGAGGGTCTGATGCGTGAAGTCATTCGCCACGTCCAAAGTGCGCGCAAGAAGGCGGGGCTGCAGGTGGACGATCGAATTACCTTGCAGTTAATGACACATGATGAGCAGCTTCGCCAGGCGATTGATGAGCATGCTGAGCTGATTGCTGCTGAAACATTGGCGACCTTTGGGCAGGGCGATGCGTATTCAACTACGGTTACGATAGAAGGCGCAGAGCTGCAGATTACGCTTCAGCGCCAGTAATTCATCTGCTAAATAACGTAGCTAGTATTGACGTATTGATGATAATATGCTATCATATTTTAGGTAAATTGATAAAATAAACATATGAAAGTTACATTTTTTCATCCACGCATTCAGTTTGAACCGATTGATCCATTGGCTGATGGCTTGGGGGAGGAAATTGCGCGTGAGCAGCAAGAACCCCAGGCTATTCGCCTCGATCAGTCAGACATCACTGATATTCAACGTTTTTGGACTGATGTCGAAGAAGACCTCCACAGAGGCAACTCAGTAGAATTTTCTGAATAGCCCACGTCAGCGGCAACCGTTAGTGCTATAATTGGTACATGTTTGCAATCGAAGTGATGTCGCTATTGGCACGAGCAGGCGGTGGCGGAAGTAGTTCTAGTGGTGGCTCTGGTGGTGGCGGAATTTTTGCCCTGCCGGCAGTCGTGGCTGCTGGCGTAGCTGGTTTTGTTCGCTCAAAAACAGGCTCCAAGGCTGCTGGTGTGGCAGTGGGCATGGCAGCTGGAACTGCGGTTAGTTTGCTGTATCTTTGGGGCGGAAAGTTCGCTTTCATCGTGGCGATGATATCTACTGTCATCGGTGCCTTTGGTGGGGCGTGGGCTGATAAGTTAGGTCGGTTCCGAAAGGGCAGTGCAGCAGCGCAACGGTCCGTGCAGCAGGCAGCTGCTTCGGACGCGGCGTGGAGCCCAGAGCGGTTAACAGAGTATGCCGCATCAATTTTTGGTAAGTTCCAGCGCGATTGGCAGCAGATGGACGTCGCATCAATTCGAACTTACACCACACAGCGATATGCAAATCACATCAGTCTGATGTTGTACGCCTTGCAGCAAATGGGTCGTGCAAATCGCATGAGTAATATTCGCATCAAGGAAGTTATCATCACGTCTGCTCATGATGATGCCAATGACCAGCAAGATCGTGTTAGTTTTGGTATTTTAGCTCAGGCAAATGATCAATTGATCGATACAGCAAGTGGTGATGTTTTGACTGCGACGACAGAGGAGTTTGGCGAACAATGGAACTTTGTGCGCCATGAAAACACTTGGCTACTAGACAGCATCGATCAAGCGACCGAAGAGGAGAGTATGCTGGTGCAGTCTTTGAGTCAATTTGCCGCCGACAACAGGATGTACTTTAGTCCAGATTGGGGTAATCTACTGCTGCCAACCAGAGGTCAGTTGTTTAAGGCTGGGTTTAAGAATGCAGATATCAATAACCATATCATTGGCTTCTGGACAGGCGATTTGCTGGTCCAGTTATATACCTATCGCACCAAAGAAGACGAGTCAGGCGACCAATACGTGGTCGGGCAAATCAATCTACCAAAATCATATGGTGGCATTTTAGTGGAGCGGCGCGGTAAACTCCTATCGCGCTTGAAAGCCCCGCGTGGATATAACAAAGTGTCCCTGGAATGGGGCGATTTCAATAAACGCTATCAAGTGTATGCGACTGACGAAAATCAAGTGACAAGTTTTGAGCTGCTCAATCCATCTTTTATGGCGTGGTTATACGACCAAGATATCAAAGTGAACATTGAAGTGGTTGACGATGTTGTGTATCTCTACGCAAAACTAAGCGCCAATGAGCAGCGCTACGAGGCAATGTTGGAAATTTTGAAGCGAAGCCACAAAGAACTAAAGATGTAAGGAGAAATCATGATTACTAAAGCTATCATTCCAGTTGCTGGTTGGGGTACGCGGATGTTACCGATTACCAAATCAATCGAAAAGTGTATGTTGCCAGTGGGGACGCGTCCAGTAGTCGACTATATTGTGCAGGATATTGTTCGGGCGGGCGTGAAGGATATTTATTTCGTGGTTGGTGAGCAAAGCACTCAGGTGCAGAGCTACTATCGGTCAAATATCCAGCTGAACGATTATCTGCGGCGTGCCGGTAAAGAAGATAAATTACCTCTAGTAGCGCCGCTACGTGACGTGCGAATACATTTTTTAACTCAGCCAAGCACTGGCGGTTATGGCACGAGCATTCCCGTGGGCTTGGCGAGCGAATTTATCGAGCCAGGCGAGTCAGCCTTTGTGGTGATGGGCGACCAATTTTTCTGGCGTAGCGACGGCGGTTCAAATGCGGCTGATCTGGCAGAGTTGGTGAAGTCACGCGGACTGTCGGCTGGGCTACTAGGCAATCCTGTCGAGGAGTCGTTTATCCCGCACACCGGCATCATCGAAACTGACCAGCAGGGTAATTTTGTCCGCATCATTGAAAAGCCAAAGCTAGAAGAAGCGCCAAGTAACCTCAGTAATTCAAGCTTCTATGTCCTCAACAAAGAAATTTTCGAGCTGGCACGGACATTACCCGCCAATCCGCAGCGCGGTGAATTTGAGCTGACCGACGCCATCAACGCGTACATCGCGGGCGGCGGTATTATCGCGGTTGGCGAGGCCAAGGGCGACTACATGGAGTGCGGTTCGCCGAGTGGCTGGCTGCGGGCAAATAACGCCATGGTCGAGCTAGAGAAAAACTAGTTGCATGTATTGTCCGTCTCTGTTATAATTGGTCACTGATAGTAAATATATATTAAGGAACGAAATGAAAGCAGTCGTAAAAATCTCTGGCAAACAATATATTGTCAGCGAAAAAGAGTCCCTCTTGGTGGATCTCCTCCCTGAAGGCACAAAAGAACTCACTCTCGACGCACTTTTAGTGATTGATGGTGATAAAACAAAAGTCGGTACGCCAACCGTCAAAGGTGTGGTGGTGAAGGCAAAGGTCGTTGAAGCAGAAGTTAAGGGCGACAAAATCCGCGTTATCCGCTACAAGAGCAAGAAACGTGTACACAAAGAAACTGGTCATCGCCAGAAGTATACTAAGATCCAGATTGCATCAATCAAATAATCGAAAGAGCCGCTTCCATCAGAGAAGCGGTTTTTGATGTCTGTTATTTCTGTTTTGCTCATGCTATAATTAGGGCAGGTAAAAAGGGGAACGAATGACAAAAATCATTGCGGTGACAAATCAAAAAGGTGGCGTTGGCAAGACAACGACAAGTGTTAATGTTGCGTATTATTTGGCAAAAAGTGGTAAGAAAACATTGCTGATAGATTTTGACCCTCAGGGCAACGCGACCAGTGGTCTAGGGATTGATAAGTCCAATCTATCGCGCACGATGACCGAGGTGATCACCGGTCAGGCAACACTGCAAAGCGCCATCATTCAAACAGAATATAAAAATTTAGCGTTGGCTCCATCTACGCCGCATTTGGCAAATACTGAGGTCGAGCTGGCGCAGGCTGAGGGTCGGTTCATCAGGCTACGGCGCGCTATCAACAATCTACAGGGGTATTATGATTACATCATCATCGACAGTCCGCCAAGTTTGAGCCTGCTGACGGTTAATGGTTTGATTGCGGCAAACTATATTCTGTTGCCAGTTCAAGCAGAGTTTTACGCACTGGAGGGACTTGGTCAGCTGCTAGAGACTATGAAATTGATACGCAAGGGGCTCAATCCTCAGCTAGATTTATTGGGTGTGCTGCCAACCATGATGGACAGCCGTACAACGCTGTCAACGCAGGTTCATGAGGAAATCAAGAAGCATTTTCCAGATCGGGTTTTCCAAACGACTATTCCACGAAATATTCGCTTAGCTGAGGCGCCAAGTCATGGATTACCGGTGGGCGCGTATGACCGCTTCTCTAAGGGGGCACGCGCGTACAAGGCATTGACCAAGGAAATCCTAGGGAGGATTGGCTGATGAAAAAAGGACTGGGCCGTAGTTTTGATTCACTCATTCCGACAAATCTGATCGATGAGTCGTTTGATCCGACTGCCAAACAAGACGGCAGACTTAGTCAGCTCAAACAATTACCGATTGAGCAAGTCATGGCCGATCCAGATCAGCCGCGTCGGATGTTTGATGAAGAGGCGCTTGACGAATTGTCTGAGTCGATAAAGATTCATGGTATTTTACAGCCGCTGGTAGTGACGGGCAAAGCAGGTGCTTATGTGATCGTTGCAGGTGAACGTCGTTGGCGTGCTGCTCAGAGAGCTGGGCTGACCGAGGTACCGGCACTGGTGCGAACGCTGACTGGTCAGCATCGTTTGGAACTGTCTTTGATTGAAAACCTACAGCGTCGCGATCTCAATCCTCTGGAAACTGCTACGGCATACGCGAAACTGCGCGATCAGTTCAACTTGACATTGGACGAGATAGGGCAGCGAGTTGGCGGCAAATCGGTTAGCGCCATCTCTAACACTATGCGTCTTCTGAAACTGCCAAAGGCGGTCCAGGAAGCTGTTTTTAGCTATAAAATTACTGAAGGTCAGGCCCGACCATTGATCAATGTACCCAAAGAAGTGGCAGAAGAGCTGCTGGAAAAAATTATCGCTGAAGGGTGGTCTGCTCGTCGCATTGAGCAGGCGATAGTCCTCTGGAAAGAGTCCAAAAACAATCCATTTGAAAAACGGCGCCCAGTCGAGATTCCTCATGAAGAAGTCGTTCAAAATTTGACCAAAAAACTGAATTCAAAGATCAAAATTCGCACCAATACACGCGGCGCTGGGCAAATCATCATCCCATTCAAAAATGCTGTTGATTTTGAGCGTATTCATCAACTGCTGAAAAAGTAACTAAAATCCGCGGATTTTAGTGATTGGCCAGATTCTTATGGAGACTGGTCCAACGATGTCGTACAGCGGTATTGGTCCCATGCAGTTCCTGGAATCACACGAATAATTCTCTTGTCGGTGGTCGCCCATGACGAAAATAGTCCCCTCTGGTACGGTAGTGTCAACATCGCCTGATGTCGGCTGTCCAGGTTCGTTTTTATTAACTGTAGTATCAGGATTAAACCCATGAATATGAGCGCTATTATATACCGTAACGACACCATCCTTAACCGTAACGCGCTCACCAGCAAAGGCGATGACTCGCTTGACGATGTACTCATCTTTATTTGTTGAAGAGTTAAAATTTGGGTTCTTAAAGACGATGGTTTGACCCCGCTCAGGAATATACCGCTTGTTTTTGATTTGTGCCGCTGTCACTGGTAATCGATTGACAATCAAGCGGTCACCTGTGTGCATGGTCGGTTCCATACTGGCGCCTTGAACAGTAAAATTACGAAAAATAAAGGTATTAATCAATAGTGTGCCGACCACCACGCCAACAACAAAAACGATGAGCCCTAAACTGTCACGAATCTTTGGGTGTCTATCAAGAAAAGTTGCATCCATCCTATTTAGTATAGCCTGTATAGTGTGATATAATCAAGAGATATGGAGCTACTGCGAACCGTTAAGCGCAAATCATTTTTTAGTGAGGTGGTGTACCATCTGTTGAACATCAGCTTAGCTTTGGTATTATTTGGTATTACGCTCATGGTCCAATCACCAGTGGCTGCGGTAGTATTGGTTATTTTGAGCAAGTGGCGTGTATTAGCGGTGAGGCCACGTTTTTGGTGGACGAATATCCAGTCTAACCTGGTGGACTTGATCGTTGGATTGAGTGTGGTGGCATTGCTATACCTGTCTGTGGGGAATATCGCCGTGCAAATTGCTTTCACTGCCTTTTATATCATTTGGCTGGTGATCATCAAACCAATGTCAAAGCGCTGGCAAATGATGTTGCAGTCGGCCATCGCCATCTTATTTGGTACAGTAGCGTTGTTCTCCATTGGCTATTTGTTGCCAGACATTGCAGTTGTTGCTGGCTCAATGGTCATTGGCTATAGCGCCGCTCGGCACTTTTTGGTCAGTTACAAAGAAGATCAAACAGTTTTGCTGAGCTCTATCTGGGGAATTATGTTTGCGGAGATTGGTTGGCTGGCGTACTACTGGACCTTTGCCTATGCTATACCAGGACTCACCATGATCAAACTTCCGCAGGTGACTATTATTTTGCTGTTGATATCTTTCTTGGGTGAGCGGGTTTATCGGTCATGGAAGAAAAACGGCGCGGTCGTACGGAGTGAGATCATGCCGCCAGTTTTGTTTTCTGTAGCAGTGATAGGCGTTATATTACTATTTTTCAACACAGTAACGAGGATTTGATAGATGACGGAGGTGGGACTAGATCAACCAAATAACAGTGCGCGGGTAATCACGCTGTCACGGCGACAAATGATGGCTATCTGGGTTGCCATAGCAGCGCTATTTTTGTTGATGATTACGATTGGCAGTGTGTTGCTACTGACGGTGTTGCGGCCAAAGCTCGCTAGTACACATGGTCCAGCAGTTGATGGTAATCTGACAGTGACCGCTGAAGAATCCAATGTCTCAAAAATCGTCAATCAGGTATCCCCTAGCGTCGTATCGATTATCACTGTAAAAAGTAATGGCTTCAGATCACAAGAGAACGCTGGAACTGGCGTGATCATCAGTAAAGACGGCTATATTTTGACGAATAAGCACGTAGTAAATGGTGGGCGGTCCTTCCAAATCATCACTGGCTCGGGCGACCGCCACACCAACGTCAAGCTAGTGGGGGTTGATCCACTAAATGACATTGCGTTTTTGAAGATTAACGGTGTTGATAATCTGTCGCCAGCGACCATTGGCGACTCGAGTACTGTCCGTGTTGGTCAGAAAGTCATTGCCATCGGTAATTCGCTTGGTAAATTCCAGAACACTGTCACGAGTGGCATCATCTCAGGCAAGGGGCGTCCACTCCAAGCTTCATCAGGTAGTGATGACGATCAAGATCAGAAGCCTGAATCATTGACAGACCTTCTGCAGACTGATGCTGCCATCAATCCAGGCAACTCAGGTGGTCCGCTGTTAAATATGGCTGGTCAAGTCATCGGCATTAATACCGCTATCGTCGAGGATGCCCAAAGCATTGGCTTCGCTATCCCGATAGGCGCAGCCAAAGGATTGATTCGCAGCGTCCTGGAAAAGGGCGAGATCAATAAATCATACCTCGGCATACGTTACCTAGAGGTGACGCCAGAAACGCGGGCCGCAAATAAACTGTCGGTCAAAAATGGCGCTTTTGTCGGTGGTGTTTCTAGGCAACTGGTGCAGCAGGGTGGTCCAGCTGACAAGGCCGGGATCAAATCTGGTGATATTATCACCAAAGTTAATGATAAAACTATTGGCGAACATGGTGGCTTGACCAGCTTGATCGGTGAATATCTGCCAGGCGAAACTATCGAGCTGACGGTTATCAGAGATAACAGAGAGCAGAAGCTGAGGCTAACGCTCGGTGCCTACAAATCGTAGTACCACGATTAGCCCGCTGGTCTCCAGATGTAAAAAGCCATTTTGATTACCAAAGGCGATAATCGTCTGGTGTTGCTCCTCGTCTGCCTCGATGAATAGCAGCCCTTGGTCGGTCATATGCTTGGGTGCTTGCTGAATGAGCTCTCGGATTAGCTTAAGCCCACCCTCGCTGGCATACAGGGCTTCTGACGGCTCGTGACGGAGCTCTGGGGAGGTATTCTTCCAATCCTTGTCTACATATGGTAAATTCGCTAAGATACAGTCGAGCTTTTCAAATTGGCCGAGTAGTAAGGATTGTTTTTGCGTAAAGATTTTAGCACCCAATTTCTTGGCATTCTTTTCTGCCACTAGGAGTGCTTTAGGGCTAATATCTGACAAAACAACATGCCAGTTGTCTGGCAACTCGAGCGCCGCAGTGATTCCCAAGCATCCAGAGCCAGTTCCTATGTCGATGAGCGTCCTTGGTTGGTCGTCTTGTGGCGCCAATCTCAGGAGTAGATTGATCATTTCTTCTGATTCGGGACGCGGTACTAGTACGCTGGGCGATACACTAAAATTCCGTCCATAAAACTCTTTTTCGCCCAAAATATACGCCAGCGGTACTCGGTCGAGACGCAGGCTAAGTCCTGCTTCGGCGATATCAATACGCCGCGGATCAATCTCTTCGTCCGGGTGCGCGTGAAGGTATGTTCGGTTTTTGCGCAAAGTATTAGCTAAAATGAGCTCCGCGTCTAATCGGGCTGATGCGATATCGGCTTGCTTTAATGTATTGGTGGCGGTTGCTAACCAGGATGTTATGGTTGACTTTTCTTGCATTATATGCTAAATTATACACCATTGAAGAGAAATTTCATAATCAACGTGGCTACTAGACGGCACGGGAAGAGTTGGCATATATGAATAAGCGCGTGAACAAATTGAAAGTAGATTTTCCTTCTTGTGAGGGTATTGTGACCGTTGATCATGATTTTCCAAAGATTCAGCTTGATCGTAAGCTAGGTGCTGAGCTAGTGCCTGGTGAAGTTGTTGACCTTTCTGAAGAACGACTAAAAAAATATCTTGAGTATGCTGAAATACCGGAGCAGTGCTGGGGCGATTTGTCACTAATCATCACTGGTACAGAAAATTCTTCATACTTGGGGAGTGATGAATTAGGGTATGTAAGTGATGATGGCGAGGGAGGGCTTGATGTTGTTATCGGGATTGACTACGACTCTGACTCTGAGGCTACGCTACGGCATGAGCTGTGCCACGTTAAGGATGCGATAGATGGGGAAATTGACTTCCAGAAGAAAAATTTGTTATACACACTGGGAAGTTCAATATCTAAAGAACGATTACGTAAGCAGGCCATTATAATTCATGCTTTGGGTGCTCTTGCTTATGCGTGCGGTATGTATTTTAACTCTGAAGAGATGAAAAATAGTGTGCTCTCTGCGGTGGTTGCAAATAATACCGTGGCTGCGGCGTTACTGGGAGCACACCTGAAAGGGTATTATCATGATCCAGGAGAAAAGCGCGCTCGTAAGGCTGCGGAACATGGTAAATGGTTACCACATGTGTTCACGAGGCGTATTGATACTATGCCTGTTGACGAATTGGCGTCATCATTTGCGTCTCATCCTTGGACCTCGGTATATATAGCAAAAAATGATGATGAAGTGCGCGCCAGGGAGCAAGCCGCTGGCCAACTTGGTCTGTCGTATTATGCAACGACAGATCCAGAGGAGGTTAAACTGCTTGCCATTAAAGAGGCTGAGCGAGAGTATGTTGAGTATAAACGATTAGCCGAACAAGGGATAATCAGTAAAAGAGGACTTAGAAAGTTTAAGATTAGCGAAATAGCCGATGATTTCATGGATCGTGCAGAGGTAGCTACTAAAGGTGGCGGTGCAATGGTTGCTGTACTGCCTGATTCCATGTATCGTGTCAACATGGGAGAATATAGTAAACGATACGATGATATCAAGCGCGATATCGCGGAATAGAGTTTTTCGTTAAGCTTCAGTAGTCTTTGCTTTTAGCTCTCGCTCGTATCGCTGTAGTTGCTCAATCAAATCGTCAATATCCCCGTTCATCGCCGCGGGGATATTGCTACGGCTGTAGTGTATGCGGTGGTCGGTGATGCGGTCTTGCGGGAAGTTGTAGGTGCGGATTTTTTCGGAGCGATCGCCAGTGCCAACGAGTGATCGCCGCTCAGCACTCAACTTGGCATTTTCTTCGTCAATTTTCATCTGTAGTAAGCGCGAACGCAGCACGCTCATGGCTTTTTCGCGGTTCTTGATCTGTGATTTTTCGTCTTGGTTGGTCACGACGATACCAGTTGGTAGGTGAGTGATGCGCACCGCCGAGTCGGTGGTGTTGACGCTTTGACCACCATGACCACTGGAGCGGTAAATGTCAACTCGCAGATCATTGGCGTTGATTTCAATATCAGTTTCTTCGGCCTCTGGCAACACCGCTACGGTGACGGTTGAGGTATGAACGCGGCCTTGACTTTCAGTGACTGGGACGCGCTGGACACGGTGGACGCCGCCTTCAAATTTCAATTTGGCGTATGGCGCGTCGCCCTTGACCATGAATATGACCTCTTTGTAGCCGCCTGAGTCGTTGGCAGATTCACTGACGGGCTCAGTTCTGTAGCCATTTGCTTCACACCAACGTAAATACATGCGGTACAGTTCCGCTGCAAATAGCGATGCTTCGTCGCCGCCAGCGCCAGCACGGATCTCTATGATGATGTTTTTCTCGTCGTTTGGATCTTTTGGCGTCAGTAGGATGAATAATTCTTCCTCCAGCTCTGCCAGACGCGCTTCAGTTTCAGTGATTTCAGCTTTTGCTAGTTCCGCAATCTCATCACCGCCAGTAGCCAATTTTCGTGCTTCTTCTAAGTTTTTTGTTAGCTGCTGGCGCTCCTCGGCCTTTGCTATCAAGGTTTCCAGCTCTGAAAAACGTTTATTTTTGGTAGTAAACTCTGGGTCGCTATATGCAGTTGGTTGTGCCAAAAAATCTGCCAAGATTTGTCTCTCAGCAAGCAAGTCGTCTAAGTGTAATGCAATTTGTGCCATATGAGTTGTATTATAGCACAGAAGAAGGACGCCGTATATTGACAGTTTAGGCATTTGTATGTATAATATTGTCAACATGGTTAAGCTTAAAAACATGATCCCCGCGCGACTGCGTAGAGTCAGGCAAGTCAGCCTGAATAGCGAGCCTAAATATGACCAAAACCAGGTGATGTACAATCTGTATGAGCAGGGTTCCGTTGCCGTTCATCCACGTAAGCCGTTTGAAACGGTGTCTGGAGAAGAGATATCGCATCGGATGGAAATAGACCACTGTGTGAAGCGGGCGCCCACGTTGGCGGAGCTGATGAGCAATAGGGAGCATGGCAGGGAAAACGATGTGCACAGTGTGATCGGTAGTCGGGCGTTGCTTTCGCGTGAGGTTGATGCCTTGACCCGAGAAGACTTTTCAGTACAGACGGAACAGCAGACAATTTCAGCATTGTTTTCTGGGTTGTGTGCGCGAAGTGATGATTTGGCGCGTACCTCACGATTGTCTAAAATCCGGAATCATCTCAACTATGTTGGTGAGCCAGAGCTCATGGAGGCGGCGCACGGAATCGCGACGTATTGGAAGCATAGGCTGGACGCGCATCCTGATAAAACATTGTTTGTTATGCTGGGCGAAATTAATAATATGGAACGTGCTGACTATGCCGCCCCACAAGGAAAAATAAAAAGTGACGAATATTTCATGGAATTGATCATGGGGGAGTTTTCTGATGATGAGTTGAGCCAGTACGTTGGTAGGCTGTTGATAGATGAGCATGAATTGGCAAACGTATCCAAAGAAAACGTTGATATCATCATGCTGGACGACTGGACAAGTAGTGGCACAGAAATTATGGAACAACAACAGTGTTTTTTGAGGCGACATCCAGACTTGAGGGACCATATAGAAGTCCAACTAGCGATTGCCAATGAAGAAAGGTTGAAAGTAGGCTTTCGTATGAGCGGGGGCAGTATGTGCCAGTCCGCGCGTATTATTGGGCAAATAGTTCTTCTGAGCTTTTTAGCACGTATATCGCAGGGTCGCACTCGTCGGACTACTCGTTGGCGGTTGATATCAGTTCTCTGCTTGGAGCAGAGGATACGATGCCACCAGGCGTGCAAGTTGCGCGACCATATCACCGAGGCGACTATCAGACGACCTTTCGTCAACGTTTACAACACGCTAGGTTGCATGGCTCAAACGTGATTAAATAGATACATGACATTTTCAACGTGGCGTGAGTTTGTTGAAGCTGAGGCACAGCAGCCGTATTTTCGAGTTTTGATGAATCGGGTGGACGCTGAACGGGAGAAATATGAGGTGTACCCAGCGAGGCAAGATATGTTTTCTTGTTTTGCGGCTTGTCCGCTGGATAAGGTGAAGGTAGTTGTTATTGGGCAAGATCCATATCATGGACCGGGTCAGGCGCATGGTATGAGTTTTTCGGTTAAGCCGGGAGTTAAATTGCCGCCAAGTTTGCAGAATATTTTTAAGGAATTGGTTGATGATATTGGGGTAGATATGCCGACTAGTGGTTTTTTGGAACCATGGGGTAAGCAGGGCGTACTGTTAATGAACACTAGCTGGAGCGTCAGACGAGGTCAGGCTGGTAGCCACGCAAATTACGGCTGGATGGAGTTTTCTAAGAACCTGCTAACGATGCTGAATGACTATGAGCAGCCGCTAGTGTTTATACTGTGGGGAGCGCATGCCCAAAAGGTTGGTCAGGCGATCACAGACAGTCGCCATTTGAAGATTTGTAGTGCTCATCCGTCACCGTTTTCTGCAAATCGGGGGTTCTTTGGTAGTAAACCATTTTCGCGTGCGAATGATTTTCTGGCGCGGCATGGCCGCGGGGCGATTGACTGGCGGTTACCTTGATTGACAAATAGTAACTTTATGTGATATAATATGAACTATGGAACATTCAATTGATACTATTAAACAAACACCAGATACGTTGCCGTTGCCATCTGTTACCAAAACGTACAGATTGCCCGAGGGGATGTCGCTCGGACCAGATGAATCGGTCAAAGTGAAAGGGTTTATAGCTCGGGGAAGAATTGATGGAAGGTCGGCTGTCTTGGCTTTGGATGACTCGGGAGAGAATGATACTCAGGACTCAGTGCTGCAGTCTCATCTTGAGGATGCAATTTTTGGAGATTTTTCATTTATGCGCTCAGCATATTATAACCACATTGCTCAGCATCAGGGCATGACGATGCCAGATATGATGAAATTGACACCAGATGATTATAAGCAAGTTACATCGACCGGTCTATCTACAGTGTTAGCAACTGGATCTTTGGAGAAGATAGAGCAGAGGCAGGATTCTCCAGCAGGGTTGGTTGTGTCGAGGGGCGATGAGCTGCAGGAAGTGGCCGATATTGAACATAGGGCGGCAGAGATTGGTCTGTACTCTCGAGCAGTCGTACAATTTCCTGGAGATGAGCAGGGGGTGAAAGAAGACTGTATCATATTAACAGATGCGGTCGGTAATCGAATCGTGATGCCGTCTCATGAAGAGACGACAGACCTTCTGGAGCGCCTGTTTGGTTATCAAGAAGCCGAAGGGCAGTTGTTTGATGCTGAAGCAGCACTGTCGGCTATGTCTGAGTAATTCTAAAACTGATTAGCCTAACAAAAACCGCCCCAGCGATGAGGCGGTTTCTTATAGGTGTCACAGCCTACTATTTGCTAGACTTTTTAGCCTTTTTGTCTGATTTTGGAGCATCAGTTTTTGCGGCTTTGTTGGCATTCGCTTTCTTAGCTTTATTTGCCAAAGCTGCTTTGCGAGCTTCAGCTGCTGCCTGGCGCGCCTTGAAGCGGTCAACACGACCTTCGGTGTCGATAATCTTTTCTTCACCAGTAAAGAATGGGTGTGAAGCCGACGAGATGTGAACTTTCACGAGAGGGTAAGTATTACCGTCTTTCCATTTGATGGTATCTGTTGTCTGCGCTGTTGACTGAGTCAAGAACGCGAAGCCCGCTTGATCGTCGCTAAATACGACAGGGCGATAGTTCTGTGGGTGAATACTGCTTTTCATAACCGTTCAATTGTACACAATTTACCCTAGAATGTCAAAAGGAGTTGTCTCGAGAGTCGAATAGTGGTATAATTGCTGGGTAACTAATTTTAATGACACAATCCGTTTCACACTCCACATCGTGAGCGGATGAGGCAAAAGGAGAAAGAAATGTCTGTAGCAGTAGACATTAAGGCTTTGCTGGAGTCAGGTGTTCACTTTGGACACAAAACAAGTCGCTGGCACCCAAAGATGGCGCCATATATTCACAGTAAGCGTCAGGACAGTCACATCATTGACTTGGTGAAGACGGTTGAAGCGTTGGATAAGGCACTGCCAGAACTAACAAAAATCGCAGCGTCAGGCCGCAAAGTACTGTTTGTTGGCACGAAAAAGCAAGCCAAAGACGTGGTGCGTCAGGCTGCTGAAAAGATCAACCAGCCATATGTAGTTGAACGCTGGATCGGCGGTATGTTGACCAATGGTGCAACGATTACTCAGCAGATCAAAAAGCTGAAGAATTTGGAAAAGCGCATGGCGTCAGGTGACCTGGAAAAGCGCTACAACAAGTTGGAAGTGCAGCGTTTCCAAGAGGAAATCGATAGCTTGAACGTTAAATATGGCGGTATCAAAGACTTGATGGGCAAGCCAGGCGCAGTGGTCGTGGTTGATGCTTTGACTGACGCAAATGCAGTGCGTGAAGCTCAGACATTGGGTGTGCCGGTATTTGCTATTGTTGATACGAATGTCAACCCAACTGGTATTGACTACGTTATCCCAGGTAACGATGACGCCATCAAGGGTATTCAATTGTTGTTGGATTATTTCACCGAAGCTGTTGCTAAAGGTGCGGGTAGTGTGAAACCTGAAGAAAAACCAGTGAAAAAAGAGGAGAAATAGGATGGGCGTTTCTGTTGACGACATTAAAAAACTGCGCGAATTGACTGGCGTAGGTTTGACCGACGCAAAGAAGGCATTGGTTGAAGCTGACGGTGATTTTGACAAGGCGCTGGAGGAAATGCGCAAAAAAGGCTTGACTAAGGCTGAGAAAAAAGGCGACCGTGAAGCACGTGAAGGCTTGATTGAGAGCTATGTTCACTCTGGTCGAATCGGCGTGATTGTCGAGGTTAACTGTGAGACTGACTTTGTGGCGCGCTTGGACGACTTCAAAACCTTGGCGCACGAAATTGCTATGCAGATTGCCGCGATGAACCCAAAGTATGCTTCTACAGAAGATATTCCAGCTGAAGAGATGGAGCGGGTGAAGGCTGAGTTGATGGCGAGCGAGACACTAGCAAGCAAGCCTGAAGAGATGCGCGAGAAGATCGTGACTGGTCAGTTGAATAAACACTTTGCTGAGCAAGTATTGATGAGCCAAGCGTACATCTTGGACGATTCCAAGACGGTTGAGCAGCACATCAAGGAAGCGATTGCTAAATTGGGTGAGAACATTGTAGTCCGCCAATTTAAGCGAATTGAGCTGGGCGTCAGCGAATAACCTCTATATACAGAAAGGAAATCGGTTGCAGTAATGTAGCCGATTTTTTTGTTTTGTCAATATTTGCCATAAGCATGTTGACAAAATAGCAAATCTATGCTAGTATGACAACAGATTGAACTAATTGAAACAAAAAAGGAAAACTAGAAAAACTATGAACAAAAACATGAATGCAGCCCCGGCATTCCCAGACCTTAATAATACAGTTCCTGATGGCTGGGCTAACCTATCAAGTGGGCTGGCTGTTCCAGAGAGTGCAGCTGCTGCATTCCCGAGCATTAATAAAGAGCCTAATGACTGGAATGAACTGGGAAATGGACTACTTGTTCCGGAAAGTGCAGTAAAAGGTGGTGCTGAAAATGGCATGATGACACGTGATGAGCGTATCGCTGACGGTCAAGAGAAATTTAACGCCTTGAAGACTCGGGCTCAAGAAGGTTTGAGTAAGATGATGCAAGGTCTTAAAGACCGTTTTTATATTGGTATTAGTCGGAGTGCTGAGTTGCCTGGTCAAATTGCCACTGGTGCTGAGATGGTACGAGAGACTGTTGCTCAAAAAGGTACTGAAGTGCAAGAGTTCGTTGTTCAAAAGGGTAGTGAAGCAAGAGAAGCTATTGTTCAAAAAGGCGCTGAAACAAAAGAGGCAATTGGTAATGCCTGGGGCGCTGCACGAGGAAAGGCTGCAGAACTGTTTGAGAAGGGTAGTGATGTAATATTGCAAAACGTGAAAGTAGCGCGTGAGCGCAAGGCTGCTAGGATAAAAAATCGTCAGGAGCGGCGAGCAGCTCGTCAGCAGGCGCGCGAACAACGAGTAGCTGAGCTCGACAATCGCCAGGCGGCTCGTGTCAGTCGTCAGGAGGCTCGCCAGCAACAACGGGAAGCTCAAACTAAAGAGAATATAGCGGACAAGCTGGATACCGGGGACGACAAGGTATTCATCCGGCAAGAGCAACAAGCAGACACTGGAGCAACCTTAGAGTCTATGATGACCGAGAGGGAGCTGAATGATGCTAATGCTAAAGTGGAACAGATGAGCAAAGAAGCCGAGCGGGCAGAACAAGCGGCAGAAGCTGCTCGGTTAGAAGCAGATGCTAATCCTGGAGATGAGCGGTTACAGCTTGATGCTGAAGAAAAAGAGGGGCTGAAAATTGCAGCGAATGCTCGATTGAAGCGCGCAACAGGCGAAGTTACTCGGCTGCAGGCAGCGATGAGTCAGCTGGAGAAGAGCTCTGAAAGTGCGCAAAGCAATATTGAGGCTGCTCGAGAGCGTATTGAGGAGCGACGTGGTCGAGCTGAAGCGCGTAGAGCTGCTCGTATAGCTGCTCGTAAAGAAGCATTGGGCGACACCTGGGAATCAGCGAAAGATAGGGTTGCACGACTAGTAAATACCGACCCGAATAAGGTTAAACAGTTCGGCGTAAAGGTAGCAAAGGCAGCTGGTAGGTTGACTAAGGCTACCGCAAGTCGGCTGGTCCCAGTGAGCTAAGGACAATAGATATAATTGATTAGAAAAGATAAAAAGGGTATCATGATAGCTATGAATAATGACGAAAATACACAAATAATTATCCCAACAACTATGATAACGAAAGCACAGTTGAACTCGGTAGGAATTAATCTACCTGACGACCAGGCACAGGTACTGATTCAGCACGTGGAAGAAACGGTGAATGAGCGGATTAGCGAGGAAATTGTCGATTCGTTGGATGATGCACAATTGGCTGAGCTTGTGGCGTTGCAGGATTGTGATGTACCGGCTGAGCAACTTGAGGTTTGGATTCGTGAACGAGTGCCAGAATATGACGAGATCGTTGAAGACAACGTGACAATCGTACTAGGTGAGTTGGTCGAAAATTCTGAGGCAATTCAGGCACAATAAACAATTAATACATGCTAGTAATAAAATCGCCTTCCTCATGAGGGCGATTTTATTGTGTGGAGATGATCAAGCAGCCGTCTTTCTGATGACGGGCATCAGTGGTAGTGACGACAAATTGGTGGTGTTGGATGGTCTCTTGGAGTAGTTTTTCGCGAGTTGCGTCCAGTTCAGAAAACACATCATCCATCAAAATGAGTGGGCGATGTTTGGTTCGTTCAGTTTGTAGCTCCAGCTCTAGGAGTTTAAAAGCTAGCATGATGGTGCGCATTTCGCCGCGAGAAGCAACTTTGACGGCTGGCCGTGAATGCAAGGATATCAAAAAATCTTCTCGCTGTGGTCCGGCGGAGGAGTGTCCTGTCGCTAGTTCATACTCACGGGAATGCTGTAATTTATCTAGGAGAGATTGCTCGTAGTTATCGAGCCCGACTGACGGTAGATACTCAACAGTGAACGGTGTCTGCTTTCCTGCCAGAGAAGCGTAGAGTAATTCAAGGCGTTTTTCGTAGGTATATAAAAAATGTGCACGGGCAGTTGTCAGGGCGTTTGCCGCCTGAACAAATTTTATATCCCATGCAAATAAGTGGTCTCGCCACTCGGCGGCGTTCTCGGGATGATGCTTGAGCAGTTCATTACGCTGTAGGAGTGTTCGGTTAAAAATACGTAGCTGGGCGTCATAGGTTGCGTCCAAGCGTGACAACAATCCATCTAGAAAATCACGACGTCGCTGCGGAGAAGACGAGATGAGTCGCAAGTCGTTCGGCTCAAACAGCACCACAGGTAGGCGGTATTTTCGGGGGAGTGTCTTGGAAGTACTGTCGGCAATGGTGAATTCTTTTGTGACTGCGTTATCAGCTGAACGTAACAACTGGACGCGGCGCGGTTGGCTGTTGGTTTCCAGGTGAATGATGCTGTGTACTGTTTGGTGGCGCATGCAATCAAGCAGCGATCCACGAAAGCTTGTGCCGCGCAGCGCTATGTATATCGCTTCTAATAGGTTGGTTTTGCCGGTGCCATTTGGCCCAACGATAACCGTTCCGGTATCTCCCAGTTGCGTCTCGAACAACTCATACGAGCGGAAATTATACAATTTTAACCTTGAAATCATTATTCATATTGTATCATGGGCTGGGTAGCGCCATACGGGTAAAATTGCTATAATAGATAGGAAATAATTGGAGGCAGATATGTTTGACACTAAACCATATGAAGATAAAATGGCACAAGCTTTAGAGCATTTTCAGGATGAGCTGAAAAAAGTACGCACTGGTCGTGCGCACGCTGGGATGCTTGAGGGTGTGATGGTCGAGGTGTATGGCACTAAAATGCCGCTCAATCAAGTAGCCAACGTAACTGCTCCAGAAGCCCAGATGCTGCTAGTGACGCCATTTGATCCAAGCAATATTACGGCTATCGCTGCAGCCATCCGTGACAATCAAAGCCTAGGCTTTAATCCATCAGACGACGGTCGGGTGGTTCGCGTGCCAGTTCCGGCTCTCACTGAAGAGCGCCGCAAGCAGTTGGTGAAGCAGGTGAGTGAGAAATCAGAAGAGGCACGAATCGCCATGCGGACTATTCGTCAGGATGCATTGAAGGACGCTAAACGCATGAAGGACGCCAAGGAATTGGGCGAAGACGACTTTAAGCGAGTTGAAAAAGAAATTGATTCATTGATGGGCGATACTCAAAAGCGAATCGAAGAGCTCTTTAAGGCTAAAGAACAGGACGTGCTGACTATTTAGTCTGATTGGCTACTCAGGTGGGCAATTCGAGATAGGTGTCTGAATGACTCTTGAAGATTTGAAACAATATGCACCGTATATAGACCAGCATATCGAGAAAGTGTTGCGTGATTTTGCTGATGAAGTTCAGCCTGAGGCTGATGATGAGCAAGCGACCTGGGCGCTGTCAGCAATACGTGAATATACCCTAAGACCAGGAAAGCGGCTGAGGGGCGCTTTGGCTGCTTGTCTGTACGACGTGAGGACAGGTCAAAAATATGCCGAGGCTGGTTTATCTTTAGCAGCAGTGATTGAACTAATCCATGATTATTTGCTCATACTAGACGATGTTATGGATCGGTCTGCGACGAGGCGGGGGCTACCGACCGTCCATGAGCAGTACAAAAGGCAATTTTCACACATTGGGGCTAATGAATTTGAGGCAGATATGATGGCTGTTAATGTCGGGCTACTGGTGCAGCATATCGCCAGTTGGGCTCTGTCTCGTATGGATGTGAATACAAAAATTGTTCAGCAAATAATGCACCGTAACATCGGCATCACGGGGTTTGGACAGATGGCTGACGTAGCGGGTACAGTTACTCGTCCAGCGACGTCTGAGCAGATTATCAAAAAGTATTATAAAAAGAGTAGCATCTACACTTTTGTGAATCCGTTGCTCTGTGCGCTGGCTTTGGCAGGTGACACCGATGAAACTGCTCAGCAACAAGTTGAGGCGTTTGGACTGCCAGCGGGATTGGCGTTTCAGCTTCGTGATGATTGGCTGGGTATTTTTGGTAGTCCGGAGGAGTCAGGAAAAAGCAACCTTGATGATATTCATGAAGGAAAGAATACATTTTTAGTACAAGAAACTTTGGAGCGATGTACTGAAGGTCAGAGGAAAACATTGTTGGAAATCATTGGCAATGAACAAGCGACGGAAGACGACCTGAAGGTCGTGAAAGATGTCATGATGCAGACCGGCGCCGTAGACGTGGCTCAGGTTTTGATGGAGAAGGCGGGGCGTGAAGCATGCGAAGCTGCCCGAGTCTCAAGCTTGTGGACGAGCGATTTCGCTGGGTTGTTACAACAAGTGGTACAATATAGTATGGAGCGAATAAAATAGTGAGTGAGAGCAGCGTACCCCAGCATATTGGATATATCATGGACGGCAATCGTCGATGGGCTGAGCAGCATGGGCTGCCAGCCTATGAAGGACACCTAGCGGGCTATACTGCCATGAAGGAAGTTCTGACGGCTAATATTGATGCTGGCGTGAAGTATGTTTCGGTATATGCGTTTAGTTCTGAGAACTGGCGTCGTTCGCAAACGGAAGTCGACAAGCTGATGAAACTATTGGTCAAATGCGTTAAAACCGATGCGAAATACCTACACGACCGCCAGGTTCGTGTTGTGGTACTCGGCTCGCGTGACCAGTTACCAGAGAAGGTTGTCCAGGCAATAGAAGAGATTGAGTCGGCTACCGCGCATTACACTAAAGGTACATTGGCTTTGTGCTTTAACTATGGTGGTCAGCAGGAAATCGTCAATGCTGTCAAGCGGATCATCGCTTCAGGAGTTACAGAGGACCAGGTGACAGCTGATTTGATTGAACAAAATTTATACTCACCAGAGATACCGCCGTGTGATTTGATCGTTCGGACTAGCGGTGAGCAACGCCTGAGCAACTTTATGTTGTGGCGATCGGCCTTGAGCGAGTTTTTGTTTCTAAAAAAGCATTGGCCGGACATGCGAGCGGAAGACGTTAAAAATATATTAGATGAATACGCCAAGAGAAATCGAAGGTTTGGGGGGTAATATATGGTTGTGCTGGGTGTTGTAATTGGGCTGTTGGTTTTGGTCTTTTTGGTGGCCATCCATGAGCTTGGTCATGCTGTTGTGGCGAAACGCAATGGTGTGAAGGTGGAGGAGTATGGTATTGGCTTTCCGCCGCGAGCAAAAAAATGGCAGCCAAAGCAGAGTTTTTTGGGCAAAAATGTTGTTTTTAGCTTGAACTGGCTTCCGCTGGGTGGCTTTGTGAGGCTCAACGGTGAATATGATTCAGCTCGTGGCAAAGGTGCGTATGGAGCTGCGGGGTATTGGGTAAAAACGAAAATATTGCTAGCGGGCGTATTGGTCAACTGGCTGGCGGCCGTGGTGTTGTTTGCGGTGTTGGCTGTGTTTGGGTTGCCTAAGATATTACCGCATCAAGTGATGCTGCCGTTTGATAATACGTCAGTCAAGACGCCGGTCAAGGTTGTCCGCCTCACCGAGGGCTCGCCAGCTGCACAAGTTGGTCTGCGAGTTGATGATGAAATTATAGCTATGAACGAAAAAACAATTAGTACTTCAGCCCAACTGTCTGAAGCGACGCAGCAGTCTTCTGGGCAGACCGTAAATATTGAAGTGAAACGAAACAGTCAGACACTACATTTTCGAACAACGCTGCTCAGCCGTGATCAGGCAAAAAATGGTGGCTATCTGGGGGTTGTGCCACATCAGTCGGAGACTATCCATGCGACATGGTCGGCGCCACTAGTGGGCGTGGCAACAACGGTGCAGCTAACTCATGAAACGCTGAAGGGCGTTGGCTCTATGATAGTACAGGGAATTGGCGGCTTCTTTGGGCAATTTATTGGTTCACCAGAACAGAAGCAGGCAGCTAAGGCTGATTTGGCAAAGGTGGGTAATAACGTGACAGGTCCAGTTGGTATCTTGGGTGTACTATTTCCATCAGTTGTTAATTCTGGATTGACGCAGGTGCTACTGTTGGCGGCAATCATCTCTTTGACGCTGGCAGTGATGAATATTTTGCCAATCCCAGCACTTGATGGCGGGCGTTGGTTTACCATGACGATTTTTAGATTATTGAAGAAGCCGTTGACCAAAGATCGTGAAGAAACGATTCAAGCGACTGGCTTTTTGATTTTAATGGCATTAACAATAGTGGTAACGTGGAATGATATCGCAAAATTATTCTCATAAGCATAAGAGTAAAAAATTAGTACAGCTCAAAAAGAACTGGCTGTGGTGCTTGATTTTGCCTGTTTGGGCGTACGCATCGTTCATGGTGTCAGGTCTACTGGTTTCGTTGGTAGTGTGGTTGTTGGTGCAGGCGGGTGTGCCGCTCAAGAGTGTACCGTCGGTTTTGTTGACAACTGGTGTTTCGGTGGTCGTGTGGATAATCACGGTAGTTATGGTCACTATGGTGCCGTACTGGTTGTTTGGCCGCAAGTCGAGTATTAAGGATCTTGGTCTCACTGGCAAGCCTGCATGGTTAGACTTGGTTATACCCGTGCCGACTTTTGTTGCGTATTTCATTTGTTCTATCATGGTGGCGGCATTAGTGGTAACGTTTTTGAACGTTGATTTTAAGCAAGCACAACAGCTGCCTTTTGATACGACAGCATTGTATTCACAGGCTCAGTACGCCATGATCTTTTTCACACTGGTGGTATTGGCGCCCTTGGCAGAGGAGCTGCTATTTCGCGGGTACCTATACACGAAGCTGCGCAAGACAACCTCAGTGAAAGTCTCGGTCATCATCACTAGCCTCACGTTCGGCTTGGCACATTTGGCAATTGGTAGTGAAAATTTGCAGTGGAATGTTGTACTAGACACCTTTGTACTCAGTATATTTTCGTGTTTGTTACGGGAATACACTGGGGCGGTTTGGGCGAGTGTAGTGCTGCACGCCATCAAAAATAGTCTGGCGTTTTATCTATTGTTTATCAATCCAATTGCTATTCATAGTGCTGTTGGAATATTATTTACGTAAAGGAGTTTGACGTATGAGAATGAGCCAATTATTTACCAAAACCAGCAAAACTGCGCCAAGTGACGAGATTGCAAAGAATGCTCAGTTGTTGATTCAGGCCGGTTATGTCCACAAAACGATGGCTGGCGTGTATTCGTACACCCCACTAGGACTGCGCGTGCTGGAGAACATCAAGCGTATTGTACGGGAAGAGATGAATGCGATTGATAGCCAAGAACTCATCATGAGCAGCTTGCAGCGCAAGGAACTGTGGACAGAGACAGGGCGGTGGGACGATGAATTGGTTGATGTTTGGTTTAAGTCTCATCTGCAAGATGGTACTGAGGTGGGCTTTGGCTGGACGCACGAAGAGCCTATCATCGAGTTGTTGCGGAATTATCTCAAGAGCTACAAGGACTTACCGATCAGTGTTTACCAGTTCCAAAACAAGCTGCGTAACGAGCTGCGTGCTAAAAGCGGTATCATGCGTGGACGCGAATTTGTCATGAAAGATATGTATTCGGTGCACGCTACCCGAGAGGACTTGGATGTGTATTATGAGGCGGTCATTGCAGCGTATAAGCGATGCTATGATCGCTTGGGAATTGGACAGGATACGTATGTAACCTTTGCGAGCGGCGGGGCGTTTACCAAGTTCAGTCATGAATTTCAGACGATTTGTGAGGCGGGCGAAGACTATGTCTACTTGCACCGTGGCAAAAACATTGCGGTAAATGAGGAAGTGATTGATGAGGCAGTTGCTGAGTTGGGCGTTGACCGCAGTGAACTGGAGAAGGTGAAAACAGCTGAAGTTGGTAATATCTTCAATTTTGGTACGCAAAAATCAGAGGAGATGAAACTGGTCTTTACTGGCGAAGATGGCCAGCAGCACTATGCATACATGGGAAGCTATGGCATCGGCATCACGCGTGTCATGGGCGTGATTGTTGAAAAGTTCGCTGATGAGAAAGGCTTGGTATGGACTGAGAACATCGCACCGTTCAAACTGCAGTTGGTAGCAATCGGTGAGCGCGGCAGTGAACTGGCAAATCAGCTATATAGCACCTTGATGAAGGTTGGCGTAGAAGTACTATATGACGATAGAGCTGAGCGGCCGGGCGTGAAGTTTGCTGACGCTGAGCTGATGGGTATGCCGTGGCGCGTGACCATCAGTGACCGAGGAATTGACAGTGGTGAGTTTGAATTAACCAGCCGTCAGAGCGGCGAGACTGTCACTAAAAGCTATGACGAATTGGTAGCATTTTTCGTTGATTAGTTGACAGTGTCTGGTAGTATTGATACAATCATAGTACTTACACGATGATTATATCGATACGCTAGATATAGCGTGTTTTTGATTTTCAACCACTATATATAGCAGAAGGAGAGTATATGAATAAGAAATATCAGATCACTGATTCAGGTCGGAAAGAACTAGAAAAAGAGTTAGCAGAGCTTAAGAGCCGCCGAGGAGAAATTGCAGAAAAAATTGCAGAAGCACGAAGCTTTGGCGACCTGAGCGAAAACGCTGAATATGATGCCGCTCGTGAAGAGCAGGGGCTACTAGAAACGCGTGTTATCGAGATTGAAGATATCTTGCAACATGCCTCAATCATTAAGAGCGCTGATGCAACAGTTGTTGGTCTAGGCAGCGCGGTTGAGCTGAAGAATAGTGATAGAACGGTTACCTACACAGTGGTCGGTCCTGTTGAGGCAGACCCGATGGAGGGTAAAATCTCTGACGAGTCGCCAATTGGACAGGCATTGATGGGCAAGAAAGTTGGTGATGAAGTGACGATTTCTACGCCTAAAGGTGAGATTGTCTATACGATATCCTCTCTGTTATAATGTAGATAACTATGGCTACATTACAAGATTATCGAAATGAACGATTACGAAAATTAGAAACGCTGCGAGAACTAGGCGTTAATCCATACCCGGCAAAGTCAGAGCGGACACATATGTGTGCTGAGGTTTTGGCGCGGTATGATGAACTGGTAGGCCAGGAAGTGGTGGTTGCAGGTCGCATCGCTTCAATCCGCAGTTTTGGTAAGCTAGCGTTCATCAAACTACGCGACCAGTCTGGTGAAGTGC
>CAURKX010000004.1:0-139665 GCA_963525915.1 uncultured Candidatus Saccharibacteria bacterium | reverse complement strand
TTTTTAAATCCATGTGAAAAAAAATCTCTCCCAGCATAAATAATAGGCAAAGTCAACACAAACTGTGCCAACGCAAAATTAAGCGGATTTACCTTAGGATTCAAAAATTCAGGAAGTACTGCCCCAAGCATATGCCCCATCGAAATATACAAAAGTGGAACAACAAAAATAACTGCTAAAATTAATCGATTTTTCAAACTTGTTATTTTTTCTTGATAAAGTTCCACCTTTTTATCTTCTGTCATATCCTCAGCCAGTCCATACCCAGCCGACTCCACTATTTCCCTAATTTTATCAAAATTGTACTTCTTCTCATCATATTCGATATTCAATTTTTCAGTTGCAAAATTAACTGAAGCGTTAATATCATTATTTTTATTAAGTGCCTTTTCCACAGCATTGGCACAAGATGCACAGCTCATTCCAGTTACTGTATAGTTTTTTTCTGCCATAATCTTTTCTTCCTTCATTTAGTACACTATATCTTAAATATGCTTATGTCCGTTATGTTCGCAATTACACTGCCCCTCCACACAATCACACAAAACTTCTCCCATAGCCGTTTTCCTCTTTTCCTCAACAGCCTTTAAAATCAAATCCAAGTCGTCAAAACTCAGTTCACTGTTCTCAATAACTTTCCCTATCATTTCTCCAACTTTCGTTTTACAAATTTTATCAAAAGTTCCTAATATATAACTGTTAGCAACTTCCTTTTCTGTAAAATCTGTCGAATAAATATACTTGTTCCCAATTTCCCTCTTTTTCAAAATATTCTTTTTCAGCAGCCGATTCAACAGCGCCTTTATTGTAGCCTGTTTCCAGTTCATTTTCTCACAAAGCACCTCTGTCACAAACTTGCTCGTAACTTCGCTATTTGCCCACACAACTCGCATTACTTCCCATTCTGCATCGGTTATATGCTGTTTTTTATCGATTCTGCAATTTTCTTTCACATCCTTACCTCCTTTAATGTTTACGTTTGTAATCTTTTTACATTATATAGTTTACAACAGTAATCGTTTTTTGTATATTCTTGTCACATATGTATTATCTCACAACATATTTCCATAAATTTATGTGCTATACTTGAGCTATCAAATTTAACATAAGGATTTTTATGACAAGTACGAAAAATCAAACAAAGTCTCAAGCAAAAAAATCACAAGTTGAGCTGCTGGTACCCGTTTTGATTGGTGTGATAGCAGTGTTGATGCTGATTGTTGGTTGTTTGGTGTGGAAATTGAACTGTCAATCACCACACAAACCATACGCAGTGACGGAAAAGATTGGCAGCGGCTTCGTGAGTTTGGGCTCATTGGGCTTTCGTTTTGAGGGAAATAAGGCGATCGCTCGGCACGACGCGTCCGTAAAAGAAATTCGTGAGTTTCTGAAAAAAGAAAATGAGCGATCAGGTTGCAAAGATAACAATGGTGCGGTCAGCGTGATTGCGTATTCTCAAGACGAAAAACAATTACTATTAGGCTTTGGTTGTGGCAACACGCTCGCGCGGATGTTTGCAGTAAAGAAAGACGATGGTTGGAAGGTAATTTCACCAACAAATCAGTTCAATTTGTTTGAAGTTCCAAGTTGTAAAATGATTGATGAAAATAATATCAGCAAGGAAATCGCGCCGGTTTGCCAGAATGAAAGTCGCGCTGCAGAGAATGCTCCCCTGGCTTATTCTTACAGAGTACGTTAGTCTCGGTATTGTACCAAATAAAAATCCCCGTTTCGTGCGGGGATTTAGTGTATTATTTTCTGCGGAGCAATCGCCGCTTTTTTGGTTTATCGCTTGCCAAATCGTCGGCATCAAAGTCGTCGTAAGTGACCATCAAGGCACGAGAGCTGATTTGACGGATGGACTCGAGCGCGACTGACACGATAATCAAGATACCCGTACCACCGATTGACAAGCGAGTGCCGGTCAGTCCCGTGATGTGATATATCAGATATTCAGCGACGAACGGCAAGATAGCGACCACACCAAGTGCTAATGAGCCGAACAAGACCAAGCGGTTGACGGTGCGGCGGAGATACTCCTCGGTTTGCTTGCCTGGGCGAACGCCTTCGATGAAGCCACCCTGCTTTTGTAAGCCTTCGGAGATTTCAGTGGCGTCAAAACTAAAGCCCGTGTAGAAGTACGTGAAGGCAATGACCAGGATGAAGTACAATACCGGATAGATGAAGGCTTCAGCGGTGCTGCCGGTAAAGCTGCCTGGGTTTGGCGCCTGGAACCAGGTGATCAAGGTGTTGGCGAGGGACTGTAACCCTTCGTTACCGGATGCTTTCATGATTTGACCGATGAACTGCGGCAAGCTCAGGAAAGCGACGGCGAAAATGACTGGGATCACACCAGCGGCGATCAGTTTGACTGGCAGGATGCTTTTGATCCCGCCGTAGTTACTGTTACCGTGGACGCGCTTGGCGTAGTTGATGGTGATGACGCGCTGTGCTTCGTTGATTTTCACGAGGAAGTACAGGACAATTAACATCATGAGCAAAAGGAAGAATACCACCCAGAACATGGTTGGGCTGACTGGCAACTGGAACCAGCCAAATACGCTCAGCGAGCCGTTTGAGGTGTCAAAGAGCGAACGGATGACAGTAGCCAGCATCTGAGGCAATTGGCTGACAATTCCTGCGAAAATCAACAGTGAAATACCATTACCTACTCCCTGCTCGGTGATGAGCTCACCTAGCCACATCAACAAGACTGATCCAGCGGTCATGGCGACAACTGAAACTGTCCATTCCATGATGGTTGGGTCGCTCAGGACGGTTGATCCGCCAGCCAAGATGGTTTGGCGCAAGATGAAGATGAAAGCAATTGACTGGATGATGGCCAGTGGAACGGTGATACGACGCGTCCACTGTTGAATTTTACGACGTCCAGTTTCGCCATCATCATGTAGTTCCTTTAGCTTTGGAATGGCTTTTGTCAACAGCTGGATGATGATGCTGGCGGTAATGAATGGACTCAAACCAACCAATACCAAAGAAAAGCTCGCCAAAGCACCGCCGGACAGAAGGTTAAGGAATCCTCCCAAATCTGTGCTTCCCAATGCGGAGCTGATGGCTTGGCGTAACTGTGTTGGCTCAGCTAGTGGCACTGGAATGTGCGCGAGTAATCGATATACGACAATGATACCTACTACAATTGATAGGCGTTTTTGCATATCTCTATTTTTCAATGACCGCCAAATGGTCTTCCAGCTAATCATACGTGTACTTTCCCCTCTGTCATTTCAATATATAGAATTCTCTAACCAGTATACAGGAGTATTTGGCTAAATACCAGTGTTGAACCTAAAAATACCAGCAAAGCAAAACGCCCCGGGCTAGCGAGGCGTTTTAGTGATCATAAGACTACGCGGGTCTTATTTTTCAGCGGCCTCAACGTCTTTTGCACTTTTACGCAAAGGCGTTGCGACTTTTTCGAAGGAGCCGCCAGCTTTTTCAATCGCTGTGACGACTGAAGCAGACGCAGCTTGGACTTTCAAGTCAACCTTGGCCTTCAACTCACCGCGGGCGATCACCTTGACCGTGTGGAACGGTGTAGCGATGTAGCCTTCGGTAAATAGCAATGCGTTGTCAACAGTTTTACCGTCAAAGGCGTTTAAGTGGTCGAGATAGACTACCTGAGCTGGCGTGCGCAAGCTCTTGAAACCGCGAGCTTTTGGCACAGCCTGAGCCAATGGACGCTGACCACCCTGGAACATAGCGCGAAGCTTTTTACCAGTGCGGGCGTTCTGACCTTTGGTACCACGACCAGCGGTTTTACCCTGGCCAGCGGCGATACCGCGACCAACACGCTTTTTGCTCTTGTTTGCTGAAACTTGGAGATCGTTGTATTTCATTACTTAGCCTCCTTTTTAGCAGCTTTCTTGACTGGCTGAACGCTCAGCCACTGTTCGCGTGGAACCAGTGATTTCAATGCTTCAATGGTTGCGTAAGCGATGTTCACCTTGTTGGTTGAACCAAGCGACTTGGTCAATAGGTTGCGAACACCGGTTACACCGATGATTTGTCGCACCACACCACCAGCGATGATACCGGTACCAGGAGCGGCCGGCTTGATCAGCACGCGGGCGCCTGAAAACTTGACTTCGCTGTCATGTGGAATGGTTTCGCCATTCAGTGGCAAGGTGATCAAGTGCTTCTTAGCAACTGAGGTTGCCTTGGCAACGGCAGCTTGCACGTCGGCACCTTTGGCTACACCAACACCGACCTTGTCCTTGCGGTTACCGACAACCACCAACGCCTTAAAGCGGAAGCGGCGGCCACCCTTCACCACGCGGCTGACGCGGTCAATGTTGATTACTAATTCTTCAAACTCTTTTGGTGCGTCATCGCGCACATTTCGCCGGTCATCGCGGCGACCACCACGCGGACTGCGAGGCCGACGGCCTTCTGCGCGTGGGGTAGTATTTGCAGCTTGTTCTGCCATACTAGAACTCCAATCCTTCTTGGCGCGCAGCGTCAGCCAATGCCTTCAGGCGACCAGCGTACTGGCGGCCGTTGCGGTCAAAGACCACTGCGCTAATTTTAATCTTCTTTGCTTTCTTGGCAATTTCAGTACCGATAGTGGCACATTTCTCGCTCATGGTACCTTTTGCTTTGGTGCCAACGGTGGTTGCGGCAGCCAATGTCTTGCCTGCAACGTCGTCGATCAGCTGAGCACTAACGTGCAGGTTGCTGATGGTGACAGTTAGGCGTGGGCGCTCTGCAGTGCCTGAAACCTTAGCGCGAACGCGGTTTTTGCGAAGAGCTTGGTTGAGTAATTTCTTGTTTTCAGCCATGATTACTTACCTGTCTTTCCTGCTTTACGCAAAATCTGCTCGTCAGCATACTTGATACCCTTGCCCTTGTATGGCTCAGGCTTCTTCAGCGCGCGGATTTCCGCAGCAACTTGGCCGACTTGCTGTTTATTGATACCGCTAACGATGATGGTCATCTTTTCGTTGGTAACGGTGATGCCCTCTGGGGCTTTGTATTTGACTGGGTGTGAAAACCCGAGCGCCATTTCCAGCTCGTTGTTGCTGGAGCTCACGCGGAAACCGACACCATTGACCTCAAGACGCTTCTCGTAGCCTTTGGTAACGCCGATTACCATGTTGTTGATCAGCGCGCGCATCAGACCGTGCTGGGCGCGAGCAGTTTTGGACTCATCCTTCGGATGAACCGTGACTTGTCCGTCTTCGACTTTCACCTCAACCGCTGGCGTGATGAATTGTGTCAATTCACCTTTCGGGCCCTTGACGACCACATCGCCAGAGTCAACCGTGATTGTCACACCGGCCGGAATAACCACCGGCAGTTTTCCGATTCGACTCAGACTCATTACTCACCTTTCATGTGATTTGATATTAACCCTGGTATTTTAGCATAGATTAGGGGTAGAATGCAAGGTTTTTGATCGTTCTGCTTAGTTACCGTATGGAATGAGTAGAACAATCGCCAAAATGCCGAGAGCAATATATGTTGCTAGCGCAGCCTTGGTCAAATACGGCTCTTTCATATCGTAGATGTTACTCACTTCGTAATAATCCCACAGTCGCCAACCAGAGATCATCAACAGAATACCAGCGAAGATACTTAAATAGCCGCTGACATCGATATGCCAAAGAAAGTTTGATGCATCAACTAGAGCAATGAATGTAGCCATCCCCATTGTCGACCAGAAGCGTGCCTGTGGCTTTTGTCCGACAGCAATAAAGCAGGCAGCGGCGACCATGATTAACTCAATGAGAGGATTTTCCATGAATAGTACTTGAATATAATAGCTGGGAATTCCCTGCCTGGGGTCAGCACTGCCGATAAGCCAGCCTATTCCGTACAGCAGTGGCATCATAACGACAATAGATAACAAGAAGGGCAAAAAATCAACAGTGAAGACATCTTTAACAGTTATTTCTGCTTGGTCTGATGTTTTTGTCATATGGAGGAAGCTACGCATATGTCTTACAGTATAGCAGAACACGCTATACTAAAAGCTATCTCTAGTGAGGACCGACTAATCTTTAGGCATATAAAAAATAAACGCCCTATACAAGAGCGTTTATTTTGTTTCTTGTGATGTTTAAGTACGCCTCGAGTAGTAACTCGCCGCACTAGGCCTTTTATCTTGTGCTATTTACTGCTTTTTGAGATGTGCTATAGCGGAATAGAACATAAGAACACCTAGTCCAGTTGCTACAAATCCACCATAGCTTACACTCCATATGCCGCCATCAGGGAATAGTACTTTCATGCCAGCTATTGTTAATAATGACGTGCCAACAATAGCCAAACTCCCAATCAATGTTACGACACCGCTAGTAATTCGCCAAGCTTTCTTATCAATACACAGATAGAGTATTGCAGATGCAGTTGCCGCTATTGATGATGTTAAAACGATTAGAGGTAGGGGATTCAGGATTTGACTGAAGCCACTCTCGCTTGTGTCCAGCGTTGATTGTGCCCACGGCAGTAATAGGCTCACGCTTGCTAATATACTAGACGATATCAGCGCTATTGTTGGCTTCTTCTTTTTTAACGAAATATTCATTATTGTAACTCCGCTAACTTTTTTGTAACTCTTGAAGTAACTTCTAGATAATATGCAGCATCCGCAGCAGAGAGTGATGACTGATCGACCTTCTTTATGGATTCTGTAAACTCTGCATATTTTTTCACGAATTCGGTATACTCGGCCATTACCGTTGCATCAGATGGGCTTGCCTTATATCTTTTCATCACATCAACATATTTATCCATAAAGGCCGCATAGTCGTCCATACTCTTCTTGAATGCTGGTGACACTCCCGCGGAGCCAGAGGACTCCTGCCCAGAAGATGTACTTTTATTGCTTGGCGTTTTATCAGCCTCCGTCTTGGAACTCATCTCTTGGTATTTGGCCAACTCAGATTCCGTAAGGTCTGCTTTTTTATCAATCTCAAATGCTAGCAACACTTCATCGAACATCTTGTTATAGTGTACTGTTTTTACTATATTCTCATCAGTACAACCACCCTCGCGCAATGAATAGCCAGCAAATTTACCGCTGATAGTAATTTTATCCCAGCCACTAGCTTTTATTTTTTGGCAGGCTTCGCGCACTTTAAGACCAACAACTTCGGGTTCTGGCTTATCTTTTGAGCTCATTGAGTTTATAAGTATCGGCACGGCGATGAATAACGATATTACAATCATTACTACGCTTGCTATTAGTTTGCCGGATCCAAAATCAACTTTCTTGGATCTAACTATCTCCGTCAAGATTAGAGCGGCCGCTATAATAGACAAAGGAACTCCTAGCTCTGTCCATGATAAGATGATAGCAAATATGCTTACTACTAGACCAGCAGTCAATAGTGGCCTCTTTGGTTTATTGTTTTTCATAACCCCTCCTGTAGGTTGATTATTATGGGTACATAAAAAGGCACCCTTCGGGTGCTTAAACCAACTTCAGGATTGTGTCCATCTGTTTAACGAAGAGTGCCTTTTATGACACAATCCGAAAACAGGAAGATTGATTATCTCCTGAAACTGGTTTAAGCATATCTAGTATATATGAAGAGTGCGATTATTAGCAATACAAAAAGCGCCCGGGACTTCCCCGAGCGCCTTTCTTTTAGCTAGCAGTATTAGACTAGTACACCTTCAACAACAACTCGCCACCAAGTTTAGCCTTGGCTGCTTCAGTGCCAGTCATGACACCCTTTGAGGTTGAGATGAGTACCAAACCGCGGCCGCTTTTCACCTTTGGAATCTCGCTAGCGCCGACGTAGACACGACGACCTGGCTTTGATACGCGGGTGATCTCGTTGATGGTGCTGTTGGTACCTTCTTCGTTGATGGTCACGACCAGCACGCCACGAGGCTTAGCGTCCTCTAGTTTAACATCCGCGAGGTAGCCGTTTTTGACTAATTGTTCAGCAATGACTTTTTTCATCTTGCTGGACGGAACACGAACTTCCGTCTTGCCAACCAGTTTCGCATTGCGAATGCGAGTCAGAAGGTCGGCGATTGGGTCTGTAGTTTGCATAGACATGGTCGAATCTCCTTTCCTTCTTACCAACTACTCTTTGTTATGCCTGGGATTTCGCCCTTGGCTGCTTTTTCGCGGAAATTGATGCGGCTCAAGCCGAACTGGCGCATATAGCCGCGTGGACGGCCGGAAATGCTGTCGCGGTTCTTGTGCCGAGTTGGGCTCGAGTTGCGAGGCAGTTTCTGCAGTCCGTCGAGGTCGCCAAGTTCTTTGAGCTCAGCGCGCTTCGCAGCGTATTTTGCGATCATCTTCAGACGCTTTTTGTCGCGAGCGACCATTGATTTCTTAGCCATTACCTGACGCCTCCTTTCTTCTCAAACGGCATGCCAAACTTCTCGAGCAAGGCTTTTGAAGCTTCTTTGTTACCGTTCTTGATGACAAATGTTACCTGCAAGCCGTGCAAAATCTGTGTTTCCTCGAACGTCAGTTCTGGGAAGATTGACTGCTCGATGATACCCAGGTTGTAGTTACCACCCTTGTCGAACTTCAGGCCGACGCCGTGGAAGTCGCGGACGCGTGGGAGCGCTACATTGATCAAACGATCCATGAACTCGTACATCCTGCTGCCGCGCAGCGTGACGCTCACACCGATTGGCGCGCCCATGCCTTTACGGATGCTAAAGCCAGCGATTGACTTCTTTGCTTGGCGGGCAACTGGTGCCTGACCGGTGATTTTCTCAACAGTGTTTTTGACAATTTCAAAATGACGCTTGTCATCTTTCTTTTTGCCGGTGCCAACGCTCACGATGATCTTTTCCAAAGCTGGCACTTGGTGCACGTTCTTTAGATCTAGTTCGGCTTGCAGTTCCTTCAGGTATTTCTCCTGGTACAAGGCTTTCAAGCGAGGAGCTGGCACGACGGTTTTCTTCTCTGCCATTATTTGATCTCCTTATTTTTTGCTTGGCGAGCGACGCGAGTTTTGCCGCCGTCAGCGTTCTTTACTAAACCAACCCGGCTGGTTTTGCCTGACTTTTCGTCAACAACCAGCGCGACTTTGCTGATGTCCATCGGTACGTGGATATCTTTCTTGCCGCCTTTTGGATTGTACTGGCTTGGCTTGACGTGGCGGTGTCCGACGCCAACACCTTCGACCAAAACGGTTTGATCTTTGGTGTTAACTTTCAGGACTTTACCGGTCGTACCTTTGTTTTTGCCAGCAATGATTTTTACGGTGTCATCTTTGTGAATACGAGCCATTAGAGTACCTCCGGAGCTAGGCTTACGATCTTCATGTAGCCCATGTCGCGTAGTTCGCGTGGCACTGGGCCGAAGACACGAGTAGCCTTTGGCTGCTTGTCATCGTTGATAATCACCACGGCGTTGTCATCAAAGCAAATGGTCGAGCCGTCCTTGCGGTGGATTTGGTCGCGGGTGCGAACCACCACAGCCTTGACGACAGACTTCTTCTTGACATTGCCGGTTGGGCTGGCGTCCTTGACTGAACAGACGATCACGTCACCAACGCGGGCATAGCGGCGGCGGGTACCACCGAGAACGCGGATACACAATACTTCTTTGGCACCCGAGTTGTCAGCTACCTTGAGGCGAGATTCTTGTTGGATCATTTGTCGTCCTCCTTGGTCTCTTCCTCAGCTTCGCCAGAAACTTCAGCCTTTAGTTTGATAGAACCGCGAGACTTTTCAATCACCTTGACCAGCGTAAAGCTCTTGGTTTTGGAAATTGGGCGAGTCTCTTCGATTTGCACCTTGTCGCCTTCGCCTGCTTGATTGGTCTCATCATGAGCAGTGTACTTGCGAGTCACGGTGTACTGTTTGCCGTAGAGCGGATGCGTTTCGCGGCTGGTGACCGTCACAGTGATGGTCTTGTCGCGCTTGGCACTCGTTACGACGCCAATCAGTGTTCGTCGGGCCATTACTTGCTCTCCTTTTCGTTAATTTGTGTCAGCAGGCGTGCGATGTCCTTGCGGAGCGAACGCAGCGCTTTTGGATTAACTAATTCGCCAGCAGCGTGAGAACGTTTTGCTTGAAGCAGGTCATTTCGCTTTTCGGCGACTTCCTTCTTCAAATCATCAACGGTCTTTAAGACTGCTGCTTTTGTGATCTTCTTTGCTTCAGCCATTATGCGTCCTCCCGCTTGATGAACTTACATTTGACTGGTAGTTTGTGGCTCGCCAGGCGCATTGCCTCGCGAGCGACTTCCTCTGAAACGCCCTGCATTTCAAACATCACTGTGCCGGCCTTCACCTTAGCAACAAAGAACTCTGGATTACCCTTACCACCACCCATCTTCAAACCAAGTGGTTTGCGAGTAACTGGGGTGTGCGGGAAAATCCGGATCCAAATCTTACCACCACGCTTGATGTAGCGGGTCATTGCCTGACGAGCAGACTCGATTTGGCGGGAGTTGATGCGCTCGTTTGATTGTGATTGCAGTGCAAAGTCGCCGAACGCGATGTAATTACCACGGGTTGCTTGACCACGGTTTTTACCGATGCGCACTTTGCGGTGCTTGGTTTTCTTTGGTAACAGCATTTAGCGACTCCTTTCTCCCTTATAAATCCACACTTTCACACCGATGATACCAGCCGGTGTCTGGGCGCGAGCGCAGTGGAAGTCAATATCAGCACGAAGAGTGTGAAGCGGCACTGAGCCCTCGATCACCTTTTCGCGGCGTGCCATTTCAGCACCGTTCAAACGACCAGCCACCTCGATGCGGATACCTTTGGCACCAGCACTCATGGTGTTTTGTGCAGTCATTTTGGTTGCGCGGCGGAAGTTGATGCGACGCTCTAGCTGCCGAGCGATGTTTTCTGCCACCAATTTGGCTGCTAGTTCCGGTCGGCGCACTTCTTCGATGTTGATACGAACTGCCTGACCGACGATCTTCTCAACTTGTTTTTTCAATTCATTCACGCCAGCACCGCCACGGCCGATCACCACACCAGCTTTCGCTGTGTGAATGGTTACCGTGATTAGGTTGGCACTCCGCTCAATCTCAATGCGATTGATGGTTGGGCGTGAGGCAAATTTCTTCTCAATCAATTCGCGGATTTCGTGATCCTGGCGAATTGCCTCCGCAAACTCTTTCTTATTGGCCGTAAACCAACGAGAGCTCCAGTTCTTGTGAACTTGTAGGCGGAAGTTGATTGGATTCACTTTTTGACCCATTTACTTCTCCTCCTTTTTTGCCGTGGTTTCGGCGGCTTTTTTCGCTGCAGGCTTGGCAGGTTTGGTCTCTGCTTTAGCCTTGGTCTCTGGTTTCTTCGCAGGCGCTTTCTTTGGCTTCTCGGTACCAGTTACTTCAACCAAAATGTTTGACGTCTTTTTCTGGAACGGCAAGGCACGACCCTTTGATGCTGGCTTAAAGCGGCGCAGGCGTGTACCAGTAGTAACGCTCAGGGTAGTGATCACCAGACTCTTGGCGTCCAAACCGTGATTGTTGATGGCGTTTGCCTTGGCACTGTCGATTGCCTTTTTGACTGGCAAAGCAGCACGTTTTGGCACGTGCTCCAAGATAACCAATGCGTCAGCGACGGTACGGCCGCGTACCAGTGCAGCCACCAGGCTGACCTTGCGTGGTGTTTGGTCAACACCTTTGGCGTAAGCGCGAACAGTATAAGTTGTATCAGCCATGATTACTTCTTATCCTTTCCGCCGTGCTTACGGAACTTACGAGTTGGGCTAAACTCACCGAGTTTGTGGCCAACCATGTTTTCGGTAATCAGCACAGGCACGTGCATCTTACCGTTGTAGACGGCGATGGTTCGACCGACCATTTCTGGGGTGATGGTCGAAGCGCGCGCCCACGTTTTGATAACGGTTCGATCGTCAAGGCTGAGAGCAGCGACTTTTTTCGCAAGCTTCACATCGACGAATGGACCTTTCTTTAATGAACGACTCATCGTGATTTACCTCTTCCTCTTCGCGTCGTGACGCGTGCGTACGATTAATTTATTTGAGCCTTTGCGGCGGCGAGTTCGATAACCCAGCGTCAATTGACCCCATGGCGTACGTGGTGCTTTACCAGTACCGTGACGACCACCGTCACCACCACCATGTGGGTGATCTGCGGCGTTCATGACGACACCGCGCACCGTTGGGCGAATACCCTTGCGGCGGCGGCGACCAGCTGAACCGATCTTGACGTTCTGGTGCTGGACGTTACCGACTGTACCGATGGCAGCGGTTGCTTCCAGGCGAACTTTGCGAACTTCACCAGATGGCAATTTGATGGTTGCGTAATTGCCTTCTTTGGCCATCAACTGAGCCTTGGCACCAGCGGCGCGAACCATTTGCGCACCTTTGCCGGCAGTCAGTTCAATAGCATAAATCATCGTACCGACAGGGATAGCAGACAATGGCAGGCGGTTTGAAGCCTCGATTGGCGCTTCCTCACCAGTCTGAATCGTCTTGCCCTTGACCATCGAGGTGTCGGCCAATACGTAGTGGTACAAATTGTACTGATCTTTCACCCGAGCGATGCGTGCTGAGCGGTTTGGATCGTACTCAATTTCTTCAATCGTCAGTGTCAGACCAGCCGGTAAATTGTGGTTCACCAAACGGTAGTGACGGCGAACGCCACCGCCGCGATGACGCACGGTGATGCGGCCTTGGTTGTTGCGGCCAGCATTTTGCTTTTTGGCTTTGATCAGACTTTTGAGCGGTTTTCTTGTCGTGATATCCGACAAGTCCTGGCTCGTCATGCCGCGACGAGCAGGAGTGGTTGGATTGTAAGCTTTCACTGGCATTACTTGGTCTCCTCCATCTGCTGCTCTACTGCGTCAAACACATCGAGCTTATCGCCATCTTTCAGCGTCACGTAAGCCTTCTTCCAATCCTTGCGCGTAGTCGTGCCAGGATAGCGGTTCTTGCCTCGTGAGAAACGCACAGCTTTGCCGTCTTGTACTAAAGTTTTTACCTTCAGAACGGTGACGTCAAATTGCGCTTCAACTGCTGCTTTGATCTCGTTTTTATTCAGGTTCAGCGGAACGCGGAACACGTACACGCCATTGGCGCTCTGTGCGTATGCCTTCTCACTAATGCGTGGGATAATTGTCATCTGTTTCATATTACGCTTCCTCCTTACCCAGCCATGCGGTGATGATGTCGAGGGCTTGTGGTGAGACAACAATATGATCAGCGTTCAGGATATGATACACGCTAAGGTAATTGGCACGGATCACCAATACCTCTTGCAAGTTGTTAGTTGCGCGCATCAACTCTGGCGTCTTTTCACTCGTGACAAGCAGTACTTTTCTATCAAGCTTGAACTGCTTCAAAAAGGCGACAGCATCGCGAGTCTTGCTAGTAACCTTTTCTTCATACGGCAATACGCTAATCTTCTTCGCTTCATTGGCTACCGTCAAGGCTTGGCGAATTGCCACTTTCTTGGCGGTTTTGGACAATTTTTTGGTGTAGTTTTCGTTGCCGCGCGGGCCAAAGACCACACCACCGCCGCGCCAGATTGGGTTGCGGGTTGAACCGAAACGTGCTCGACCAGTTCCCTTTTGCTTCCATGGTTTTTTACCACCACCGGAAACTTCACCGCGCTGCTTGGTGGTTGCGCTTGCCAAACGAGCGTTGGCGAGGTAGCTGTCATATGCCAATTTCAACAGTTCGTGGTTTGGCACTTCAACAGCAAAAATGTCTTTAGGAAGTTTGGTTGATTCAGCCATTACTTGTTACCTCCTAAAATGATCAGCCCTTTTCGTGGCCCAGGCACAGCGCCCTTCACCCCGATCAGATTGGTCTCTGGATCAACATATGCCACTTCCAGGTTCTTGACCGTAACACGCTCGTGACCCATGTGGCCAGCCATCGTCTTACCCTTGAACACTTTTTGTGGATACATCGAGCCAATTGAACCTGGCTTACGAGTATTACCTTTACCACCGTGCGTCTTGCGGTGACGCTTAAAGTTGTGGCGTTTAATGGTTCCAGCGAAACCTTTACCTTTGCTGGTTCCGGTCGCATCGACAGAATCGCCGACTTCGAACGCGGAAACGTTGATTTCATCGCCAACTTTGATACCCTCAGGGATCTCATCGACGCGGAATTCCCGAATGTGCTTCGGGGTCACTTGGGCTGGCTTCACGTGTCCAGCCACGGCCTTGCTCAGGTTCTTACCCTCTCCATAAGCGACCTGTACCGCATTGTAACCGTCGGTTTCGACAGTCTTCACCTGAGTCACGGTGACAGGGCCGGCTTGGATCAGCGTCACCGGAATGGCTTTGCCGTCTTCAGCCAAGAGCTGGGTCATACCAAGTTTGGTACCGAGAAGTGTTTTCACTTTTCCTCACTCCCACTTAAATACTCCTGATGACGTGCGGTTTCTGGGTTCTGAGTGAGGCGTTCATGACAAACACTTCAACTATAGCCAGACCTGCTCATTCATCAAGGAGAACAGTTGATATTACGCGTAATAGAAATTACCTTGTGATTGTAGCACAAAACACTAGCTATAGTCAAGTAGGCTAGATCATCACACCCACTGGCGTAAATGAGGTCAAAATTGCCATCAAGATGAGGGTAACGTACCAAATTTTGCGGTTAAATTGATACTGCTCAATTTTGAGGACAAGGAGTAGTGCGACAAACAAGCCAACTGGCACGGCCTGCACCGTAAAAGCGCCCAGTTCAATGGGGTTTTTGAGACGTAGCCACAGTGCGCTGAGGATGACAAATATCACCAGTTTCAAGAAAAAGGTGCCGTCGTTTTCATAAATTCGCTCGCGTCCTTTGCGGCTGAACAAGGCGCTGGATTTTGAGCGGTTGCGGGCGTAAGTGCGAGATTTTTGTTTTGTCATGATTCTTATGTTTATTATACCAGTCAAGATTACCTTTAGCAAACGAAAATGACCCCCGAAGAGGTCACTTTCTTGAATTAGGATTTATGACATAGCATTCCTCCTACTAAAAGTATATTACATACGAATTTCAGCGTCAACGCCAGCTGGCAAGTTCAAGTTCTGCAAGCTGTCGATGGTCTTTGGTGTCGCGTTGGTGATGTCAATCAATCGCTTGTGAACGCGGCGCTCGTAGGTTTCACCACCCATTTTATATACGTGTGGGCTTTTTACCACTGTGTAGGTGCTGCGACGAGTTGGTAGTGGCACTGGGCCAGCAACATTCGCGCCGGTGCGAATCGCGGTGTCGATGATTTGTTTTGCTGATTGGTCGATGACCTTGTGGTCGTACGCCTTCAGACGGATGCGGATTTTGATCCCGGTATCTTGAGCCATAGCTCCTCCTTATGTGCAATCCCGTAACCTCTAATCATTCTACTGTACGAACGACCGAGTTCTCGAGATAAATTAGTAATAACTAGGTGATTATACCAATTTCCCTAGGCTTTATCAAGGTGAGCGATCATTTCACCGATGATTGCAGCGGAATTATTGAGAGACTCCTTTTCGCGTTCAGTCAGTGGATAGCCTGTCAAAATTTTTACGCCGTCACAACAAATAATCGACGGTAAGCCCAGCACCACATTGTCCAGACCATATTCACCCTCAGCCAGCGAACAGACTGGATAGACTGTACGTGTTGACTGACGTAAGGCCGAGACAATCTTAGAAACCACAAAGCCAATGGCAAAATACGTTGACTTCTTTGTCTCGATCACTCGGTAGGCGCGGTCACGGATTTTCTGCTCAATGCCCTCAATCGTCTCCTCTGTAAAGCCCGGATATTCTCGAATAGGCACCTCACCAACCTGCGCGGTTTCGATGGTAGAAAACGAAGAGTCACCATGCTCGCCCAAGATGTACGCGTCGACTGCTTTACTGTCGACATTCAGCGCGTCCGCCAGGTATGACTTTAGCCGTGCAGTGTCAAGCGTCGTTCCCGTACCAAACACTCGGGTTTTCGGTAGTCCTGACTCTTTCAGCGCCACATACGTCAAGACATCAACTGGGTTACTGACGACCACCAAATATGGCTTGGCGCCACCAGCCATGATGTTTTTGACAATGTCGCGCATGATACTGGCATTAACACCGACCAGCTCCAGCCGTGTCTGACCTGGTAGCTGTGGCGAGCCGGCGGTGATGACGACAATATCGTCGTCGTTGATATCAGCGTAGTCGCCCGGGCGCACCACAACGTTGCGGTCAAGCCCCATGGCGTCGTTGATGTCCGCCGCCTGGCCCCACGCCAAATCCGCATTGCGGTCGATCAATACAATTTCTTCAATCACACTGCGCAGCGCACAAGCATACGCCGTCGTCGCGCCAACCATTCCGCCGCCACCGATAATCACCAATTTCTGTTTATTCACCATATCTCCTTTTTGTGTTAGATGTATTGTCTATGTACTATTCTACCATACCTCCAGGCCCTGGATTTGGGTCGCAAGATTCATCAAGCCCCATACGCATTCGTCCATGGTCTGTAGAACTAATATTATGGCCGCCCTCACCGTTTGTGTATGCGCTCGTAAGGTAATAATGTAGCTCTCCGTCAGAATCGGGAGATTTGCGTGGAATACACACAAAATAGTTGTTGCCATCTGTATTTTTCCAACCGTCACTAGGGTATCCTTTACCTTCACAACGGGTTGAGTTAACCTTTGTAGCAACATCCTCCCATTGGCCAATTGTGCCCTTCCACGATAGTGCATATTCTTCACCCATAAAACACAGCCTGAGGTATTCGCTATCAGACAGACTAGCAATATTCTTTATGTTTGGGTATTTTGATGAGGATCGCCCAGAATCACCCTCAACTGACGGCGTCGTTTCTGCAACCGTAACTTCTGATTGTTCAGCTTGCCTTGTGGATTCTTCATCTGCTGGTTTTTCGCAGCCGACTAGGCTTAACGACAGGGTGCCAGCTGCCGCCACAGCTGCAGCTCGCCTCCACCAAGAAAAACCGTATTCCAACCCCGCTTCTCTGTTCATATGATTACTCCTTATTTGGTTAATGCTACCCTCTCCTGACCCTTTACCCATTACCATACCAATGCGGCTTATGATTGTCAATACAAAAATACCCCCGATGATCGAGGGTATTTTTGGTAATCTACTAGAGTGATTACTTGTTGATCTTGGTGATCACGCCAGCACCAACAGTACGGCCACCTTCGCGGATAGCAAAGTTCAAACCTTGCTCCATAGCGATTGGGGCGAGCAACTTAACCTTGAAGGTTACGGTGTCGCCTGGCATAACCATTTCTTTGTCAGCTGGCAATTCAACTTCACCAGTCACGTCAGTGGTGCGGAAGTAGAACTGTGGCTTGTAACCCTTGGAGAATGGAGTGTGGCGACCGCCTTCTTCCTTCTTCAAGATGTACACTTCAGCTTCAAATTCGGTGTGTGGGGTGATAGTACCTGGCTTACACAGAACCTGACCGCGCTCGATGTCGCTGCGCTCGATACCGCGTAGCAAAATACCAGCGTTGTCACCTGCTTGACCCTGGTCGAGAGATTTCTTGAAGGCCTCGATACCAGTCACAACTGATTTTTGGGTTGGCTTCAAACCAACGATTTCAACTTCATCGTTCAATTTAACAACACCCTGCTCGATACGACCAGTTGCCACAGTACCACGACCCTTGATTGAGAAGACGTCCTCAATTGGCATGATGAATGGCTTGTCCATATCACGAACTGGCTCTGGGATGTAGCTGTCCATAGCGTCAACCAGTTCCATGATGGCGTCTTCGTACTTCTCATCGCCTTCAAGAGCCTTCAAAGCTGAGCCCTTGATGATTGGAGCGTCTTTGTCAAAGCCGTTAGCTTCCAAAAGCTCACGAACTTCCTCTTCGATCAGCTCGACCATCTCTTCGTCAGCCATGTCCATCTTGTTCAAGAAGACAACCAACTTAGGCACACCAACCTGCTTTGCCAGCAGCACGTGCTCACGAGTCTGAGGCATTGGACCGTCAGTTGCAGCGATAACCAACACTGCACCGTCAACCTGAGCAGCACCGGTGATCATGTTCTTGACGTAGTCGGCGTGACCTGGCATGTCAACGTGCGCGTAGTGGCGCTTTGGTGATTCGTATTCTTGGTGTGAAGACGCGATGGTGATACCGCGGGCTTTTTCTTCTGGTGCGTTGTCGATCTGGTCGTACGCGATTGGTTTGTTAACTGCGCTTGGAAGGCGCTTTGCCAACACTGCAGTAATCGCAGCGGTCAGCGTTGTCTTACCGTGGTCAACGTGGCCCATTGTACCCACGTTAACGTGCGGTTTGCTTCGGTCAAATGCATCTGCCATTTGTAGAAGTTCTCCTTATTTAATTATTATTTCACGCGGGTATGACCAATTAAAGGCTCCACGGCGTATGCGCTTAATTATAGCGGGTTTTATAATATTTCGCAAGGAAATCGTCCCTGATTTTTTCAAATTGCACCATTCTGGAGGCTTGCGTGAATATCGCTGGCTTGAGCCATGTCACAAAACGTCTTCATCGCTATGCCGCGACAGACCAATGATGTCGCGAGCGCGCACCAGATAGAACATATCATTTTCGCGGTCGCCAATCATCAGTACTGGCTCGCCAAAACTAAGCGGTAAATCCGTAACTTTTGTAATGTTTCCGTCAAACCTCGACGGATCATCCAGCTCTGGGTTCCATACCGCCAGTCGATCCGCCCGCAGGGTGAACGGCTCAGTACCCTTATCATCACCGACTTCTTGCAGCGGAGCATCGTTCCACGAGACAACGTTCAGCAGGTCGCTTGGCAAACAACGATACGCCATGACCGTACACTCGCCGTCAAAGTCATGCGGGTTGTCGATAAATCCCAGCACACCATGTGCTTCGTCATCATATTGTTTCAAGATCTCAAGCTGATCTTCCAAAGAAAACTGATAGAAAGCCTCCTCAAATACACCCCCGGCATCCTCGGCAATGTCATGCAACTCATCAACAGCAATCCTCAGATCTTCAGTGTCGGTGTCTAAACTCTCAAATCGTAACAACTTGTCACGACTAGGGATTACATAGACACTTCGCGACTGGCTATTTGAATAATCAAACACACCTACCTCAATCACCGCGTGAAAGGATCCGTTATATTTAACAAATTTTGCCTCACTGACATATGCCCTATCACTGTCGACAAACTCAAGCTTCAAATTGCCATCCGTACCACTTGGCGCCAACACAAAACCCGACAAGCTGACGGTATCAAGCTCGCCAACATATGGCAATGCATTATTTAGCGTCTGGATATGTTCGCGCAGTGCATCCGGAAGATGAGCTTCCTCAGTGTATGAAAGATCAGTCGCCAGCTGCCACGTCAACTGCTGGAATTCCTCAGTAAAGACTGTTTCAAACAAATCAGCACCGTCCTCAAACCCTTCTTCATCAGTTGGCATGATATCAACCATGTCTTTCACGTCAACCCGAAACAGCACTGACTGATCTTCTTTGTCGAACATTTCCAAGACTGGGCGATTGCCGCGCCAGGTAAAGATTGGTAGGTCAGCAAATAGGACTTGGCTATCTGCGTCAACATCAACGCCGTATTCATTAGCTCCGACCCTCCTCGCGTATGCTCTACACTCCACCCGCACCCCAGTACCGCAAATTATTTCATCTAGTACCGTGTTCAAATCACCTATCAGCTCTCGCTTGGACGCAGCGTCTTGAACATCATTAGCCTCGACGACTTCTTCGGTCTTGTCGACATAATGACGCAGTTTGCGGATGTGACGTGGTACACGGCTGGTGTCGGGCAATAGCTCTGCTGTTACGATCGCTTGCCGGTCGATTGGGAAATAATAGTCCATCACCGTATTATTCTGTACCGTACGCACGCATAACGCCGCCATCTCCTTGGTGTACGTAGCAAATGGCACTGATTCATCAGGGTCGATCTCCACTGACGTCACCACGTCCGCCACACCCTCAACCGCCCGTAACTCATATGCATCATCACTCGCGGCTTGAGCATACCCAATCACCCTCACTCGCTCGCCTTCAATTTCGTCCGTGCGCATTACTCGCTCAACATTACCCAACGCCTCAGCCTCTTTATCGCTGCCAAGCTGCATATTGGCCTTGGCAATTTTCTGCCAATCATCCGTCGACAATCGACCCAACAAATCGATGCCAGTCTCTACTCGTGGTGACCTCATATAGCTGTATCGTATACCTCTATGACCTAAACTTCAAGCATAATCATCGCTCCATGCGGTATACTATAACCATGAGCAAGAAAACGCTAGTTGACCTTGACCCATGGCTGGCGCCGCATGAACCCGTCATCAACGCCCGCGAGGCGTATGTTTCGTCGACACTTGAGAGGGTTTTGGATGGAAAATCGCCGGCAGAGTTTGCGCTAGGGTTTCATCATTTTGGTTTACATCAGACAGCGGCAGGCTGGACGTTTCGCGAATGGGCGCCAAACGCCACGCGCGTAGTGATGGTTGGCGATTTTTCTGAGTGGCAGGAGCGCGAGGAATTTGCCCTGCAGCCTGGTAGGCATGGTGAATGGAGCGTTGATTTGCCGAAGCATGCGTTACATCACGGTCAGAAATATAAACTGCGTGTCTATTGGCCAAATAGCGACGGCTGGCGCTTGCCGTCATACGCCACCTACGTCGTCCAAGATGATGATTCGGTGGATTTTTCGGCCGTCGTGTGGCAGCCTGATGAGCCATATCAGTGGCAGCATGACGTTCCACCTGCGCCGCACGTGCCGTTGATTTACGAAGCGCATATTGGCATGAGCAGCGAAGAGGAAAAAGTTGCCAGTTTCAATGAATTTACCGCGAGCGTCCTACCGCGCATCAAACAATCTGGCTATAATACCATCCAGCTAATGGCTATCGCCGAACACCCGTACTATGGTAGTTTCGGCTATCACGTCAGCAACTTTTTTGCGGTGTCGTCGCGCTTTGGTACGCCCGATGGTTTTAAGCGATTAGTTGACGAGGCGCACGGATTGGGGCTGCGCGTCATCATTGACATTGTTCATGCTCATGCCGCCAAAAATGAAGTCGAAGGCCTCGGCAATTTCGCGGGTGATCCAACGCAATATTTCAAGGCTCACGACCATCCAGCCTGGGATTCACGGCTGTTTGATTATGGCAAGCAGGAAGTGCTGCACTTTTTGGCTAGTAATTGCCGCTGGTGGTTGGATGAGTACCATATTGACGGGTTCCGGTTTGACGGTGTGACGAGTATGCTATATCACGACCACGGTTTGGGCAAAAGTTTCACCAGCTATGATGATTATTTTGGTGATGATGTTGATAAGGACGCATTGGTCTACCTGAGACTGGCAAATGACGTCATTCACGCTGTTCGCCCCGATGCCACGACCATTGCCGAGGAAATGAGCGGGCTGCCCGGGCTGGCGGCACCGACAGAACACGGCGGCCTGGGCTTTGATTATCGACTGGCGATGGGCGCGCCTGATCTCTGGATTAAAACACTGAAGGAAAAGCGCGACGAAGATTGGGACTTGGGCGAATTGGCACATACGCTGAGTTCGCACCGCCCAGAGGAAAAAGTCATCACTTACGCCGAGAGTCATGATCAGGCCTTGGTCGGCGACAAGACGCTGATTTTTCGACTGATTGATAAAGAAATGTATTGGCATATGGATAAAGCCGACCCTGACCTGACGGTGGAGCGCGGTGTAGCCCTGCACAAACTTATCCGCCTGTTGACCGCTGGACTGCACGGCGGTGGCTACCTTAACTTTATGGGTAATGAATTTGGGCATCCCGAGTGGATCGACTTCCCGCGTCAGGGCAATGATTGGTCGTTCAAGCACGCGCGGCGCCAGTGGAGTTTACGCGACAATGGCTTTCTCAAATACCAATGGCTCGGTGAATTTGACGCGAACCTGATGAAACTCATCAAAACCGTTGACGTCCCCGGCATTCACTACCTCACCATTCGCCAAGATGACCACGTAGTTAGTTTTATGCGCGGTGACCTGCTGTTCATCATCAACTTTTCGCCCGACCAGTCGTGGACGGATTATGACGTGCCGGCAGCGGCTGGGTCATACCGAGTAGCCCTCAGCAGCGACGACCAGCAGTTTGGCGGTCACGGACGAGTCCAACAAAACCAGCGATATTTCACCACACCAGGGGCGCATGGCGACAATGTACGGGTATATCTACCAGTGCGCAGTGGGTTGGTTCTGTGTAGAATTGACTAGGGCTTAGCGACGTACTGAAACATAAACAGCATACTTGACTTTTTACTATTGTATGATACTATGCAAATAGCTTTTCATTTGTCGTGAGGCGTTTGAAAAGAGTACTTGTCCAATTGCATCTTTTTTTCTGAGTTTTCGAGAGGAGGTGAAGAAGATGTGGTTCTTGCTGGGGGCAGCGTTACTGGTCGTGGTGCTACTCATAGTAGTAGCGCTGTTGCGACGGATTGTACGTCGTAAGAGCACGTGGAATGCCACGCTGCTGGTCGTGGCCCTGTTGGCCATCGGGCAATATTGGGTTCTTCCGCTCAAGGGAAATGCCCATGAGCTACAAGGCGGTTTTGCCATTATGGCGGGGCTGAGCCTGTTTAGTGTCCTCACGTCATTTTCATGGGGACGCAACCCGGGCAAATAACTTGCCCACCGAAAATAGTTCGCCGAATCGGCTCAACCTGATTGAGTGTCTCATGGCATTCTCGGGTCGACCACACCCGATTCGGCTTGAGCCAGTTCGGTGGGCTATTTTCATGTCATTGACTTTTTTATAAATATGTGCTATATTATGATTTAGCCTGTTCAGTGCCTCTCATGAGGTCACTGACTGCGCTTCGCCGCCAAGCCAGATGCTTGGTGGCTTGAGGCGCGGAAAGGCCGCACCTCACGATCTTAAGAGAGGAGATGGGTACTATACCCATCTGGAGAATACAGGCCAATGCGATAGCCATTCTGGTTATCGCATTGGCCATCCCCGCAATCGCGGGGATGGCCGCCCAATTCAACCAGGACGTTCCATCCTGGTTGAATAGCCCCGTTACAGGGGTGGTCACGCTCGTGGTGATCGGGGCCGCACTCGCGGTCCTGACCACCACCCTCTTCATCAAAGATGAGGAGAAGTAAGGTGCACGCGCGCCAGTAGAGGCGCGCATGATTAAGAAAAATGTCTGTAAAACCGCGGAAACACCGCGTCCCCGCACATATTGCGGGGTTTTTCTTGGCAAAAATTTGATAAAGTTTGATACACTAATTATTGATGAACAGGATAAATAAAAAAGTACCAGAAATCTTACTACAGTCACTCGGCAAAATTGCTCGCCTTCCCTTGCCAATTCCTGCCCAAGTGATCGAAAAAATTGACGAGAGTTTGACGCCGAACATGCGTGCTTTGCGGTTGGTTCTGACTATCTCCGAAAAGCTCCTCAGCATGGGCGTGTCGGCGCGAGACGTGGTGCATATGATGCTTGGTATCACCAGAACTTACTGTAAACAGCCAGTTCACATGGACATCAGCTCAACGCTCATCACGGTTTCGCAAGACCGCGGCATTAACCGCGAACCACTGACCTTGATTCGCGCCATCACCTTGGTGGATGTCAATTACCAAACCATCCAAGCATTGCAGGCATTGTCCCGAGGGATCCGCTACCAGCACATTCACTTGAGCGAGGCCGAGGAGCGACTGGAAAAAATCATCAATCCTGAGAAACGCCACCCACGGACACTCATTGCTCTGTCTGGTGGTGCGTTGAGCGCTGGTGTGGTGGTTATGTACGGCGGCAGTGTGCAGATGGCGCTACTAGCAATGCTGGTTGGCACACTCAGCACTGTTGCCATGCGCCTGTTGTGGCGTGTCGGCGTGTCGGTATTTTTCACGCAGATCATCATGTCGCTTTGTATCACGCTCATCGCCACCGCTGTTGTCTGTGTCAATACCAAGTTCAACTTGGCGTTCAACCCAACCTTGATCGTGATTGGTGGAATCGTCCTGTTGGTGGCGGGCATGATGATCGTCGGTGCGTTTCAGGATGCAATTGATGAATACTATGTCACGGCAAACGCCCGGCTGTTGCGAGTGCTGATGGCAACCAGTGGTATCGTGATCGGCGTAGCCATCGGCCTACACATCGCTACCAGACTAGGCATCAGTTTTCCAACCACCCCAGACCGTTTGACGTTGGTGGATAATTATACGCAGTACATCGGTGCGGCAGTCATCGCTTCAGCATTCGTCATTGGCAATCACGCGCCGTTCTTTGGCACCATCCTGGCTGGTCTCGTGGGGGCAAGTGGTTGGGGACTATTTCAATTACTGACTGATGCTGGTTGGGATGTGTTGCTGGCGAGCGGTACGGCAGCTGCGGCCATCGGTTTGGTAGCAACGTTCATGTCCCGACTGTGGCGCATCCCTTCTCTAGCCATCATCGGCGCGGGCATTGTGCCGCTGGTACCAGGTTTGTCATTGTACAACGGCTTGATGGGCATCATCAGTCAGGCACCGTCAGACCCAGGCTACGTTGTCGCTTTGGCAAGTCTGGCGCGAGCCGTCATGATTGGGTTCGCTGTTGCTGTAGGCGCGTCATTTGGTAATGCTGTTGGCCGCCCCATCCGCAGTCAAATCAGGAAGCTTTTTGTTGGGATACCGACGACTGCAGAGTAGTAGTTGACGCGTTAACAGCTTGCTGGGTGAATTTGCTAGTCAGATAGAACCATAACGCTCCAAGCCCACCAGCAGCGGCCTCATAGACCACGAACGAAAATTCTCGGTGCACAAATCCTTGAACACAGGCCATGACGGCAGCCACTGACAGCCCTAGCATGATGCTTTTTTGCTGGCGTGTGAACAAACTGGTGGTAAATGGCAGCATAAATGCGTAGAATGCAAAGACGATGATGGATAGGCGTGAAAAGATGTAGTGCAGCCCGTGCTGGGTGTCATTAGGAAAGATGGCTATGGCCATGCCACAAAAAGCTATGGTTCGCAGTGCTACCAAACTCAGCCTGGCAGTAGCTACTGCCTCAGCCTGCTCCAAAATGCCAGACATCGACTCCGCCAAGCACCACATGATGACTGCCATCATAGCGATAGCAATGTTAAATATAAACGAAGACAATTCACCACGCTCACCCAGGGCGCTGAAGCTCCAGTTTACCCATTGTGACTCTGAAGTTAAACATGCCGACAGAGCGATCCCCACCAGGAAAACGAGTGTCATCCAAACAGTCAACCTGGCTGGCGCCAGCTTCTGGGTTGACAGAATGAATAATTTCATGAATACATTATACCATATGAAAACCCCGGCTGTTGACCGGGGCTTTTTGATGATTATTTGTTGCGCTTTTCGATTATCTCTTGAGCAACATTTGGTGGAACTTCCTCGTACTGCGCGAGCTCCATGGTACTGGCTGCACGACCCTGTGACATCGAGCGGATGTCTGAGGTGTAGCCAAACATGTTTGCCAGCGGCACAAAGGCCTTGACCAATTTGGCGCCGCCCATCAAATCTTCCATGGTGTCGATGCGACCACGGCGTGAGTTCAGGTCACCGATGATATCACCCATGAACTCTTCTGGGGTGGTTACTTCAACTTTCATGACTGGCTCAAGTAAGATTGGCGTTGCTTGCTTGATACCTTCGCGGGCTGCCAATGAACCTGCCAATGAAAAGGCCAGTTCTGAGGAGTCGACATCGTGGTATGAGCCATCATACAGGGTTGCTTTGACGTCAACCACTGGATAGCCAGCGATAACACCGCCTTCCAAGGTCTCTTTAATACCCTTCATGACAGCTGGGCGGTACTCTTGTGGCACCACACCACCCTTAATTTCGTCAACAAACTCAAAGCCTTTACCAGCCTCATTTGGTTCAAAGCGTACCCAGACGTCACCATATTGACCACGACCACCAGACTGTTTGGCGTGCTTACCCTGGACTTCAGCCTTGCCCTTAATTGATTCGCGGAAGGCCACTTGTGGCTCACCGATGTTCGCTTCAACCTTGAACTCACGCTTCATACGGTCGATCAAGATGTCCAGGTGCAACTCGCCCATTCCAGACATGATAGTCTGACCAGTTTCTTCGTCAGTGTGAATGCGGAAGGTTGGGTCTTCCTCAGCCAAGCGTTGCAAGGCCAATGCCATCTTCTCTTGGTCAGCCTTTGATTTTGGCTCAACGGCGATAGATACTGGCGGTTCTGGGAATTCAATTGATTCCAAAGCAATCGGGTGCGCTGGGTCAGTCAAGGTGTTACCAGTACCAGTGTTCTTCAAACCAACCACCGCAGCGATGTCACCAGCAGCGATCTTATCGATTTCCTCGCGCTTGTCGGCATGCATTCGCACGATACGACCTATGCGCTCTTTGTCCCCAGTCGTGGTGTTCAGGACGTAACTACCTGAGTTCAAAACACCTGAGTAAACGCGGATGAAGATCAATTTACCAACAAATGGGTCGGTCGCAATCTTGAAGGCCAAGGCACTCATTGGCTCTTTGTTGTCTGGCTTGCGGCTCACTTCGTCGCCAGTCTTTGGATTTTTACCCCAAATTTCGTCGACATCCAGTGGGCTTGGCAAGTAGTCAACCATCAGGTCAAGTACTTTCTCCACGATGACACCGCGGCCGTCACCACCAGTGACCAAGAAGAAGTCACCAGCCAGCACGCGCTTACGCAGCGCAGACTTGAGCTCATCAATCGTGATAGCCTCTTCACCCTGGTCAAGGAACTTCATCATCAATTCGTCGTCAGCCTCAACGGCATTCTCTACCAACAGGCTGCGGGCGTTTTGACATTTCTCCAACATATCGGCTGGAATTTCACCCTGTACCAATTCGTGGTCAGAAAAGTCAGTGTAGGTGTACGCCTTCATGTCGACGAGGTCAACCACACCGTTGATGGTCTTTTCAAAGCCAATTGGGATGTGAATTGGGAAAGCTTGCTTGCTGAGGCGGTTGTGAATTGACTCCAAAGATTTCCAGAAGTCACCACCAGTTTGGTTAATCTTGTTGATAAAGCAGATGCGCGGCACACCATATTTGTCAGCCTGGCGCCAGACGGTCTCAGACTGCGCCTCAACGCCCATCTTGCCGTCAAACACGGTCACCGCACCGTCGAGCACGCGCAGTGAACGCTCCACCTCAGCGGTAAAGTCGATGTGCCCTGGGGTGTCGATGATGTTGATCTTATGACCCTTCCAGAAACAGGTCACCGCTGCAGAGGTGATGGTGATACCACGTTCTTTTTCCTGCGCCATCCAGTCGGTGGTTGCACCGTCGCCGTCGCCTTTGACCACACCGATTTTGTGGGTCAAACCAGTGCGGTACAAAATACCCTCAGTTGTCGTCGTTTTACCGGCGTCAATATGGGCGATAATACCGATATTTCTAAAATTTTTCAGCGGAACATTCGTCTCTGCCATAATTTTCCTTTATATTACGTTAATTTGTCGAGATCTTTGGTCAATTTTTTGGCACCAAAAAACTACTCTTATTGCCAATTATACCAGATAGCTACAGAAAATAATAGCTTGATTTTATGATTTAACTCTCAAGATTTTCCTGGCAATAGCCCAGCAAGTCGTCCCAGTCCACTCCACCAGCATTAGCCTCGTGCCTCATCTTGTACGCGTCACACTCTTGCAATTTGAAATTAGCATTGCGTAGAAAGATGCCTAGACCTGTTTTAGTAAAGATTTGTCGATCAATTTGCGGGGTTGCTTCATCAATCCAGGATTCTACTATTTCTTGCGTAGCTGGGTCCATCAACGCCAGCCCATGACCGGAGAGTTCAAGATACCGCTCCGCCAGCTTGTGTAGTTCATTCATATCGCCCGGCTTATGCATTTGACTCTTCAAATCACTCGGTACTAAGTCCTTGGGAGATATGCCGGTATCGCGAAGCTGCTCTTTGCAAAGCCCCAGGCCGATAACTGCACCTTTGGCGGTCTCAATCATGACCTTTACCGGATCATGGAAAGGATTACCAGTGGATAGATCCCGTGGATTTATGATGACCCCCAGCCCTTTAGCTACTCTGCTCACCATTTCCTGCGCGCTATGTGGTTGTGCGATATCATCAAGAACATAACCTAACCCACTCTAACCTCTGTGGGTCTCCTCAAAAGTTGTTATCCTCTCCTGCATTCGCTGGGCGGCACCAACAAAGTCAATGTAACAATTATGCTTTCGGTCAGGTGAAAATTGTTGCTCATTCATCTTCTGATCATATCATAATTACACATAAAATGCAAATCCGCCCCAGATTACCTGGAGCGGATGATATCTTGCATGCTCAGATAATTAGCCACGAGCAAAGTGCGCAAAGGCGCGGTTGGCTTCGGCCATCTTGTGGGTGTCTTCCTTCTTCTTGAAGGCGGCACCAGCTTCGTTATACGCATCAACGATTTCCAGCGCCAAACGCTGCGAGTATGGCATACCGCTGCGAGCGCGGGCTGATTGTACCAGCCAGCTGAACGCGTAGTGCAACTGCCGATGTCCCTGAACTGGGAATGGGATCTGGTAGTTCGCACCACCAACACGGCGGCTCTTCACTTCAAAGTTTGGACTGACGTTTTTCAAGGCTTTCTCAAACACTGCTAGTGGATCTTCTGAATCCAATTTCTTGGCAGCAGTTTCCAGTGCGGTGTAAACAGCGCGTTCAGCCGCCAATTTCTTGCCATCCAGCATTGACTTGTTGATCAAGCGCTGCACTAGCACGCTTTGGTAGCGGCGGTCAGGTTGCAATTGGCGTTGTAGTTTCTTGGTAACTTTACGAGGCATGATTATTTATCCCCTTTCTTGGTACCGTACTTCGAACGGCCCCGCTTGCGGTTGTTGACACCTTGAAGGTCCAAGGCACCACGTACGATGTGATAGCGCACACCCGGAAGGTCAGGCACACGACCACCGCGGATCAAGACCACAGCGTGCTCCTGCAGGTTGTGACCTTCACCACCGATGTAGGCCCAAACTTCGTAGCCGTTGTTCAATTTCACGCGGGCAACTTTACGCAAAGCTGAGTTTGGTTTCTTTGGTGTCTTGGTCGTCACACGCACACAAACACCACGCTTGAGCGGTGCATTTTGGTCGTAGTAACGCGTTTTCAGGGCGTTGTGAATGCGACCCAGTGCTGGCGACTTGGACTTTTTCTTAGCCGTTTGGCGCGGCTTGCGCACCAATTGGTTGATTGTTGGCATCCAATTTCTCCTTGGTTGAATTAGTGATTTATGGCAATTCGCCCGGTGGCTCTAATGAGTTGGCGCGCGATTTTACACGCAAAAACCAGCTTCTCTTAGCACCTACGGCTTGGATTCAGCAACTCCGCCCCGTGTCTATACCTTTTCTGCCGAGCACGCGGTCTGTACACATTCAAAACACCGCTTACTCCGAAAAGAGGAAACTCTGGGATAATTTTACCACACATAACCTAAAAAATCTACTGGTTTTTAACTCGAGCATCAACCTCTTCTAAGACGCCCTTCCACCAGGCCATATTGTCCTGAGAGGCATGCACTGCGTCCATAATTTTGAAGCCCATTACTGACATACCAGCCGCACCTAACCGTTGAGCTAGTCGTTCATTATCTTGGATAGGGCTTATTTTATCAGCATCAGTGGCACTCACCGTCACCACTGCTTCGCGCAGCGAACGACGACTAGCACTCATCAGATCACTGGCAATATCATTTTCAGGATGAGCGATAGCCCGAGGATAGTACCATAAGCCAGCTGGCCGTTGTAGTACCATTTTGGGTAGCAATAATGAGTCTTCACTACGACATGGAGCTGCCCAATCAGGGTTTGCAGCAATAGTCTCCGCTAATCTGTCACCACCGTGGGCCAGAAATCTCATAGCCAATTTAGCCATAGCCTTAGTCGGACGGGATGTTTTGTCAATCACCGGTGTTTCAAATAAGTCTAATTGCGACAAACTCACTTCCCCTGGTGCATGTTTTGCGGCTGACGCCGCCAGGTGCGAGCCCAGTGAATAGCCGACCAGTCGCTTCACGTCACCGAAGTCATAGCCCTCCTGGTTGAGCGCCGTACCTATAGCATCCCATTGCAATATTGACACTTTTGAAAGATCGCCTTCTTTTAGAGCTTGTTTAATTTCCGAGCTCATAGGGTCTGCATGTGGACTCACTCCTGGATTATCCACTGCAACTGCCAACCCCTTGATGTGGTCTGCTAGGACTTCCGTTCTCCCTTGCTGTTTTGCTCGCTCACCGTAGTCCGACCATTGCGAAAAAAGTACGGCAACCGGTGATTCACCATCTGAAAGCGTAGAATCTGCCAGATAAACGGGTCCTCTCAGCTCACTGTCAACTGGTTGAGGTGATTGTATAGCATCTATACCAATAGGTCCAATTTGCTCAAGCAGCTCACTCATACTTTTATTATACCATAAATTATCATAATATACAATTCTCCCCTCTGTTATGGAGGGGAGAATACTGCACGGTCACTAGGCTCGAGTGTGACTACATCTCTGAGAATTCTTCAACCATTTCCTCAGTGTCGTCATCAGTTGATGCTTCATCCTCTTCGACAGCACCCGTCCCCACTGGGATCTTGCGGCCGATGATGACGTTCTCCTTGAGGCCATGCAAGTGGTCAGCGCGACCAGATACGGCAGCGTTGATCAGCACGCGAGTGGTGTCCTGGAAGGACGCAGCAGATAGCCATGAGTCGCTCCAAATGGACACCTTGGTGATACCGAGTAGCAACTGGGTGTAGCTGATGAGGTTTTTGCCTTCAGCGGCCAGCTGCTTGTTGGTGTTCACCACCGCAGCCTTGGAGACGATGTCACCCGTCACAAAGTCACTGTCACCCGCATCTTCGATCTGAACACGACTGAACATCTGGCGAACGATGATCTCCAGGTGCTTGTCGGCCACGTCTTGACCCTGAGCGGCGTAAATGCGCAGTACTTCGTTGATGATGTAGCGCTGAGTTGCCTCGACACCCTTCAGTCGCATCAAGTCATGCAGGTTCAATGAACCAGCTGTTAGGCGGTCACCAGCTTCAACGACGTCGTTAGCTTTAACAACCAATTGCATGGTGCCTGGGATTTCGTAACGAGCTGGTGCGCCAGCTTCAGCAGCGATTACCAAGGTGTCTTCAGCTGCTTCAACTACACCGTCAAATGGCGCAATCAATGGACGAGTGTCGCCTTCGCCAGTTGCTAGTACATCGCCAGCCTTGACACTTGAGCCAGCCTTGATCACGATGGTTCGGCCGTCCAGCGGCAAGCGCTCAACGTTGCCGGACTCTGGGGTGACTTGGACGATGTACTTCTTACCATCTTCCCAAACATCAACCAACCCGGCAATTTCCGTAACATACGCCTGGCCCTTTGGTGTGCGCGCCTCAAACAATTCTTCAACACGCGGCAGACCCTGGGTGATGTCACCACCAGCTACACCGGAGTTGTGGAAGGTACGCAAGGTCAGCTGAGTACCCGGCTCACCGACTGACTGGGCAGCGATGACACCGACTGGCTGATGATTGCCGACCAATTTGCCAGTTGACATGTCAACACCGTAGCTGCGCTGAGGGATGCCGTTGAGGTTGTTAGTTGACAAGACTGATTGGATCTTGACACTTTGGATGCTTTCATCGTCATCAATTGAGTCAGCGATTTCCCGAGTGATCAATTCATCCTTATTGACGTGACCCGGAATCGTCTCGGCGGCATAACGGCCAGCCAAGCGGTTCGAGAAGTCAATCATCGTTTCCTCAGTTTCTGAGCGGTAGATTGCGTAACCTTCGTCGTCACCTTCAACATCCTCAACCGTGAAGACGTCCTGTGCCACGTCGACCAAACGACGAGTCAGGTAACCTGAGTCAGCAGTCTTCAGCGCGGTGTCGATCAAACCCTTACGCGCACCACGTGTTGCCACAAAGGCCTCAAGACTGGACAGACCACCGGTGTAGGAGCTACGGATTGGCAGCTCAATTTCGTGGTTGGTCGCGTCCATCTGGATACCGATCATGGCGCTCGCAAGCTTCACGTTGGAAATATCACCACGAGCACCAGAGTTGACCATCATGGAAATACTGGTATCCATGTGCGCCAATTGATCCTTCAAGAACGCGGTAATCTTATTGTCAACGTTTCGCCAGGCATTCACTGTCAAGTTGTAACGCTCTTCTTCGGTGATCAGACCCTGGTCAAATTGTTCAGAGATCAAAGCCGCTTTAGCGTCACCCTCAGCCACGAACTCAGGGATTTCGTCGAAGTGGACGTAGTCGGTCATACCGGTTGACACGGCCGCAGTTGTCGCGAAGCGGAAGGCTTGACCCTTCATGCGGTCAGCAATTTTAGCAGTCTCCTCGGCACCGTACTTGTTAAAGATTTGCGCCAAGACCTTCTTCAGCTGTTTCTTGGTCTGGACGTTGTTGTCGTAAGGGAAGTCCTCTGGCAGAATCTCGTTAAAGAAGACGCGGCCCAAGGTTGTCTGACGCAACTTACCTTTTGCGAAGATCTGAATTGGCGTTTGCAGATGAATATCACCCTTGTCATATGCCAATTCTGCCTCGTAAACTGAGCTAAATGACTTGATGTGGTCAGTCTGTGCCTGCGGCTTGTCGTACGTCAGGTAGTAGTTACCCAGCACGATATCCTGTGAAATGTGCAGCACTGGCGCACCATCAGCAGGCTTCAACAAGTTAGCAGTTGCGCTCATCAATTCACGGGCTTCAGCTTGCGCCTCTTTTGAAAGCGGCAAGTGAACTGCCATCTGGTCACCGTCAAAGTCAGCGTTAAAGCCGGCACAAACTAGCGGATGAAGCTGGATGGCTTTTCCTTCAACCAACACTGGCTGGAAGGACTGAATTGACAAACGGTGAAGTGATGGAGCACGGTTCAATAGCACGTATTTGCCTTCAATCACCGCATCCAATGCATCCCAAACAACTGCTTCGCCTGATTCGATCAAACGGGTTGCTGAGCGAATGTTGTGAGCAAACTCGTTGCGAATCAGCCAGCTGATGACAAATGGCTTGAACAGCTCCAGTGCCATTTGTTTTGGCAAACCACATTGATGAATCTTCAACTTTGGACCAACGACGATCACTGAACGACCAGAATAGTCGACACGCTTACCAAGCAGGTTTTGGCGGAAGCGCCCCTGCTTACCCTTCAGCATGTCGGAAATTGACTTCAGGCGGCGGCGGCCACCCGTTGAACTGACAGCGCGACCACCACGAGCAGCGGCATTGTCGATCAATGCGTCGACTGCTTCCTGTAACATGCGCTTTTCGTTGCGCTGAATGACTTCTGGTGCATTGAGCTCAACCAATTTCTTCAGACGATTGTTACGGTTGATGATACGGCGGTACAAGTCGTTTAAGTCTGAGGTCGCAAACCGACCACCACTGAGGGCTACCATCGGACGGAGGTCCGGTGGGATGACCGGCAATACACTCAGTGTCAAGCTGCTTGGCTTGATACCAGCGGCGTGCATGCTCTCGAGCATCTTCAAACGCTTGAGGATTTTCTTCTCGCGCTGACCTTTGGCACTTTCAGCCTCTTCGGTCAACTCTGCGATCAACTGCGGCAAGTCGATCTCATCCAGCAACGTCTTCAATGCTGAAGCACCCATGCCAACTTCGATGAGCTCATCGTATTCTTCTGGCAAGTTGCGGTAGTCAGTTTCAGACAACAACGCGCCCTTGTTTAGGCTGTCAAGCTGTGCTTTGCGAGTATTGTATTTCTCGTTCAATTCTTCAACTTCACGACTCTGCTCTTTGGCCAAGGCTTTGATGTCAGCACCGTCTTCTTCTGCCATTTTTTCATAGCGAATCTTGATAGCAGCACGACCAGCTTCAGTTTCAGCCTCTAGATCTGCGAGGTATTGGTCGCGAGTTGCTTCATCAACTTTCAAAATGACATAGGTCGCAAAGTAAGCTACTCGTTCCAAGTTGCGAACTGTCATGCCGAGCAATTGGCTCATAGCGCTTGGTGTACCGCGCATAAACCAGATGTGCGCGACTGGTGCGGCCAATTGAATGTGACCCATGCGCTCACGGCGAACGATTGACTTGGTGACCAGTTCACCGTTCTTGTCAACCGCCGCTTCGCGTGAACGAACACCTTTCAGCTTTGAGTCGTGTGGATTGATGTCCTTAACGGGACCGAAAATTCGTTCACAGAACAAACCGTCACGCTCTGGCTTTTGAGTACGATAATTGATCGTTTCTGGCTTAGTAACTTCACCGTGACTCCATTTCAGGATATCTTCTGGGCTGGCAACCACTAAGCGTACTGCATCAAAATCGCTAATACCAGTAGCATTGAATGCAAATTGCGCCATCTTACGCATCCTCCTTTATTTCTTCTACTTCGTCAATGTCTTGTACGCTCATGCCCCCTTCGATTTCTCCAATATCATCAGATTCATCCAAGAAAGTTTCTGCTTCTTCGTCTTCAGACGTTACCGCAGGCGTGGTTTTATCTTCAGGTCCACTGGACGCGATCACGTGCTCAGCGTCAACAACAGCTTCATCATCCACCAAGTCAACCTTCAGACCCAATCCCTGGAGTTCCTTGACCAACACGTTGAAGGATTCTGGGAGTTTTGGACCGACGATTGGTTCGTCTTTGATGATTGATTCATACGCCTTGGCACGGCCATAGACGTCGTCAGACTTGATGGTTAGCATTTCCTGCAAGGTTGCTGCCGCACCATAGGCTTCCAGTGCCCAGACCTCCATCTCACCGAAGCGCTGACCACCGTTCTGTGCTTTACCACCGAGCGGCTGCTGAGTAACCATGGTGTATGGACCAGTTGAACGCGCGTGAATCTTGTCAGAAACCATGTGGTGCAATTTGATCATGTGCATCACACCGACCGTGGTGCGCTCTTCAAAGGCTTCACCGGTTCGACCATCAAACAATTGACTCTTACCGTCGCGTGCTAGTCCTGCTTTTTCTAGTTCATCAGAAATTGTTGCTGATGGCACACCATTAAATGATGGGGTTGCGACGCGGTAACCTAGTGCTCGTGCCGCCATACCCAGGTGTGTTTCAAACAACTGACCGAGGTTCATACGGCTTGGCACACCGAGTGGGTTCAAAATTACGTCAATCGGCGTACCGTCTTCCATGAACGGCATGTCTTCAACTGGCAGAACCTTAGCGACCACACCCTTGTTACCGTGGCGACCAGCCATCTTGTCGCCAACACCGATTTTGCGGAGCTGAGCTACAAAGATTTGAATCTGCATCAACACGCCAGCCTTCAAGTCGTGGCCATTTTCGCGGCTAAAGATTTTGACGCCAACAACTTTACCACCACCTGCATTGTTCATGCGCTGTGAGGTGTCGCGGACATCCTTGGCTTTTTCACCGAAAATGGCGCGGAGCAGGCGCTCCTCCGAACTAAGTTCCTGCTCGCCCTTTGGTGTAATCTTGCCAACCAAAACGTCACCGGCCTTGACTTCAGAACCAATTTGGACAATACCGTTTTCGTCCAAGTGACGCAGGCTTTCCTCAGAAACGTTTGGAATATCGCGGGTAACAATCTCTGGGCCCAATTTGGTTTCACGAACTTCAACATTGTAGTCTTTGATGTTGATGGATGTCAGTGTGTCGTCTTGTACCAATCGGTTAGACAAAATCACCGCGTCTTCCATGTTGTAACCACCCCATGGCATAAAGGCTACCAACAAGTTGCGTCCCAGTGCAATTTCACCTTCAGCGACTGAAGCACCTTCAATCAATACATCGCCTTGCTTCACCTTATCACCACGTTTGACGCGAACTTTTTGGTTGTAGCAGCGGTCGTCGTTGTTTTTAACAAAATGGCGGAGTTCATATACTTTGACGCCGTCACTGTATTTGACGTGAATTTCATTTGCATCAGCTTTGACTACTTCACCATCACCTGACGCCAAGGTCAAGTGACCGCTGTTTGCGGCAATAGATTTTTCGACACCTGTACCAACAGTCGCTGGCTCTGGCGTGAGCAACGGTACTGCCTGACGTTGCATGTTTGAACCAGTCAAGCTACGGTCGATACGGTTCTTTTCGATGAACGGCACCAACGCAGCGGTTGACCCCAAAATCTGTTTGTGCGCTGCGTCCATGTAGGTAACCTGATCAGTGTCAACCTGAGATGGCTGCATATTGTTACGAGCTGACACACGCTCATCACGGAACGTGCCGTCTTCGTTCAAAACAGCACCAGCGTCAGCGATCACTTCGGCAGCTTCTTGCGCCGCGTCCAAGTAAACAACATCGTCAGTCACACGACCATTGACAACCTTAAGGTATGGCGTTTCGATAAAGCCGTATTCATTGACCCGTGCGTAGGTGGCGAGGTTCAGCACCAAACCAACGTTAGCACCTTCTGGTGTCTCCACCGAACAGATGCGACCGTAGTGTGTTGGGTGAGCATCACGAACGTCAAAACCAGCACGTTCACGACTCAAACCACCAGGACCCATCGAACTCAAACGGCGTTTGTGGCTCAACTCAGACAGTGGGTTAACCTCGTCCATCAGCTGGCTCAACTGTGAGCTAGTGAAGAATTCGCGAACTGCTGCCACCACTGGACGAGCATTGATCAGCTGACTTGGCGTTACACCCTCCATATCTGCCACGCTCATGCGGTCCATGGCGTTGCGCTGCATCCTGAGCATACCAACACGGAACTGACGAGCTACCAATTCACCAACCAGCTTCACCCGTCGGTTGCTCAATGAATCGATGTCATCAGCTGGCTCTTGAGTGTTGTTGAGGCGAATGATTTCGCGGATGATGGCCACCAAGTCACTCATCTGGAAGATACGGTTTTCAGCAGTGTTGGCAACGTCCAGGCCCAATCGTTGATTGAGCTTATACCGACCGACGCGGGAATAATCAAAGCGCTTGAAATCAAAGAACATTCGCTCGATCATCTGGCGCGCATTGTCGACTGTCGCCAAATCACCCGGCCGCAGGCGACGATACACTTCAATCAGCGCTTCATTGGCGCCACGAGTTGTGTCTTTATCCAACGTTTCTTGGATGTAGCTGGTCTCACCAGTGTCAATATCAGCAAATAATTCACGAATTTCTGACGTTTTTGGATGGCCCAAAGCACGCAGCAAGGTCGTCACTGGCAATTTGCGACGACGGTCAATCTTGACATAAATTGTACCATTTGGTGCAGTCTCAAACTCCAACCAAGCACCACGACCCGGGATCATCTTGGCACCGTAATAGTTACGACCAGCCACGGTGTCAGCCGTAAAGAATACACCAGCTGAGCGAATCAGCTGACTGACTACCACACGCTCAGTACCGTTGATGATAAAGGTACCGCGCTCGGTCATCCATGGATAATCACCAAGGTAGATTTCCTGTTCTTTGACTTCGCCCGTGACTTTGTTGGTCAATTCGACAGTCGCGTGCAGTGGCGCTTCAAACGTCACATTGTTTTCCTTGGCGAACTGGTCGGTGGTCTTTGGTTCGTCAAATCGATACGCACCAAATCGCAATGACAATTTCTGACCAGTATAGTCGTCAATTGGGTTAATTTCTGAAAAGATTTCGCTCAAACCATCCTCGACGAACCAACGCCAAGAATCTTCTTGATGAGCGATCAGGTTTGGCAGCGGCAACGAGCTGTCTTCAGAGGTGAAGAACACGCGTCCGCCATCCGTGGACTGTTGTTTTGCCACAGGTATGAACTCCTCGCTTTAGTTTAATTTAGTGATCACGGCCGGAAGATCCCTAATTCACGACTGCAACAAAAGCGATGTGCCCGTTCGCTTTGTTTCTCCCTGTCGTGAATACACTACTTCTCTAACTACCAGTATGCACGAAACTAGGTCAAAAATCAATATTATTTTTGGAGATTTCTTGAAGAATTTGCTGATGTACGTCAGTCGGCGAACGCTCAGCCAAAATCAGTGGAATATCGTGCGTCCGGGCAACAGTTTGGTAGCCGTCATTAATCTTCTGTTGGAATGCATCATCACGCGATTCAAAACTGTCAACCGCCTCTGTCGTACCACGCTCGGCGATACGCTGCTGTCTGGTTTGGTCATCCGCAAATAGCACCACCACAAAGTCAGGGTTCATGTACCGCTCATGAGTGAAACGTTTGGTCATATTGATGATGGCGTCCTCTGCCACACCCTCGCCATAGCCCTGATATACCAAGGTCGACACGTAACTCCTGGAACTCAATACCACCGCGCCGCGCTGCAAGGCTGGCTCAATTTTGTGAAACCACAGCTCACGCCGCGCCGCGCTGAACAAAAGCACATTAACCTCTGGATCCAACTTAAACCGACCGTCTTTCAGGACCCTCCGATATTCATTGGCGACTGGGGTAGTTTTGGCAGCATCATCACTACCTGGTTCCTCGACAACAACAACTTCACGCCCACGCTCTCTCAGCCAAGCCGCCAACATATCCACCTGAGTGGATTTACCCGTGCCGTCATTGCCCTCGATGACGATGTAGGCTCCCGTGGCGCCCGAACGTTCCATCACAATAGCCCCTGGCTCAAGCCCTCAATTGGCACCGGAGTCTTGCGACTGTCACGGTACGTCTTTGGCAGTAGCATCTCTGGCCGCCAGCTAGCGATGATTTCTTCCAAATCGTTCCCTGTCTGATATTTATCACTCATCTTACGAGCGCCAGAGCCATAGCCGCCCTCAACTGGTCCAGTTTTGTGAAAAATCATTTGACCAATGCGTTCGCCAACCGGCAACACAACGCTCTCGTGCATGTTGAGATTATAAATTTCCAGCGTAATCCGATTGATATACCCTGGATCGATCCAGCCAGCATCAAAGCAAACCGCCACACCATTGCGCCCCCATGAGCTGCGGCTCAGCACCTGCGCCGCACCACCCTGTGCGCGAATGCCCACAAACTCGTGAGTATGCGCCAAAATCCGCTCGCCAGGACGCAACACGATAATCGGATGATCTGGTGGGATGTTTTGAAATGGTGTTGCATCATATTCCTTGCACCATTCGGCATGCGGCATAGCTTTGAGCGGGCCCTTGAAATATTTAGCAACATACGCCGCATCGAAGGGATTATAGACGCGATATTCGCCTTCAAATTCCTGCTTATAGTAGTAGTGACCCAGTGTAAAATCCAAACTAGCTTCTGCCACATGGTCAGGATTGAACGGTTGACAGACGATGATGTCGTCGTTGATGGCTTGGCGGATTTCGATATTGCTATAAACAGTCATGATTTATTTACTCCATAAAATATATGGTTTAACACTAGTAAATAACATGTTTTTTGGTTTACCATGTGTTTTGATGAGGTGGGTATGTTGATGGGCGACAGACTTTTGTTTATTTTCCGGAGCTCGAGCATAAACAGAATACCCCTGCTCTTCGTACTCAGCGATCACATCCATCAACTCAGCTCGCTCTGTCTTATTCAGCTGGTAGATGCCTTCAACATGACGCCTAGGGACGACCATGATGTGATCGGCTACTTCATGGCTGTCCCAAATCTCATATGGAAACAGATTGTCTGTCACCAAAAAATGCTCGTGCACCACTCGCACCTGCTTATCCTCTGGACTAAATTGACAAAAATTACACCCAGGTGTTGCCTGCTGTTTCATCATTTTTCGATATTTGACATAGCGCTGCTCTGTCGACCGTCGCCGATAAACCATGTTTCCTCCGTTTTCCTCAGTATCTGTTAAAAGTATAGCACGTCTGACATAAGCATCATATACTGATTTTCACCTTCAAATGGACATCATAGCAACATCATATCATTGACATATCAACACTTTTTTGTTATTATATAAAAAGTACTTGATCAAATTGTTAATAGTGAGAGACGAGGAGAAATACATGGATAATAAAGACAAGCTAGCGTGCGTACCAGTTATCTGCGGGCCAAATGAGTTAGCCCTCAGCACAAGAACCACTGGGGACGGTGAAGCCTCCGAGTGGGAGATTTCCTTCGTGGTCGCTGACCCTCAGGGAATCATTAGAGAGGTTGAGACACCCAGCACTCCTGATGAAATTCCCATACCTCCGCATAGAATAGTCGCTGTTAATATTGATGAGTGTTCACCCCAGGAAGGTAGTCTTGACCAATTTCATATCATCGGTAATGCAATGGAAATATCGCCAGACCTAGACCCAGACGCAGAGCCGAGAAAACTGGGGCGAGCCGCCGTCTTTGGTTACAACCCAAAAACCGGCAAAGGCGTCATGGTGTTCAACCCAGACCGTGCAGCAACCGAAGAATAATAGACCGCTCCTTTTCTAACGTATCGCTCATGCTTGGGCGACGCTTATAAACATCTTATACTAAGAATATGTCAGACAAACTGTACCTCAGAGAAGACATCATGCCGGGATATCAAGGTGATCCGGGCGAGACCATCATGGGTGCGCTACATATGCCGTCCTATGAGCTGGAAGACAATTCAATGGTGATCCATGATGCGGTATGGGGAGACTGTTCAATTGGTGACCGACAGCCGTACGATTCACTACTCATGGAACTGGCACGTTCACCACTGTTTCGCAGACTACAGGCAGTCGAGCAACTAACATTGCCGCCATCGTTCTCTACGGTGCCCAACACAACCCTCTTTTCCCGGTGGCAACACATTTGGGGAAGCTTGGCTTTTGTGCGAAAAATGACCGAAGGTGATGATCGATTTGATGACCGACAGCGAACCGTGTTGGAGCTGCGAACGCTGTTTTCTGATGTTGGACAGACAGCTTTCTCGCACTTGGGAGACTGGATTTTCCAAGGCATCCAAGGTGGAGAAAACCTCCACGACCAAGATTTGAGAGCGTTACTGGAGACGTTTGGCATTGATGAGACATTAGCCGACTATGGTCTAACCCTGGAAGAAACCGTTTTCCCTGAGACAGAAGACTGGGTGGAGTGTCCGTCACCGGATTTGTGTGTTGATAGAGTTGACTACGGCATGCGCGAAGTTTTGCGTTGGTCAGGTTGGCCAATGGGTATCATGCAATATGAAGATCAGCTCCAAGATCCCAAGTCTCTCTTCCGTATCAATGACCACATGATGCTAGAAATCACAGATCAAGATTTTGCTCGTCGCTTTGCCGCCGGCTACAGCATTTTGCCGACAGAGCACTGGGCACAGCCAGTGCATCGGCTACAGCTTGAATTATTGCAAACCGCTACCAAGCAAGCACTGACTGGTGGTGGACATTTTAGCGACGGGGTCCCTCTAACTCACCCTGTCCATCCTCGTGACCGCATGTACGGCATCGATTCGGACTTTCGCTTTGCTTTTAGTGGTGGCGACGCTGCCCTCAGGAGAGTACTAGAGACTATTGGTTATCATCAGCGGCAAATCTACAAGCGAGCACGTCAAGCAGATCTCCGTAACCAATTTGGCGAGATGAAAGGCGACTTCCCCGAGTTTCTCGACCCATTGACCTCATACTGCTCAAAGTCCCGCAATTTCATGCTAGTAGCGCCTCAGGTAGAAATAGAAAAAGACAGTACCGCACAGCAAGGTATGGCGCTAGACATGGGACGCATCGCCGTTGGACTGCCGGCCTTAAAAGTCCGGCTGATTGACCCGCCAGTACAAACCGCCGAGGGCACAGCCCCATTGAGCGAAATCGATCCAAGTTATAAAAACTATCTGGACGGTCAGGTCAGAACCATGAAAATGGGATATTATGCGACGCTGATGCTTAACAAGGATTTCAGTCGACGCATTTGTGATATTTACGGTGAGGCATCAAAAGCTTGGCAGCAATGTTCGACGATGCCTCGAAACCCCGCTAATCTGCGCAACATCGTCACTCAAGCCGGCATTTACGGCGCTGGCGCGCGCTTTGATGATATTTGCGAGATATAAGTTACGCTTTCTTAACCACCGCGTCGATCAGACCGTACGTCACTGCTTCTTCTGGCTTCATCCAGTAGTCACGCTCCATGTCGGCTTTGATTTTGGCGAGCTTTTGACCGGTGTTTTTGGCCATGATTTTCGCCAGCATTTCCTTAACCTCCAGTGTCTCTTTCAGGTCAATTTCCATGTCAGTCACCTTACCGCGCGTACCTGACGATGGCTGATGGATCATCACTTTGGCGTGTGGCAAGCAAAATCGCTTGCCCTTGGCGCCACTTGAGAGCAGAAATGCGCCCATACTGGCTTGCAAACCGATGCCGTAGGTCGCGACGTCAGGCTTGATGAAGTTCATGGTGTCGTAAATGGCCAGCCCGTCGTAAACGCTACCACCAGGGCTATTGATAGCCTCTGGGTCAACCTGAGCCAGATGTAGCAATTGCGCCACCACGATGTTGGCGGTATGTTCGTTCACTTCCTCGCCCAGAAAAATTATTCGCTCGTTCAAAAGGCGTGAATAAATATCAAATGCTCGTTCGCCGTCAGAAGATTTTTCGATAACAGTTGGTACCAAGTAGCTATTTACTTTATTCATGAACTATATTATAGCATATAGCCGGCGCCTCATGATACACTAAAGATATGGAGAAAGCTATCATCGTTGCCTATGATACCAACCGCGCCATCGGCCGAGGCGGCGATTTACCATGGGGACGGAGCTTGCCAGCAGATTTGGCACATTTCAAACGGCTGACCAGAGGCGGCGATGTCATCATGGGTCGGAAAACCTTTGAGTCAATCGGCTCTCATCCACTGCCAGAGCGCGAAAACATCGTCATTTCCTCACGGCCGACAGGCGTCAAAGGCGTTCTTACGGCTGTGAATTTAGAAAGCGCCCTAGCGCTAGCTCGTTACAAAACCTTCATCATCGGCGGCGCGCAGGTCTATAGCGATGCCTTGAACGCACCAGAGATTGACACCATTTACGCCACCGAGGTGGACGCTACATTTTTAGACGCTGACACCTTTTTCCCAGAGCTCGACATAACCATCTGGCAGGAGATGAGCCGCATCCATCACCCGGCAGACGACGACAACGCCTACGCCTTTGATTTCGTAACCTACCGACGAAAAATTGTAGGATGACGGCAATTTACACCGCAATCGGTGCCTTAATCGGTGGATGATGCTCATAGCCCTCTAGGCGAATATCGTCAATTGTGAAGTCGTCGATGTTCTTGACGTCAGGATTCAGCCACAGTTTTGGCAACGGCAGCAGACGACGCGACAGTTGCTCGTCAACCTGCGCACGGTGATTATTATAAATATGCGCACTATTCAAGGTATGGACGAATTCACCCGGCTGTTTATCCGTCACTTGAGCGATCATTGATAGCAGCAGCGCATAGCTGGCGATATTAAACGGCACGCCGAGGAACATGTCCGCCGAACGCTGGGTCAGCGCCAAATCCAACTTATCTTTCTCGCCATTTTCACCCGGGCGAACATTGAACTGGAACATAGTGTGACACGGCGGCAGTCCACCGGCTCGGGCGATATCATCAATTTCCGCCACATTCCAGGCACTAACGATGTTGCGCCGCGACGTCGGATTACTCCGTATCATGTCGATAGCATTTTGGATTTGGTCAATCGTCCCACCCTTGCCGTCGGGCCATTTGCGCCACTGCACGCCGTAGACTGGCCCCAAATCACCCCATTCCTCGGCAAAGGCGTGATCAGTCGCGATTTTACCAATGAACTCTTTCATGCCGGCACGCCACTCCTCGCCATTGATCTCCGGGATAGCCTGACCGGTTTTTTCCAAATAATTCTTGTACGGCCACTCGTCCCAGATGTGCACGCCGTTTTGCGCCAGATATTCAATGTTGCCAGTGCCTTTGAGAAACCACAACAGCTCATGTGCCACGCTGGTAAAATACAACTTCTTGGTAGTCATAGCCGGAAAGCCGTCCGCCAAATCATACCGCGTTTGCACGCCAAACACCTCCGTCGTTCCCGTGCCAGTGCGGTCACCTTTTTTCACGCCGCTGTCGCGAACCTGCTGTAACGCGTCTAGATATTGCCTCATATCTCCTACTCCCTTTAGCCACAACTAGTATACCAAATACTCATTAACTCTTGGAAGCTACGGAGATAATTAGCAAATATAAAATACTAATTATTCATAATAATTTGGTTGCGCTCGGCTACCCGTTCACGTTCAACCCGAAGAATCTCCTGCGATTCTGAGCTATTGATGTCTCGGACATCAATATACACACCGTCGCGAAGGTCATACCCCGAGGTCACCAAAACACCCAATTGCGAATCCGCATAATTCACTGATTCCGTTTGAGAAGTATAATCAATTAGGTTAAATGGGCTCGTTTCAAGCAATGCCGTACCACGGTTGTCTTTCCAGGTGGCAAATACACCAATCTTCTGGATAGGATGCTCGATTTTGTTTCCTTGTTCGTCGAACAGTGGTCCGCAAATTGGTCCAAAGAAAATATTTTCTATATCTGGCAAGATCTTCTTCAATACATGATCAGCCGGTAATGGCATGACTACTCCTAGTCGCTCATCAAATTCTTGAGACAATGAGTACCGAACCGTTTCTGAATGACCTTCAAAGTCATTAACTTTACGACGTGGATCAAGGTGTTTCAGCTCTGGTGGCGAAAATAGCAGTCTGGAATTTTTGGAAGGATTGGAAGCGTTGGGAATAATGCGAGCACTCTTTTCAAATAGATCTGGTCGCCCCATAACACTAAATGGCGAGGCATACTGCTGTACTTGAGAAGGGTCTCCAGGTACTTTTTCCAGATCAAAACCAGCTCGCAGGAGGTTTTGTATGGTATCAAACGCACACGCCCTGCGTAGCTCTCCATCCTCGCCTTGGAGTTGGTTTGGCATCAACAATTGATGCCCCAGTCCTTTACCCAACTCCGGACCCAATTCATGACCTGCTTCATGCGAGACAACACTACTAGGAGCACGGTTGTAATTAACAGTAAACCACGGGAAATATGACCCATCTGCGTCATCAGGCTTCTGATAGGCCCGGCCGCCATAATTTTTTCCCTCTGTATCGCCACCGTTGATCATCACAGCAGTAATAGCACGATCGCCCAATATTTCTTTATACCTTTCATGATATGATTGGGCAATTTTTTCTATCAATCCGTCAGAAAAAACCCCATTAGGAAGATCAGGAGGGGTCTCATCTATCCAATGAAGTGTTCTAAATGTATAAGCTCCAGCAGTTGTGCCAGTTATCCATTCTGTTTGCTGCTGAATCTCCTTTACGATATCACTAGTAATTCTGTGGTTACTGTGGCCCTTGGGCTGCAAAATAACCGAGCCAAGAGTGATATCATATGGCGGCAATGAACTAGCAGCCTCCTGTGGCGTGGGTCGAGAGGGTCCCTCTCCATATCGAGCTCCAAGATGATATCCTGCGCTTCCTACTAATCCAACACCGGCACCAACCGCCGCAGAAAGTCCCAAAAAACGACGACGAGACATCATGACTCGCTCTAGTAATGGTTTTTGCTCTAGTTCTGAACCGCACTGGAAAATGGTTGAAGTACGACCTTCGTGACGTTCACACATAACTAAGTGCTATTTTACACCATAAAGGCATTTTTGTCAATACCAGCAGAAGCAGTATAGCTGCCGCCCGAGCTACCCTAAAGGACTATTTGTTCAGTTCTATCAGTTTTTCGACCGTTTTGTCGGTGATCATGCGGTTTGCGATGTCACGGTGAACATTTGGATCGTTGAAGCGTTCAGCTATTTTTGGATCTTTACCATACTGCTGTTTCATAGCCTCAATCTGTGCGGATAGTTCTTCGTGAGAAACCTCTACGCCCAGTTCCTTGGACAGCTCTGCCAGCACGAGACCAGCCTTGACTCGCTTTTCGGCAGCAGGACGAGCCTCTTTGGCTCGCCAATCGTCCTTGTCCGTGAACTTTTGCGTCTGCAAGTAACTGTCCAGTGTCAATCCACGATACATCAAGTTCTGCATTAAATCTTGCTCAATTGACCGAATCTGATCGTCAATCAGCAGTTCAGGCAGCGCCACCTTGGAAACTTCCGCCAGTTCTCCCACCAAATCATCTTTCAACTTTTCGTCAGCTTCACGATCTTTCTGGGCGGTAATCTCACGCTTGATGTCAGCTTTGAGTTCATCTACTGAGGTGAATGGACCACACTTGGCAGCAAATTCATCGTTCACTTCAGGCAGTGACAATTCATTGACCTTGTGCAAGGTCACCGTAAAGACAACGTCGGCACCAGCCAACTCCTTGGCGTGGTAATCTTTCGGGAACGTCAATTTCAAATCAAAGGTTTCGCCAGCCTTGTGCCCAACAACCCCCTCTTCAAAGCCAGGGATAAATTGGCCAGAGCCAAGTTTCAGCGCAAAGTCTTTCGCTGCACCACCATCAAATGGCACATCATCTTTCTTGCCAGTAAAGTCGATAACCGCTTCATCGCCTTCTTTGGCAGCGCGCTTAACTTCCGTTTTTTCAGTAAAGTTTTCACGCATCCGAGTGATGATCTCCTCTACTTCTTTGTCCTCAACTTTGACGGCTTGCCGTTTAGCCTTCAGCTTTTTGTAGTTACCCAATTTGACCGGTGGGATGATCTCTACTTCTGCAGTGAATTCCAATTCCTGACCTGGCACAAATTTCTTCACATCAACCGCTGGACGGTCCAGAGCCTGGATCTTTTCTGCCATGAAGGCCTCGGCTACTGCTTTGCTCAGAGCATTGTCCAAGGTCTGCTCCTGCAGCGCCGCTGGGTTGACATGCTTTGCGGCAACACTAACAGGAACTTTGCCTTTGCGGAAGCCCGGTACCTTCACGTCACCCGCCATTTTAGTAAGCGCTACTTGCTCAGCGGCTGACAGCTCTTCGTTACCCAGTGAGATGGTCAATTCTACTTTAGTATCTGATAGTTTCTTTACAGTCGTCTTCATATCTGTTGATTATAACAGATATAGGGCTAAGCCTCAAATAAGGCGTCCTCGTCACCATCGTATCGGTGATCAGTCACCACGCTAATCATGCGGGTGAAATTGACTTTTTGTTCAGTTGATTCAACTAAGTTTTTCACGGTGTAGGTTTCTGATTCTAGTTCTTCTGGACCCACAAACACGGCAAACGGCACTCGCTTTTTCAGAGCCGCCTTCAGTTGTTTGTCGATCTTGCGACCCGTGATGTCGAGCTCAGCAAACACCCCTTCAGAGCGTAACTTCCTGGCAAGCGCATCGGCGCCGCTCATGACTCCTGGACTAACTGGGATAATATACACATCGGTGTGCGTGGCTAGCTCTGGTAACAACCCGTGGACTTCCAAAAATACCTGCATGGTCGTTGCACCCATACCGACACCAACCGTCGCCATCGGTTCAACACCAAACAATCCGACAAGCCCGTCGTACCGACCACCGCCAAACATAGCGCGATTGTTTTCTGGCGCATTGTCAAAGAACTCAAAAACCGTGCCAGTATAGTAGTCCAGGCCTCTCATCAGTGTCACGTCAAACACCGCATTGGTCACGCCCTTTTGCCGCAGCAGATCCATGACGGTGCGTATCTGCTGCACACTTGGGCTATCGCTCAGCTCAGGCGGTAAATCATCAACACTCTTCATGCTAATCATCTGAGCCAACTTCGGCAATCCCTCACGCGAGCCCTCAGCACCAAAAATTTCAATGGCTTGCTGCTTGAAAGTCTCTGGCGGAATCCTATTTTTCTTATCAAGCAGCTTGGTCATCATATTAGCGCCGATGACATCCAGACCCAAGAATTGACCAAGGAGTTGATTGACCAATTGGCGGTTATTTACTCGCACCGTAAACATGTCGGGGCGCGCGCCAAAGTTCAGCACTGAGCGGTAACTCATCTCGATGATTTCGGCATCAGCCATGGGACCGTCCACACCGAACAGGTCGGCGTTTAGCTGCCAAAACTCACGCTCTCGTCCGCGCTGTGGGCGTTCATAGCGCATGAAGTTTGCAATTGAATACAGGCGGGCTGGCACCACAAACTCGTGCCGCCTAGCCGCCACCATGCGGGAAATTGACGGCGTCATCTCTGGACGAATGGTCACCTGGCGTCCACCACGGTCTTCAAAAGCGTAGGTTTGCTCACCTGCCAATTCTTGACCTGACTTTGCCAGATAGATGTCCATAGGCTCCAGCAACGGCGCACCGTATTCTTCATAGCCAAAACTTTCGACGGTTTTGCGCCAAACGTTAAAAATATAATTTTGCAGACGTTTTTCCTCTGGGAAATAGTCTCGCGAACCTTTGTAACTTTGTGTTGATAAACTGCTCATGTTAGTTCCATTATGTCATTATTTCTTATATATATCAATCAAAAACGCCGAGGCAGAACTCGGCGCGGACAATCAAAAAATCAGAGCTCTACCTCGGCAACACATGTGAATGATGGAATATGAATGAAATCATAGGTTAATTATAGGGTATTATGGACTGTTTGTAAACATGTTTGTTGACAAGTACGCGAATAATTGATATATATATCAGCTTTTGCACATGCAGAGGCTGGCGTCTCGCCTGGAGCCACCAGGCTGGAGACGCCCCACTTCGCGGAGAATAGCCCTTCTCCGCCCGACTCCAGAAGGAGTTATCATGGAGCAACGCGGTCGCTTTGATGGAAGAGAGGCGAAGATCTATCGGTCCGGAGGAATGATCAATGTCTACTACGGTGGTAGATACGACAACACTCCTAACGATGGTCACGGTCATGTGAAAGCTACAGGTGGTCCACATGGCGAGAATATCGTCTTCTGGCGACTACCTGAGGATGAAGGAGGCGAAGTCATCATAGACAACAGATTCACGGTCACAAACGGCAACGATGTGCGGCTGGATGTCTACTTGACTGAGATCTTCTGACTGAACAGACCTGGACAAGTCATAAAACTGTCCACTTTTACTAGTTTAAATAGTACAATTATAGAACCATGAAAAATAGCATCACAATCACAATACCTGACTTTATCATTCAAGCCTTTCCTATATTGAAGGGCATGACATATGTCCGTGAATTTTCTTCTTTCATTACGCTATATCCAGATGCAGTCTATTATCTATTTCAAGCAACACCCCACCAGTCATATATATTAGTAGCGATCGACTACCCCGACCCGACAGATGAGAGCCGACAGGTAAAGCAGCTATCTGACAGGTTTGAGTTTGAATTCATACACCTCATCAAACCGTATGCTAATGACCGGTGTCTTAAAATATGTCCAAATGATGAAGTGGAAGAATTATTTTTTGTCTCAGATCCAAATGGTCACTGTTGTTATTATCTAGCCGCAGCGAAGCGAAGTCTTGACTGGTAACTATTAAGCGGCAATCACTAGCCTTTCAACACATGCTGCTGCAGCCAACAATACATCGCCACAGTTGCTGCCGCGCCGACATTGATAGAGCGGGTGGAGCCGAACTGTTCGATGGCCACAATCTTGTCCGCCGCCTGTGCCATCTCCTCAGAGATCCCTGGGCCTTCCTGTCCAAACACCAGCACCGCGCGCTGCGGCAAGGTCGTCTCTGACATATTGACGCTGCCGGGGATATTGTCAATCGCGATAATTTCTCTGTTTTCAGACCGCATTAGCTCGACAAACTCAGCTGTCGAACCGACATACTGCACGTGCAAATATTTATCCGTCATCATGGCGCCGCGCTTGTTCCATTGCCGCCTGCCGATGACGTAAATCTGCCGCACGCCAAACGCATTGGCGCTCCGGACGATCGTCCCCATGTTAAAATCCCGCTCGGTGTTCTCCAGAGCAATCACCAAGCCGTGATCCTTGGCGTCCAGTTCCTTCACAATCTCCGCCTCGCTCCGGCCTTTGAATTTATCAATTACGTTTCGCATATCTTGCATCTCTGTTATTGTAGCAAAATCATCAAACAAAAGACAAAACTTCATATTTACATTGACTTTTTAGTATAAGTGTGGTATAAGTAAAGACAGCTTTTGTCGACAAGTTGAGCAAATCCTTGTCCGAAAGTGAACTTTGACAGGCAATCGAATACAAGATGAGGTTTTATTTCTTTTAACCCATCATAAGAGAGATGAAATCTCATCTTGTATTGTTAAGGAACAATGCTTCACTGCACACCCGCAGGGATGAGAATTGAAGATGAGGAGAATCTCATGCACACTAAACAGTACATCAAGAAGATTCACGAGCGCGCCGCTGTCATCGAGCGGCTCTGGCGGACTCTGTGGAGTCTCAGTACATGCCGAATCCCAGCGAGCGAAGCCCGCTTGTTCGGTCCGAGTGTCATAGTATTTGAATCCCTTGTAAGAGACCTCAAGGATTTCGGGGCAGACCCCGAGACCATCACCTCCAACAAGGAGAAAACGGGTGAGGATGTGTTCGACGCGGTTATATCCGCGGCGACTATATTTCAATATATCAGCCGCACCCTCCGCGAGCAAGACTCACCAATGGCCCTCTTGATGGTAAAAGCGATTCAAGAAGAGCTCTTCTCCATGATGGAGACTTGTCAAAATTTCATCATGAAGGAGTAGCGCTCTACATGACAGCCAGTTGTTCTCTTACGATTGCCTGTCATGTAGACCCTGAATTTTACATTACTAAAATCACCCTATTCTGGGGTGATTTTCTTGTATTTAGCGTAATCACCAAAACCTAGTGTAGATACTATGCTATGATAAACATAACCGTTATGCGTAAAGTTAGCTATGTCAAAAAATTCTGGTTCTACCCTATCATTGGTGCTGTATTGTCCATCAGCTATTTGGCGTACATGGACGGACTTGTCTCCGTCAAGGATCTTGTCCAAGAAAAAACCGGACAGACCTCTTGGCAGCGACCCAAGCAGTGGAAGCGAGTCAATAATTTGAGTTATGAAACGGATGACTACGTCTATGCAGGCTTTGGTGATAAAAAGCTCAGAGACAATAAGTCAGAATCATTAGTATATCTATCACAAAGCCGTGAGCCTGTCGCCCCAGCCAACGCCTCAGCCCAGATATACAACAGGCTGCGAAGGTCGCTGATGACAGAACAGCACATCAGAAAAACGCTTGAGCAGTCCCTGAAGAACAGCACCACCATTGAGTGCACTACAGATCCCTCTTCTACTCAAGTCATAGACCACAAAGAATACGGCAATACAGTAGGAATCGCCTATATAACGGTCAGCTGCGAGGTCGGCAGAGCGAAGTTCGTCACTAAAGCTCGCCTGACTGTTGGCAAGAATGATGGACTGGCGCGGTTTATCGCCATCAGCACAGATGGTAACGTCTGGGAAAAGAACGCTCAAGCCTTTGCAGCTATGTTAAATAACGTCTCAGAAGTTGGCGATGAGAGATATGTGTAAATAAAAACCAGCCGAAGCTGGTGATGATCTCTGGTACGGATGAGAGGACTTGAACCTCCACGTTCTTGCGAACACTAGCACCTGAAGCTAGCGCGTCTACCAATTCCGCCACATCCGCGCATGGTTTGGATTGCACAGCTAATTATACGACACCAATGGCTGATGCGCAAGAGATTTGAGTCTATGATTTCGTGCGGCACCACAAGTTCAATTCGTCAGCTAGTTCCTTGGCAGGAACTTCTTCCTTGATGTCGGGCATCAAGATGTTGGCTGGGTCGAAAATGTGTTTAATCTGAGAATAAATGGCTGTTTCGTCTGGCGAGACAGTTGACTGCATCAGGCCAGCTTTCAGGCGACCATCGCCGTAGCGACCGGCAACATTGCCGCGGCTTTCGGCAACTAACTTGGCAATCTCTGGAATTAATTTTAATAGTACTCGACGTTCGCTCACTTTGTGCAGGTTGAAGACTGGCAGCAAATCGACGTAGCCATTGACCGCGTCCACGAAAACTGGCAGCGCCAGCTTGGTCTCAGCTTCCACTTTGCGTAGTTCGCTCAGAAATCCGTCCAATCGCTCCAACGGCAGCCATAGTCCTGAAAATACCGCTGGACAGGTTGCACGTTCTTCAGTTGAGTGCAATATGAATGACAATGGAGTATATAGTGAAGCGATTTCTTGGGTTTGGATATCGTGGATGGTTAAGCCAACTGGGTGAATATTCTCTAGCTTGCGAGCCAATTTTTTGGCGGCACGACCACGAGCTCTGTCAGAGAACTCGCTCATGGTGATGATGACTGCTGCGCCTTTGAACGCTTCACGTGGCGCCCAGGAGAATTTCTTGCCCTCACTAGCAGCCCGCGCCATGATTCGCCCGTCGATGATGTCAACTTTGGAGACTTTGTGTTTCAGAGCTTCGTCAACTGCCGCTTGTGCCTCAGACATATCACCAAATGTTGCAGTGATGACCGTTGCGTCGTTGCTGCTGTATCCTGCTTTCATGATCACTTCGCTGATGATACCTAGTGCGCCCTGAGAACCCACAAACAGTGGCGTCAGGTCAAATGAGCCATCCTCGCCTTTGACTTTGGTGATTCCCCAAAATCCAGCTGTGCTTTTTTCACGGCGCTTGATGGCGTCGATGATTTGCTGATTATCCTCCAGCAGGTTATCCACTTGGCGATAGATCTCGCCTTCCAGTGTTGACAGGCCTTTTTTCTTTGCTAATTCGCGCTTATTGATGCGGCCGGTTTGGATGACGTCACCATTTGCCAAAACAATTTCCATCTGGGAGATGGCGTCAGGGAACGGCGTCGTTAAGCCGACAGATGAAGCTACTGCGCCAGAAGCGATCGCGCCGCCGATGGTTCCGTCTTGACCGACAGCTGAAACTTCCGGCAATGCCAAGCTCTTATGCATGGACAACAGTTCGCGCACCGCACTGTATTTCATACCAGCTTGCACGTGGACCAATTGCTGTTTTGGGTCGATGCCTTTGGCGTGACACATATATGCCTGCATATCCAAAGATACACCGCCGCCAGTGGCAGCGCCATTGCTGTCGGTGCCTGCTCCGCGCACAACCACGGAAAGGATGTGGCCTTTGTCAGCCAACTGCGAACAAAACCGCATGATTTTACGAATGTCATTGACGTTCGACGGCTGAGCGATCATCTCTGGGCGACGCGCCAGGACACTACCGTCTGATTGCGCTGCATCCAATAGCAAATCATTGACCAAAACTTCCCCAGTCAAATGTCCATTTAGATACGTCGCAACCTTATTCATATTCCCCTTTCCTATTTACGTTTAATTTTAGCACAACCAAAAACGAAAATGAATATCATTTGGGTGGCAATTTGGTCGCGCATATGCTACAATCACCACATGCGGCAGTGGCGGAATTGGTAGACGCGCTAGCCTTAGGAGCTAACAAGCTCGCTTGCCTGTTCTTGTATTTTATAGGGTTAATATAGCCTTTTCTTACTAAAAGAGGAGTCTATTCTTGCAACAGACTCCTCTTTTAGACTCCTTTATCGTTTATAAGGATGTTTTTTGCTTGATCATTGTCGTTATGTTTATTGTAAATTTTATCGGTTACAGCGAGAAGTGCATTTGATTTTTCTGTTTCGGTTGAGTGAGTATAGATTTGCAAGGTTGTTGTTATTGAAGAATGCTCAAGGATAACTTGTGCGTCTTTTGCCGAGACGTTAGCTTCTTTGAGCATTGTAGCAACGCTGTGGCGAATCTCATGAAGCGTTATCTCTTTTAATCCCACTTTTCGAGCAGCATCTTTAAATGTTTTGATAAAGCTTCTACCGTCTATCGGGTTGTCTTTTTTAGTAAGGTAGAGAAGTTCGTCGCCATCTGGATAGAGCCATCGTTCATATTCTGCTTGCAGCTCCTGTTTTATACTCAGCAGAAGTGGCAGATCGCGAGCACTTGTCCTTGTTTTGAGTGAGCCGATTTTTGACTCATGTCCTACGAGATAAACTTGCTGCCTGATATGTATAGTTTTTCGGTAAAGTCAATGTCTTTCCAGTGCAAGCCAAACGCTTCACCGCGTCGTAATTCATAATGACACATGATAAGGAATAAACCGTAGTATGGATGGTCTGTTATAGAGTAAAATGCCTTAAAAATGCTATAATATCTCCAGTATAGGCAACACGTTTAAGGAGGAAAGATTATGGATTATAAAGAAATAAAGCTTAATGTTTCAAATGATAAAATTAAAGAATATAAGCAATTTGAGGGCTTAAAAATATATTCTGATATTTTTAAATCTGAAGATGAAAAGGTATTGATCAACAAAAGAATATATATTACAAAAAAACAGAATTATGTTTATTACGAAAGAACGGATGTAAATTGGAATTATTGGTCAAGCGAAAGAAATTATAATTCAACATTTAATCCGGAGAATGATAGTAAACACAACATTATATTTGAAGTTTCATCAGAATTAAGCGATTTTATTAAATATTTAGGAGAAGAAATAATTCGGAAGATTGAATTGAAACAGCACAATGGAGAAATTGTTGAGATATTAGATATTTGATTGTGTTATGAAGAATAAAGCATTGACTGAAAATATAATATCTACTCAAGCACGTAAAATTCCTAATCTTAGTAATATCAATTAAATAAAAATAGTATAAAAACAGTAAATCAAAAAAGGTTTACTGTTTTTTCTTTGCTTAAAAATAGAAAGAGAGGAAAAGAAAAAATGAAAATATAAAAGAAAAAAATTTTAATGACAGATGAAGAAATCAAGCAGCTACAAAACAAAGGAAAAAAGCTCATCAGCCAACAGAAACAGGAAGAAAGAAAAAAGAGAGATAAAAGAATATATGAAAAAGTCGCTTTTCAAGCGACAATTTCGAAAAAATTCAGATTTTGGTGCGGATGAAAGGACTTGAACCTTCACGCCGTGAGGCATATGCTCCTAAGGCATACGTGTCTACCAATTCCACCACATCCGCATATTTGATATTGTGAAATATTTCTGTAAGTAAGTATATCAGCAGATAAAATAAATTACCACATTTTTTAGCATTATTTAACAGGAATCTTTTTTGCTAAGTCTGATAATAACTCAATTAATTGCGAACTCATAATAGGAGCTTCCTCTTTGCTTTTAAATAATTTTTTTGATTTTTTGACTTGATTATTTTCTTCATTATTGAATATTCGGTATGCAACTGTTTTGATAATTTCATTTCTTAGTTCTACATCACCTTCAATACTTAGCAGATAAGGCTTTAGTGCTTTAAGTTGATGAGCTGTTCGTTGATTAGCTCGCTGTGCTTTGCGATGTTCGCTTGATTGAGTGGCCGTGTATCCTGCTATACCCCCAGCAAATAGCATAACAAATGCTCGAGCTATTAAGAATTGCCATGAAGCATCCTTAGTGTGAATAATTTCATAAACTACCCAACAAGAAAATCCTAACATGATAAGCAATAAAATCGTTGTTATTACACTCCACACATAAGCAGCTATTTTATCTTCCTTAGCACTACTAGAATAATCGTGGATTAGTGTTTTATCTCCAGCCATATTCAATAATTCATCTATTCTAGCAAGACTATCTTCTGCCTTCGCCTCAGTAGCGTTTAGCTTTTTATCTATGTCATCCGTAATGCGATCGGCTTCATCACTCTTTTTGCTAAATGTTTCTTCAATTGTACGTTTCTGATCTTCGATGAATTTATTAACCGCCTCATTACGTATATTTTCAGATTTTGTAAATGATAGTTGCTGCTCGGTAGATATGCTATTTGATGAATCTTTTATGTCTTTTAAATCTTTGTTAAGTTCATCTATTTTTACACCAAGTGCTTCAAACTCGTTTTTAGCTTCAGTAACTTTTTCGTCAATGGTCTTTTCTGCGGCAGTTCCTTTAACAGATATATTATTAATCTCTTTTGTTGTTACGCGCTTATATTGACCGACTGACCTATTCAATCCCGCAATAGCCTTGCGAGTTTCCTTTATGTCCATAGTGGGCGTTAATGAAGGAATGTACGACAATATATTATCGATATATCCATTCATGTAAGAAATACCTAGATACATATCATCGCGAGTGTTTTGCCAGTTATCAAAACACGAACTTGCATTTGAAAGGTGACTGCTGATATTGTCAAGATTTGATATTGATAATAGACGACTATCTGTATTATCAAGTCTATCCACTAAAAGCTCAATGACCAATTTTGCCCGATTGATAGCATCGATTGCTTCAAGAGACATACTGTCAGAGTCTATCTCATTAAACCTGGCTAATAATTTCTTGGCTGCAGTGTATGTGGCACTATTCTGTATACGATCTTCCCATTTACTCATGAAGCATTATTCCTTTTTACTTAGTTGATTCGCCACTCCTTATTAAAAACTTTAAACACCATTATATCACCCTTGTTTTTAAAATTGACCACCTCTAAGAGTAGAGAACTTTACTTATTCAATTTGGCTAATTAAACTCCGCCCTAGACTCCAGAATTGACTCCTTGCGGCCCCGTACAATAACAAACAAAAACAACGAGTTAGAACTCTTATATCATTTTGCCTTTATTGCCCATTACTTGCCCGCTGTAGGCCTCTTGTCGGCAGTGTGCGTAGTTCCCTCCGCTAAGTGAAAAGGAAACTTAATTATCTAGCCTTAGGAGCTAGTGCCTTCGGGCGTGAAGGTTCAAGTCCTTTCTGCCGCACCAGAATTGGTATTCAAAAATATCGCCTATAATGGTGATGTTTTTCTTATTACAAAGCGATTTATACAGACTGATCTCAACAATAAAAATTCTTATTGACTATATCAAAACGCATATGCTACAATCGCGCCAAGATAGAAAATAATACAAGACATCTACTTTTAGGTAGTCGAGGAGGGTTTATATCACTATGAGCAAAGCAAATAATTATTTCCAACGGCAACGCATCGGCCTGGCGGTTGTCGGTGGTATCATGACGCTGATGGTAGCGTTTAGTTTGACGCCAACATTTGCTGGTGTTGTCGCAACCATCACCAACAGCGTAAACACCGCATCAACTGGTACATTAGTGATGGAAGAAAAGAACCAGGACGGATCAGTTACCTGTACTACTACTGGTACTGGTAGCGCAACTTGTGCAACCATCAACAAATATGGCGGCCAAGCACTCGTTCCAGGTGGCAGCACCGACACCACCGTGAAAATCACCAACAAGGGTAGCATCGCTGCCAGCGCCTTCACCGTCAAGGGCGGCACCTGTACAACTGAGAACGCACCAGGTGCATCAGTCTCTGGTACGGGTAACTTGTGTAGCAAAATGACCGTTACCGTCCGCGCTAACGGTACACAAGTATGGACTGGTACGGCAGAAGCCTTCCAACAGGCAGCAGCACAAGATATCAAGACAGTCGTTGGTCACCCAATTGCACCAAACGAGACCGTCACACTGATCATCACGGCTGCGCTGCCAGCAAACACTGACGCCAGCTTCCAGGGTCGCCAAATTTCACAGCCAATCACCTGGCAATTTAGCGCCTAGTGCCTCAAATAGTAGTCATAAATCTGATATACTAAAGGGCAATGAAATTTAGTAAAACCAGCATTTGGGTAATAGCAGCACTGAGCCTACTGAGTTTAGGTTCAGTGCTCGTGCTACACCTAGCTGGTTTTCGCTTTTTTACCATCGCCACGCCAAGCATGGGCGAAACCGCACCAGTCGGAACGCTAATCGTTACGCAGCCGCAGCAATCCTACAACAAAGATGACATCATCACGTTTTATCGTAGCGGCAGCGTCTACACTCACCGCCTAACTAAGATCAATGACGACCACAGCTACACCACTAAAGGTGACCTCAACGCCGTAGAAGATTCTTTGTCGGTGGCTAACCGAGACGTGATCGGCAAGGCAGTAGTCATTGCGCCTGTGTGGGGCTGGGTCTGGCGGGCCGCACCAATTTTACTGATTGGCTGGATCATCGTCTATTTGCTTTCGTGCATCAAGCGACTGCGTGAGCGCTGGCGTTGGCCAGTTCGTATCATTGGCGGAACATTGGTGGTTATCTTAGCAACACTGATTCTCAATCCGTGGCTCCGCGCCGACATGCTCAGCATCGCTACGCACCAGAAAAATGACGTGCGATTACACATTGTCAATACGGGTATTTTCCCCATTCGTGATGATGACGGCAATCGCGTTCACACTGGTCAAACCGCCATCGTGCGGGCCACCGAAACCGACGCGCAGGGGCATTACATTTACGTACCACGGCCATCGCTCGGGCCGACGGGTGTGATGTTTGCGCTATTGTGGTGCCTACTACCACTATTTATAGCACTGCTAGTAAAATTACCACCACCTGAAGAAGAAATTACTGGTCTACAACTCGTCCATGAGCGACATCGTAACATGGCGTTACTTACCATTATTATTCTATTTGAAGTGGTACTATTGACCATACAATTGTCTTCCCTGGCAGGGTTTACCGCGACCATACAAAATAGTACTAACCACGTTCAAGCTCGCGCCTACTTTAAGTGCTCTGAGGCCACCTGGAGCCGTTCACAGATCCGTCCAAATCCTCAGCCATATTTTGCCTGGGCGCTCAATAGCGACTATGCGGCTAATCCTGTCGTGACGGACCTCTCTGGTAACGGCAATAACGGCAAACCTTCGCCAAGCGATGGCTCGCCTAGCCGTGCCAGCGTACCAAACACCGGCTGTGTTCGTGACGATCGCCGTGTTTCGGTGTTTAACGGCGTAAATGCCTGTCTCACTCACGGAGTTTCAGTAGACCAAAAAGTTAACCCTGCACCAAACACCTTTAGTCTGGAAGTATGGTTTAGTACCAATAAGAAAAGCAATGGACGACTGATGGGCTTTAGCTCACTCTATGAAGGTGATTACAACGGCGGCGGACAGAGTGATCGCCATATCTATATCGACAAAGATGGGCGAGTCGTATTCGGTGCGTATAGCGGTGGCATCAAACTCGTCACCTCACGTACTGGCGTAAATTATGCTGATGGGCGCTGGCATCACGTCGTTGCAACCATGTCTCCAAATGGCGCAGCACTGTACCTTGATGGTAACCAAGTAGATACCAATCCATCCATGACTGCCGGCGAAAACGTACCAGACGGCGGCTACTGGAAAGTTGGCTGCGGTAAATTGACATATTGGAAGAACGCTGACGGCAGCGAATATCAAGGGCCTAAATATTTTACCGGCAGCATGCAGTATAGTTCAGTCTATACGACTGCCCTCACCGAACAGCAGGTTCGTGACCATTACTTGGCAGGTGCATCATAATAGTGTATAATATGTATGTATGGGAAATTAGCTCAGTTGGCTAGAGCGCACGATTCACATTCGTGAGGTCACAGGTTCGAGCCCTGTATTTCCCACCATTTTTAAGCATTATGCCTGCAATAATTGACGAAAAAATCATACCCTCTTCCCTGACGGTTGAAAGGAGCAGGTTCCGTAAAAAACCTGTTCCAGTGGAGTTTGAGATGCGTCAGCGAGAAGCTGCTGAGCCCGGACCTTCCGGGCGATCTAGTGTAGTGCTTGGGCTAGTTGGATTGATAGCGATCAACCCCAACCTTATACGCTATAGCCTAGACGTACGAAAAGGTGGATTTCACAAGGACTTACGCTTGGCACAAGACAGCAATGAGCGGGTCGTTAGAAACAATACAGAGCTCACCGTAGATATTATAACCAAGGGTTGGGTTAGTAGTGAAAGACCCGTAGTCTATGCTTGGTACGACAAAGACTCCCTCAAAGCTCGCAGGGCTCTAGAATCACAGATAACACCAGGAGCGCTCACTGTCGGCTGCTACGTATTACGCCATGTCATGCAAATCGTGCACGATACTGGAGAGCTACCGACAGATCTATCACTCACGAATGATGATATTCATCAGATCAAGAAATCTGAGTACCCCGGTGTCTATGTAGAAGGCCTCCCTGCTCATAGCTTCTTTGAGCTTACTGAATCTGCGTATCGCTAGATTGCGTTAGTATTGACTTTCTATACTCATTGTAGTATTATATTTTGAGTGTTTAGGAAAGTTACGGTAAATGTGGGCGTATTTGATGTGCCTCCTCACGAGTCATCTACAGTACCCATTGGCTTGGCGATCCCTGGTGCTCGTGAACCAGACGGCATAGATTTAGTTCTCAGTTCGGATGGAATGCACGAAGATTTGTACGCTGCATATTTACGCCATCTGACACCAAAACAGCGATTAGCGATGCCCGACGAAAAGCAGCATCACAGCGCCGAGCTGGGACTTGGCGTGTTTGACGAGAACATTGACAGGCTACCGAGCATCATTCCTTTCAGGCAAACCACCGAAAAAACTAGGTCGGTTACCGAACCAAAACGACGCTTGGCTCTATGTGCCTTGCATATCGTTTTGTATGAGCGATATGATCTTAGCCCGTTCAGAAACACCATTGGTACCGTGGAGCTGTCTAAGCGCGCCATCGCCCGAGCGACCAAAGAAATAGCATAATAATCATTCAAGGAATATGTCAGAAACATTATCATTTACGTCAACCATTTTAAAGCCAGAAAAAGTTAAACATGGAAATCCTCGCCCTGTTGGATTTGCGATATTTTCTCAAACACTAGAACAAACGACAGCTCACCTGGTGACTACTCCACATGGCTATCACCAGTCGAGTTATGAAAGATTCTTAAAGTTACAGCCGTCCTTAGAAGCAGAGAGAAAATCATGGAACCCTAGTGAAGAACCATTCTTACCAGACGAGCCCTTTATTGCTGTAGGGCTTGCGTATCTACCGTTTCATCCTATCCCCGCTGTTTATGGAGCAGAGACCTGACAGAGTCTGGTAGACCGCCGCGTGGACTGCGCGTGAGCAAGACGCAGTTGGACTTGGCTGCATGTGGCCTCTTTGTGGTAATGAATGGTATGACAGAGGAAATGAACGGACCGGAGCTGCCAAAAATTAAACTGCAAGAAAGACCAGATGGCATCACGCGTGCTGTTACATTTACTCCTGAACAATTGGACGAAGTACAGCCATACGTGTTATAATAACCCTAAAGGAAGGTCTGCGATTAACATCAGACCATATTTTTATGAAGGACGCTAGCAAGATTCGAAATATTGCCATTATTGCCCACGTCGATCACGGCAAGACGACCATGGTTGATGGGCTGCTCAAACAGTCGCGTACATTTCGCGACAACCAGGCCGAGATGAGCCAGGAATTGATCATGGATTCGGGCGATCAGGAGCACGAACGCGGTATCACCATCACCGCCAAACAGACCTCGATTTTTTACGGTGATTATAAAATCAACATCATCGACACGCCGGGGCACGCCGACTTTTCCGGCGAAGTCGAGCGGACGCTGCAGATGGCGGACGGCGTGCTGTTGATAGTCGATGCCCAGGAAGGGCCGATGCCGCAGACGAAGTTCGTGTTGAGCAAGGCGCTAGAACTGGGATTGAAGCCAGTGGTAGTGATTAATAAAATTGACAAGCCTGCCCGGCGAATCGCTGAGGTCGAGGACGAGCTGAGCGATCTGTTTTTGGAGCTAGCGACTGATGATGCTCAGCTGCATTATCCAATTTATTATGCCGTTGGGCGCGACGGCAAGGCCTGGCGAGAGATTCCTACCGACCCGAACAACGACGCCGATCTCACACCAATTTTTGAAGCAATTATCAACGATATCCCAGCGCCGAGCGTCACGGCTGACGGCGGATTTCAGATGCTGGTGACCAGCCTGCAGTACGATACCTTCCAGGGCAAATACGCCATCGGGCGGATCGCTCGCGGGTCGGTCAAGCGCGGCCTGGCGGTTAGCTTGCTGAAGCACGGCGAGGTGTCAGGCTCAGCGCGAATCGAGAAAGTTTTTGGTTACCGCGGGCTGAACCGCGAAGAGCTTGACGAGGCGTTTGCTGGCGACATTGTGGCGCTGGTTGGCGTGAGTGAAGCGCACATTGGCGATACGATTGCTGATAAAGAACAGCCTGAAGCCCTGCCAGCAATTGCTATCGAAGCGCCGACGTTGAGCATGTATCTCGGCCCAAACACCAGCCCGATGAAAGGACGCGAGGGCGAGTTTACCACCTCGCGGCAAATTGGCGACCGGTTGCGACGAGAATTGGAAACCAACGTGGCGCTGCGCGTTGAAGAAAACGGTATCGGCTTTACGGTGTCTGGCCGCGGCGAGCTGCACCTGAGCGTTCTGATCGAGACCATGCGGCGCGAAGGCTTTGAGTTCGAAGTCGGCCGCCCGCAAGTGGTGACCATCACCGATGACGGCGTCGAAAAAGAGCCAATTGAAGAACTGCAAATCGAGATTAGCAGCGAATTCATCGGCGCGATCAGTCAGGAGCTCGGTGCGCGCCATGCTGAAATGAAATCGCAAGAGACCACCGCCAGCGGCGCTACCCGCATCACTTATGTGCTGCCAACGCGAGCCCTCATTGGTCTACGCAACGTACTCTTAACCGCCACCAAAGGTACGGTGATCATGAATTCCCTGCCACATGGCTATCAACCGCTGGGCGGCAAATTGCCAAAGACCCGCGGCGGCGTACTCATCGCCTTTGAAGCTGGCACGACAACGCCGTATGCGCTGCAGGCGGCTGAGGCACGCGGCGAACTCTTGGTCGGGCCGGGCACGGAAGTGTACGCCGGGATGATTGTCGGTATTTATAACCGCCAAGAAGACATTGAAATTAACGTCTGTAAGGCTAAGCACCTGACCAACATGCGCTCCAAATCGTCCGACGGTACAGTGCAGCTGACGCCATTTACGCAGTTTAGCCTGGAGCAATGCATCGACTTTATCGAGGACGACGAGCTGCTGGAGGTGACACCAAAGTCCTTGCGCCTACGCAAACGCTACCTTGATGCCAATGAGCGAAAGCGTGCGGCCAAGAAGTAGTCTCCTGCTCTTGACGACATAGCACATATGAAAATCGCCCCGAGCTGAGGGCGATTTTTCATGAATGGAGTGAACCGAGGTTAGTCCACCAACGTTTCTTTGACGCGCTTTGAAACCACAAAGTATAGTGACAGTAGTCCAGCAACGATGAAATAGATAAATATTCCACCGATGATGCCAACAATTCGTTCTGCATCAGAATCTTTGCGCATTGAGGCAATGACAATCTGAAGCAAGGTAAAATACGTCGCAGACGTCATGTATGCGGCAATGGCCAGATAGCGGCCAACTTTTTTCTGTAGGCTAATCAACACGACAGTGGTAAAGGATAGAATAGCAATGATTGGCGCAAAGATGATCGACACAGCGCCTTCAGGACTGCTCAATCTTAGCACCGCACCAAAGAACATCAGTGTATAGATGATACCACCAAAGCCCATTAGCACTGTCAAAAATGCTAGCCAGCCTTTCACGCCCTTGAGGGAGTTTGCCATCACGACATACTGTACAGGTGCGGCCTGTGGCTGTGCAAAATATTGTTGATTGGTGTTTTCTTGCATAGTTTGCTCAGAAACATGAGCTTCTGCAACCTTTGAGTTTTCTGTTGTTTTTTCCTGTGATGCTGTTGCCATAATGATTTACATTCTCCTTATGAAAATATCTGCTCTAGATTATACCATCGTAACCAGTTATAGTAAAAGTATGATAAAGAAAAATGTTGACCAATTTAAACGCTCTTTGGTGCGCACCAGCCAGCGCATCACACCCATCAATCGTAAAGATCCTGACGAATTATTTGGGCATCTATTTCACGAAGTCCAAGCGCAGCAAATTTACCAAGACGGCAAGACATTTGTCGATGTGGTGCCAAAAAAGCGCTGGCGACGCATCCAGCGAGAATACTTGGAAGCCTCAAAAAAACCCGATTTTAATCTGCAAGAATTTGTCAATCAACATTTTTATGATTTTAATCCGTCGCATGCAGGTCACGTGCCTCAGCCAGCCGAATCAGCGCGCCAGCATGTCACGCAGCTATGGCCGCAGCTGAGGCGCCAAGCTCACAAAGCATCGGGCTCGCTCATTCCCCTGCCGTACGACTACATTGTGCCCGGCGGACGTTTTTCAGAGCAGTTCTATTGGGACACGTACTTCATCATGCTGGGCTTGGCAGTTGATAACCAATGGGGATTGATCAACGGCATGATGAAAAATTATTCCTACATGATCCAACGGTTTGGCTATATCCCGACCGCCAATCGAACATATTTCCTGAGCCGCAGCCAGCCGCCGTTTTTCTCTGCCATGGTTAAGCTGTTGGCGACGCGTCCGCGAAAAGTTGGTGGCTCAAGCTTGGTACTATTGGAATATTTCCCGCTGCTGTTGACAGAATACAAATTCTGGATGAAAGGGCACAAACAACTTGACAGCGCTGACCAGATAGCTACCGGACGAGTGGTGAAAATGCCAAATGGCACCGTTTTGAACCGCTACTTTGACAATAAGAATACTCCCCGTCCGGAAAGTCGCCGCGAAGACATCGAGACGGCTCAGAAAAGTCCAAATGCCAACAAAGCAAAGATTTACCTGGACTTGCGAGCTGGCGCAGAGAGTGGCTGGGATTTCAGCTCGCGCTGGTTTGGCGAGGCGTGCTGCATTGAAAGCATCCAGACGACAGATATTGTACCAGTAGATCTCAACTGCTTGTTGTATGACCTGGAAATGACCATCGCTCAGTGCTACGGCATCTTGAAGCAAAAAGCGCTGCGCAAAAAGTTCATCCAGGCGGCTGAAAAGCGCGCGGAAGCCATCAGGACGTACTGCTGGAACGAAGCGACCGGCTTCTTCTATGATTATAATTTCCGCACTGGTCGACAGATGCCACACGCGACACTAGCTGGCGTCTTCCCGCTCTACAATGGCGTCGCCACCAAGAAACAAGCCGAGCACGTGGCTGAAATGTTACAGCGCGAGTTTTTGCGCGATGGCGGGCTGCGGATGACACTGGTTGACAATGGCCAGCAGTGGGACGCGCCAAATGGCTGGGCACCACTGCAATGGGTGGCGGTTTGCGGCTTGAAGCGGTACGGACTTGATGAATTAGCGGAAGAAATTAGAAAACGCTGGCTAGCCTCGACAGAGCGCGTCTTTGCCGACAAAGGCAAGATGATCGAGAAATATGACGTCGATAGTGAATCACGCATCGGCGGTGGCGGTGAATATCCGTTGCAAGACGGCTTTGGCTGGACTAACGGCGTGTACGCGGCACTGTACGATCGGTTTGATGAGCGCTGCCCAAAGTAGGCTAATTCTTGGTCGGACGCGGAATGTCTTCTGGGAGAAATCCCTTTTCATGCTGGAAACCAGCTTGCCATTTGTAATCTTTATTGTAGCCTAGATCTTTCATCAGCTTGGTCGAAGCATTGCGAAGATGCAGCGGTACCGGCGAGTTCGGATATCTGTGTGCCAGAGAAAAAGCCTCGTTCATCAAATCAGTAATCTCGCGCGACTTCTGGCTGCGCGCCAGAGCGATGGCACAGTGAAATAGATTGTATTTGGCTTCAGGTAACCCAACGCGCTCCACCGCTTCAAAGGTAGCGACCGCCAGGCTCAGCGCGCCGTTACCCGCCAGCCCAATATCCTCTGACGCAAAGACCACCATCCGCCGAGCGATAAACTTCGGGTCTTCGCCAGCATCAATCATGCGTGCTAAATAATACGCCGCAGCTGTCGCATCACTGCCCCGCAGTGATTTGATGAACGCTGAGATGACGTCATAATGCGCATCGCCCTTTTTGTCGTAGCCAGGCAGTCGCCGCTGAGCCGCTGCCTTGACAACCTCTGGCGTGACTTTTTCACCAAAGCTCAGCGCCAACTCCAAATTGCCCAAAGCCACCCGCGCGTCGCCATCTGCCAATTCTGCTAGATAATCCAAAGCTTTGGGCGACACCCGCTTGGTTTGTTTCAAAGTCTTCAGCGCTCGCTTCAACACCAATATAATTTCATCTTTGGTCAGCTGACGGAACACCAACACCCGCGTCCGGCTGAGTAGCGGTGTGATCACCTCAAAGCTCGGATTCTCGGTCGTCGCCCCAATCAAGGTAATCAGCCCGCTCTCGACATGCGGCAGAAACGCATCTTGTTGCGCCTTGTTGAAGCGATGGATTTCATCGACAAACAAAATTGTCCGTAGCCCCAAGTTCCAGTTTTGCCTAGCGTGTTCAATTACCCGCTCGACATCTTTTTTGCCGCTGGTCACCGCTGACAATTCAACAAATTCGGCATTAACTTCGTTGGCAATAATCCGCGCCAAGGTAGTCTTGCCCGTGCCTGGCGGCCCCCATAAAATCAAACTGACTGGCTCAGCGCGCCTCACGATTTGATGGAGCAGCTCGCCCTCGCCCAGCAAATGACTCTGCCCGATCACCTCATCTAACTTTTGTGGCCGCATCTGTTCGGCCAGGGGTCGTCGATTCATATATTCATTATACCGCATTCGCGTCCTCCCGCCCTATATAGTAAAATGGTAGCGGTATCAGTTAAACGAGGAGGGTAAGTGAAACATATCACGATCAAACATCGTCTGAGTGCTTTTACAGCAAGTTTAGTATTTGCACTCGTTGCGGTCGCGGCAATCGCCTGGCCAATTGCAACGTCATCAAACGCCAAAGCCACCAGCCCGGCGCTCAACGCAACTGCGTATGAAGTGTCTAGGCCTGGCAAGCCACACAGCTTTGTCACAACATCTCAAACAGAAATCCAACAAGCAGCCAAAAATGGCTTCACGACAGTGCGCCCTATTTTTATGGTGTCAACAACTGCAGGTAGCGGTTTGGTGCCGGTGTATCGCGCTGACGCAACACTACAAGACGGAAACTACACGAGTCTTTTGACGGTCAATAAAAATGAGGCTGACAATGCTTGTAAAAAGTACGGCTTCACCTGTAAAGGAGTTGCTTTCTATGCGCAAGCTGAGCTGAAAAATGGCGCTGAGATGGTTTACCGCATGCGGTACAAGCATTTCAATTTCCGCCAAGTCACTGCCAAAGATCGTCAAGATCTCCAGAAAGCTGGTTACATCCAAGAAAGCCGAGAGTGGTTCTACGTCAAACCAGTCCAGAACAACAACGGCAATGGTAACAGTGACGTCGACCCTGTCAAAGATGGTAAATTCTCCATCGCGGTCTATCCTGACACACAGCAGGAAGTTTTCCAATGGTCGGGCAATCAATTCGCTGCCCGCACCAACTGGACCGTGAAAAATAAGGAAAAATACGACATCCGCTTCTTGGCTCACACTGGTGACATGGTCACTTCTGGTGGACATGAAGGCATTGATAAACCAGATCAATACATCGTTGCGTCCAACGCATTCAAGACTATTGACCAGGCAAACATTCCTTACTTGACCACCATCGGTAACCACGACACAAAGGCTGTTTGTGGTGGCGGTGGCGCTTGTGACTGGCGACACACTAACGAATGGGCACGAGACACGACAGTATTCAACCGATATTTCTCTGCTACACGTCAGAAATTGTCAGCTAACCAAATGTTTGAAAATGGCAAAGTTGACAACGCCTACAAAACTTTCACCGCTGAAGGTAAACAATGGCTTGTCCTAACACTTGAGCTTTGGCCACGCGCTGAGGCGGTCAACTGGGCGAAGAACGTCGTAGCCTCACATCCAAAGCACAACGTCATCGTCCTGAGTCATTCGCTACTGAACGCCGATGGCTCAATCGGTACTGGTGCTGGATACGGCACCGGCAAACAAACCCCACGCTATGTCTACGACAATTTGATCTTGGCATATCCAAACATCCGCATGACCTTCTCAGGACATGTCGGACAGGCAGCCAGTCGCGTTGACACAGGCAAGCATGGTAACAAGGTCGCCTCATTCTTGGGCGCATTCCACTCAAATGACTACAACCCAACCAGGATTCTGACGGTCGACACCATCAACAACACGGTGACATCCGACATTCAAGCCGCTTCGATCCGCGACGCCTACAAAGCAAAATATCCAAACGCAACATTGCCAAACTACGACCAATACGACGTATCGTACTCAGGCATGAACTTTGTTAATCCATAACAAACACGGCAAACAAATCATGAGCCCCGTCATCAGGCGGGGCTACTTTATGTCAATCAATACACCACCATAACCAGGCAGTTGCAATACGTCACCGTCTACACGAATATCTGGGTTAGTACCAATGATGACACGGCCGGAGTTTGGCAACCACACCGTTTGTGCCGAGTCCGCAAAGTTAATGTATATCTGCATTTGCTGACCGTCAAGCTGACGCCGAAATCCTAAGACAAAGCCGTTACCAGTGTCTAGCTTCTCCATGGTACCGTGGCGTAAAATCGGCAGCTCATGACGCAGCTCCAATAATTTCCGACACAACCATAGTAGCGAACTTGGGTCTTTCGTCTCTTTGGCTGCATTGACCTGTTTATGATTAGGATGCACTGGCAGCCATGGTAGCACATTGGCGAACCCAGCATAGCGCGAGCTGTTCCACTGCATGGGCGTACGGGCGCGATTGCGGTCGTCTTGAAGCGAGCGATGAAAACCATCTTGCATATCATGTTGCGTCAAATCAACATCTTCCATGCCGATTTCATCGCCATAGTACATCACGCTAACACCTGGGCATAGCAGATTGAGAAACTGCAATGCACGGGACCGCGGCAAACCCAGGCGGGACGTAACACGTGGCTGGTCGTGATTGCCAAGGCAAAAGAACGGCATATTCTCCCCTGCTGCTTCCAAATAATTCATGATATTCCAGCCAGTGTGCTCACCATGCCAGTCATTTTGCCGATGTTCCATGAAAAAGGCCGTAGCTTTTGGATGAACGTGGATGACGTCATGATATTGTTGCCAGATGTCACCAAGGCGCTCATCTGGATAGAACTCAAACACCATTTGCTTATCGTCATATTCATCGCAAACGCTTGCTAGCTCGTGCAAATACTCCTGAAAATGTGGCCCGTGTTTGCAATGGTCGTGAATGTAGGAGCCGTAGCTGTCAGCATCGCCATGAAAATGAGGATTTGGCGAGTCATCACGCAGCTCTGGATCTTTGGAAATCCCCCAGATGGCGTCAACCCGCATGCCATCCACGCCCATACCAAACCAAAATCGCACCACATCTTTGATGGCCAAGCGCACCTCAGGATTGTCCCAGTTGAGGTCTGGCTGGGTTGGCAAAAATGAATGCAAATAGTACTGACTAGAATTAGCATCAAACGTCCATGACTTACCACCTGCTAAACTAACCCAATTGTTCGGCTCATGCCCGTCGTTGCCGTCTCGCCACACATACCAATCCCGCTTGGGATTATCCCGGCCAGAACGCGACTCAACGAACCACGGATGCTGGTCAGACGTGTGACACGGCACCAGGTCAATCATCACCTTGATGTCGCGCGCATGCGCTTCATCCAACAACATACGAAAATCATCCAGACCGCCAAATACCGGATCAACATTTTGATAGTCCGCCACATCATAGCCAAGATCAGTCATGGGCGACGTGAAAAACGGCGAAATCCAAATGGCATCAACGCCGAGATCGCTAAGATAGTCCATCTTGAGCGTAATGCCGTTCAAGTCCCCGACCCCATCACCGTTCAAGTCTCGAAAACTTCGCGGATAAATCTGATACAATGATCCAACATCACGCCACGCTTTAGTCATGTTTTAAGTATAAGCGAGATGAAGGATTTGGGCAAATCGAAGTAAAGCTAATACCCTATAGTACACCGCCCTACTCAATCCTGCCCTCTCTACCTAAATCTTCTTTGGAGTTAATTCCAGCGTGAGAAAATACGTGTCGTAAGTTCTGATTGCTATATGACATAAATAAGTCGTCATAATTACGAGAAATATTATGCCATATCCTATCCTTAGTTTCTGAATAATCACTATCGATAACCTTGCATACCATACATATAAAATCATTATCCTTAAGCTTTTCTATAAATTCTGGTATATATCGTTCCCATGAAGGGCCTAGTAGAGTTCCGAACGACCACGGAAAATTACCAAACATTAGATATTGCATAATATTGCTATCAAGATATGTATGCAGGAGAATTGGATTGTCAGCAAAACGCTCTTGTAGGAGTTGGGTTGTCGGGAGTGTATAGTTCTTACCTTTTAATTTTTTATAATAATTTAATACATGCTCGGGATAGTTTATTATCGTAATATTTCCCAAATCTATATTATTAGCGATCCGGAATATATTACCTTGATTAATTAGCTTTATTTTTGCTATTGTTGGCAGTATGATCCATGACTTACTGTCAACAATAGAGCCAACAATTAGGGATACTATTTCGTTGATGATTAAAGAATAGTACTCGATTGAAATTTCATGAAGTATACTAGTGTTTTCAGAAATTTTAGCGTAGTGATCTATAATAATTTGAATTGATTTGTATGCCTGTTCTAGTATGTCCGTTCTTTCGTGTTCAGCGGCCTTTTCAAGAACCTCATGCAGCTCAATAGCTATATCTTTAGTGGCGCAATATGCATTATATACGTTTGCTGCATATTCCTCCTTTGCCATATCTTCTTTAAATACACCAGGTGATAGGTCTAAGTATTGCTCGTAGGCGTTACTGAAATAATCTCTAATAGCTTTTCCTGCTGGCTTATTGTTGTCGATTGCATCGATAAGGATATCTTTATAAGATTGTGTTTTGCTATTTTTTTCTTCGTTTGCCAACGAATTCAGGTGTGCTACGATAGCCTCCTTTAGACTTCTTTTTAGCAATACAGCTTTATTATCTTCCTTTATAGAAAATCCTATCGTTCTTTGATGGGCGATGTCAAATGGTAATTCTTCTATCTTGCCCAGATCGGTATTTGCAACCTGGATAACTTTCTCCTCTGTGTGTTTGCCAATTGCATACCCAAGCTCAAACATCACGTTTTGATTAACTATACCTTTTCCAGACTTGTCTCTGTCAATAATAGATACGTCAGCAAGAAAAATGCCACAATTATTAATCTTTTCCTTGATAGTGACCCCTATATTAACGGCCCCTACCACATCTTTCGTATCCTTATCTAATTCCACAGCCCTTGGTGAATTTTCTAGTTCAGGGGTGTCGGAGATTTCTTGAATGGCCTCTCGCAGGGCTTTTTCTATATGACGTCGTGTTTTCGGGTGGTTAGACTGCCATGAATAAAATATTTTTCTCTTCATAATACTCCTCTAATTTAGTATATTACATTTTTAGGTTTAAGTACGGGAGTATAAGATAATATATCTATAAAAAAGACGCACCAATAGCGTCCTTATTCGTTTATGGTGCAACATAGTTGACGCATTTCAAACATCAGCTATCAGTGCTACCGATGATTATAAACTGAAACATCTTGTGGAAGAATTTCAATTATCTGGCAATCTGATATAGCCCCCTGTCTATGGCTAGTCTATTCGTACAAAATGATGTAAACGCACAGACCAGCTAAATTGTTGCGTATGACCAAAAATGTTTTGTTTTGATTATGTCCAACAATTTACCAACAATAACAGTGGTCAGCATTGTTAGTAAAAGATTGTTGGATAGGGGGGTAGTTGCCATACCTTTCCGCAATATACACTCCGAAGTGTAAATGCCGAATTTTCGGGGGTCATTTGACCAAGCGTTTTTTATTTCTATTTAATGAACCTTTGGTTTTCTGCTGTTCGAGGTACTCACCCATTTTCTTATATCCACCATCCTTATTTCCGTGAGCAAACTCCTTTCCGCCCATATTGTTCCAAAAATCTAAAATGGTTTTCCTGATTGAGTTGTTCACGAGCCTTGTCGATGGCTTGGGTGCTCCATCAGCTGTCAGTAGTTTGACAACGTCTGTGGCTATCGTTTTTCGCTTTTGATATAGCTGTACGTATCGTGCAGGCATCTCGTCTACGGGTATGCTCGGTATCGGTGGTCTTTCAAGGTACTTAACTCGAAAACTGCGATAACCAAAAACAGTTTTATTTACCTTTACAACTTCGGCTAGGTCGCCATATGCCAAGACAAAATCACCTTTTTCTATTCCAGGATTTGTTAGTTTCGCAATAAGCGTGGCAGGATAAGTATTTGACTTATTGGCTTTTGCTAAGTCACCTAGCCAGCCTTTCTTGTTATGTATGCTCATTGCGTCCATCGCCCCAAAAACAACCTCAGCAGAGAGCATTGTAACTCGCATAAAATGACTGTCGAGAGTTTTCATTGACGGCTTTTCATCTTTTATTTTTGCTTGTCCAGGATGAAGATTGGAACTTTGAATACTGTAACTTTCGTAAGATATACCCGCCATCAGCCTTTGATTAGGCGTCATCCAGGGCAGTACTCTATCAAGTCTTTGCTTAAAACTAGCAATCTTATAGCGGGCGTTCTTTTTAGATGTAGCCGCTTCAACGTACCAACACTTGGCTGGGTCGAGTTTGGTCATCATCTGGTCTGCCTCACGTCTTAAATCTGTAAGCTGGTATTCTATATTCCTATTTTTCGCTCCGTGGTAGTGCTTAAAGTCAGAAGATATTTTCTCAAGCCTCTCCATCTCCCTAAGCAGTATGTAGTGGCGGTAATAGTCATCCTTACGGATGTGTCTAAACCCTATAATGTCGACTAGCTGTTCTGTTAATTTACGCTCCCAAAGAACCATCTCGTCAATGCGTGATTGAAAAATACTATTCTCAAGTTCGGGTATTTCTGCTTTTATCTTGTTTTGCTCTTCGGCTATCTCCTCAGCATTACTCTCAAGAATAAAATTTGAGGTAAGCATACTACTTATTGCCGCCTTTTCCACTTCGTTCAGCATCCCAGAAATAACGTAATCACGAGCTTTTGGAATGTAGAGAGGGTATATTCGCCCACTGTCCATACTGTTTAGGTCGAGATGCTTTCTTAATTCGGCGACAGATTTAATCGCCATTTTAGTAAACATCTCGTGGCGTTCTTCATCCTCATTCTTTATCGGCTCAAGTTGGGGTGATTTAGGCTTGGATGTTTTCATACACTACGCAGCTCTGAACAGACTTAGAGTTCGTCGCAGATAAAGGCTTTCTCCGGCAAGTACGTCAGGATAATACTCACCAGTCGAAAGCGTAATCCAATTATGCGCATCCTCTTTGTACTCTTCAAAGTATTTCATTTCTTTTCTTTCCTCTCAGTATTTTTTCTAGGTCTTCACGCCTGTACCGCCTGTCTCGACGAGTGCCAAATCTGACTGCTACGAGATAGCCTTTCGCATCCCACTTTCTGAGTGTATTTGGATGGCAGTTTAGTATTTCACTCGCTTGTTTTAGCGTCAATAACTTCGGCCGCTTTTTCTCAGATTGTGTCATGCTATAATTATACACAACTTGCTATGGCAAGACTATGCGTGAGTTATGTGATGAGTAGAGTGAACAGCCAGCTATTGAAAGTTATGAGCATCCTAGACGAGCAAGCCAAGCTCAATCCTAAGGATGCTGATATTCAGCTGCGTCTTGAATTGTTTACTGACCGCCCCGACCACGCACCTCTGCTCAACAAACTAGAACAAGAGTATAAGGTCATTAACATCCTGTAACGCCCTGACGAGCGTGGTTTTGGCGAATTACACAGACCCTACACGATGAAATTGCAACTGACTTAGAAAAGCGGCAGCAAGAATTGAATGACCGTCTAAAGTTACCAATAAGTGATAACAAAGACTTTCAAGTAACCGCATCCTATCTGTTAGACTTGGCACAAAGGGCAGAAATGCTGTTTAAAGAGAGCGATGATGACCTACGACAGAAGTTATTGGAATATGTACTTTCAAACATTGAGTTAAAGGACAAAAAGTTGTCTTACATGCTAAATGACCCCTTTAAGACTATCGTTGAGGCAAAGAAAAAGAGCCTTTCGGCTCATAATTCTAACATTTGGTGCGGGTAAGGAGACTCTAACTCCTGGCCTCTTCCATGGCAAGGAAGCGCTCTAACAACTGAGCTATACCCGCATGTGTTTCACGATTTATTGTAACAAAGCCGTGAATAAAATGCAATATTTGGTGGCTCCTCCCAGACTTGAACTGGGGACACAAGGCTCTTCAGGCCTCTGCTCTACCAACTGAGCTAAAGAGCCACAAACTTGCTATTTCATTGTACTAAAGTTGTCGCCATCTGGCAAGAGTGATATACTTTTAAGAGCGCGGGTGTCGTATAACGGCTATTATGTGACCTTCCCAAGGTTGAGACGGGAGTTCGACTCTCCCCATCCGCACCATAATTCACCATCACGAGCTTCCGGCGAGGCTCTTTTTATTTGTCCTGCAAACTAGCAGAGGCTAAACGGTTATTTCGCCATACTCTGCGTAACCACACTCGTCCAAAACTTCCTGACCAAGCTTCCTAAGATTGTTGATTCTTTCTCGTTCTTTGTCAAAATTTTCCTGTGTATGAATAGCGTCATACACTGCCCCCATATCATCATCTTCGGGGCTACTGGCAACTGCTCCTATAAGTTCTCGCTCCACTAGGTCATGATTAGCACGTGGCATATTTCCGTTCCTCCTCTTTTGGATCCAAATGTGTCTTATGACTATCTATACCACATTGAATTAAATTTTGCAATACCCTATTTTGCGCCGACATAACAAAAAGTCCTCGACGTGCATCGGGACCACTTGATCAACTATGATGGTTCTCGTAGGAACTTGGTGAGGTGCGCCTCCCCATAACTACGATTGTCCACCACAACAATTCCGTTTTGAACTGGCACCTCACCTATTCCTGGGTGTGATAATATCATACATCCACCTGGTTTGAGAAGCCCCATTAGTCGCGAAACTGTGGAAAACTGAGGATTGTGATATGGTGGATCGGCAAAAATAATATCGAACTTCTCTGTTACGCTCATGCTTTCCAACCAATTTGATATCGTTGTTTTTATTACAATAGATTGTTCATTGACGCCCAAATTGGCTATGTTTTCGGCGATAACGCGCTGCGCGACCCGGCCTCGTTCTACAAAAACCACCGACTCGGCACCGCGACTGAGCGCTTCCAATCCAATGGCGCCAGAACCCGCAAAAGCATCCAGCACCCGTGCACCACGCACGGTTTCGCCCAGCGAATTGAACATTGCCGAACGGACTCGCTCACCCATGGGGTGTGTCGTTGAGCCTGGCGGGGTTTGGATAAATCGTCCGCCAAATTCCCCAGCGATGATGCGCACTCTCACCGCTTTGCCTCAAGTTTCCAAACCGACGCGAGCCAGCCCAACATGACGGCTTTGATGATGATTGGCATCAGTTCATGGTTGGTTTGCCGCGCCAAATCGGTCGTCCAGCCGTTTTTACCAAAATTATCATACATTTTTAGGTCGGCCACGGCGTGAACTTGCTCCAAATAATATTCTCGATAACCTTGCTGCTTGACCTGTAAAATCTCAGCCTCACTCGGCACAGCGTCCTTAAAGCGTGGATAGGCCACCACGCTCGCCACGCCCGCTTCAAACGCCACGTGCATGGTCATCATGCCCTTGGCGCCCCAGAATTTCCAATTGTTTTTGATGAGCTCAATCCCCGTATCACCCTTCATGACATTTTTCTTAAGAATTGAGGTTCGTGTCTCCAGACCTTCGCCACCGCGCAGCTCCTGCATGGCGTGCTCCAGCGGAAAATGATGCGCCGGCGTCAGACCATCGGTGATGGCATGCGCCATCCACGCTGCCTCAAAGGCGGCTCGTTCGGAATTATTTTTCTGTAGCGCCTTCGCTAGATTATCAATATGCTGGTCGATCATGTCCAACAGTGCCGTGTCGTTTGGGTCGTCTGGATTGATAAAATGCCACGGTTCGTCAACGGCTGGACTTTTGCGCTTAACGCCGTCAGGGCCGTTTTTGCCCTCAAAATGCAGGATATTTTTCACATCAGGAAAATCACACCAATCAGGCAGCATCGGTTCAAGGTGTCGCCTGGCCACTCGATCTATCTTTTGATGAACACCGATAAATCGACCAGAGCCATCTCTAATTGTTGTTCCTGCGTACATATTAATTCAAAATGGTTAATCGCTGATAGCGACTGACGGCACGCGCCAGATGGTTATATTGTAACAAATCCCGCCCCTCTTTGACAAAGCGCTCGGCCTCCGTTTGCGCACGGGCAATCAGCGGCGTGTCGCTCAGCGAGGCAATTTTTAGGTTCAGCGCGCCATGTTGCATCTTTCCATAGATCTCGCCAGGACCGCGGAGTTTCAGGTCAACTTCCGCCAGGTAAAAGCCGTCTTGAGACTTCTCAATTTCCCTGAGACGCTGGGATGGTTTATCGTGACCCGACAACATCAAATGGCAAAAGCTCTGATGCTGGCCGCGCCCAACCCGACCGCGCAGCTGATGGAGCTGACTGAGTCCAAAGTGATCGGCATTTTCGATGAGCATGACCGTGGCGTTTGGCACATTGACACCAACTTCCACCACCGTGGTACTCACCAGCATGTCGATGTCACCGTCCGCAAACTGCTGCATAACTACGGCTTTTTCCTCTGGCGGCAGTTTACCGTGTAGCAGCCCAACACGGCGATGATGAAACATCTTTTTTGCCAATTTATGATATTCCGCCTCGACCGACTTTTTGTCATTGTCAGGATTATCGTCGATCAACGGGCAGATGATATAGGCTTGGCGACCTTTGGCAATTTCTGCATCAATAGTTTCGTAGAGCTTTGGCGCTGAGGCTGGCGACCAAATTTTCGTTTCAATCGGCTGGCGCCCGGCTGGCAGCTCGTCCAAAATCGAAATATCCAGTTCACCATACAAGGTCAACGCCAGACTTCGCGGGATCGGCGTGGCAGTCATGCTGAGCAGGTGTGGCATGTAGTCTGCCTTTTGTAATAATGCCTGCCGCTGCTTGACGCCGAACCGATGCTGCTCGTCAATTACCACAAACCCCAGCTTGTGGTACGCCACTTTTTCCTGAATCAGCGCGTGTGTACCAACCACCACGTCAATGTCACCATTTGCTAAATTATCCAGCAGCTGCCGCCGCTGAGCGCCCTTGACGTGTCCCGTCAGCAGTGCCACCGACACGTCAAATGGCGACAATAATTCATCCAGCGTCTTGGCGTGCTGAGTCGCCAAAATCTCCGTCGGCGCCATGATGGCCGTCTGAAAGCCAGCCTGCGCCACTTCTGCCGCCACCAGCCCGGCGACCACGGTTTTGCCTGAGCCGACATCGCCCTGTAGTAGGCGATTCATCGGATGCTCCGACTCCAAATCTTGCAAAATCTGCCAGGCGGCGCGGCGCTGCGCGTTGGTTAAGGGAAATGGCAATTGTTCGACAAATTGCTTGACGACCGGCTGATTGAACGGGATGCGCCAGCCAGTCAATTTGGTTTGTTCTTGCTTGTTGAGCTGCGCAGCCAAAATCATTTCAAACAATTCCTCAAACGCCAGCCGCTCACGACCGCGAGCAATTTCCTCGTGACTATTTGGCGCGTGGAGGAACCTGACGGCTTCGGCGCGGCTGACTAGTTTTTGCCGCTGGACGATGTGCTCCGGCAACGTCTCGGGCAAAAATTCTATGATGGGACGTAGGTTTTTTAGCAAATCCTGCACGGTTTTGGGGCGGAGATTTTTGATGGATTTGTAGACGGGATGGATGCCCGATGTAGGCTGGGCGTCGGACGCATCTGTCTGCTTAGCCAGCTCGACGGATGGATTGCTAATCTGATAGCTGTTATATTGCATGCCAAATTGGCCGGAAAACATGAACTCGGCGTCAGATCTCAGCTGTGATTCGCGGTAGGGCTGATTGAACCAAACGGCCTTGACTTTGCCGGAATCATCCGCCAGCACCGCCGTGGTAATCCTTAAGCCTCGGCGCACAATCCGCGTGGAAATCGACTCGCAGCGCGCCCGCACCGTCACCTTGCCCGGCTGAAGATCAGCGATGTTGACCGCCGCCGAATAATCATCATACGCCCGCGGCAAAAAATCCAGAGCGTCCGCCACCGTCTCTAAACCCGCCGCTGACAATGCTTGGGCAGTTTTGGGGCCGACGCCTTTGATGTGTTCCAGTGGAGTTGTCAGCTTCATCTACGAAACAGCGTTGATGCCTTCCAGTGCGTAGGCGGTATCTTCCCAACGTTCCACAGCGATGCAGTCAATGCCCATATTTTTGACCGGGAAATCATTGCCGCCTTCTTCTAGTTTGTCGCCAAAGAATAAAATCTCTTCCTTAGTTACGCCCGTTGCTTCCATCAGTTTTTTCATGCCATGTGCTTTGTCGATACCAGGCTTGGTAACATCCAAGCTGGTGGTGCCTGCCGTTCGAATTTCAAATTCTGGAATGCGTGCTTTGACAGCATCGTTGAGCAATTTACGTTTTTCCTTGTTGGCTTCAGCCCAGGCGTATTTGTCTTCAGGAGTAGCCTTTTGACCCAGCGCAGAGTATGTCACCTGACTGAGGCGATCTTCGATGATTTCGCCAGCTGGATTGTCCACCCACATATCAAGCTCCTTAGCTGAGGTCTCAATTGCCTCAAAAATCCGAGCTTTTTGCTCTTCAGTCAAGTCCTCCTGATATTGCAATCGCCATTCGCCGTCCTGGAAGCGATAGTAACGAGTGCCACATGTCGGCATGATGTGCAGCCGGCTAAGATCAACGCCCGGAACTTGTTCAATTTGCCTGACGGTGTTTGGATAGATCACCCCTTCAAAATCAGTACCAGAAATGATACATACATCGTAATGTTTCAACAGCTCCGCTAACAGACCAGCCATGCGCGGCGTAGCTGGCATTTTCGACAAGACAATAGTGTCGTCTGAGTCAAAAGCTATAATTTTTTTCATTCTTCGTCTCCCTCCATGATTAGCACGAATGTATTTTTACCTTTTTTCAACAGCGACGTGGTGTTGACGGCTTGGTCTTCGGCTATTTTTTCGCCATTAAGGCTGATGGCGCCAGATTTTAGCAGGCGTTTTGCCTCGCCGTTGGAACTGACCGCACCAGACACCACCAATGCTTCAATCACGCCGACGCCGACATCGACGCGCGGGATTTCCTTGGCGAGAGCGTCCAAATCATCATCCGACAATTGCCGGAAATCGCCGCCACCAAACAGTACTTCAGTCACCCGCTCCACTGATTCGCGCCGATTAACGCCGTGGACGATGTCGGTGACTTCACGAGCCAAGACTTTCTGCGCCGAGCGCGCACCCGGGTTAACCGCATGGTTTTCAGCGATGGCCTCGATGGTGTCGCGATCAAGCATGGTGAAGATTTTCATGTACTCGATGGCGCTTTCGTCATCAACGTTCAGCCAGAATTGATAGAATTTGTAGACGCTGGTTTTGGCTTCATCTAGCCACACGGCGCCACCTTCGGATTTACCAAATTTACGCCCGGTTGATTTGTTGATGAGTAATGGCGCAGTCATGGCGTAAACTTCAGCGTTTTCTTTTTTACGAATCAACTCCACGCCTGAAACTAAATTACCCCACTGGTCAGAGCCGCCGATTTGCAAATTGACACCGTGGTGTTTGAACAAATACCAGAAATCATACCCCTGCAGCAACGTGTAGGTAAATTCCGCAAAACTCAGCCCTTTACCGTTATCGATGCGTGCCTTGAAAAATTCACGACCGATCAAGTCTGCCATGTTGAAATTCTTGCCAATGTCGCGGAGGAACGGCAATAATTCCAAATTACCCAACCAATCCGCATTGTCGACCAAGGTGAAATCGCGTCCGGCGAAAATTTGTGACACCTGTGCTTTCAAAGCTCGTTTATTGTGTTCGATTTCTGCATATGAAAGTAGGCTCCGCTCTTCGGTGTCGCGCATATCGCCGATCATACCCGTGCCGCCACCAACCAGTAGAAACACCTTGTGTCCGCGCTCCAAAAAATGCCGCACCATCATATAGACCGCCAAATGCCCGACATGCAAACTGTCAGCTGACGGATCTGTCCCCAAATAGAGCGTAAAATTCTCCGAATCGATAAGCTTGTCGTTGGTGAATGTGGTTTGGTTCCAAAATCCGCGCCACTGTAATTCCTCTGATAACTGCATATTTTCTCCTTGGTCGGCTAATCTTAGTATCAGTATATCAATTTTTGGCAGTTGATGCGAACCATGTGCGTGATATAATAGATTACGTGAATAAGAGTAGTACAAGTAGCAGCAATAAATCGCCTTCTAGTCCCAGGAAATCTGCGACAAAGCGATTAAGCTTATACGCCAATTTGGCACATAAGCGTAAAGTTAAAAAAGATAAAGATTCGCGCGAGCGTGCTGAATATTTGGCAAGCTTGCCGAAGCATCCAGTGAAGCGATTTTTCTATCGCTTACATCCAAAGCGGTTAGCTAACTATTGGTTCTCCAAACGCGGCGCAAAGATGGCACTGAAAATTGCTGGTGTTACTCTGCTATTGATGATCTTGTTTATCGGTGGGCTGTTCGCATATTTCCGCAAAGACTTGGATAAAATTCGACCAGGCGAAATTGCCAAACGTGTCCAAACAACAGTCACGAAATATTATGACCGTAACGGCGTGCTACTCTGGGAAGATAAAGGAACTGGTAACTACAAACTGGTGGTCGAAGGTGACCAAATTAGCAATCACCTGAAACATGCTACTGTTGCCATTGAGGACAAGGATTTTTACAAGCACCACGGAGTTAGTGTTAGCGGCTTGACGCGTGCGGTATTTTCAACGGCTTCTGGAGGACAGATCCAGGGAGGATCGACATTGACCCAGCAGCTCGTCAAACAGGTGTTCTTTGCCGATGAAGCTGGTGAACGTGGCCTCAAGGGTATCCCGCGTAAGATCAAAGAGATGATTTTGGCGATTGAGGTTGAACGCATGTACAATAAAGACCAAATCTTGTCACTATACCTCAACGAATCGCCATATGGAGGTCGCCGTAATGGCGCTGAGTCAGCTGCACAAACGTACTTCCACAAGAGCGCAAAAGACCTAACTATAGCCGAAGCAGCCCTGCTAGCAGGAATTCCGCAGAATCCGTCCTACTTTAATCCGTACAATACTGCTGGCAACAAGGCGTTGATCGAGCGCCAACACACCATCTTAGACTACATGACAGAACAAGGCTACATCACTCAAAAAGAAGCAGATGAAGCCAAAAAATACCCAATTCTTGACAATTTGTATCCGCAAGTTGAACAAACCGAGGGTATGAAAGCGCCACACTTCGTGATGATGGTTCGATCACAACTCGAGAAAGAGCTCGGTCAAGCGGTTGTTGGACGAGGCGGACTGACCGTCAAAACAACGCTGGACTGGCGCATCCAAGAGAAATTAGAAAATGAGATGAAAGCCTTCTTTGCGACCGGCCGCCCAGCTGCCATCAATGCTCACAACGGTGCATCAGTCATAGAAGACGTGCAAACGGGTCAAATCGTTGCCCTGATGGGTAGCCGTGACTTTAACTATCCGGGCTTTGGTCAGGACAATGCGGCCACAGCCTTTGTCCAGCCAGGTTCATCCATCAAACCATTTGTGTTCACTCACCTGTTTAGCAAGCGTGGTAGTCAGGCATATGGGAGTGGCACCATACTAAAAGATGAAAATATCGACTCAATTTATGGCGCTAAGCTGAACAACTGGGACAACAAATTCATGGGCGACATCACCATTCGCCGAGGGCTCGGTTTGTCTCGTAACACCCCAGCAGTGAAAGCGATGTATATCGCTGGTAACGGTAGTCCAAAGCCAACTGTGGAGTTCATCCGAGGTCTTGGTAACTCAGAATACTGTAAGCAAGAGGAAGACTCAGGTGGCTATGGTCTATCGGCCGCCATCGGTGGATGTGGTGCCAAACAAACTGAACTGGTTAATGCCTATGGTACTTTGGCTCGCTTGGGTGTCAGTAAAAAATCTACTTCCGTGTCGGAAGTGATTAATTCTCAAAACGAAACCCTTCTCAAATGGAAAGATGAATCAAAGCAAGCTGTCGATCCGCAGGCCGCCTATATCACCAACGACATCCTAGCTGACCGATCGAGCACATTGGTGACAGGAAGTATCCCGGGTGTGCGCGCTAGCTACAAGACCGGAACCTCCGACAAGGGCAATCAACCAAAAGACATCTGGCTAGCGAGCTATACCCCAGCTCTCGCCATGACGCTCTGGCTTGGTAACTCCGACAGTCGTACATTGACCTCCATAAACTCGTCAACTGGTCTCCCGGTGATTCAGAAAGTCATGAGCTTTGCACATACCCAGGTCTACCAGCCAGCTGGTAAGTGGAAATCAAGCATGTGGTACACCCGCCCATCTGGTATCAAGCAGAATGGCAAAGAATTGTACCCATCATGGTGGAACCAAAACCAAGGACAAAGCTCGTCCAAGATGACATTTGACCGCATCTCTAAAAAGAAGGCTACTTCCTGTACTCCAGAGGGCGCACGAGAAGAAATTGACGTGATCAAGGCGGTCGACCCAATCACCAAGAAAGAGTCTTTCAGTGCGCCAACAGGTTACAACGCTACCGCTGACGACGATGTACACAACTGTAGCGATGCCAAGCCTCGTGTCGCTAGCATCACCGCGTCTGGCTCGAGTAATAAATACACTATTGATGTCAGTGTTGATGGAGGAAAATTTGGTCTAGCGACGCTTGATATCTTGGTTGACGGACGTTCAGTCAAATCAAGCAACATCAGCGGTAACAGCGCCTCAGACCGCGTCTCAGTCAATGTGTCATCAGGATCACACACTATCACCGTGAATGTCCGCGACGAAGGGTACTACACCGCAAGTAGCTCAAAAACTGTCAGCGACGATTAATCATCTTGACTATTCGCCAACCTAATCAGCTCAGCCTCGCGCTGGGCTGATGTTTTTGTAGTCGTAGAACGACGACGAGTTTGCTGCACAGGCTTCTGAGTTTTTACTACTGGCTTTTTAGTAGTCTTCTTAGCTGATCCTTCTGGACTAGTCTGCACTTTCCGACCAACAGAGCGACGTTTTGCGATGACAGCTGTTTGTCGTGTTGGTTCTGGCGGAGTGGTTTGCTCGACAACCTTGGCGAACATCATCTTGCCAGCGTCAGTTTGTAGGCTACGGATGATTTCAATGCGCTTTTTCTGGCCCAGGAACTTCTTCGCCTGTTCAACCACCACCATAGTGCCGTCATGCAAATAGCCGACTGCTTGATGAGAATCCTGACCTTTTTGCGTCAATTCCAACACCAGCTCATCACCAGGTAGATAGCTCATCCGTAAACTCTTGGCTAGTTCATTGATATTGAGAATCTGAATACCTTCGACTTGCGCCACCTTGTTCAGGTTGTAGTCCAGAGTCAGGATGGCAGCGTTCATTTCCTTGGCGAGCTGCAGCAGACGGTTATCAACACCCTCAGGAATGCGCGTCGCATCGTCAAGCAACGTAAACGAGCTGCCCAACACATCTTTGAGCTCCTTCATGACGTCCATACCAAAACGGGCGCGCTCGCGCTTGGCATGATCAGCACCATCAGCCAACAGCTGCAGTTCGATCAGTACACTGCGCGGCACGATGATCTGCCCCAGTAAGAAACCAGTCTTTGCTAGATCAACCACCCGGCCGTCCATCAACACCGACGTGTCAACCAAAATCGGCAGCTGCATGCCGCTACCTGCGTGCCGCCGCGGCTTGACCAATAGATATATCTCTGCCATGATGGCCAGCAGCATGATAATGATAAGAAGTTCAATTGTTTTTTCCATAATAATTTCCTTCATGATAACGTTTATTGTAAATAATCGATCAGCGCCTGTCTGAGGTCGCCGACGCCGCGCACAAATGCGTCCTTGTGGGTTTTTGGTGCGATGGCATAGGTGAAGCCGAGCTTCTTGGCCTCTTTGACGCGGGCGTGCCAGCCTTGAGCTGAGCGCACTTCGCCGCCCAAACCAACTTCGCCAAACACTACCGCTTCGTCGCTGAGTTTGCGGCCAGCCGAGGCCGAGGCGATGGCCATGGCGACTGCCAAGTCCGCCGCTGGGTCGCTCAGTTTCAAGCCACCAACCACGTTGATGTAAATATCTTTGTCGGAAAGATTAAGCTTGGTACGCTTTTCCAGCACCGCCACCAACAAGTTCAAGCGGTTGAGGTCAAAACCGCTGGCTGCCCGCTTTGGATAGCCGAAATTCGTCGGATTGACCAACGCCTGAATCTCCACCAGTAGCGGCCGCGCCCCCTCCATGGTCGCCAGGACGATGGAGCCGTCGAGGTTTTGCCGCTCTGCCAGTAAGCTAGCCGACGGATTAGCCACAATCTGTAGGCCGTCCTCGTGCATTTCAAAAATTGCCGCCTCATTAGTCGAACCATAGCGATTTTTCTGCGCCCGCACCACGCGAAAACCGCCGTAGCGATCACCCTCAAAATTCAGCACCACGTCAACCAAATGCTCCAGAACTTTCGGCCCGGCAATTGAGCCTTCTTTGGTGACGTGACCGACCAAAATCACTGCGGTGTTGGCGGCCTTGGCAGCGCGAATGATGACGTTGGATGAGTTGGTAATTTGACTGACCGAACCTGGCGCTGAGGCAATGTCTGCCAGCGACAAGGTCTGGATAGAATCGACGATCACCAGATTATACTGGCCAGTCTGGATGGAGGCGGCGATGTCTTCGGCGCTATTGCTGGACGCCAGCTGCAAGTTCTCTGAATCAACCGCACCCAACCGCTCAGCCCGCAATTTGACCTGCGACACCGACTCCTCGCCACTGACGTACAGCACTTGTTTCTGCCGAGCAACAAACGCCGCGACTTGTGCCAGCAGGGTACTTTTGCCAATTCCCGGCTGCCCCGCCACCAGCACCACGCCGCCTGGCAAAAAGCCGCCACCGAGCACCGCGTCGAGGTCAGCGATGCCGGTTGCCAGCCGCGCCTGTTTAGTTTCAGCGGCCGTCTCGCTAAGCCTGAGCGTGGTGAGCGCCTTGCCCTTACCGCTGCTGCGGGCTACCGCCGAGGCGCCGGTGTCAACTGGTAATTGCTCAACCAGCGAGTTCCACTCACCACAATTTTCACACTTACCGACCCACTTCGGATAGCTGGCGCCGCACTGCTGGCAAATGAATTGTGATTTTGCTCGAGCCATCACTCTACCGCCCTTTGGCTGTCGAGGCTCTGACTGAGCCGATCAGCTTGCTCACCTAGCGCATTCAATTTTTCAACGTCAGCATTGTACTGATCGATCTGCTGGAGTAACGCAGCCTTTTGACTATTCAAGCGTTGACCTTCGGCTTGCAATTGCGAACGCTCAGCCTGAAACTGCTGCTGTGAACCAAAACCACCGCTAGTAGCTCGTTGATTGAAATCGCGAATTTTGTCGTTTAGCACTGTCATCGACGTATCGTAGCTTTCCTTTCGCTGCTCAATCACCGCTCGTTGCTGTTTCAACTTCGCCTGCAAAGTAGTCACTTGCCGCTCCAAATCAACAAATCGCTGATTGTATTTTGCGTGCAAGGCAACTACTCGTGAGCGGTCACTGAAAAATCGAGCATAGTGCGTTTCCAGCTCTGAGCCCAAATCGGCATGTTCCGTGCCTAAAATGGAATGAAGCTCATTTGACCGAGAGCCTGGCTGCGCTCGATCATAGTACGCCATGCGTTCTTCCAACTTATTGTCTTTAATCCTCGCATAGGCATGTTCCAACAATTGACCAAGTTGCTGCTTTTCGGCGTCAGATAATCGCGACCACGCCGCGTGTAACATTTCGTGCGCAGCCGTCACTTCTTTGATGCCGTCAAGCTCAGGATTTGGCACATTGTAGATATGAATAGTGTCTTCCCCGGGCTTGTAACAACCCAAAATTGGACTGGCTTTTTCCGACCGACGACACTCAGCATTGAACTCATTGGACGACTCCAGTCGTGGTTGGGTGACATAAAATTGAAATCTACCGTGCTCCGACATGCCAGCATTTGTCGCCAGCTGCATGATCTCAGCGCTCGGCTGAAATTGCCACGCCCGCACATGGTCGAGCACGAATTGCCGGTTGAGCACCACCCAGCCACTGAAGGCCAATATAGCTACTGACAGTAAAAAGCTCCCTAGTTTACTAATCTTCGACATCAATTATTACCTCACCTTTTTTCATTGACGCAATTAATGTTGATCCTGTCTGCGCTTTCGACAGCACTGCTTCACTCAATGGATCTCCCAACAGAGTCTGGACAGTCCGCCGAAGGCGTCTTGCTCCGCGTTCGGTGTCAAAGCCATGGTCAATGATATGGCGTTTGACACTTGGTTTAATTACCAGTTTCATGTCATGATTCTCAATCGCCGCGTTTAGCTCACTGGCAATGCCATCAAATATTTTGCCAGCCACTGCTCGGCTCAACGCCTGGAATACGATGATAGCATCAAAACGCTCGATCAATTCTGGCTTCAAGAATTCCTCCAAAGCCTGCCGCGCCGTCCGGTCGTTGTGTCGCTGCACGTCCTTGGCGCTGCGTTTCTTTGTGCCGCCAAAGCCCAGCGCTTCAGTATTCATCATGCCCGCCGAACCAACGTTGCTGGTCAAGATGATGATGGTATGGCGAAAGCTGATCACTCGCCCTTGCGCGTCAGTCAATTGACCATCTTCCAGTAGTTGCAGTAGCAGATTCATCACGTCTGGATGTGCTTTTTCAATCTCATCAAATAACACCACACTGTACGGCTGCCGACGAACTTTGTCGGTCAATTTACCGCCATCTTCATACCCCACATAGCCCGCTGGAGCACCGACCAACCGACTCGTCGTGTGTTTTTCGGAGAATTCACTCATGTCAATTTTGATGAGGCTCTGCTCGCCACCGAACACTTCCCGCGCCAACACGCGAGCCAATTCAGTTTTACCAACACCTGTCGGCCCCAAAAATACGAAAGATCCCATGGGTCCACTATGCCGATGTAGTCCGGCACTGTTTCGTCGAATAGCCCGAGCCAGCTCAGTGATTGCTTCGGTCTGTCCCAACACAAATTTACCTAATCTATTTTCCAGCTTGATCAAGCTTTTGGCTTCAGTGTGCGCCAATTTTTTCACTGGCACACCAGTCATAGCGCTCACTGCCGACCTCAAATATGCTTCATCCAACCGCGGCAACATGTCCTCGCTCGCGCCCAAATCACTAGCGCGTTTTTCCAATTGCTTCATTTGCGTTTTGAAACGCGCCGCTCGTTCATAGTCTTCCGCTTCTACGGCCGCATCGATTTTACCTGCCAGGCGCTTGATCTGCTGGGCTAACTTTTGGCGTCGACCTGGTTTGAGTGGCTGCTTTGAGCGCATCAATGCTGCCGCTTCGTCCAGCACGTCAATTGCCTTATCTGGCAAAAATCGATCCATGACATACCGCTGGCTCAAATCCACCGCCAGCTTCACAACCTCCTCGTCGATACTCAGCTGATGATGCAGCGCCAAGCGACTACTCAACCCAGCCACCATCCGCACCGCTTCTTCCACCTCAGGTTCTGCCACTACAACCGACTGGAACCGTCGACCCAAAGCAGCGTCTTTTTCAACGTATTTGCGATATTCATCAAAGGTCGTCGCCCCGATCACCCGCACTTCGCCGCGCGCCAACGCTGGCTTCAAAGCATTGGCGGCGTCCATTGAGCCTTCGGCCGAACCGGCGCCCACCAGTAAATGCAGCTCATCGATAAACAAAATAACTTCTTGGTGCTCCTTGGCGACCGCTAGCACTTTTTGCAAGCGTTCTTCAAACTGCCCACGAAACTTCGTTCCCGCCACCATGGAAGCCAGGTCTAGCTGGATGATCCTTTTGCCTTCCAAAAATGCCGGCACGTCACCATCAACGATTCGCTGCGCCAAACCTTCAACAATTGCGGTTTTACCAACGCCCGGCTCACCGATCAAAGCTGGGTTATTTTTACTGCGCCGACCCAACACCGTGATGACACGCGACAATTCTTTGTCCCGCCCAATCATCGGATCGACCAATCCCTGCCGAGCTCGCTCTGTTAAATCATTGCCAAACTTCTCTAGCAGTTTGATGGACTTGCGTTCAGTAGTCGGCGCTGACTCGATTTGTTGCTCTGCCTCTGACTGTTGCCTGTCAAACACGCCCTCCAAGTCGCCACGGAGCGCCTCCAAATCAACATTCATGTCACGCAAAATCCTAGTAGCCCGCGCTTCGCGCTGCGTCAAGATACTGTAGACCAAATGCTCCGTACCGATTCGCGACTGCCCAAACTCCAGCGCCAGCTCCCACGCCATGCGCACTGTCGCCAAAACATCAGCTCGTACTCCATGGTCAACGACAGCAAACACCACCGCACTCGGCGTCAATTCCAGCGCCGTTTCAACGCGATCAAGCGTCACTCCACTTTCCGCCAAGATCTTGGCACCTAGCGAAGAATTCTGAGCCAATATCCCCAGGAGAATATGCTCAGTCCCCACGTACGGGCTTCCTTGATTTTGGGCAATCACACCAGCTCGCTCAAAGCTAGCCCGCGCCGTATCTGTCAGGCGCGATTCCAGCTCAGAGAAATCTCTCGGCTGTTCCATTATCGCCTCCTTTCATCGCTTATCGGCGAATATCTCAAGTACTTCGCCAATCTTATTCTGCTGTTTCCTCAATGGCATTAAACAAGCTGTCTTCTACATTCTTGCGAGGCTTATTTTCAGCTGGTTTAACAGCTGCCTTTGCCTCGATATCTAGTTCATAGCCAGTCAGACGACTTGCCAAGCGAACATTCTGCCCAGCCCGGCCGATGGCCACTGATTGCTGATCCTCGCTAACGTAGACCGTTGCTCGCTTTTCGTCCTCATTGACCGTCACGCTCAGCACTTCTGCCGGGCTCATGGCATTGGCGATGAAACCAGCTGCGTCTTCTTCAAACGGAATGATATCAATTTTTTCCTGCTCGCCAATTTCGTTCATCACCGCCTGAACACGCGTTCCATGACCGCCGACGAAGGTACCGACTGGGTCAACACCTGGCAGTGCTGATGCAACCGCCAATTTGGTGCGGCGACCCGCCTCGCGGGCAATGGCTTTGATTTCCACAGCGCCCGTTTCCATCTCTGGCACTTCCTGACTGAACAAGAACCGCACAAACTCTTCATTGCCGCGGCTCAATATCAGCTGCGGACCGCGACCTTCGCGTTCGATGTCCTTAATGTACACCTTGACGCGGCGACCAACGCCATAGTATTCGCCAGGAATCTGCTCGGACTGCGGCATGATACCGACGGCCTTGCCTAGCTCAATTCGCACCACGCGCGGCTCAACCCGCTGAATCGTACCGGTCACCACCGTGCCAATTTTATCTTCAAATTCTGCCAGCACCACCTCGCGCTCTGCCTCACGCAACCGCTGCAAGATCACCTGCTTGGCGGTCTGGGCTGCCACCCGGCCAAATGTCGTCACGTTGTGGGTCTCGACCGTCACTTCACTGCCCAGCTCAGCCGCCGGGTCAACCGCCTTAGCCTCGTCAAGGCTCATTTGATTGACGTCATTTTCGACTTCTTCAACCACCGTTTTGACGACTGACACCACAGCTGTGCCGCTATTGATGTTTAGGCTGGCGCGCACCAACTGCTCACGGGTCCCATTATCACGACGCCACGCTGCGGCGATAGCCTGCTCGATTACCTCTAGAACGGTTTCTTCTGGCAGGTTCTTTTCCTCGGCAATCGTCCGCACCGCCAACGTCAACTGCTTAATGTTCAAATCTTCCATACTACTCTCCTTTATCACTTATGATTATACCACGATACGAGGTTGCACTGCGATGCACATATCCTCATATGAAAAATTCCGACCTTGGCGGCCGGATGTACACTGCACATTTTATAGCAACTCAACAGCCATGTCAAGCATGCCGCGCAGCCCACGCCTTTTCCGCGCTACCTCACATAAAGCCGCCATACAAAGCCTAGATGTAAATGCAGTAAACGGTTGATCAAATATAGTGATTAGCTCCCGACATCCTCCATCTTTCGTCACCGTATCGACCGAAAAGACATTGGTACCTTCATTGTATTCACGCCGTATATCATTGATCAGTACCCTTGACGCAAAACGCCCAATTGTTTCATCGGCTTCCTGCTGAATATAACCTAGATGGGTCATAAGCGCTTCATAGCGACGATAGCTCCTGTCCATACCGTACCACTCTCGCAATGACCTGCCTGGAGCTCTCTCGATAACACCAGCAGGTGGTGAACAGCCATCACCGACCAACGCTAATACCCGCGAAGTAGTAATGTCTGATTCATGTTCCGCGAATGTCATATTTAACGTATTTAGGGTAGCAGCCTGTATCCCAGCCTCTCTCTTAGTTCGATACCGCTTAACCATATATGGCGATTTCTTTTCTAGAGGTGATTCTTTTTTCGGATCTAAAACATAGGAGTGTGGTATATTCGCTGCGAGGAACTTATTTTGCGACACCGCTGCCTCATCGCTCACCCAACCTGGGTTTCGACTAACCGACGCAATAGCCGCCAGCGCCAAGGCTTGCTGAAAATCTGCATTATCAAGCTCCTCTGGGTAAAGCACCCGCTCCGTTACCTGATGATGCTCTCGATCCATCGGTGACTTGACCGAATACTGGCGAATCTGCTCACTTCTCATTATATTATAATAGCATTTTATTTCTTTATTGTCAATGTAATTGTATCCGTGTCGTTGCTTATTTTGCTTTTCTATGACATAATACTGATATGTTTACCGTCCGCTCGACCGATAAAGATGGCCAGCCAAGCCTTCAGGTGGACATTGCGCCAAACTGGCCTATTCTGGATCAGACAAAAACCAACTGGCTTACTGGCAAACCAGCTGTTGTTGACAAAATACCTATATATCCTGAAACGCGCGACTGGGTGTTTGGACCAGTCATTCAGGTTTATAAAGAAACAACGTTCTATCTAAAAGATAACCGGATTCCAGATTCTCCAATCAAGACAGCCAATGATGAAGCACGTTGTGGCATAATGGATCGCTACGTTAACCCTGAGGATATCACAACATTATTATTGATGCCCCACCTTGATACAGTATTTGACATTGATTCGCCCGAAGAAGCCGCGTCAGCTGAATCGTATTTGAACCGCAAAATAGGCTCAAAGATACTCCGCATGATATTTAAAAATATTCCTGAATTAAAGGACCCAATTTTGCGAAGAACAATCGATAATTCCCTGGTTGAAACAAAAGCTGATATCACCCTAGCCGTTGAAGCCCGTAAAATTCATGAGCTATCACCAGATGACGAGTCGGTGAAGCTCATCAGGCAAGCTACCTGCAAAAAAGTTGACAGACAACTCTCCGCTATGCGAGATGCCATGACAGAACTTGCCTATGTCAACGGTGTTGATAGATCGAAGCATAAGCCAGAGCTAAGCGCTGCCGACAAAAGAGAGATCTTCGCTGAGATGGTCGTAGCTAAATACGAGCCGCCAGCTGAGTCTTAGCTCACCCCTTACATTTTTCCAAAACATAAACGGAGGCTTGCTTTTCAGCATCAGTAACCCACAAGTGGTATTTTTTCTTCACTGCGATTTGCCGCGCGACATATTGACAGCGAAAATCCTTATTGGGTGGTAACCACGCCGAAGCATCACTATCACCCTTGTTCTGATTTGCCTGACCTTCTGACGCCAACAAATTCAGTGGATCATTCGCTAATTTTTCCCTGTCAATCGCTGATAAATTCTGCGCTCCCTTTTGCCAGGCATCGCTCAGCGCCACCACGTGGTCGATCTGTACTTTGGAGCTAGTTTTTTCACCACGCTGAAAATGGATGGTCTGACCAGTGTATGGATCTTGCAAAACACCAGAAAGTACCTTACAGCCTTCACCCACTTTCTCATCACTCAAGTCCCTCGCTAAAATCACTTCACGCACCGAACAACCATCGATTTTGCCCCAGCCGTTGCCAAACTGTTTGCGCGTATAGCCTGTTTTGGGTGCACGACCCTTTACTTCTAGTTTGTTCAATTCATCAAGCGCGGTTGAATTGCCAAAATACTGTTGCTGTAAATCAGCCGGGACAGGAGCTAACTTTGGTTGTGACAATTGTGACGACCACACCGCCAAAACCGACAACACCACCACAAACAAGGCCATGATACGCCTGCGCTGTAATGTTGCCCCCTTCATATTGCTAGTATATCGAATATCATAAGCCTTTTCCAACCAGTCAGTCTCGCAGCCAGCAAATGATATAATAAGACCATGACAAAACTCAAGCATTTACTCGATACTTTTACGCCACATCACTATAGCCTAACCCTCGACTTAACACGTGCCGAGGAAAAATCATTTTCTGGTACGGTGATCATTTCTGGTGAGTCGACTGGCCAGTCGATTTCACTACACGCCAAAGATTTGACTATCCATACGGTGCTGATCGACGGCCAGCCAGCTGAGTTTTCTCACGGTGAATTTGATGAATTACGCCTGTCGCACCCAGAGCTGTCCAACGGTGAGCATACTGTTCGCATCGACTTTTCTGGCACCATCACTGACGCTATGCATGGACTATATCCATGTTATTTCACTCACGACGGTGTCAAAAAGCAGCTATTTGCCACCCAATTTGAATCACACCACGCCCGCGAAGTATTCCCGTGTGTTGACGAGCCAGCCGCCAAGGCGACCTATGACGTGACGCTGGTGGCTGCTCCGGGGCTCACCGTCCTTGGTAATATGCCCGTTACTGAAGCATCTGAGAGAGACGACGCGCTAACAACCACTTTCGCCACCACGCCGCGGATGAGCAGCTATCTACTGGCTTTTGTCGTCGGCGAACTCCACAAGAAAACCGCTCGTACCAAATCTGGCGTCGAAGTCAATATCTGGGCCACGCTAGCTCAAAGCGAGGACACGCTAGATTTTGCGCTGGACATCGCCACCCGCTCCATCGATTTTTATGATGAATACTTTGGCGTGCCGTATCCGCTACCAAAATCTGACCATGTAGCGCTGCCTGATTTCTCGTCGGGCGCTATGGAAAACTGGGGACTCATCACCTACCGCGAAAGCTGCCTGCTGGCTGACCCGAAATTAACGCCGGAGTCGTCCAAGCGCTTCATCGCCACGGTCATCGCTCACGAACTCAGCCATCAATGGTTTGGCAATTTGGTGACCATGCAGTGGTGGAACGATTTGTGGCTGAACGAAAGTTTCGCTAACATGATGGAATACGTGGCGGTCGACGCACTATATCCCGAGTGGCGGATGTGGGAGGATTTTGCAACGAGCGAAGTCACTGCGGCACTGCGGCGCGACAGCTTGGACGGCGTGCAGCCAGTGCAGGCCGACGTCAATCACCCAGACGAAATCAGCACGCTGTTTGACCCGGCAATTGTCTATGCTAAAGGCGGACGGCTACTGGTGATGGTACGGCGGCTGATCGGCGAGGAAGCGTTTCGCTCTGGTTTGAAGGCATATTTTGAAAAATTTGCTTACCAAAACACTGTTGGCGATGATTTGTGGCGAGAGCTAGAAACTGCCAGCGGCCAGCCAATTATTAACCTGATGAACACCTGGATTTCCCAGCCGGGATTGCCAATCGTACGAGTCGAACAGGACAATTCAGCTGAGCAACCCACCGCCACCCTCCGCCAAGAACGTTTTTTCATCGGCGACCATCAACCGTCCGACGCCCTGTGGCCAATTCCACTGTTTGCCAACCAACCGCTTACTGACGCAATGTTGACCGAGCGCGAAAAGACATTCAGCATTGAAAAACCGCTGCAAGTGAACTGCGGGCTGAACGGACATTTCGTGACCAAATATGATACCGCTACTCGTGAGCAACTGCTAGCCAACATTCACGAGCTGCCGACTCTGGACAAAATCTGCCTACTCCAAGACGCTACGTTGCTAGCTCGGGCTGGATGTGAAAATTCAGCTTCACTCCTGCCGCTGGCACTGTCGCTGAAACATGAAACCAACGAAAAGGTTTTCGACATGGCGGCTGGTGCACTGGCGGAGCTACGAAAATTTGTTGACGATGATGACGACGGCAAAGCCCGCTTGAAGCAAATTTCTGGCGAATTTGCCCGCGCTACGTTTGACGAATTGGGCTGGGACGAAATACCTGGCGAGTCCGACGACGACCGCGAACGGCGCGTCACCGCTCTGGGCTTGATGATCTATAGCGAAGACCAGGCGGTGCTGGCGGAAGCCAAGCGACGGTTTGACGGTCAATCCCTCGAAGAATTACCAACAGAAATCCGTTCACTAATCATCAGTGCTACTGTAAGGCATTTTGAAACGCCAGAGATGATTGACAGCCTGTTTCAGACCTACCAGCAGACGCCCTCAAACGATCTACAGGCTGACATCACCCTGGGACTTACTGCCACTAAAAACCCCGAAACTGCGCAAAAAATCCTTGCAAATATCAAGCGCCCTGACGTCATTCGTCCACAAGACGCTAGCCGTTGGTTCGTTTATCTCATCCGCACTCACGAAAGCTGCCAGCTCACGTGGGATTGGCTGAAGGATAATTGGCAGTGGGTCGAAACAACCTTTGCTGGCGACAAAAGCTACGATGAGTTCATTCGCTACGCTGCCATCGGGCTAACAACGAGCGACGAACTGGCTGACTTCCGCCGCTTCTTTGAGCCGATGCTGAATATCCCAGCCCTGACTAGGACGATTGAGCTGGGCATCACAGAAATCGCAGCCCGAGTTGAGTTGATTGAGCGAGACAAGGCAGGCGTGCTCGCTGTTTTGCAAACAACACTGTGATATATTATGCCACATTTTTGACAAAATCTCTTGACATTTTGTTCTATTAGTGATATATATATATTAGCTTTTCGCTCAAGTTTCCACAAAAAAGGGCGTGAAGTTGCCCTTTTTGCTTGAGTCTTGATTCTTAGGAGGAATCATGGGCGCTTTCCTTGTTGTTGTCATCAGCACGGCGACCATTGGTGGCTACATAGTCGGCCGCTTGCAGGGGGTGAATGAGAAGGAAAAAGCTCTCTCGAGCCTCCACCGAACCATTTCGAGAGTCCGACTAAACTTGCTGTGTGTAGCCGGGTTAGTAGTTAGCTATCGTGAGATAGCTAAGAAAGCACTCAACCTGCTTGATGACGAACCCCGGAGGCGTCTGGAGCAAGAGCTCCAGACGCTTGACAGCGAGTTGGCATCAAACATATCCGATATTCAAGAGCACATGGGCTAACCGCCCGCCTAGAGAATAGCTCGCCTCGAGGTTACAGACCTCGGCTTGAGCCCCTCGGCGGGCTATTTTCTTTGGTTTATTTTACTCCAACACCACCTGCTCTCGCACTGTCAGCGGGTTGCCCTCGACAGCGACCGCCAGTAACCGCATGTCACATTCTTCATATTGCGGAGACTGTGTCATGAACAGCTCAGCAGCAAAGCGTATTTGTCGCTGTTTTTTAGCGGTAATCGCCCCCAGCCCGCCACCAAAATCATCATTTTTGCGGTATTTTACCTCGGTAAACCACAGCACATCATCTTTCATGCTGACAATATCAATCTCGCAGTAGCGCGTCCGCCAGTTGCGAGCGATAATCTCATGTCCATCCGCTGTCAGCCAATCCGCCGCCGCCTGCTCTCCCATATCGCCAATTTGACGCGTCGTGTTTCCCTGCTGATGTTTAATTTGGCTACTAGACGATGGCTGCGAATTCCCCTCAGTGCCAGCGTATTTTTGCAGTGGTGCAAAACTCAGCCGATGTAGCGGCGTCACACCCAGCCGTTCAATCGCCGCCCGGTGCTTGGCCACGCCGTAGCCAGCATTTGACGCGAAGCCGTACCCTGGATAGACCACGTCTTGCTCGGTCATAAACTGGTCGCGCGCTACTTTAGCGATAATTGATGCTGCCGACACACTGGGGATCAAACCATCGGCCTTGGCCATCACCGTCACATATCGCTCCAGCGCTGTATCTGCCAGAAAGTTGACCGTCCCGTCAATGATAATTTCATCAAATGCCAAATTCTTCTCTTTGCACTGCGACTGAATTTGCTTGACCGCTCGCCGCGTCGCCAGCCGCAAGGCCTGACTCATGCCAACGTCGTCCAATTCCCCGGCGCTCACCCAGCCCAGCGCCCATGCAGCCGCCTGCTCACGAATTACCTCGTCCAAAGCCTCGCGGCGTTTTTTGGTCAATTTTTTACTGTCGTTTAGCCCCTCAATATCCGCACCGCCCAAAATCACCGCGCCCACCACCAATGGCCCGGCCCACGGCCCACGCCCAACTTCGTCAATGCCGAGAATCATACTCATCATTATAACAAAAGGTTGCGTCCTACACAGAGTACTAGGTCCTCAAATTAGATAAATATCGACTCACATCAGTAACATGGAAGTAGACAGTCTAAAATTATTGCATTATTATATATTTTATGGTATAGTAAAAGAGTACTAAACACCGAACTAGGAAGGAGGTGTTCAGTTGTGATGGGGTGGACCGTGGTTTTAGCGGTGTTTGCGTATCTACTGCTCATTGTAGATACATTAATCGCCGGTGTGATCTTTTTATTAGATCTTCTATATAACACCGGCCCATACCCAGGCCCTCGTTAAAGAGAGCCTGTCACAGCCCGCCGAGACGGCTCACAGACTATCAACTGTTCTGTTTGAGCCTCTCGACGGGCTATTTTCTTTTTATGAACCGACAGCCCATCCAGCCCAGCCACACCGCCGTCGTGCCCAGCGTATTTGCCAAAATATCCCAACTGGTATCGTCCAGCGTGATACGTGCCAAACCAACTTTGACCATAAATAATTCCGCCAGTTCATTGATACAACCCAATGCCGACACGAGAGCAAACAGCGAAAACGCCATCACCAGCCAGTGCGACCGCCAGTGTATCGCCAATACCAGATATACCCATAACAGCCCCGTAAACAGTCCGCCACCCACAAAATGTGTGGTAAAACTAGTGTCTCGCCCCTCGATGAGCGGCGATGGCAAATACCACGAAATGCAGAACAACACACAGGCAATATACAGCAGCCAGCGATACTTCTTTTCGTCGATGAAACCATGGCGGCGTAGCACATACGGCACCGCAAATGCCAACGTCACCGGAACACAAACGGAAATATAATGAAAGATCGACATATTGGCATTATACCATGAGAAAACCGCCCTCAGAGAGAGCGGTCTATGTGTCTCAAGACTAATTACGCTTCTTTGTGGCGTGCTTCTACTTCAGCAGCTTTGGCGTCAAGTTCTGCCTGAGCAGCGTCTTTTTCGGCTTGCTTGGCAGCGGCAGCTTGTGCAGCTTCTTCTTTCAGGCGCTCAGCTTCTGCTTCAGCCTTGGCGTCATGCACGTTATTGACAGCCACGCGGTCAAAGTTTTTGGCAGTCAAGCGAGCTGACTTACCAGAACGCTTACGCAAGAAACTAAGGAACTTGCGGCGAACTTTAGCGCGGCGGACGATTTCTACCTTTTCAATCAGCGGGCTGTGCAGCAAGAATGATTTTTCCACGCCAACACCTGACGCAATTTTGCGAACGGTAATGCGTGAGGTGTGTGAGCCTTTGTTGTCAGTGCGGATGACCACACCCTCAAACATCTGGATACGCTCTTTATTGCCTTCTTTAATCTTTTGGTAGACGCGAACGGTGTCACCGCTGCGGGCGTCAACAACTGCTTGCTTTTTCTGTGCTTGATTGACTTTATTGATTAACTCAAAACTCATGACATTTCCTATCTTTCAAACCCGCCTCGGCTGGCCACGCAGTTGTACTCCTGCGGCTCCACACCTAACAAAGCTTGAATAATTTAACTCTGTACAACTTCAGTGTATTTTAGCATAGAATATGAAACTATACAAGGAGCCTGACGGTTATATGGACATACGAATTACATGATCTATCGAGCTGATGGAGAAAACCTGCCATATGGAGTACAATAGTGATATGGATTACAACAAATTAGCACTTGAATTACACGAAAAATATAAGGGTAAAATCACTACCAGTTTGCGCGACCAAGAGGAACTGGACCGTGACAAATTGAGCTCGTATTATAGCCCGGGCGTTGGCGCAGTCAGCCAAGCGATAGCCGAAAACCCAGCAGACTTGCCAAAGTACACCTGGACGAACAACCTGGTTGGCGTGATTTCTGATGGCTCAGCGATTTTGGGCCTCGGTGATTTGGGACCAAAAGCCGCCATGCCAGTCATGGAAGGTAAGGCACTGCTGTTCAAGCATTTCGCCAATGTTGATGCCGTGCCGGTTGTCCTGGATGTTCACGACACGGAAGAAATTATTACTACGATCAAGGCAATTGCGCCAAGCTTTGGAGCGATTAATCTCGAAGACATCGCTGCACCAAAATGTTTTGAGATTGAAGAGCGCCTGAAAGCTGAGCTGGACATTCCCGTATTTCACGACGACCAACATGGTACGGCAGTCGTGGTGTTGGCGGGGCTAATCAATGCTGCAAAGTTAACCGGACGAAATTTGGCCGACTGTAAATTTGTGGTCATTGGCGCGGGCGCAGCCGGTACGGCCATCATCAAATTATTGCACTTATACGGCGCGAAGAACATCGTGGCAGTAGATAGCCGCGGTATCGTTGGCGCATCTCGCACGGATTTGAATGCGGAAAAAACTGCGCTACTAGAGTACGTCGATGCGTCGCAAGCTGGCTCCATTGAAGACGCCATCACTGACGCTGACGTGTTCATCGGTGTATCGCGGGCTGGACTACTCACACCAGAGTTGGTACAGAAAATGGCCAATGATCCGATCATCTTTGCCCTGGCAAACCCAGTACCAGAAATCATGCCAGATGTCGCCCGACAAGCTGGCGCAGCGGTGGTCGCCACTGGCCGTAGTGATTTTCCAAACCAAGTCAACAATTCCCTGGCCTTCCCAGGTATCTTCCGCGGGGCGCTCGATCACGGCGTGAAAAAAATCACCAACCAGCACAAATTGGCCGCTGCTGAAGCTTTGGCTGGGCTGGTTGAAAACCCAACCGCTGACGAAGTCATCCCTTCGCCGTTTGATGAGCGAGTAGTATCGACTGTCGCCGCAGTGATACGGTAGCAAGTTCTCCGCTAACTCATACGAACCATACGAGCCGCGTCTAGATGACGCGGTTCACTTCTTCGATGGTGGTTTCGCCACGGAGTGCCGCTAGTACACCAGCCTGCAACAGCGTAATAGTCCCCTGCCTCTTGGCAACTTCTTCAATAGCTTCGGCGTGGATATCAACAATATCTCCGCGCAAGAACTTCTGAATTTCCTCAGTCACAATCAGCTGTTCCATCACTGGGATACGCCCCTTGTAACCAAACGGTGCTTCTGGCGTTGATACTGGTCGCCACAACTTAAATGTGTCCAAATCTGGGCAATCAACCGTGTCAGGAATTCCTTTCAGCGTCTCCTTTACCCAACGGCGAGTCGCTTCATCCGGCTCGTACTCCTCTTTGCTCTCGTCATGCAGCCGCCTGACCAATCGCTGAGCAATCAACAAACGCACCGCCGAGCTAAAGATAGGGTTCTGTCCAATCATATCGATCATACGACTAAACGCCGCCGCCGTTGAATTGGCGTGAAATGAGCTTAGAACCAAGTGTCCGGTGATTGATGCCTGGATGGCGGTGCGGGCAGTTTCATTGTCACGAATCTCACCAACCATCACCACATCCGGGTCCATACGCAGCACACTGCGAAGACCATCAGCAAACTCCTGTCCAGCCGTGGTGTCGATAGGGATTTGCGTCACGCCAGGGATGGTATTTTCCACTGGATCTTCCAGGGTGATAATTTTACGATCAGTAGTGTTCAAGGCGTTCAAGATACTGTAAAGCGTGGTTGACTTACCAGAACCCGTCGGACCAACCATCAAAACCATACCGCGTGGGTGTGAGATAACTTCATCAATTTGCGCGCGCTCAGCCGGAGTGATACTCAACAAATCCAAATTCAGCATGGCAGTATCAAAGTTAAACAAACGCATCACCACATCTTGACCGTACACTGTTGGCACTGCTTCAACACGCAAATTCAACAGATGCGAGGCGCCGTCACGATAAATCTCCTGCTGCATATGTCCAGACTGCGGTTCGGTTGCAGCCGTAGAAATATTTGCGCGGGAAGCCAAAGTAGCCATGATGACACGGTAGCGGTCACGGCTGAGCTCAGCCACTGGGTGCAGTGCGCCATCAACACGCATACGAATGCGGATTGACTCGCGCTGATTTTCAATGTGAATGTCGGATGCGCCTAGCCTGTCAGCTTGATCAACGATGTAGTTAAAGACATCATTTGAACTGACCGTTGCCAGTGTTTGACTCACCTGTTGCAGTGTTTCGCTGTCGCCCTCTTTGGCAATTTCGATATCATCATAGACGATACTCTTTGGCGGATCGAACCGCAGCATAAATGAACGAAAAGCGGCACCTGATATCAAGAAAAAGTGTGCAACTTTACCAACTTCGCGATAATCCTTTGTCATTTTAGCAATCAACGACTGAGGCGTCTGCGAAGTTACACCAAAACGGTAGGACAGATCAGTGTCATTGTGCGCTAGGGGGATGATACGCCCTTTGTACATCTCATCAATTGTCAAAATATCTCGTTCCAGCGGCAAGTCAGCCTCAAAACTGCGGGTATCTAAATATTGCAAGCCTAAAATTGACGCTCGTTTCCTGGTAGCATCTTCGTCTTGCTGGCGACGACGTATTTGAATAGAATCTTCATCCATCACCAACATTATAGCAAAGTGCTTATGATTTAGCGAATGATATAATGAGTTCATGCGACCAGAAATTACGCTCATTTTGCACAATATCCGTTCGACGCACAATGTTGGCGCCATCTTTCGCACTGCAGAAGGCCTGGGAGTAAAACACATCGTCATTAGCGGCTACACACCATTTCCAGATTTGGCAATCATCAACCAACCAGAGCCGCGACTACCGCACCTGGTTGAGAAAATAACCAAGCAAATTCACAAAACAGCGCTGGGCGCTGAGCAAATGATTCCTTTTAGACGCTATGAAACTCTGGAGGAGTGGCTGGAGGAAAATGAGCGTACGGATGGCCTACCAGTCATCGCACTGGAGCAAGCGCCAGATAGCATTTCGCTGCCAGATTTTACTGCGCCAGAAGCGTTCGCGTTGCTGTTAGGCGAAGAAGTTGATGGCATATCAGCCGAGCATTTAGCGCGCTGTGCCGCAACAGTCGAGATCCCAATGTTTGGCACTAAAGAATCATTCAATGTCAGTGTCGCCTGCGGCATGGCACTATACCAGATGATATGCCGCTGATGATTATGTCAATTTGATACATTCTTCGCCCAACAACGCCTTCAGTTCTTCAAGTAGCTGAGCTGCTGGATCGACTTTGAACGGTAAGCGAATGGCAGACTTGTGGTCATTCTCGCCAAGCACCAACACAACATCGGTAATCCCTGGTGATGTTGAGCAGATCTTTTTGAGGGAGATCAGTTTGTCGTGATCACTCGGATCTTTTACTTGCAGAAACAGGCGCGCAGGTGGCGTCTCGGGAGCTGCTGGCTGAGGAACTGACTTGGATGCATGTGACGATTTAGCGGCAGCTGGAGCAGCAGCCTTGGTTTTTTGAGCACGGAAATTCGCACGTTTTTCCTTTTTGTACTGGGCGCTTACTTTTGGTGCGTCCATTTTACGACCGGTCGATTCATAGCCAGTGATATCACTGTCAGTAATAATCTCAATCTCATCAGCAATCATCTTACTTTCTGACCCCAAATTACCGTCACGGTCGCGGGCTGAATTTTTACCAGTCACCCGCACCACCGCGTCTTGGACGAGTTTGGCGCCGACTTGCTCATACAAGTTCGGAAAGACGATGACTTCGCCTTCACCAAATTTGTCCTCGAGACCCACAAACGCCATTTTGCTACCAGATTTAGTGATGATAGTACGAACGTTCGTGATGATGCCACCAATTGTCATGAGTCGGCCATCATATTCTGGTACCAACTGAGTCAATGGCTGCGTTTGCTCAAGCAAATATGTCGCGTAGGCATCCAGAGGATGTGCCGAAATATACAAGCCCATCAGTTCACGTTCCCACGTCAAATATTCCTTTTCGTTTTTGTTTGGCGACGGCATCAATTGCATGGTCGGCTGAGCCACAGCCGCATCGTCGCCTAACATGCCAAACAAATCAGTCTGCCCACTCGCCGCTTCTTTTTGAACTTTTTGCGCAAAGGCAGTGATAGTGTCTAGGTTGAACAATAAGTCGTGGCGATCACCAAAGCTATCAAATGCGCCACATTTGATGAGCGACTCCCAAGCTTTACGGTTAAATTTGCTGGTCGACACGCGTTTGGCGAAATCTTCAATGCTGGTGAATTTGCCATTCTCACGGGCACGCAACAATTCCTCGACTGCGCCGACACCAACGCCCTTGACCGCCGCCATACCAAAACGAATCTTCTTTTCGCCAGGCACCACCGCGAATTCAACAAATGACTCATTGACGTCAGGGTTAAGCACTTCGATGCCCATGTGCTTACACTCAGTCATCTCGATAGCCAGGCGTTCGGTGTCGTCCTGGTCGCTAGTCATCAGCGCCGCCATGAAGGCGTCAGGATAATGTGCCTTGAGGTACGCCGTCCAGTAGGCGATCAGGCCGTAACACGCCGCGTGCGACTTATTGAAACAGTAGTTAGCGAATTCTTCCAGCGCATCCCAGAACTGCTCAGCAATTTCCTTGGTCGCACCACCAACCTTGACTGCGCCCTCGACAAATTCTGGTTTAACCTTTTTCATCAGGTCGATTTTCTTTTTACCCACCGCCTTACGCAGGGTGTCAGCCTGGCCGCCAGTAAAGCCGCACCATTCTTTGGAGATCTGCATAAATTGCTCTTGATAGACCAAAATGCCGTAGGTATTCTTCAGCGAGTTTTCCATACCAGGGTGCAGATAGGTAATTTCTTCCTCGCCATGTTTACGCTTGATGAATGAGTCGATAAACTGCATCGGGCCCGGGCGATACAAGGCTACCATGGCGATGATGTCTTCAAAGACACTTGGTTTGAGCTCACGCAGATACCGCTTCATGCCAGCCGATTCCAACTGGAACACACCGGTGGTATCACCACGCTGGAATAGTTTATACGTTTCCGCATCATCCAGCGGCAAGTGCGACAGATCGATGTCCGTTTTGTAAACTTTACGGATAATGCGCAGCGCGTTGTTGATGATGGACAAGTTAGACAGGCCCAAAAAGTCCATCTTCAGTAGACCCAGCTCTTCGACCGGGCCCATCGGATACTGCGTTGCCACCACACCCTTTTGCGCCATCTCAAGCGGCACATATTTCACCAAATCATCCGGCGCAATCACCACACCAGCGGCATGCACACCGTGCGAACGAATGGTCCCTTCTAGCCGTGAGGCAAAGTCATAAACCGTCTTAGCGGTTGGGTTGGTCTCGTATTCTTTTTTAAGGTCAGGGTCTTCCTCCAGCGACTTTTTGATCGGTACATGGCGACCCTGGACTGGCGGTGGGATGAGCTTGGCCAGCCGGTCAGACTCACCGTACGGCACCTGCAGCACCCGCGCCACGTCACGCACCGAAGCGCGCGCCGCCATGGTACCAAAGGTACAAATGTTAGCCACTCGTTCTGAGCCATATTTCTTGGCGCAATATTCGATCACCTCGCCGCGGCGGGTGTCTTGAATGTCGATGTCGATATCGGGCATGGAAATACGGTCGGGGTTAAGAAATCGCTCAAACAGCAGGTCGTAATGCAGCGGGTCAAGATCGGTGATGTTCAGGGCATAGGCGATGATTGAACCAGCCGCGGAACCACGCCCCGGCCCAAAAATAATTCCTTGAGATTTTCCCCAGTTGATGAAATCCTGGACGATGAGAAAGTAGCCATTATAGCCCATCTTGTCGAGCACCCCAAACTCCATGTCCAGTCGCTCGATTTGATCATCAGACAACATGGCGCGCAGCTCGTCGTTTGGTAATTTCTTGGCGTCCTCCAACTTCATGCCAGCGTAGCGCGCCGCCATGCCACTATACACCAGATGATCCAGATATTCTTTTTCGGACTCACCGTTTGGCGTCGGGAATTTCGGGATGAGAATATCGCCCAGTTTGATCTCCACGTCACAGCGGTCGGCGATGGCTTTGGTGTTGGCAATTGCCTGTGGGTTGGTTTTTTGCCACCGCGAAATAATGTCTTCTGGTGTCGTCAAATGCAGCTCAAAATCCTTCAAGCTCATCCGCTTTTCATCGCTCAAATACGCACCAGTGCCAACGCACAGCAAAATCTCATGCGCCTCTTGGTCTTCGTGATTGAGGTAATGGCCGTCGCTGGTCACCACACACGGAATGTCCAGTTCCTCACTGATGCGCTCAATGTAATCATTGACCTTTTTCTGCTCCGGCCAGTGACTGCGCGCCTCCGGGTGGCCATGATCTTGCAGCTCCATGTAGTAGCGATCGCCAAAGACTGACTTGTACCAGCCAGCGATTTTCTTGGCCTTTTCATAATCATCATTACGCAAATTCTCGCCCAACTCACCACCGATACAGCCGGACATACAGATGATGCCTTCGTTGTATTGCTCCAGTAGCTCGTGATCAATGCGCGGTTTATAGTAGACGCCTTCGAGGTTAGCGATGGTACTGAGCTGCATCAGGTTTTGATAGCCTTTGTGGTTCATGGCCAGTAGCGTCAGGTGATAGCGTGCCTTGTCCTTGGCCGGGTCGCGGTCGTGGCGAGTGCGGGCTGCTACGTAGGTCTCGATGCCGATGATTGGCTTGATGCCAGCACTCTTGGCTGCTTTATAAAACTCAATGACGCCTGACATCGTGCCGTGGTCAGTGATAGCACAAGCTTCCATGCCGAGCTCCTTCACTCGGGCGACCATGTCAGGAATCTTGGTTAATCCGTCTAGGAGCGAATGGTGGGTGTGATTGTGCAGGTGTACATAATCAGACGGTTTCAAAACCGCCGACATACCGCCGTTATTTTTCCCCTCTGTCGTCATTAGTCTTAGTATAGCACGTTAGCGGCGACTCTGCATGGTGTTGATCAGTGTATTAAAGAAATCAGCCAGCGGCGGGAACACGTCAACTAGATGACCCAGTACCCAAACTAAAATAGTCACCGAAAGAGTGGCGCCCAGCACCGAACCAAAGCCAAAAAAGATACCACGCCAAAAGTTCATGCCGTAAACCTGACGGCGAGAACGGTGAAAATCATAAAACAAGTCTTCTAAAATTGCCTGACGGGCGCCATTTTCATTGTCACGAATGACTTTTTTAGTAGCCCTTTTTATTAATGACTTTTCTGAAGTATTATTTTTGACCACGTTTTGCCTTTCGCGTAAACTTTTTCATCAGTGCCCCCAGCGCTAAGGCTGAAGAAACAACTGAAAGCATTGATGATGCTTCAGTGTAATTCTGCTGGATAGCTCGTGAGTGCTGCATGGTTTTTTGGACATGACGACTCAGGCTGATCACCAAACACATCAATGTGATGACGATGATCATCAAGGTAACCAAAACAATTGACAAAATGATAACAACTTCATTCATAGTGTTATTATAGCCTATTTCAAACGATCTGTCAGATGTTGACGCAGTGCGGGGCCAAGCTTTTCATCTCGCAGCCCAAAGTCAATGATAGTTTTGAGATATTCAAGTTTATCACCAGTGTCGTAGTAGGTACCATTGGTGATTTCCACGCCGTAAAAGCTGTGGCCTTCATCAATCATGCGCTGCATAATCGGCTGAATGGCAAACTCACCGTGACCATTAAACTCCTGGCGAGCGCGCTCCAAGTACGGGAAAAAATCAGCCGCCAGCAAATAACTGCTAACACTCGCTAAATCACTTGGCGCGTTGGCTTTACCCGGCTTCTCAACGATGTTTGTGATGGCAATCGTCCCGTCATCAAGTTGTTGACCAGCCGCGATACCATAGCGATCAAATTCTGCGTCATCGATGATTTTTTTGCAGGATAACACTGCGCCATCCAATTTCTCTGCAGCAGCGATCATCTGTTGAAAACGGCTCGGTGTCGCATCGATAAAGTCATCAGCAAACGTATAAATCACCGGCTCATCTGGCCCAATCAAATGCGCAGCACACGCCAAAGGAGTCGCGTTGCCGTATGGGCCCTTTTGGCGAACATACACAAAGTTAGCCATCTCTGACAGTGAGTGAACCAGGTCAATCAATGGGCGCTTCTTGTCGCCGCCAGCCCGCAGATTTGCTAACAAATCTTCATTTGGCACGTCAAAGTGATCCTCAATGGCACGCTTATTGGCACTTCCAACAATGATGATGTCGCGAATACCAGCAGCAACCAGTTCTTCCACAACGTATTGGATGATTGGCTTGTCAATCAGTGGCATCATCTCCTTAGGCATCGCTTTAGTTTGTGGCAAAAACCTAGTGCCAAATCCTGCCGCTGCAATCACTGCTTTTGTCGGTTTTCTCATATCTCGTTCTCCTTTGTTATCGCCTTATTCATCAAAAAATCTTTCACCGTATCCCGCAGTGCCGCATAATCCAAATTCTCCGAATCAACGATCACTGTTGTGATATTATCCGCAACCAGTGGACGATATTTGTCACGAATTTCGTGTTCCGTCAATTTATCATATAGATCATCAGTGTGCACTGAGTGGCGATGACCAGATTGTTTGCGAGCGTAAAATCGCCGCTTGACTTCCGCCAAGCCACATGTCACGTAAATCTGCAGAATTGGCTGATGTGAGCTATGCTGCAAAATCTTTTCGGCAGCTGACGTTTGCAGGGCAGACTCAATGATAATCTGCTCACCCAATTTCTCAAATTCAATACCCAATTCCAGAACTGCTCGTCGAGTCACGCGGCCCAAGGCACTGCTCTGCTGATCAGTATAAGTCCCGCCCAGATGATCAGCCAAAAACTCTTTGACAGCATCTTGCGCGACACCACGCACTCCCATATCTTGCATCAAACGCTTTGCTAACGTCGTTTTACCAGATCCAGGGATGCCAGTAATGATGATCATCAGCTATAGCCTCTCGCGGATCAATTTTTGCGCCAAGCTTGGGTTAGCCTGACCTTTGGAACGCTTCATAACTTGACCGACGAGGTAACCAATGGCTTTGTCTTTGCCCGAGCGAATGTCGGCGATGGAAGCTGCCGAGGCTGGGTCGCTGAGCACTTCGTCAACGATGGCAGCGATAGCCGACTCGTCAGACACTTGCAATAGGTTCTTTTCTTCGGCAAGTTTGCGCGGATGCGTAGCGCCCGCCAATAGCTCATTAAACAATTCCTTGGCATTGGTACTGGAAATCTCCGCCTTCTCGGTCATCTCCGCCAGCTCCACCAAATCCTCAACTGATACGCGCAGCGCACTAGCGTCAACTGACGTACTGTCATTATTGGTGTCATTATCGCCAGCGGTCAAAGCACTAGCAAACCAGTGTGCCACTCGCTTAGCAGACGCGTCACCTGATTTTTCTTGAACTTCCAGCATGATACTGGCATAATCTTGGTTCGACAGTAACGAATTGACCACCGACTTATCCAAACCTAGCCCGCTCCATTTTTCACGATATTCACCCGGTAGCATCGGCACTTCAGCCTGAATTCGTGCAATTTCCTCATCGCTCAGCACCACTGGCGGGATGTCGGCATCAGGCATGTAGCGATAATCCTGGGCGTCTTCTTTCGAGCGCTGTGAAGTAGTAATTTGCTTGTCGTCGCTCCAGCCGCGGGTCTCCTGGACCACCGATTCACCACTTTCCAGCAGGTCAACTTGACGCTTGAACTCGTATTCAGCGGCTCGCTCGACGCTACGGAATGAATTGAGATTCTTCACTTCCGCTCGCTTACCGAGCTCTGTCGCGCCTTTCTTAGCCACCGAGATGTTGACGTCAAACCGCATGTTGCCGTGATACAAATCACCGTGCGTCACGCCAGCATAGACCATCAATTTGTGCAGCTCCGAAGCGTACGCTTTGGCCTCCTCGGCAGAATGAATATCCGGTTCAGAAACGATTTCGATCAGCGGCGTACCAGCGCGGTTGAGGTCGACCAACGAGTAGCCGTCGTGGTGCGTCAACTTGCCAGCATCCTCCTCCATGTGCGCATGATGGATTCGCACTCGTTTGAGCGAACCGTCTTCCAGCGGCGCATCAACATAGCCAGCCAAAATAATCGGCTGATACATCTGCGAGGTCTGATAGCCCTTTGGCAAGTCAGGATAGAAATAATGCTTGCGATCAAACCGGCTAACGCGAGCAATCGGCGCATTCAACGCCTTGCCAGCACGCACCGCCAGCTCGACGGCGTGCTTATTGAGTACCGGCAGCATGCCCGGCAGACCAAAGTCAATTTCATGTGTTTTTTCGTTTGGCTCAGCATTACGTGCATCATTGTCAGCCGGGCTAAACAGCTTGGTTTTGGTCGCCAGCTGGACGTGGCACTCGATGCCAATGGTCATTTCATATTCATCATATACACTCATCATAACGCTCCCAAATCTTTTAGTGCTTGCTCAAAGCTTGTCATGGCTCGCCGAAAACTTTGCGCGGTCAGTTTCACGTTGGTTTCGTGGGCAATTTGATTGCGCAATTTGTGCGCCGCCCACAACCCATTTTCATCGGTCCAATCACCTCTGCGAGCTTTCAGCCGGTCGCCCATCGTCGTACCTGCCACGCCGCAGTCGCGCATGGCTTTGTCGAGCAGTTTGTCAGCTTTAACGATTGCCATCTGCAGACCATCCGAACCGCCCGCCTTGGCGCCGTGTTGAATCGCCCGCCAAACTTTTCGGTACATTTCCCTATCAAGTTTTTGATGCCCGCGTGATGTCAATTGGATAAAAATAATCAGCAAAGCACCGATCACCAGCGCTGCTACCACCAGCGCGATCAACAAGCCATCCATCAGGCAGCCTCCACTTCTGAAGCCAACTTCAACAAGTTACTGTCTGATTGGCGGTCACCAATCAGCTGCACACCAATTGGCAAGCCTTCGTCACTAGTTCCAGCTGGCACGGAAATCGCTGGCAGCCCCGCCAAGCTAGCTGGCACGGTCATGATGTCCGCTAGGTACATCTTGATCGGATCATTGGTATTTTCGCCAAGTTTAAAGGCTGGCGTTGGTGCGACCGGCATCAGCAGCGCATCGTACTCAGCGAACAACTGCTTGAATTCATTGATGAGTAAGGTGCGCGCTTTTTGCGCCTGCATATAGTAAGCGTCAAAAAAGCCACTCGACAACACAAAGCTACCGATCATAATTCGTCGCTTATTTTCCGTAGTAAAACCTTCGTTGCGGCTGCGACCATATAATTCCGCCAATGTTTTCGCCTCGGCTGCCCGGTGACCATAGCGCACACCGTCATAGCGCGCCAAGTTTGACGATATTTCCGCCGGCACAATGATGTAATACATCGCCAGCGAATGTTGCATCATACTGAGATCCACTTCTTCAACGTCATAGCCCAGCCGCTTCAACTTTTCTGCATAGTTAAGCGTTTTCTGGCGAACCGCCGCGTCCACATCGTCAGTCATACATTGTTTTACCAAACCAATCTTCTTCTTGGTAAATTCTGGCTGGCTCTGCCAAAAGTCCGGCAGTGTTGTCATATCCTTGTTGTCGCGGCCTGCCATAATTTCCATCACCAAATTAGCATCATCCGCATTTGTTGCAAAACAACCAATCGTGTCCGTGCTCGACGCCATGGCAACCACGCCATAGCGACTGACCGCGCCGTAGGTTGGCTTGACACCAACCACGCCATTGAAGCTGGCTGGCTGGCGAATCGAACCGCCAGTATCGGTACCCAACGCAAACGGCACCACGTCAAGCGCCGTCACGACTGCTGAACCGCCCGACGAACCGCCAGCTACGCGAGTTTTATCTGCAGCATTTTTGGTCGGACCAAAGGCTGAGTTTTCCGTCGAGCCACCGTGGGCAAAGGCGTCCAAGTTTGCCTTGCCGATGCAGATTGCGCCTTCAGCTTCTAATTTTTCAACGGCCGTAGCCTGGAGTGGCGCGTTAAAATTCTCGAGCATTTTTGCAGCGGCAGTTGTCGGCGCTCCAAAGGCCAAGAAATTGTCTTTCACGACAAACGGCACGCCAGCCAATCGCCCAGAAATTTCGCCCTTATCCACCAGCTCGGCTCGCTCCAGCGCCCGCTCTTCCGTCAAACTGAGCAGTGCATGATAGTCCTGAACGTCACGCGCTCGCTGTAATGCTTCCTTGACATTCTCAACTGCACTTTTCCCAGTAAAATCACTAATCCGACTCATCACAACACCTGCGGCACTTTCACTTGATTGTTCTGTTTCTCAGGCGCCAGCTCAAGCAACTCGTCTCGAGATATTCCCGGCTTGACCTCGTCTTCCCGCCAGACATTTTCTAGACCCGTCACTTGATAGGTCGGCTCCACACCAGACGTATCGAGCTCGTCCAATTGATTGATATATTCTACGATTTTCTCCACGTCCTGTCGCAAGCCATCCACTTCGCCATCTGCCAATTGCAAACCGCTCAAATCCGCCAAGCGCTGGACATCACTATTAGAAATTGCACTCATGAACTCATTATACCACTTGAAAATTAATTACAGAAAATCACTCGCCCCCATATCTAGGAGCGAGTGACAGGTGATGCCCAACTAACTAGTCAAGTAGGTAGCTTGAGTTGTATTTGAAGTTTGATTTTTTGATACTTGGCTTGTCATGAGCCTGCACTGCCAACGTGATAGCTAGAGCAACTGCGACAACGCTGGTGATTGCGATCAACGTGATAGCCAGTGGGCGTGACTTATTGTAGCCGTTGATGATCTTGCCGATGAAAAATATCACAACTGCCAATACTGCCAAGCAGACGAGTGATGGCAAGAAGTTACCCAAGTACAGTGCTGTGTATACTGAACCAGCATCGGAAACGCCGATCAATAGCAACGAGCTGATCAATACACTGATGAGGTTTGCGACCAGTGGCAACGCCGCCAATACGATCATGAACAAGCTACCATAGGTTGTCAGTTTGTAAGCCAATCGACCAGTGTAACCGCTACGGTCAGCGGCAATTGTGCGTGTTACGCGGCCAAATAGGACAAATGCCAACACTGAAAATAGTACTGCCAAAATACCAACGGCCAAAATGTTTGCAGTGATCGAGCCGCTCAACATCAAACCAAACGACATCGCTTCTTTTGCAGACCACATGCCGAACAACATTGGTACGAGTACTACACTGGTGATTGCAGCAAATGTTACTGAAACCATTGCTAATGCGTATTCAAATGTAAGCCATTTTGCTTGCGAAGCAGCGCGTGGAGCCATGTACTCAGCTTGCTCGACGACTGGAGTTTCTGTTGTTTTCAATTCTGCCATATAATTCTCCTCCTTATTATGGTTATCTTTAGTGTACCATTGTTTGCTTAATTTCTGCAATCAAATCGCGCAGTTCCGCCGCTTTTTCAAACTCTAGATTGGCACTATGCAGCTCCATCTGACCAGTCAATTCCTTGATCAGCGTTGGATATTCGTCTTTCGGAATCTTCTTCAAATCAAGCTTTGGCTTTTTGTCCGATTCTTTTTGCGGGATAATGGAGCGCAAGCCATCGTCAATCTTCTTCTGGATGGTTTGCGGCGTGATGCCGTGCTCTTCGTTATATTGCTGCTGAATTTGCCGCCGACGATTGGTCTCGTCAATCGCTCGCCGCATACTGTCGGTCACATTATCACCATACATCAGCACTCGCCCATCGACATGCCGTGCCGCCCGGCCAATCGTCTGAATCAGTGCCTGTTCACTACGCAGGAAACCTTCTTTATCAGCGTCCATAATCGCCACTAGACTGACCTCTGGCAGATCCAGCCCCTCGCGTAGCAAATTGATACCGACCAGCACATCGTAGGTTCCCAGCCGCAAATCTTTGAGAATATCGCCGCGCTCTAATGTATCAATTTCACTGTGTAGATACGCCGTTTTCACACCATTATCGGTCAAGTAGGCGCTTAAGTCCTCGGCCATACGCTTGGTCAAGGTCGTTACCAGCACGCGGTGACCGTTGGCGATGGTCTGGCGAATCTCCTCCATCAAATCATCAACCTGCCCCTCGGTCGGCCGCACCTCAATCGGCGGATCAAGCAGCCCCGTCGGCCGAATCAGCTGCTCGGCCGGCTTTGGCGAATGAGCAATTTCATAGTCGCCCGGCGTAGCCGACACATAAATCGCCTGGTGAATATGCTGATCAAACTCATCAAACCTCAGCGGACGGTTATCTAACGCACTCGGCAGACGAAAACCATGCTCCACCAGCACTTCCTTGCGCGCCCGGTCGCCGTTATACATACCGCGGACTTGCGGCAAGGTCATATGCGACTCGTCAACCAGCAGCAACCAATCGTCCGGAAAATAGTCAATCAACGTCGCTGGCTGCTCACCCGGCTCGCGGTCGGTCAGATAGCGCGAATAATTCTCAATGCCTTTGACAAAACCAGTTTCCTTGAGCATTTCCAGGTCATATTTGGTGCGCTGAGCTAGGCGCTGCGCCTCTAGCAACTTATCGTGTGATTCAAACCACTTCAGCCGCTCGTCAAACTCCTTTTCGATGCCGATGATGGCTTTTTCAATTCGTTCACGCGGCGTCGAATAGTGGCTGGACGGGAAAATCGTCAGTTGCTTTGGCTGATCCAAAATCTCGCCCGTCAGCGGATCGATTCGCGTGAGTCTCTCGACCTCATCGCCAAAAAACTCCACCCGCACCGCCGTGTCCTGCCCGGCTGGGAAAATATCTACCACGTCGCCGCGTACCCTGAAAGTACCGCGCGCAAAATCAACGTCATTGCGCTTATACTGAATATCAGTCAGCAGGCGGATGAACTTATCCTGCACCCGCCGCTCGCCGACTGTCAATTGAATCGCCATATCAGCATACGTCTCCGGCGAACCGATGCCGTAAATGCAAGACACGCTTGCCACGATGATAACATCGCGCCGCGTTAGCAATGCTGAGGTCGCCGCATGCCGCAGCCGATCGATTTCATCATTGATCTTCGAATCTTTTTCAATGTAGGTGTCACTACTGGCAATGTAGGCTTCCGGCTGATAATAATCAAAATAGCTAACAAAATAATGTACCTCGTTGTCCGGAAAAAATTCCTTAAACTCAGAAAACAGCTGCGCCGCCAAGGTCTTGTTATGCGCCAGCACCAGCGTCGGCACATTCCGCCGGGCAATAATATTCGCCATAGTAAAGGTCTTACCCGAACCCGTCACGCCTAGCAACGTTTGCTCGCGCTCGCCCCGCTCCAAACCATCCACCAACTGAGCAATTGCCGTCGGCTGATCGCCGGTCGGCTGGTATTTGGAGACGAGATTAAAGGCACTCATATCATTACTATTGTAGCGCATCACAATTTATATATAAAAATATTTTGAAAGATCACCCGCAGTATGGTATGGTAGCAGTATGACATATCAACACAACATCGTTGTTCGTCGTCGCCGCTCTGACTCAGAGGGCTAATTAGTCGTATATTTATTATAAAACTAGAGAGCCCTCGTCCGAGCGGCTCTTTTTGTTATCATAGAAAGGAAGGATATGAATCACGACGCACCTCATTACACCAAGGTTGCCAGTCATGAAGCCGTGAACGGTGAATTCGATACGTGCCTCTTGCTCTACTCGGGAGGCCTCGATACATCCGTCATGCTCACGTGGCTCCAAGAAAAATATAACTGCAAGGTCATCACCCTAACGGTCAACATCGGCCAGACGGTTGACGATCTCGACGCCATCGCCGAAAAAGCCAAAAAACTCGGTGCCATAGAAACCATCACGGTTGACGCCCGCGACCGCTTCGCCGATGAGCTGCTGTCACTGGCCATCAAAGCCAACGCTGATTATCAAGGCGGCTACGCCCTCTGTACACCACTCGGGCGCATCATCATCTCGCAATTGGCCGTCGAATATGCCGAAAAGTACAACTGCACCGTCATCGCTCACGGTGCCACTGGCAAAGACAACGATCAAGTTCGTTTCGAGACCTACATCGACGACCAGAACCAAAAAGTCACTGGCACGGTGACAGTCCGCCTATACAAAGGCGCCATCACCGTGGTCAGCGTGGACTCACCGCATTCGTTGTTTGATATCAATCTTGCAACGTTTGATTCCAACACCGCATTCAACCAGAATTCGTCCGCCGGATTCATTGAATTATATTCATTAAGTCAGCGAACAGCTGAAGGAGCATACTCATATGGCAAATAAACTATGGCAATCAACCACAACCGGCTCACTCCACCCACTGGTCGAGTCATACACCGTTGGTGACGACCAAGTACTGGACCAACATTTGCTGGGGCATGACATCACCGCCACTAAAGCGCACGCTCACATGCTAGAAAAAATTGGCGTACTGACCAGTGACGAATATCAGCAATTGGCAGCCGCCTTGGATGAGCTACTCAACGAGTGGAAAACCGGCGCCTTCACCCTCACCAGCGAGCACGAAGATGGCCACACCGCCATTGAGCTGTATCTAACAGAAAAACTCGGCCCCATCGGCAAAAAGGTTCACACTGGCCGAAGCCGCAATGACCAAGCCTTGGTGATGATGCGCTTGTTCATCAAAGCAGAACTTGAAGCAGTAGCCGAAAAGTTGGAGACAGTCGCTCAGGCCTATGCTGGCAAAATTGCCGCTATCGGCGAGACCGAAATGCCTGGCTACACCCACACCCAAAAAGCCATGCCAACCACAGTCAGCATGTGGCTTGGTTCCTACCACGATGCGTTCAATGACCTCCGACAACTGGTGGCGCACAGTATCGCCGCCATTGATCAAAACCCGCTCGGTAGCGCTGCTGGTTTTGGCGTTACCCTGCCGCTTGACCGCCAGATGACGACCAGTGAGCTAGGCTTTGCTAAAGTGCAAGAAAACCCAATGTACTGCGGCTTGTCGCGCGGCGTGTTTGAGCTGATTGCCGTGCAAGCGCTCAACCCAATCATGGTCTTTGCTGGCAAATTCGCTGAAGACATGTTGCTGTTTACCTCGCAGGAGTTTAATTATTTCAAACTGCCCGTCACCATGACCACCGGCTCGTCCATCATGCCACACAAGCGTAACTACGACGTATTCGAGATCATGCGCGCCACCGCCCACGCTTATCCGAACTACGCTTTGCAACTCCAAGCCATCTCGACGGGCGCTGGCAGCGGCTATCACCGTGACTTGCAACTGACCAAAAAAATCACCATGGACGCCTTTACGTCAGCACTCGACACGCTGGAAGTTCTAGCACTCTGTGTCAGTGAGCTGGAGGCTAACACCGAACGGTTAGCCGAGGCGATGACCGATGAACTTTACACCGTTGCCAAAATCAACGAATTGGTGGAAAAAGGCGTGCCGTTCCGCGACGCTTACCAGCAGGTCAAGCAATCATTCCTAGGCGAATAATTATAGATTTTTACTGATTATCTGCCAAAGATTTGACAAACACAAGCTTTTTGTGCTATAATCAAAAGATACGTGAATTAAAACATAAAAAGGCAGAAAAATGACAGACAAAAAAGATCTGGTGTGTATACCACGCGAAATTGAACTCCAAGCTGCAATGTTCCGTTTGGGTAATATCAATGAGGAAATTCAAAAAGGTTATGATATCCTCAAAAAATATCATAAGACTGTAACCTTTTTCGGTTCGGCGCGTACCTGCCCAGACAGCCCATATTACCAAGCTGCCAAAGAAGCCTCTGAGCGTTTGGCAAGCTTGGGTTATGCGGTTGTCTCTGGTGGTGGCCACGGTATCATGGGTGCTGCTAACGAAGGCGCCAACAAAGCGGTCCAAAAAGGTGCGCGCGCTGCCGGTGGTGAATCAATCGCCTTTAACATCAAATTGCCCCACGAGCAAGATCTCAATGAATACGCCACTGAGGCATTTGAATTTCAGCATTTTGCTCCCCGAAAAATCGTCATGACCATGTACGCTGATGCCTACATTTATTTCCCAGGTGGTTTTGGCACCTTGGATGAATTGGCGGAGATATTGACCTTGATCCAGACACAGAAAACCAATCGCGTGCCAGTCATCCTGTTTGACACAGCGTTCTGGAGCGATTTGGACGCCTTCTTCCGCAACCACATGTTAGCCGAATCAGCAATCGTCAAAGAAGACCTTGATATTTACACCATCACTGACAGTGTCGACGAAATCATCGACATCGTTACCGCCAATAAAACCTATTGCGATCACTAATCCAAGATGTCATCAACCCGCCGACAAATGCCGGCATCACAAATGATGCGGCTAACGGCTGGGTTGTGCGTCTGCGGATGATCCCGGAAACGGCGGTAAATTTCCTGCCCCAGGGCAACTTTACCATGTTTGGTGGTATTCCTGCCAAGTGATAACTGATGGTGATAGTTTTCAACAATGTCCACAGGATGAAAAGAAATAATGTGACCGTCTATGTCTGCCAGCACCCAGTCACTAGCTTTGAAGCAGGCTTGTTTGTCGATTTCTGGAGCAACCGCCATCAGCGCCTGGTAGACTTCGTTTGCTGTCGTATCACGTGGATCCAGACCCAAGGCACGCAATACACTGTGTGTTCGTGCCAATACATCCGACATCAACCGGATATCACTATCGTCACGCGTCATTCGATTTAGCTCCTGTAGAGCAATCTGTACATTTGCTCCTTCTCCTAGTAGTCGAGCTAAGTGTTGTGCCATGCTTATATACTCCTTTCCTGTAACGGCATCTCGTGGAGGGGAGCGCCTTGATGTAAAATTCCCGCCTTAGCACTAATTTTCGCAACGACGGCGCTGGAATTTGCGCTGGCAAAAATAACCGAGTCTCGCAAACTGCCGCCTTCTGCCCATCTACTCAAAAATCCTGAGGCAAATGCATCGCCGGCTCCCGTCCTGTCGATAGCTGGGACGTCTTCATACATACCAGCACGGACGATTGTCTTGCCATCACTCGCCATGGATCCGTTGGCGCCGTCTGTCACCAACAATGTCGGCACCAAATACAGCCCGTGACGAATCAAACTCTCCAAATCACTGCCTTCGACAAGCTGCTGCATTTCCTCTTTATTGACCGTCAAAATATCTACGTCTTGCAACAGCCCAAGCAATAGTTCACGCTGCGCCAGCTCTTTTTTGCCAGGATTAAAGCAAATCTTGATGCCGCGTTCACGTGCTTGAGTAAACAGTTTGCTGAGCGTTTGCATTTGTCCCGCTAGGTTGGAAACATACAACCAATCCGCCTGAACATTTTCCAGAGAAAAATCGCTTGGATGATAGTGCGTGGAGGCACCACGATAGGTCAAAATAGTGCGCTCGCCATTTGGCGCTAGGAGCATGACTGAATATCCCGTGTTGTATTTGTCAGAGAATTTCACTAGCTGCGTACCAACACTTTCACTGTCCAGTGCATCCAACACTGCCTGGCCTGCTGGATCGCGCCCAACAACCCCCATGAACTGCGTTTGATGACCCTGACGAGCAAAGGTAACTGCTGCGTTAGTAGCGCCACCGCCGGTAGAAAAATGAATCTGATTGACATCAATTTTTGAGCCCAACTCCAGACGCTGAAAACAACGTTCTGGGCTTTCACAAACAGGCGCTAGTGCTGGCGAATGGCTCAAAAACACGTCTTGAACGGCAGCGCCAATGGTAATAATTTTGGCCATCAAACCACCGCCCTTCCGCTTGAACCAAAGGCCATGATTTTTTCTTCGACGACTTTCTGGACTGCCAAATACACCTCAGGCATTAGCTTAACGATGGCATATTCATGTGGATTTTCACGCAAAGTTTTTTCCAGTGTGGTGCGGAAAGCATAGCGCATATCGGAGTTGATGTTGATTTTGGAAACGCCAATTTTTGCCGCATCTTCAAAGTAGTGTAGCGGGGTGCCCGACCCACCATGGAGCGAAATTTGGCAGTGCAGCGCCTCCCGAATGCGTGCTAACAATTCCAAATCCAACACTTTCGGTACTGGATATTTACCGTGCAGGTTACCCACTGCCGCCGCAAAAGTATCAATCCCCGTCGCCTCGACAAACGCCCGCGCGCCGTCTGGCGTGGAAAAAGTTTTCTTGATCTCTTCATAATCAATGGCTTCAGTATGAACATTGGAACTGCCGCCAAAGTAGTGTGGCTCGGACTCCACCAGCGCGCCGGTAAATTTAGCGTACTCCACCACTTCACGAGTTTTGGCGATGATTTCCTCATCAGAAGCGTCATGATTTGCCTGAGAAATGTCGATGTGTACAAACTCGTAGCCCGCATCAATGGCTCGTTTACAGCCCTCAACCGTCGGCCCGTGATCCAGGTTCAAGTACATCTCAATGCCGTATTCAGCTTTGTAATTGTCCACCAAATCGCGTACGTTCTCTAGCCCCATGGCTTTCACTTCGGCGTCTGACACTTCAACCAACACTGGTGACTGGAGTTTTTGTGCTGCCCGTGCCACGGCAATTAACGTTTCTTGATTGTCAATATTAAACGCCCCGACCGCAAAGTGCTGCGCCCGTGTCCGCTGCATCAAATGACGCGCCCGCGTCGTGTTTTGCCGAATCTCTGAAATCGATAGTCCCATACTGCCCCCTAAAATACTTATGGTAATTATAGCAATTAGCACGCGTTCTGCCAAGGGCGGTCTGCCACGCGTCAGGCCTGTGTGCAGTTGATAGGTTGACTTTTACGGTACTATGTGATATATTACAAGTAACTTCTGCTCGAGGTTTGTCTGAGGGTAGAAGAGCCCTTTGACCTCGAGCGCATTTTTTCCTGAAAGGAGGGAAAAATGTATACATTACTAGGCAGGTGGGCGCTAACTTTCGTTGGCGCTTATCTGCTGAGGGCAGCGATATCTGCCTTATCCGGGGAGGAGCGCCCTAAGATGGCCGATGTAGCCATCATTGCAATGGTCGTCACCATTCTGTTGAGTGGTGACGTGTTCGAATGCCTGGGGGGCTAAAGCCCCCCCAGAAAATAGCTCGCCTTGAGGTTTTAGGCCTCGGCTGGAGCCTTTCTGGGTGGGCTATTTTCATTGGAGAAAATTTACGACGCTACGCACAATTGAATCGATATCTAAACCATGCTTTTGCCACAGCTCGACCATTGAGCCAGACTCACCAAACACATTGTTCACACCAATTCGTTTCACTTTCACCGGTAAATGCTCACTGAGTAGTTCCGCCACACTTGAACCAAACCCGCCAGCGATTTGCCCCTCTTCGGCCGTCACCACACGGCCGCATTTTTGGGCAGCACCAAGCACAGCCGCCTCATCCAATGGCTTAATGGTTGGAAAATGAATGACCTCTGCCTGAATATTGTGCTGATTTGCCAGTATTTCCGCTGCCAATAGCAATTGATAGGTCATCGTGCCAGTGCCCAGCAAAGCCACGTCTGTTCCCTGACGCAGAGAATAGCTCTTGCCGATTTCAAATGTTGCCTGATTTAAAAACAGTGGCATGTCGGCTCGAGGCAACCGCACATAATTTGGCCGTGAATCAGCCACCATCGCCGCCGCCATCAGTTTAGCCTCATGGGCATCGCCCGGCACCAGTACCACCATATTCGGCAAGCTCCGCATCAGCGCGATATCTTCCAGCATTTGGTGTGTTGCACCATCTGGACCCACGTTCAGCCCTGCATGTGAGCCAACCACCTTGACCGGCTGATTATTGAGACAAATCGTCGTCCGAATTTGCTCCCAGTTACGTCCCGGACTAAACGAAGCGTAGCTAGCGGCAAACGGGATGTTGCCCATGGCTGCTAGCCCAGACGCCACCGTCACTAAGTTTTGTTCCGCCACACCAACTTCGATGAGTCTCGGCGCACCGATATGCTCGGCAAATTTACCAAAGCCGACACTTCCTACCAAGTCTGCACTGAGCGCCACGACGCGGTCATCCTGCTGCGCCGTTTCAACCAAACCTTCACCAAAGCCACCTCGCACCGAAACATACGTGGGCGTTTGCCAATCTTCACGTAGATACATCATTTCCTATCCTCCAACTGAGCCAACGCTCGCTGTGCTTCCTCGGCAGTGGGAACTTTCCCATGCCAATGATAATCACCTTCCATAAAATCGACCCCTTTGCCTGGTATAGTGTGGGCGATAATGATACTTGGTCTGTCTGTCACAGCGCGAGCCATACTCATGGCCTCACAGATACTCTCCATATTGTGCCCATCAATCTCCTGAACGTGCCAGCCAAAACTGCGCCATTTGCCTCGCAAATCTTCCAGCGGCATGACGTCCTCAGTACTACCGCCAATTTGAATATTGTTACGATCAACGATGCCGATGAGATTGCCCAAGTTATATTTACTAGCAAACATCGCTGCTTCCCAGATATTACCTTCGTCTAATTCACCATCGCCCATCAGACAATAGACAAACCGCTTGGGCTGTGGATGTAAAGATCGCACATGGTACGCCATGCCAGAAGCTTGACTCAAGCCCGAGCCCAAGGGCCCGCTAGTCGTCTCAACGCCAGGTAGCGCTTGACGTTCTGGATGCCCCTGCAGTCGAGAACCAAACTGTCTGAGTGTCGCCAATTCTGTCCTGGGAAAGAAACCACGCTCCGCCAAAGTCGCGTACAATACTGGCGCGCAGTGACCATTGCTCATGACGAAGAGATCTCGTTCATCCCAATCAGGGTTTTCTGGACTGATGTGAAGCACCGCAAAATACAAGGCTGTCATGATGTCTGCCAAACCTAAGGCGCCAGCAGTGTGACCACTACCAGCCTGCTCCAGCATGGTGATGATGGAGCGGCGCACCGACGAGGCGTGCTGCTCCAATTGTTTACACGTGACGTTTGGCGGCACTAGCCCAACATGCCCTTTTTGTTAATTTCATTTTGAATGTTTTGATAGGCTTCTCGAGGATTTGGCGATTTTTGGATGGCACCACCAACCACCAAAACATTGACGCCGCTGTGCGCCAAGCCATAGGCGTTGTCTGGCATAACGCCACCGTCCCAGCCAATTTCTACAGCCGGGTTGATGTCTTTGATGAGACGGATTTTTTCCAATTGCATCAAACTGGCACTACCGCCAAAACGACCAAGTTCGCCAGAAAAGATCATGACGTGATCTGCTGCTTTGATGAGATCAACAACGGTACTGGGAACAGTCGGGCGCATCAACACCAAGCCAGCTTTGATATCTGCCTGTTTGATTTTCTGCAGCGCGCCAAGGATGTCGCCTTCAGACTCAGCATGGAGCAAAATCATATTTGGGCGCAGCGCCACCAAATCTTCTATGTATTCATCGATATTTTTCACCATGGCATGGATATCAATTTGCCAGCCTTCTGGTGCCCACAAATCGCGCAAACCAACTGTCAAGTTTGGCGCAAATTGCCCATCAGAAATATCAACATGTGCTCGCTCGGCAAAACCAGTGATTCGCTCAATTTGCTCTTTGTACTGATCAACATTTTCTGCCAGAATACTGGGGGTGATTACTGTGGTCATAATAATTGGTCCAATTGCGCATTGCGCCTATTAAATCTTGGTGCATTAACATACGGAGTGTTGAGCCATGTTTCCATGATCCCTTTCCACGCCGCTTCATTGTCTTCCAGAACACGAGCCGGCAAGCACAACACGTTTGAGTTATTGTCCTGGCGCGTCATTTTGGCTTCGTAGGCATCCCAAATGACGCTGGCACGAATCCCCTTGAAACGGTTCGCCGCCATGCACATACCTTGACCGCCACCACAAATCAAAATTGCTCGCGGATCGTCCGACTCATCACCAATCACCCGCAAAGCTGCCGCCTGCGCAAACTGAGGAAAATCATCATCCGGGTTCAATTCTCGCCCACCGACGTCCTCGACTTCGTAGTTATTTTTCACCAAATACGCGAAGACTTTTTCTTTCAACAGAAAGCCGCGATGATCAGATCCCAAGTAAATTTTCATACTCATAAGTATAAGCGGTTTAGGAGCTTTTTGCAAGGGAAAGTTGGAGATTTTTCCAGAGGTGGAGCATGCCTATTTGACAAAAAGTATTGACATTTTGTGGCTTGTATGATATATATATATCAGCTTTTCAAACCGAAAGGTGAACTCGCGGGGAGTACACCCCGCTTGAGGTCGCGGTTTTGAAAAGCCGCACCTCAGAATTTTCTCTGGGAGGAGAAAATCATCATGTCCAGTATCCCTTTGACAGTGGTTGTCGTCGTAGTACTGATCGCCGGCCTGTTCACAGCTGCCGGCGTGGCACTGTTCAGGCGACGCCTACCAGAGGCGGCACTGACCACCGCAGCGGCACTAGCCGCCGCCCACCTGACGTTCGTGGCAGTCGCCTGGAAGGCGGCCGCAACAAGCGAGGCTCTGCCTGGAATCGCTTCACTGCCGACGGGGATTTACGACGCCCCCGCGTGGGCAGCGGTCGCCTTTTTGGCGACGGGCATCGTACTCGCAGTCATCCAGCGGCACCGTAGAAAGGCCGCTGAAAAAGAAATGGCAGAACTTCTGATGCACCTCTTTGGGGGCGATGAATCCGAGGAGGACTGAGGTGCTCCGCGCCAGCAGAAGGCGCGCTAAGATAAATATTCTGTAAAACCGCCAAATCCCGGCGTCCCCGCACTATCACGGTGCGGGGTTATTCATTTTTGAGCTCATTAATAAAACTATTCACTCAGCCTAAGATAATGTCCGACATCGGCCACCAACTCAACCAGCCGGTTTGAATAGCCCCACTCATTATCATACCAAACCATGACTTTTATCAAATTACCCCCAACGACTTTGGTGAGTGGCAAGTCAACAATTCCCGAATATGAGCTACCAATAAAATCGCGACTAACTAAAGGTTCTTCAGAAACGCCCAAAATACCCTGGTAAAAGTTACTTTGTGCGGCTTTTTTGAAGGCCTCATTTACCTGCTCAACCGTCACGTCACGTCTGAGCAGTGCCGTCACATCACTGAGGGAAACCACTGGCGTTGGTACGCGCACACTCAGGCCGTCAAATTTGCCAGTCAGCTGCGGCAACGTTTTAGTCACGGCAATAGCTGCACCTGTTGTTGTTGGCACCATGTTCTCAGCGGCATTACGGCCTTCACGCAAATCCTTGGACGGTGCGTCCTGCAATCTTTGGCTAGCAGTATAGCTATGTACTGTCGTCAGCATTGATTTTTCCACGCCAAACTCTGCGTCCAGTACCGCCATCACCGCGCCCAGACTGTTGGTGGTACAGCTGGCATTTGAGACAATCGGCGTCGCCGAGGCGATCTTGTCATCATTGGTACCAAATACAATGGTGTCAATACCATCAGACTTGGTCGGACCACTGATGACCACGCGTTTCGCACCAGCTTCCAGGTGTTTACCTGCGCCCTCTTTGTCGGTAAAGAAGCCAGTCGATTCAATCACCACATCGATATTCATATCTTTCCACGGCAATTGCTGCGGCTCTTTCTCAGCCAAAACCTTGACAGATTGACCATCAACGATGAGTTCATTTTCTGTAAACGTCACTTGGCGGCCGTATTCACCGTAGTTACTGTCATGTTTGAGAAGATACGCCAGTGTCTTTGTGTCCGTCAAATCATTGATGGCGACAATCTCCAAGTCGCTCCGCTCACGCGCAATCTTAAACGCATTGCGCCCGATCCGCCCAAAGCCGTTAATTGCTATTCTTGTTGCTGCCATACTGCCCTCCCTGTTAAGCGTTAGCCTTTTCTCCTATTATATACCAAACTATTTTTCTCTTCTAGCGTGAAACTCTGCAAATAGACCAATGCCGATAAATACAACTGTCATAGAGCCTGCGACAAAGATACTCGTAGTATTTGACAGAAAACCAAACAATAATGCACATGGGATGAATATCAGACGACCAACAGTATTGATCACCGAACCAGCACCAGCGCGATATTTTGATGGTAGATAGTGCTGTATTTTCGACGTAAGCGCAAGAACTAGTGCAAATGACAATGTGCCAATGACAAATTGTAATCCAACGGTTAGCCAAAATGATGGGCTGATAGTCATGCCGATTGCGGAGATAAAACAAACAGCTAACGCCAACAGAACTCGTCGTCGAGTTGCAAAGAAGCGAACAATTGCACCGCCAGAACTATATGTACCCGTGATGATAGCTCCTGCTATACCAAACAATGCCGCCGGCATAGACAACGCCGCATACCACAGTTGATAGAACTCGCCATTCATTTTCTGTACCAAAAATACTACCAGCATAACAACCACCAGCCAGGCAAGGTCAGGGTTCTTGAAAACAGCCGCAAACGTACCCTTCGTATGCTCAATCAATTTCGCATCGGTTGATTGCTTGTGAATCGTTGTGTCTCGATAGAACAATAAGATCACCGCCGCCAGACCTGCAGTTATGATTGTTGCAAAGAACGCCGACCTAAGCGATGTAGCAGACGCCAACCATCCACCCAATAATGCACTGATAATTAAAGCGATACCGCCAAGCATCTCAAAGCGACCCAAAATCTTATCATAGTTTCTTGTATGTCCCTGTTCTTCTTTAAGCAAGTCATAAATCATAGCTGAACCAGTACCGCTGGCAAGAGCATCAAAGAATCCCCAAAATGCTGCCGACACAACATATAGCGACGGGTCATTACTAATCCACCCAAAATAACTACTCAGCAACATACTTAAGCTGACAAAATCATGACGCCTTTTCGACTCCAGCGATCCGCCAGCACACCAGATGGCACTTCCATGAAGACTGACATTACCGCATAAATCGCCGCCATCAAACCAATACTGGCATCATTGAATCCTATGCTGTACATAAAGAGTTTTTCAATGGAATACCAAAATACAAAACACAACAGGAACTTCGCAATAAACAGTGGCGCCAAGCGTCGGACGAGCGGATTTTTCATCCCATTATTATACCATAATGTTATACTATATATATGACGCGTGAAGAGCTACTCGCCACAGCTGGGCAAAAGTATGATGAAGTGCCAGTGCTGGTTTTGGCAAGTGCGATTGACTATGCGACTGAAAAACACGCTGGGCAGAAACGCAAAAGCGGCGAGCCGTATATCAATCACCCTTTGGCGGTGGCAGAGATTTTGATTGAATGGGGCATGGATATTGACACGGTGGTGGCGGGCGTTCTACATGATACGGTTGAAGATACTGACGCGACACTGGATGAACTAGAGAGTTTATTTGGACGCGATGTAGCGTTTTTGGTGGATGGTGTGACCAAGGTTTCACAGGCACGCGCCGGCATGCGCAGCCTGGACAGCTATTTGCCGCACACCAAGGACAATTTGACCAAGCTGATGATCGCGGTGGGCGAAGATGTACGGGTGATTATCATTAAACTGGCGGATCGGTTACACAATATGCGGACGCTGCAATTTATGTCGCCAGAGAAGCAGAAGAAAATTGCTCGCGAGACGATCGAGGTATTTGCACCGCTGGCAGACCGATTGAACATGGGACGGGTGCGGGTGCAGCTGGAAGAGTTGAGCTTCAAATATTTGATGCCGAAAGATTTTCACCGCACCAAGAGTTTGATGGACAGTCGATTGAAAAAATCGCAGCGAAAACTGGATCGTGTTCGCCGTGAAGTTGAGGCGCGACTGAAGGAAGAAAAACTAGTTTTCCAGATGGATGGCCGCGTCAAAAGTGTCTACAGCCTATTCAAAAAACTTGATAAGGTCGGCGATATTGATAAGATTTATGATTTGATCGCACTGCGGGTGATTGTCGATGATTTGTCGACAGGCTATTTGGTTCTAGGGATTCTGCACGATATGTATCAGCCGATGTACGAGCGAATCAAAGACTATGTTGCCAACCCCAAGCCGAATGGCTACCAAAGTCTACACACCACCGTGCAAACGCCGAGTGGGCAAATTGTTGAATTTCAAATTCGCACCAAAGAAATGCACGAATACGCTGAGCGCGGTTTGGCGGCCAGCTTCCATTACAACGAGCAGAAATTGACCGACGCGTACAAAAAAGGCCGTATGGGCGCCATGCCGGCGGACTTGTCATGGATTCGTGACCTTCAGGAAGCGGCGGCGCTGGCTGGCGAAGGTAAACGATTTGACTCTGACAAGTTCCGCATGAAATTGTTCTCAGACCGCATTTTCGTTTATTCTCCAAAAGGTGATATTTATGATCTGCCGCGCGGTGCTTTCCCGCTAGATTATGCATATCGCATTCACTCCGACATCGCGGCGCACGCTAGCGGTTTTAAAATCAATGGCGTCATGAAGCCGTTTACCTACCATTTGCGGCACGGCGACACCATCGAAGTACTGACCAATAAATCCGCCCACCCGAAGCCGGATTGGCGCGAGCTGATCATAACGCCTCATGCTAAGGACAAACTGCGTTTGCAATTGTCACGTAGCGGCGGCATCTTGCAGCAACTGACCGGCGGCGTTTCATCACTGTTTCGGCATCGATAGTAAATAAGTAGAGTATAAAAAAACAATATCACCCTCATCTCAGAGGCCGTGACGGGCGCGATAGCCCCGTCAGTCGAACGCCACAGGCTGACCATAGGTCACCTGTAAAGAGTACTCTGAGTGAGGTGTGATATTGTTTTGTTGCGTCGATACTCTTACGCTTGCTCGTTCCAGCGAATGATCGAATCGCGAATGATTTGCTTGGCGCGCTCAACGTCACCAAAGCCCTTGACGACTGTCGAGCCTGGCTTTTTCATATCTTTGTAGTGGTTGAAATGATGTTCAATTTGCTTGAGCAGCTGTGGCGGCAAATCTTCCAACGAATTGATAGCATCACCAGTGTTGCGGTCATCGGCTGGCACCACGATCACCTTGTCATCAACTTCATCGTCATCAACAAATTCCAGAACACCGATAACCTTTGCTTCCATGAAAATGCCTGTTGTCAGCGGCTGGTCGGTGATGATCAAGGCGTCCAATTCGTCGCCGTCCTCGTCTAATGTCTGCGGGATGAAACCATAGTTAGTTGGCTTGGCAAAAATTGCTGGCTCAACGCGGTCCAGCTGCATCACTGCCAGCTCACGGTTCCATTCAATCTTGTGGTTTGAGCCCTGTGGGATCTCAACGACAACATTGATGATGCCATTTTCTACGTCACCCGGTGTCAAAATTTGGTTAAAGTCTGCCATGGTTTACTCCTCTCTGGCTTTTTCTTGTAAATATTCACGAATTTGCAATGCTGCGACCGCGCCCTCGCCGACCGCTGAAGCGATTTGCATGGTCGCACCCGAACGGACATCGCCCGAGGCAAATACACCAGGGACATTAGTACGCAAGTGTTCGTCAGTGACGATGTGTCCTCCGAGGTCCAGCTCAACACCTGAGTCAGCCAAGAACTGCGTGTTCGGGATAAGGCCGATAAAGACGAATAGACCGTCTGCAGTAAACTCTTTTTGCTCACCATCTTGAGTTGATGTGACACCGTAAAACTTGTCGTCTTTGACGATAATTTCGTCAGTTGTCGCGCCAAGGTGGACGGTAATTTTACCCTCATCAACATATTTTTGTAACTCTTTTTGCAGGACATCGCTGGCACGTAATTCGCTGCGCACCAACAGATCAATGTGGCTGGCGTAGCGAGTCAAAAATATCGCTTCTTGCACCGCTGAGTTACCGCCGCCAACGACGATTAAGCGCTTATCACGGTAAAATGCACCGTCGCACGTCGCGCAGTAATGTACACCGCGGCCATACAATTCGTCTTCGCCTGGCACACCCAGTTTGCGATGATTTGAGCCAGTGGCTAGCAGCACGGCTTTAGTTCGCACTGGCTGACCGTCAACTGTCAATTCCAGCTCACCGTCAACCTGCTTCAGCTCCGTCACGTCACCGTACTCAATATCCGCGCCAAATCGCTCAGCCTGCTGCTGCAGCTCCGAGGCTAATTTCATGCCGGTCACGCCCTCAGCAAACCCTGGGTAGTTGTCGATTTGGTCAGTAATAGCCGCCATACCACCGACTACGCCCCGTTCATATAGTGTCGTTGGCACGTCTTCACGCGACAGATAAATTGCTGCGGTCAACGCACTTGGACCAGCACCAACAATGATAACTTCTTTAGACATTGAGCCCCCTTGACTTGTAATATCGTTTAATAATCTCTGGCATTTCTGGTTGTGGGATATCTGCTGGCTTTTCGATAGCCATGATGACAAATTTCAGTGGTGCATTGGCAGGAATTTTGTCACCCTGGCCTTGACTGCCGTACGCTTTGTCAGCTGGAATCGTCAGTTCACGCACACTGCCAATCTTCATCCCAACCAGGCCCTCTTTCCAACCCTGGATGACTGCCGTATTCGCCGGACCGTTTATAGCAAATGGTGCTTTCAATTTACCATCAGCGATTGACTGGTCAAATACTTCACCCTTGGCGTTCCAGCCAATGTAATACACTGCAAATTTGGTGTCATCTTTGACTTCTGCGCCGTCACCTTCCACCAAGTCCTCTTTGCCGAGCTCTTTGACATCGCCCGCCTCAAACACACCGACTCGTGAGCCAAATTCGGCAAACTTGCTGTAATATTTATCGTTCAATTCTGCTGTCTGCGCCTCAACTTTCTTTTGGCGTTCTGTATTTGCTGCTTTATAGCTTTCTTGCGCTCGCTGCAGCTCAGCTTGATCTTTGGCTTCATTGCCCGGAGCCACCATCATGGCGATAAATCCGCCAACTGTACCCACCAACATCGTGATTGTAATAATCCAAATTCCTATTCTTTGCGATCTTGCTATCGCCATATCTCATCCTCCTCTATTTGTCCTATTATACATCAACTTTTGGCTCAGCGGCAATGTCATATGCAGCCAACCGCTCGCCCGCTACCCCAGGATTCTTTTGCAGCTCCAGCAACTTGGCGTAGATGCCATTTGTCTTAGCCAATTCATCTGGCGACCCAATCTCATCAACTCGCCCATTTTTCAGGGTGATGATAGTGTCAACCGCGGCGATGGTCGACAAGCGGTGAGCGATGATTAGTGTAGTGCGGCCTTTCATCAACCGATCAAGCGCTTGCTGCACCAAATGCTCATTTTTATTGTCCAAATTGCTGGTTGCCTCGTCCAGTATCAAGATCGGTGCGTCTTTCAACACCGCACGCGCGATGGCGATGCGTTGCTTCTGGCCCCCTGAAAGCTTCAGACCGTGCTCACCGATCTGCGTGTCGTACCCATAGTCCAGCTGGCGAATAAACTCATCGGCGTTGGCAGCTTTGGCGGCGGCAAAAATCTCCTTGTCCGTTGCATCGGCTTTGCCGTAAGCGATGTTTTCACGAATGGTGCCCGAAAAGAGTACAGGGTCTTGAAAAACGGTTGCAATGTGTCCGCGCAAACTGCGCTGGGTCAGGTTGCGAATATCGGTATCATTGACTGAGATGACACCACTATCACGTTCATACAGCCGCATCAATAAATTGGTAATCGTGGTTTTGCCGCCACCAGATTCACTGACCAAAGCTACGCGTTTGCCAGCGGGAATCGTAAAGGAAATGTTATGCAGAACGGGGCGATTTGGCACACTAGCATATCGGAACGACACATCGTCAAAGGAGATCGTCGCCTTTTCCGTGTTCAGGTGAGCCGCATCAGGCGCGTCCTTGATACCAGGTTTGAGCTCCATGGCCGCAATGAAATCTTTACTCCCTGACACTGCTTTCTGAAAGCCATCAACGATGAAACTCATACTAAAGAGCGGCGTTCGCAGATTGTTGATCAAGGTGATAAGCAAAATCATCTCACCAATCGTAAACTTTTTCTCGGTCGTCTGAACAAAAATGTAGGCAAAGATGAGGAAAAAGACGATGCTTAAAATCAGCCCACGAATGACATCCATTTTGTGCCAATAGCGCGACTGCTTGCGCGTTACGGCGATGGTTTTACGGTAACGTTTGGTAAAATGTCGATACTCTAAACTTTCGCGAACATAGCTTTTGACCACTTTGATTTGCGATACGACTTCTGCAAATCGGCCGCTAGCCATATCGACTTCGTGATTTTTATTTGACTGGAAATAACGCCATTTTTTGCTGGTCAATACTGCCAGCCAGATGAACAACGGATACAATATCAATACCAGCAGTGCCAGCTCTAAGCTGTACGTCAGCACGATACCAATTGTGATACAGCTGGTCAGGAGCATTTGCAGGAAATTGTTTGCAAACATATTCAGGAAATTACTCATCTCGGTGATGGCGCGGTTCAGGCGGTTGATGATGGTGCCTGTCAGTTCCCCATCAAAATAACTTTGTGGCAGACTAAGCAAGTGGTGATAATAATGCGTCGACAACTGCGCTTTGAGCTTGGTGGACATGACGTCACCCCAGTAGCCACCTAAGTTGCGAATCAACACGTTAGCAACATCAAACACCAGCAGCAAAGCCGCTAGCCACAACACCTGACCGACGCCGATGTTGTTACCTTCCACCACTTCCACCATCAAAGTAGTAGCCCGCGATATGACATACGGCATGGCGATGCCAGTCAACGCCACCAATATAGAACACAGGCTAATTTTGGCATAAAACGGCAGCATATTGTGCGTATAGCCAAGGGTACGGAGCAGCGATTTCATCAGACAAGCTCCGCGCCGTAAGCTTGCTGCATGGTCTGCTGGATCGATTCGATGATAGGCGTAATGTCAGAATCAACCAAAGTGCGTTGGTGGCTGGTAAAGACTAAGCGGAAAGTTAGTGTCTTCGTCGATGTGTCGTCTGATGGCTGGTATATTGACACCACATGAAAGGCCGCGTCAATATCCACTGCTTTGAGAATGCGATCAATACTTTGGGCAACAGCTGCGTAATTGACGTCGGTTGGTAGTTTGAGGGAAATATCGCGGCTGGTCGATGGGTAGCGACTGAGTGGCTGATAATGACTGCCTTGCTTAGCGTAAACGGCCTCTAGGCCAGCTGTGTCCAAGCTCGCCGCAGCTACGTACGCCGGCAACTTGAAGTTCTTGATGACTGATTGTTTCAATTCTCCAACTATACCAATGAATATTCCGTCAGCTGTCTCAACTAATGCACTGCGCGATTGGTCAAATGGTGCCGTGACTGGGAAATTACGTTCCTGTTCAATCGGCTTAAATACCAACTCGACACCAAGATCGTGCGCCAGCTGTTCAACTAAGCGACGAATTTTGTAAAATGGTGCACCCGCTCCCGGCTTTTTGGCGGCGTAGACAATGTCCGTAAATTGACTGGCTTCTGGCAGACCATCTTCACCTAAACTGTGCATTTTGCTGTGACCCTTGCCCATCTCGAACAAGGCAAATTCGTCATGCCCAGCCTTAATGTTGGCGTGAACCTTGTCGAGCAAACTCGGTAGCACCGTCAATCGATAGTACTGCAAATCAGGGCTGAGGGCGTTTGATAATTTGTATGCCTGAGTGATATCCTGCTCGGCGTTTTTCAGGATGCGTTCGTGAACGAAGCTGTAGGTCAAGACTTCATTAGCGCCAGCACGCGACAGACTTTGGCGAACGGCGTTTTTTAATTCACGACGCGAGTTTTTCGGTGTTGATTTGATACTGCGACGTGGTAATTGACGCGGCAATTTATCGAAGCCATACAACCGCCCAACTTCCTCAACAATATCCTCCGGTAGCTCAAGGTCGGTGCGCCAGAATGGCGATTGGATGCAAATATAACCCAATTCTTCTTCCGGACCATGACTCTTTATTTCCACGTTATTCAACAAGTCGCAAATATCATCGCCAGATAAGTCCAAGCCCAATCTCTCATTGATAAACTTGCTATCGATGTCAATGTTAGCCGGCGTATATTTTCCATCAAAATAATCGTCGAGCTCGTCACTAAATTGCTTCAAATCAAACACTTCACTCGCCTGCACTCCACCGACCATGCTCATCAGCTGCTTCAATACGGCGGCATTTTGTAGCGGCGATTGTCCTTTGTTAAACCGCGTCAAAGCGTCAGTGAAAATACCGTGTCGCATGGCCGTGCGGCGCAGCGCATACATGTCAAAATTAGCACATTCGAGGACAACGTTTTTCGTGCCGTCCGAGACCTCGGTGTCGGCACCTCCCATAATTCCCGCGAGACCTATTACGCCCTCGCCATCAGCGATGACGATGTCGTCAGCCATCAACTCATATTCTTTACCACTAAGTAGACTGACTTTCTCACCGTCACGAGCCAGCCGCGCCCCGAGTGTAGACCCGCGCAATTTGTCATAATCATAGGCGTGCGTTGGCTGCGCCGTCATCAGCATCATGTAATTTGTCGCGTCGACAATGTTATTGATCGGCTTGCCGCCCATCGCCACGAGCCGACACTGCAGCCACAACGGGCTTGGTTGCACGGTAATATCACGAATTGCCACCGCCATGAACCGCGGTACTAGTTCAGGTGCTTCGTTGGTTACTGTTAGCTCCAGACCCTCAGCGCCAGCAAACTGCTGTTCTGACTTATACCACTCAGGGCTGACGAACTTATGATGAAAAATCCCAGCAATCTCGCGCGCCACGCCGAGCTGCCCAAAACAATCCGGCCGGTGCGTAAACATCTTATTTTCGATATCTAGCACATAGTCGTCCAAACCAAACGTTTCCGCAAAACGAGCGCCTGCCGTCAGCTCAACCCCCGCCGGTACGTCATATTCATGAATTTCAACGATTCCCTCATGATCCGTGCCGATATCCAGCTCGTCTGCCGCCGCCAACATGCCCTGACTCAGCACGCCGCGCAGTGGCCGCGCATCCAACACGAACGGCTCATCGTCATCAAAACTCGCTGGCACGGTGCTTTTTGGCGGCAGCCAAATCGCCCACATTCCTGCGTGTACATTCGGCGCACCGCAGACCACCTGCACCAGCCCGTTCTCATCACGCGGCACATCAGTCACCACGCCGCCATCATCGATCTTGGTCACACTCAGCCGATCAGCATCAGGATGTTTGACGCATTCAACCACCCGGACAATTCGCGCGCCACCATATTTAGCTTTGAGGTCGATCACTTCTTCGACACCGCCAAGCTGCTGATTGACCCGCGCCACCAACTCATCCACGGGAGGCAATTCAAAATTAATCAATTGTTTGATAAGATTTAGGCTGACTTTCATACTAGCTACTAGTATATCACCTTATCTGTAACTATTCGACATTTGTAAAGTCAGGCTACAAGCTTGCGATTACTGGCGATATTCTTTTGCTTTATATATGGCAATGATCTCCTGCTGTTCGGACATAAACCGCCGTGATTCGCGCATTTTTTGGTAAGCTTTATTGCGCGTCCAAGTGTCAATATGTCCGTTTTCTAGTTCAGCCAGCGTCAGCTCAAAAAACTGTACCGCCGCCGTGGCGTATAGCCAAGCCAGTGCCATTTTGACATAGTAGCCGTCGTGTTTAATGTCTCGCAGCGCTGCGAAAACCTGGTCAATATGTGCTTCGTCTAGGAAATTAGTCATCAAAGAAACCACACCGTAGCGCACTGTCAATTCAGCCTCACCCTGCAAACATGCCAGCACAAAATCCCACCATACTTCGCCGGCAAATCGCCGCTTTTTCTCAACAAATACATCAATGTGAGCCCATGAATCAACGCGCGGCAAATATTGTTTAGTCAAGTCAATCGCCGTATGATCATCAAGCCGAGCGTGCGTAATCAACAATCCACACAGCAGCACGTAGTCGAAAGATTCATCCTGAACCGTCAGCAATTCACTAATATCCGCTGCGCTCATATCAGGCGCTAACTCCCTCGCCAAGCGCCGCAAATCCGGCACACGCACGCCGATGACCGGCATCTCGGTATTGACGATGCGCTTATTAAACTCAGCATACGTCTCGTTGCCCTCAGCGAGCTTTGATAATTTCGCCACAATGTCATCATACATATCGCTATTAGCCTTCGTGCTTTAATTAATATAGACCAGCGCAATACCTAGTCATATTATTTATTCTACATTATATAGCTAGTTTGGTTAGGTATTATACAGCATAAAATTATCTATCGTAGACCTACTGCACACAGCACGTCATATACACTTGGTACTACTTTTACCAACCCGCGTAAAGCAATGTCTTGCGGTGCTGTGCGTGAAAAAACTGGACATTTTTGAGCCGTAGCAAAACCAATTTCCATTGCTGCGCTCAGCCCAACATAGCCTTTTGGAGCATGAAGCATCACAAAATTTGCTTGGCAAATTGCTGATAAATGCCATGTTTCGACTGCTTGTGGCGGTATATCTTGCTCGGCAGTGTCTCGCACAAATGCTGCATCATCAAACCACATCCGTCGTGGCGATAAAACTTGGCAGCCAGTCGTAACAAGCTCATCATAGGCACGCCAAAGTCCTTCTCTATCACGCTTGTATGAACCGCAAAGCACTGCTCGAGGTGGCTCAAAATTCCGTCGCGTCATATTCATATATCACTTCCGTCAGTTCACCGTGCCCATCGATACATGCTGTCATTTCGTGCATGAAGCTTTTATATTTCTTTGGCTCGCCCTCCATCTCTTCGCGCGTGCGCCAAGCATTTTTGCCGCCTTCGAATTCTTCAACCAACGTACCAGAAATAGTATCGCAAAACATCAGATGAAATAGTTTGTCCTCAACAATTTCATTTGTTTGGCTGTGACGAACCCGCTCGTGATAGACACCGCGGTGCACAAAAGTACCGCGCAGCCCTGTCTCTTCAGCAAGCTCACGTGCTGCCGCTTCAACAACAGACTCCGCCCAACGTACTTTGCCAGTTGGTGCACCCCAAAAACCATAGTATGGATGCTTAAGCCGCTGCTGCAGAAGGTATTGCTTCTCACCATGGTGCTGCCGCTCAACGACAAGCAACACTGCCACCTTTGGCTGACGCTCAATCACACCAGCATCAGTGTCTAGCTTATTGGCATATTCTTTTCCTTTGATCGAAAGCATATAGCCATCAGCTGTTTTCGTAACGTAGCCTAAGGCGACTAGTCTCTTGATGTGAAATTTGACATGGTCGCTATCGAGCCCAGTAGCTCGCTGCAACGCAGCAAAATGAGCAGCCGGCAAAAATAGTAATTCTCGCAATATCTTTATCTGTGCATTATGCACCTTTTCTTCCAAACTCATGATCTACACTCCTTTTATCTCCATCATAGGACGGCTGTCATATAAAATCTAGGGAAGTCAAATTCCCTATTATTCCCATATTCATAAATATATGATATAATATGCAAAATGCATTGGAAGCCTTCTTGCGAGACGTTGGCTCGCACTCATCAGCAAGAACTCACACAAACAGTGGGTGATTTTCTGCAGCACGTACATACGACTGATATTCAGCCAGATGCAGCCACCGTTTTTGTGCATGATGAATGCAATCCTGATTCGATTGGGGCAATCGCTACTGCGTGCTCACCGCAGACTCCGACTGACGGCCGATTTGATTTTCAAAAAGCACATATCACAGGACACCGCGTTGATGCGTCGTCAGTTGCTGGACGTGTCATTGAAGGCAACCAAGACGACATTACCCTGACTGAGAGTGGGATGAATCCTGATCATCGCGTCCTCACCTTGCCGCTGCCCGACCAACACGCCGTTCTGCAAGCTGCTTTCACCAAAGACCGTACACCGACAAAACGTCAGTTGGGCGAATTAGAAACATTATGGCAATATGACAGAACCAAAACTGCACTCGGCGTTGGCATTACGGCGCTACAAGCATTGGCGCGAGCATCATACCCCACTCAGTCAGTCGCCGACATGCTAGCCCTCAAATCACCCACCACACCAAACGCAATCCTCGCCACGTGGGATGTGTCGCATTCAACCAGGGAGATGACACGCGATGACGGAGAACTGCGCTCATTTCTCGTTCGGTTTGGTAGCCAAGCAATCACTGCCGTACAACATTATGGCGGCGAGCTGATCGACTGGACAGGCGACGGGCAGAATCTTGCAGTGCCACTACCGCAGAGCAACGCGCGTTTCTCACGTGAGCAGCGGGCTGATTTTGGTCACAAGACACTCATCCCGCTACTCAGTCGCCTCACCGACATCGCTAAATCACAGGATGAATATACGGTTCGACTGACCGCCGGTTTTGGCCGACTCGACAATCTTCCTGGTGGGAAAATGAGTCCAGAGCTCTTTAGTATGACGAAATTATCCAAGTGTCAGCCACGCGACCGATTGTCAATTGCCTTGACTGATGAAACCTATGACATGCTCGCGCCTAATTTATCCGACATATTGCAGCACCACTTGTACCACGATTAAACCCTAATTACGCCTTTTATTTTTTCTTACTGAGTTGAAGCTTCTTATCCTTCAGCTTCAATACTACATCCGCTTGCTTGGCCAGCTGTTTACTGTGAGTGACGACTCTATTACTTATATATTATCAATGTGTCGAATCGCCGTCTTTATCTGTAATTAAAGATATAATTTTACAAATTTCCTTTGCTTTCTCGTCATCGCTGTTTAGAAAATTATCCATATCATTTTCACAAAAATCAATTACATGATCAATTCCTTTTTCCTTTCCAGTATACTGTTCGATAGCTCCTTTCTTTAGATAAAACTCGTCGGATGAATATCTTAACTCTATTTGCTCGTCTAGGTCAGGATGTTCGTTTCTATATGCAATTATCTGCTCGTCTGTTTTTACTGGAGGTAGGCTCTTATTTTGACTTTTATAAAATCCTCTATAGAAATCCGTTTTTGTAGTATCTAGATCCTTAACAAAATAGACTTTTAGTCCAAAAGATTCAAAAAATGATTTAAATGAAAATATACTCCTCTCGCCATTCACGCCGTATACAGTAATGTATTGACTAGCTTCTCGATGTAGTATCTTTATAGCAGCCCTAAAGAAATACTCATCATCTTGACCCTCGACTAATAAGACCTTATCCAAGAATAGCACTCTAGCAGCTTGGGTGTTGTTTAGAATCTCTATCAGCTTTTTTTGATCTTCCCTAATATCGGGATTACACACCACGGAATTACGCTCTTCATTTAGCGAGAATCGTTTGACATGTCCTATTGTCTTGTTGCTTATAAATCCTTCCGAATGAGTTACGATGATATATTGTACACCCTGCTCGTCCGCTAGATTTTCGAGTATTTTAAGATACTCAAATTGAAATTGGTAATGTAAATGAATCTCTGGCTCATCAATAATAATAAGACCACCATTTACATCATCTCGACCGTACGCCTCAAATATTAAGTGTATGATTGATTTTTGTCCAGCGCTAAGACTGTTAATGTCTCCTAGATTCCGCTCATTTTTTGTATCGTAAAATCTAAATTCGTATGACCAAGTTCTTAAGTCCGTGAGTTCTATATAGAATTTTAAATTCAATAATTCAAGCTTCTTGTTTATATCATTAACCATATTCAAATTATTTACAGAATCTTTAGCTTCATCAATATCCTTTTTGCCTTTTAAAAAATTAAGATATTCCTCGCCAAGCTTCAGTTTTACAATATTGAATATAGCCGGCTCACTACCAAATTGATCATGATTACTGCGATAAGAAGAATCGCGCCTAATTTCTCGCAATTGGCTTGCTGGGTTAGATTGCAAAGAAGTTTGCAGAGAGAAAGTATTATAATTACGAAAAGCAGACAATATAGAAAACGTACTTCCAAGAGGCTTTATATGGTCGGTATGTTCATTATTATGTATCACTATAGCTTCGTTGATAGCCTGGTAGTATTCTAGATAAAATTGTACGGAATTTGGTACTGAATCAATATAACTCGTCTCGTATCTATCTTCCCTATAATTAAACGTAATATTTATATCAACTTCCATGTCGTTCTCTATAGGTACAAAGTCTTCAGGAGTACTTATATGAGAATATACTCCAAATATATTTCTTATACGACCATAGTTGTTTGCTATATGATTTATGTTAGTCCTATCAATGTCATCAAGTGTGATTAGTATTCTTATACTTTGTGGTTCCAATTCCGAATCCCAATTCGGCTGGAGTCGAAAACCCGAGGCATGACTAGATCGATCATCTACTACAAGGGAATTTTTTCGACCTCCCTCACTTGGTAACAAAAAATTATAATCCCTAACCTCACAATATTTAAATAGGACTCTTGTGAATACAAAATTCATAGCCTCTAAAGCTGTTGACTTGCCAGATCCGTTTCCTCCAATAATAATGTTAAGATCTGGGTCAAATTCAATCTTAAAAGCGTTGTTTATGTCCTCCTCATATTTGAAGCTCAGAATATTCGATAATTGTAAATAATTAACTCTCATGATGTTAATAATTATACACTTACTGTCCCCGCTTTGGGTTAGGAGCTATAAAATATAGCTCTTTCGAGCTATATTTAAAACATGTATTTTTTGGAAGCTATTTTTATGCTTTCAGTTTCTTATCCTTCAATTTCAGCACCACATCCGCCTCTTTGGCCAGCTGTTTACTGTGGGTGACGACGATGACACATTTGTCGTTTTCGTGGGCGGCTCGGCGCAGGATGTCGATGATGTCGGCGGCGGTAGTTTCGTCCAGGTTGCCGGTCGGCTCGTCTGCCAAGATGATCGGTGCGAATGATACCAACGCTCGTCCGATCGCCACACGCTGTTGCTGACCGCCAGAAAGTTTCATGACATTGCGGTGAATGTGATCGTCGTCCAGACCCATGGTGTGCAAGGTTTCGTTGGTAGCTTTGGCATTAACCAATTTCAAATTTTCCAGTGGCGTCAGATAATCAATCAGGTTATAATTCTGAAACACCAGCGAGATATTGTGTTTGCGATGATGCGAGTAACCTTGCTCGGCGATGTCTTCATCGTCGAACAAAATCTGCCCGCCGGTCGGCGTGTCCAGCCCTGCTAGCAGCCCCAACAGGGTCGATTTACCAGCGCCAGAACTACCGACGATGGCGTAGAATTTGCCCTTTTCAAATTGATAATTGATGCCGTTGAGCACATTACTGGTGCCGTCGGCGTATGAATAGATGATATCGCGTAGCGTAAGTATTGACATAATAACTCCTAACTTAATTTTGCTAAAATTTGCTTTGGTGATTGGCGCATGATTGGTGCGGTGGCAGCGATGGCTGATAGCAGAACGACCATGTAGCCGAAGGCGAAAGCCTCTAGGTAGGTCGCTACTGGCGCGGCGTGCACCGCAGTCTTTTCTATGCGCTGGCTTTGGTCGGTTTGCGCTGTCAGGGTGGTAGAAATCTGCGACGAGGCAACCGAGCCAACACCGAGTGCGAACACTGAACTGACTGCGGCAATGATGGCGAGCTCCGCCACAAACTGCCCGATGATCTGCCGCTTTGATGTGCCGATGGACAGCAAGATGCCAATTTCATGCAAGCGGCCGCGCACCCAGAACACCAGCACCAGTGACAACACCGCCAGCCCCGCCCCGGCCGCACCGATGGTGGCAATCGTCAAGATGTTTTGAATGCCAGCGATGTTTTGGAGAACCCCAGCAAATACCGCCCCGTTGTCAGTCAGGCTAAATTTTTGCCAATCGACGTTTGGTAGGCTTTTGGTGCGGTCTGTTAGCGACTTCAGCTGGTGCGGATTTTCGGCGAAATATGTCGCCCGCGTCAACTGCTGGCTACCTGTCAGCTGCTGCGCCGCAGCCAAGTTGGTGATGAGATGATTTTCTGCCATGTCGGACTGCAAGACCGCTGGCTTCTCGCCTTTGCCGCTGAAAATCCCTACGACAGTCACCGTCACACGCCGGCCGTCTTTGGTAATGTCCAGCTTGTCGCCTGGCTTGATATTATTTTTCTCGGCAAACGTTTTGTGAATCAGCGCTGCATTTTGATCGCGCTCAGTCAAATGATTGCCCTGCTCCAGTTGGTAAAATTTACCAGTGAACTCGCCGAGCAGATCGCTCTGTGTCGCGCCCGTCACTTTTGCTTCGCCAGCCACGTTAGCGTCCAGCTGCACGCCGCTACCCGCTACGTCAACCAATTGCTTGCCCGGCAGTCCCGCGGTGGTCTCTGCCTGGAAATTGTGTGCTTTAACCTTGTCCAGGCGCTGCACTCGCTGTGCGATATCCATCGGCACTTCGCCCGACGGCTGCTTGCTGGCGATGCTAAAGCCGGCACGAATGTTATGCTCGACCGATTGCTTTAGCTGCGCCATCGTCTGCTGCACCGTCAGCGTGCCGATTAGCAGCGTGAAAATCAGCGTCATGATCAGGGCGATGGTCAGGCTGCGACGCCGTT
>CAURKX010000003.1:0-158867 GCA_963525915.1 uncultured Candidatus Saccharibacteria bacterium | reverse complement strand
ATTTGATGTCAGCTTCCTGAATGAATGTTTGTCGATGCTGCTGGATGCGCGCTCGGCCATCTGCGGTTTTAGATAATTCATATTCGTTGGTCGCGTCTGTTCCGGCAAATACACTTGGCGTCATCCATTTTTCGAGCACCAGCCAACCACCGAGATTAACTCCAGGTATGGCGGGTGAGGAAGAATGATTGCTCATGTCTCTACTGTAGCACGAATACATTGTCGAATTATAGCGAAACAGCTATACTGAAAGTAATGTATGATCGACACGAAGTTAGTGTAAAAGTGGCGCTGTATAGCAGTGACGGCAAACGCACCTTGTTGTTGCGGCATTGGGGTGATGCGGGGTTTGGTCTGCCGGGCGGGCATATCGACGCTGGCGAAATGCCGGATGAAGCGCTGGAGCGGGAATTGCGCGAGGAACTAGGTATCACCATTGATGCGACGCCGGCTGACTTTTATGTGCGCGACCCATATGATACCACTGCTAAAAACCATAAAATCATCCTTGGCTACACAGCCACGGTTGACGGTGATATTGAGTTGCCAGGCCAAGCCTGTGATGGCAGTGAGGCAGGTCCCGTTTGGCTGACGCGGGCAGAAGTTGAGACTGCCGATAAACTCGCGCCAGGTTATCGAGATTTTTTGCTGAAATGGTGGCCGTAAATTAATGTAACACAGCAGGAGGCATAACAAAGCTATGAAATCAATCCCTAAACGAACGCTAACATTCATTGACTCATGGCTAACGCTGCGCAGCCAATGGGCGCGCTGGCCGGGATTTACGGTGGCGATAGCTAAGGACAGTAAGGTGGTTTTCAATAAAGCCTATGGTCTATCAAATATAGAAAATAATGAGAAATTAACAACCAACCATCTCTTTCACGTCGCCTCACACTCAAAAACTTTTACCGCCACGGCCGTAATGCAGCTACAAGAGCGCGGCAAGTTACGCATCGATGACTTAGTGACGGCACATCTACCGTGGCTGGCGCAGCATAGCGACCAGCATTGGCGTGACGTAACCTTGCGTCAATTGTTGAGCCACTCAGCAGGCGTGATTCGTGACGGCCAGGCGTCAGGCTTTTGGCAGTTTCAAGGAGAATTTCCAGACGAAGACGAGTTCAAGCAGCAAATCATGAAGTCACAACTAGTGTTTGAGCCAAATTCTGAGTTCAAGTATTCCAATTTTGGTTTTGGCTTGCTGGGTTTGGTGATTGAACAAGTTAGTGGCAAATCGTACGCTGATGTTGTGACGGAAAACATCATCACACCGCTTGATTTGAAACAAACCGCTGCAGAACATTCACCAGAACTTTACATGGCAACTGGCTATGGTAGGTTTGATTTGCAGCAGCAGCGTCGACCGTTTCAGCACATCACAACTGGCGCGCTGCAGCCAGCCACGGGATTTTGCTCAACGGCGCATGACTTGGTAACATTTTTTGCTGCTCTACAGGTCGGCTCAGGTAAACTGTTGAGCGATGCTTCCAAACGGGAAATGCAGCGCCCATCATGGCAAGTTGCTGATGATGCGAATGCAGGTAGCTACGGGCTCGGTTTGGATATAGAAAAGGATAAAAGTAGCAAGCGGATTGTCGGTCATAGCGGTGGTTATCCAGGATTTGTCAGCCGCACCTGGTCGCGGACAGATGACGGAATAACTGTTTCGGTGTTGGCGAACGCGTATGATACAGTGCCAGGAATAGTTGCAAATTCAATATTAGGAATTATTGATCAATTTGGTGATGCTTCTGATAAAAACCGTCGCAAGTTTGAAGCGCGGTTTGCCAATGATTATGGTGTGTATGAAGTCGTTGATACAGCAAAAGGATTGAGAGGCTTATGGTCTAATGATTGGCGACCATTCAACATGGCTGAAGAACTAGAAATAGTTGATGACGCCACTCTAAAAATTGCAAAAAGTAGTCATTTTAGCTACTTTGGCGAGCTGATAAAATATGAGTTTGATGACAAAAATAGACCCTCTGCCATGTACCGCAGCGGCGCCAAGAACTACGTGAGTCAAGATGGTGATGTGAGAGTGTGAAAGGATTTTCGTGTCAAACATAGAGTATGAAGCTAAAATATACGATGTTATTCCAGCTGATATTGTGGCAAAGCTGGCGAGGCTTGGCGCTAAGGAGATTGGTAGTTATAATTTCCGCCGTTACGTATTTGATACAATTCCGGCGACACCAAATCGCTGGGTACGGTTGCGCTCTGATGGGCAACACGCTACTCTGACTGTCAAAGAAATAACTACTGACGCTATTGATGGTACTCACGAATGGGAAGTTGAAGTCTCTGACCTAGAAACGACACTAGAGATCTTAGCAAAGATTGGCATTAAACCACGTGGCTATCAAGAAAACAAACGGCAAGAATATAACCTTGGCGGCGTCCAGGTTGTCATTGACTACTGGCCGAAACTAAAACCTTACATTGAGATAGAAGGTAATAGCGCGAAGGAAGTGATAAATACTGCGAAACTTTTGGGCTACACCGAAGATGATTTGATGACGAAGAACACGGCTGAGTTATATCAAGATGTTGGTATAGATATTGAGAAAACGCTAGAATTAACGTTTGCTGCAGCCTTTGAAGATGGAACGACCGGAGGATTATAACTGAACGCCCAGCCACGCCGCCAATACATCACCGGCAAAGTACGCCAGCCCAGCGGCAATTACTCCCAGCAGCAGGGTGATGGCGGCTTCTCGCCATGGCGATTGATTACCAACTTTGCCTTTGATGAAGCCAATCGTCAGGAAAGCAACCGCTGTTAGTGCAGAGCTGATATAAAATAAGGTAGTGCTTGGTACTTTTGAGCCTGCAATGACGTCAATCAAGTACGGCAATACTGGCACGCTACCCACGGCGACAAAGGCCAAAAATGTAACTGCGCCGATGATTTTTGGCGAAGCTCGTTTTTGGGTATCGCGGGCCGAATCTTCATGCTCAGCGCTGGCTGCCAGGTAGGCACTGGCGCCCATCGAAAAGCCATCGGCGATGAGGTTTGCAATGCCTAAAATGAGGATAACCGCACTGGAAATCCCCGCGCCAGCCGACGCTGCCACCACGGCAAAGGTTGTCACGGTGCCGTCAACCGCCCCGTACACAAATTCTGAAATGTATCGTCTAAAAAATATGTTCATAACCGTGCCATTATAGCACAATTAGCCTTTGTGGGGTTGATTCGCGTATACTAAAGCAATGCATACTGATGATTTTCGGGAGTTGATCCACCAAAAAGGTCGCGAACTGTACCGGCCAATGCCGTGGCGTAATCAGCCAACCCTGTACTATGTGCTGGTGAGTGAGCTGATGTTGCAACAAACCCAGGTTGCTCGCGTCTTGACGAAGTTCATGGAGTTTACCACAGCGTTTCCGGACATTGAGTCACTGGCAGCGGCTGAGTTGACTGAGGTGCTTCGTGCGTGGCAGGGGCTGGGCTATAACCGTCGCGCTCAGTATCTTCACCGAGCAGCACAAGCCATTGCCGCTGGTGCCCCAGCGACCACACTAAATGACCTCGTTGAACTACCAGGCATTGGTGTCAATACTGCCGGTGCCATCATGAATTACGCCTACCAAGTGCCAACGCCGTTCATCGAAACCAATATTCGCACGGTTTATCTCAATCATTTCTTTATGGACCAGACGGCAGTGGCGGATCGTGACATCTTGCCCATTGTCGAGCAGACGATGGACCAGGCAAATCCGCGCCAGTGGTTCTGGGCGCTGATGGACTATGGCAGTGAACTGAAGGCTCAGGGGAAGGGCAAATTGTTCGCCAGTCGTCACTATACTAAACAGTCGCAGTTTGCCGGCAGTCTCCGCCAAATGCGGGGCGAGATTTTGCGTCGGTATGTTGGCGGGCAGCCACTCGCTGAAATTACCGCTGAGTTGCAGGACGATCCACGGTTTGCGGCGGCACTGGATGGCTTGCGGCAAGACGGCCTCATCGGCTGATAATATAAGTATTGACATTTTAAACCGTCTATGCTATCATAATAACTAGTCGATATGACGAACATAAACAACAAATCAAAGGAAAGGTATGGAAGACATGCAAACAGTTATTATACTGATGACCGCGGTGATTGTGGTCCACTCGGTGGCGATCATCATCTTATTCAGTATAATAATCGCGCTCTTGGCAAAACTCAAACGTATTGCCAGCCAGGCTGAAACAGCAGCGCATAATATTGCGCAAGCGACAGAATGGTTGTCACCAAAGAAAGTTTTTACTGAAGCTTCTCGACTTTTTCGCAAGAAATAGCAAAGATTCATCAGTAAGACATAATAAACAAACAAAGGAGAACATATGAAAAAAGTATTAACGGTCTTGGGTGCTGCGGTAGCTGGTTTTGCAGCTGGTGTATTGACTGCGCCAAAAAGTGGTAAGGAAACTCGTAAAGACTTGAAGAAAAAGGCTAACGAGCTGAAAAAAGATGCTGACAAATGTGCAGCAAAGGCAAAGACAGTAGCAAAAGATACCGCTACTTCTCTGAAGTCTGGGGCGCAAAAAGTAGGTAAAGCTACCACCGAAGCGGCTCACGATGTTAAAGGTGATGTTGAAAAAAGCCTGAAATAATTTGACAACAATCCAAAAACGCGGGACAATGGAACAGATGAAACAAGCTGTTACAAGTCTCGCGTTTTTGATGATTGTTTTTGGTGTGATTGTCGGGTCCTCGGTTGTTGTGAAAGCGCTTGATGGTCAAGCCGAATCTGCAAATGGGATCGATGCCATCAAAGCCAATTGCCAGGATATTCGTGGAAATCTCAGTCGACTGCATTATAGTGACGCAATTTTACGAGTAAACACCGGTCAAGCGTACAATGATATTTCTTCGCGCCTGATGGCACGCATGAACGGTCGCTTAGCAGTGAACAAGATTGATGCTGCAGACCTCGTTTCTTTGACGAGTCGGTTCGAAAAGGGTCGGTCATTGTTCTCCTCTCGGTATAATGAATATGAATCTGCCTTGGCAGCGCTTCTGAAGATTGATTGCAAAAATCAGCCAACTGATTTTTATGCTCAGTTCAACATTGCTCGTGATGCACGGCTCAAATTGTCATCATCAGTTCGCGAGCTCAACGACATTATCGCTGAGTATGGCACTAAAGTCGAAAAGATAAAGGAAAAACTCAAGTGATACACCAGCAAATAATGGAGCATAAATTGCCGGCATTTATCGCAGGTTCGGTGTTGCTAGCTGCGATCTTAGTGACTTTGTCGATGTTTATCTACTATGCGTCAGGAGCTTCGCGGTTGGATTTGAGTCGCCCAGAGTACAAGTCGATGCGCTCAAAGATCGATCAGGGCAAGGCGCTAGACGAGGGATTTTCGGCGCAGGGTGAAATCACTAAATCAACCATAGACGAATTTATGAAGCTGTACAAAGCAGAGGCTGAAAAAACTACAAGCTCGCAGAATTTTTCAGTTGATGCGCTAAGTGACGCTAGTCTAGGAATTACCCAAAGTCAGTCAAATCAATAACTATTTTTTCAATGGTCCATTGGTGGTGAGCGGTAGCGTGGCTAGTTTGATGTCGTTATTTTCGAACTCACGCAGCAGTCGCCGCCGCATTTCTGAAGTGACACTCCATTGGTCTGAGGGCTGAGTTTTACCGGCAATGATCACTTCCACTGAATGTCCGGTGATATCGCCCAGGGAAGTAAACTTTGGTGGGTCGATGATTTTTCGTTTCCAGGATTTTTCCAAGGATAATTTATAGCCAATGTCATTGATAATTTCGGTGGCGGCTGAGATGTCAACTGACGGATCGAGCTGTAGGATAAACCGAGAGATACTGTAGCCCATGGTTTTGTTGATGACCTGCTGGATGGTACCGTTTGGAATGTAATGGACATTACCATCAGTGTCACGCACGACTGTCGAGCGGGTACCGACACGCTCCACTTTACCGACCGCACCCATGATGTCGACAACATCACCAACGCGGTATTGGTTCTCAGCGATGATGAAGATACCAGCCAGGAAGTCCTTGACTAGTGACTGGGCGCCAAAACCCAACGCCACACCGATGATTCCGGCGCTGGCAAACAGCGGTGATAGATCGACTAAAAAGAGTTTATTTGCAACCACTGCCAACGCATAGGCAATCATCAAAATTCGCCAGAAGCTGCGGAGCAATTGAATCAAGGTCTCCTGACGTTTCTCGATATCTTTTTTGTGCCAATCTCGATGTTTGGCTGTCGACCTGACCACGCTTTTGATGCCCCATTTTAGCAGCACGCGGCCAATATAGTAAGCGATGATGGCGCCGATAACCGTACTCCATGCCTCGATGAAACGCTGCTCCATCAGCCAACCCAGACCATTTTGCTTCAGCCACTCATCGAAATTGGAGGAATCTAAAATATACTTAGTAAGCGTATCCATAATAGATTTAGTATAATGAATAATATGAGTTTTGTCGATCCGAATCAGTTCATCATCACCCGTAAACGCAAGAAATATAAATTTGCACTGTTTGCTAATTCGCCACTGTGTTTTGAGTATGACGAATGGTTGGCGGTAAAAGATCAGTTAGATAAACAGCCGACGGTGATGGAGATAGGTGCGGGCAATGGCTTGTTCGCGGTCGAGCAGGCAGCGCGTCATCCAGAACAAACCGTTGTGGCGCTTGATGTCAAAGGTGATCGCCTGCAAAAGGGTGCCCGAGAGGCTGAGGCACGCGGACTGGCAAATATCTTTTTTGTGCGAGCGCGGGCTGATCAAATTGATCAATTGGTTGCTCCGGCATCACTCGAGACCATTTGGCTAACATTTTCTGACCCATTTCCTCGAAAACATTCGGCTGGCCGGCGACTAACCCATCCGCATTTCCTGAAAGTGTACCGCAGCCTATTATCGTCAGAGGGTGTGTTGCTCATCAAACACGACAACACCGATTTTTTTTGTTGGAGCTTGGAACAGCTGGTTAGCCAAGGGTGGTCTTTGCAGGAGTTGACCTTTGATTTGCATGAGTCTGAGCTGGCTGATGACTATAAGATCCTCACATCCTATGAGCAGCGCTGGCTGGACGAAGGGAGAATCACAAAGTTTGTTAATGCTAAAGCAAATGGGAGAAGGAACTAATATGCCACACATTCACATCGCACCCAACCAACACGACCACACCGTTACTGGATATGTCATTCGTACCGATGGCGATCAACCGCGGGCGTTGCTGCATGTGCATAAAAAACTAGGAAAATTACTGCCACCGGGTGGACACATAGAACTGGACGAAACGCCATGGGCAGCGATGTTGCATGAACTGCGCGAGGAAGCTGGCTATGACGCTGGGCAATTGTTGGTTTTGCAACCAACCTTGCGCATGCATCAAGCGGTAATGCCAGAAGTAACACTTCACCCGCAGCCGCTGCTCATGAACACCCACAACATTACACCTGAGCATTACCATTCAGACACCTGCTACGCACTGGTAGTTCGGGAAGATCCACGCCATGAATTAGCCGCGGGCGAATCGACGGATGTGCGGTGGCTGACACGAGACGACATAGCGGCGCTACCGTCTGAACAAATCTGGGATAATACACGAGCGAGCTATATGTCATTGTTTGACAGGTTTTTAGACGAATGGGAATTAGTACCTGCGAGTGAGTTTTCGGTAGGCAAATGATAGGGGGAGAGATGATGAATATACAAGACTATGCAGATAAAGCCATCACCACATTATCAGACAACTACGCATACGGTGACATCAGCCCGCAATTAATGGGTCAGGTATTGGGGCTAGCTGGTGAATCTGGTGAGGTAGTTGAAAAAATCAAGAAGTTACTGCGTGACAAACAGGGAGACCTTGATGAGTCAGACAAGGCAGATATCCTCAAAGAGTTGGGAGATATCTTGTGGTATGTCAATGCAGTAGCGCATTTGTTGGGCTCGAGTCTGGAAGATGTGGCGCGGATGAACAACGAGAAACTGTTGAGCCGCAAGCAGCGTCATCAGTTACACGGCAGTGGTGATAATCGCTAAGCGTCCAGTGTGGTGGCGTGCTGTCGCACCCAATGATCAATGGTTCCGGCGCCCATACATAAGACTAATTTGCCAGCGTCGAGCGAAGCAGTGATGTGGTCCCACAGTGCATCATCCAGCTCGGCAAACGTTACAACATCAGGGCGCGAAGCAACGATGTGGCGTGTTAATTCTTGTGGTGTTAAAACTGGCAAGTCTGGATTTTCGCGGGTCAAATAGGTTGGTAGCCAATAGATCGTCTCAGCGGCCTCAAAGACATCTGCCGTATATTGCGTCATGATTTCGTGTTGGCGAACATTTTGATGCGGCTGGTACACTAGCACCACGTGGTCCGACAGTTCTTGCGCCAGTTGCAGGGTAGCTTTGATCTCCACTGGGTGGTGACCATAATCTGAATACAGCCCCTCGGCCAATTTCTCAAATCTACGACCAGCGCCAGGGAATTGGTTGATGCTGGTGATGATGGTTGCTTCATCAGTTTCCGTTATGCGCTTGACTGCCTCCAGGGTTAACATCCCGTTGCGCCGATTGTGCTCACCAGTCAAGTGGATATCTGGGTGATATTCGGTCAGCACTTGTACATTGTCATCATCAAAAAACGCAGCAGTTTCCTGCCAGGTGACGACACTTTCAGACTGCCTACCAAAGGTGCGGAAAGCTGCCAGATAATCAGCTTCCGTTGGGTAGGTGTCAGGGTGGTCATAGTCAACTGAAGTGATGAGGCTCAGCCATGGTTTGAAATTCAAGAAGTTCCGGTCAAATTCGTCACACTCGTAAATAAAAAATTGACTAGTTGGGTCAAACTTGCCACTTGGTCCAAAGCTCAAGGTTGAGCCGACCGAATAACTGACTGGAATCCCTAACTGTTGCAGTGTCCACACAATCATACTAGTGGTGGTGGTTTTGCCGTGGGTGCCAGCGACAGCCACGAGCTTTAGGTTTTTATCAGATATGATGTGTGCCAATAATTCATCGCGTTTGCCGGTTTTGATGCCGAGCTTGTGAGCGAGGACTAACTCAGGGTGATCTGTCGGCAGAGCTGCGGTATAGACAAACCAATCAAACGGCTGTTTGTCATGCGCTTCCTGTAAAAAAGTCCCTGATTGATCAAGGGCAACGTGAATGCCGCGTTCCATCAAAGCCGCGGTCAGTGGACTGGCTGATTGGTCTGAGCCACAGACGTCATACCCAGCGTCGTGAGCAATCTCAGCCAATGGTCCTATGCCGACGCCACCGATTCCTGAAAAATAAATTCGCATGGCTTTATTATACCACTCTCGCCCGCCGCTCGGCATGTGTGCTATACTAAAACTAGATCAAGAAGGGGTGGAATGACAGATAAACGCAACGTCCGATTCAAAATTCGTCGACTCGAGCAGATCAAAACATGGCAGCTGTTGATTTTGTTTGTCATGTTTGCTTTCATCACAGCAACATTCCTGCGGCTCAATAATGTTGGCATGGTGGAACGTCGTGAAGCAGTGTATGCTGCAGACAAGACAGACGATTCGGTTGGCTTGGCAAGCCGACTGTATGATCTACAGAGGTTTGTCAGCGCTCACATGAATGCCAATCCTGGTAGAGTTGCATTGGTTAAGACGTATGAACGAGACAATGAGCGGCATAAAAAAGCCTATCAAGAAAGTACCAATAGCACTGCCAATGGTGATGCATTTCAAAAAGCCGAGGCTGTTTGTGGGCCAATTGCGCGGTCCAATGGCTGGCGTTGGCCAGATATGCGCTACACAAATTGCATCAATCAAGAATTAGAAAAAATCCCTGGCGGACAAGCCGTGATGAGCGAGTTTAAGCCGTTACCGGTTGAGCCATATTATCATACGTTCACCTCACCCCTCTGGTCGCCAGATTTTGCTGGCTGGTCGTTGATTATCACAGTAGTGATTGGTCTAATCATCATAGGCCGACTAGTAGTGTTGGCTATGCTTCGCTTCATTTTACGCCGCCGAAAGCGTTTTTAGGCTTGACAGGGGCCAACAGGGGTAGTAATCTTATAAGGTAAAGTACTAATAGGAGGTATTACCACATGGCTTACAAGCACACTAACTCAAAGGGCGTTACGTACTACTTGCACAAGACTGAAGTAACTCTGCGCGGTGGCAAGACTCAGACCATCTACTTCTTTGCAAAGGTAGAGAAGAATGACAAGGGTACACCATGCGATCTTCCAGAGGACCGTATCGTAAAAGAAAATCCACGCAACGGTTTCTTGACCATTTCTAAAAAGAAATAATTACCAAATACTCGCAATCAACATAATAGCTCTCCAACAGGGGAGCTATTTGACTTTTTAAGCATATTATTATATCATAAAAGTATGAACGAAATTATCACATCTCATGTTGCTATAACTGATGAAGGGGACGTTGTATTTCCTGATGTTGATCCAGATGAGCTGCAGGCAAGCTTAGATCAGGAAGAAGCTGATCGTAAGGCTGAGCAGCGCTATGAAGAGCACCTACAGCAGGCGCGCTCTGGTAATTTTGCTGGAAGAAACAAACTACTGACAGATGCTGCGCGGTGGGCTGGTGCCGCCAACCAATCTGAGGGGGCGGCAAAGAGGTATGCTATGGGTATGGCTGACAAGATCAGGGGTGCGGCTGAGGCTGCCGAAAGAAGCATTGTTGAACGGCAGAAAGCGCTGGAGCTTGCTAGGATAGCCTGCCAGGCTTGTCCACTAAAAGATTTTTGTGTGATGGGCCCGGTGGCATTGGTTGATGCACTGTCAAAGACGGGCAAGCAGGGCAGTAGTACAAGACGGCGGTTTTTAGACAGAGTTAAAGAGCCAGGCAATAAGCATTATTGTGACGATAATCTACGACCGGGTAGGCTGCCGAAGCAATAAGGCAAGAAAAAATTCCCTCAGTGATGAGAGAATCTTTTCTTGGTTGCGGGGGTAGGATTTGAACCTACGACCTTTTGGTTATGAGCCAAACGAGCTACCAGGCTGCTCTACCCCGCGGCACATAGATGATTGTAGCATAGACAAGGAGTATTAGCAAATGTCGCCGGTCTTAGGACTTCTTTCGGTTGGCTCCAAACAGGAAATTAGTCCATTGTTGGAGGTTGCTTTCGGTTAATTGCTGCTTGGAAACTGTGGCAGCTTTCTCAGTTTCAACATCAGTTGATGGTACGATCAGCTGTTTTTCACCTGGCGATCCATGACCCAACCGCTGGCGAACTGCCAAGTCTTGATATTCAGCAGTCTGGTAATATTTGGCTTCGTATTCAGCCAAAGAGACCTTTAAGGTTTCTAACTCGACTTGCTGCTTTTTATTGTCCAGCAGCTGCTGTAAATGATAATTTCTCTGCATAGCCTCAACTGACCCCCAGGCCCAGCTGAGTGCTATCAAAACCGCTCCAGCGATGATGACGTTGTTGAGCGTCAAATAATCGTGGCGGATGTGATAGACAAGTCTTCTTAGTTCGTGTTTGTCGAGTTTTTTTATCATCATGATGTTTGGTGGGGGCGGCTGGGATCGAACCAGCGACCAATCGGTTATGAGCCGACTGCTCTAACCCCTGAGCTACGCCCCCGCTCAGTTCAGTATATCATAGCTTCGGGGATAAATTATAGTAATTTACCAGCGGCAATTCGCGTCGCTTCTGACCAGGAAGTGAAGCAGCTGGGTGTGCTGATGAGCTGTTTGGCGGTCAGGCGATGACGGACGGCGATGCTGAGTTCACTGATGAGGTCGCTGGCGTGTGGGGCAACGATGGCTGCGCCGATGAGCACGCCTTTGGTGTCAACGATTAATTTAACAAAGCCATTGCGGCAGTCGGTGATATTGCTGCGAGCCGTCAGGGTCAGCGGAGCGACAGCTGTTTTGTACCGTAGGTCGCGTTTGATGCACTCTTGTTCGTTCAGTCCAACTTGAGCAACTTCTGGAAAGGTAAATGCTACCAGCAAATTTGGTGTCAGGTCAGCCTCGATGGCGGTGCGGTGGGTCAGATTATGAGCGGCGGTTCGACTTTGGGTCAGGACGGCGTGGGTTTGGATGGTTGGATCAGTGATATTGCCAGCAGCAAAGATGTGTCTTGCTGAGGTTTGCATGCGAGCATTGACGGTGATGCCCTGGTGAGTGTAAGCAACGCCAGCATTTTCCAATCCCATGTCAGTCTGTGGGATGCGTTGTTCTGCCACCAAGATTTCATCAACACGTACTGATTTTTGTTGTCGGCCCTGAATGTAAGTGACGCGCTTTTGTAATCCCTCTTTTTGTAGGGCAACCACGCGAGATCGTGTCAAAATGGTCATATTACGGTTAACTTTTGCATCTTCTGCGACGATTGGTCCAACTTCAATATCAAATTCTGGCAACATGCGATTGGCTTTTTCTGCAACATAGACTTTGGTGCCAAATGAAGCGTATAGATAGGCGATTTCCATGGCAGTGGCGTTACCACCAACGATGAACAACGTTTTCGGTGGGCGGGTCAATGACAGAATGTTCTCTGGTGTTAGGTACGGAATACTGTCGCTACCAGGAATGGTCGATTTCTCCCAGGCCGCTCCCGTGGCGATCAAGAATTTGCGGGCCGACAAATGGCGACGATTGACAGTGATTTCATTAGGGCTGAGAAAATGAGCGTTGCCAGAGAAGACGCTGATGCCTTGTTTTTCATAATAATAGCGATTACCGCCTGCGCCAGTGCGTTTGATGACGGTGTCTCGCCAGGACAGGAGAGACGGGTGATTGTAGTTGAGCGCGTTGGTTCGTAGGCCAAATTTGGCAGCGCGTTTGGCGTTGTAAAATACTTCGGCTGCGTACAGCATGGCACCCAGTGGCATGTCGCCCCAGTTGGGAGATTCTCCACCAAAGGTTCCCCGTTCGACGACGGCAACTTTTTTGCCAGCACGGGCTAAAATACTGGCCGCTGGAGCTCCTGCTGCTCCACTGCCGATGACGATAATATCATAATCAAATGTTGGTTTTTGTGCCATGGTTGCCCCCTAGGTTATATCATAAGTTTGTCATTTTTATACATGTACGCGGCGTCAGAGTGCAGAGGTTCAAGGAAAGTTGTTGCGGTTCGCCGTATGTCGTTTGCGGTTATTTCTGGCTTTTCTTTGCACCAGTCAATCACTTGAAACGTTACTTGTGCTGCGATGTCTTCTGCTTGTCCGTCTGGCACGCGAACGCTACAACAGGTTTTCACAATTGAGCGGTGCAGCTTTTCTGGGTCAAACGGTTCGGTGCCTCGGTGATTATTTTTCTTGACAATCGTTATCTGCATCACCACCCAATCCCCATGCTTGTTATCCCCATGACGCGGTCAATGAATAGGTAAAACGCTAAAATGAACAGACAACTACCGCCAGTAAATTGCAGGAATGATTTGGACTGTTCACGCCACTGCTGAATTTGAGCGATATTGTAGCCACTACCAACAAGAATTAGAATGCCCAGTAGTGGCAAGAGTGAACCGACGACATAGAGTAGGATGGCTGATAACTGGAATAGGCCAGAGGGCAGACTGATGATGGCGAGACTGGCTGCTAGCAGTGGACCAATGATGAATATGAGTTCAGCGATGACGCTCGTCATGCCGAGTGAAAAGGCCTCGGCGCTACTTTTGGTTGCTTTGCTGCGCTTTGCTAAAAAACGTGCCATGCCACGAGGTAGCCATAGGACGATGCCGGTTTTTTGCTTGCGGCGATAGTAGAATGCCCAAGTCGCCAGCCCCAAGCCAACTGCGATACCGGTGGTAACGGAAGCAACCAGGCGTTCAATGATCACGGTTTGGTTAATGACGATGGTTAAGATATGAACCGTAAACGTCGCCAACAGTAACGTCATCAAAAAAACACCGAGCACGAAGCTATTCATCCGTCGGAGCAGTAGCATATGGCGGGTCTTTTTGCCCAACGCATGGCCGCTCATCAGCGTCAACATGCTAACACTTAACTGCAGACTAGCATGAATGCCAGCTGCCAGAAGGACGATAGCAAGTGATGAGAGTATGGCGTACGTCATGTTTATATGAATATTCCTTTAATATCAGTGTAGCATAGGCGGTTTAAAAAGGGAAAATAATCATGAGGATTTTGTGATATTGCTATTGCTTTTTTGTCAAAAATGTGCTAATATAGAGTTAGGTTTCATTATTAAATAAACACAAGGACCAAATACATCATGACAGAGCAAGCAATTGCAGAGCGTGAGCTAACTGCGTTTTTAGAAGGCATCGAAAAACAACAACTTGAAACGTGGAAGCACCAGCGGACTTCACAAGAGATGAGCGAATTTGTGTTGAGAAAGCTCCGAGCGCTTGATGATAAATAAGGCTGCCTAAAGAAAAACCTCTATGAATTATAGAGGTTTGGCTTGCAATATTGGTAGCACCGGGTGGACCCGAACCACCGACCTCAGGCTTATGAGTCCTGCGCTCTAACCAGCTGAGCTACGGTGCCACGTCTCAGGTGATTATAGCATGGTATTGCTGTTTCACCAAGAGCTGAATTGATTTTATGAATATCAAAACTGCCCATGCTTTGCTATAATGGAAAAGATGAAATATGCGGTAGCAGTCAGTGGTGGGATTGACAGCGTTGTGCTGCTGGATCTTATGGCACACAAGGGGCATCAATGTGTGGTTTTGCACTTTGATCATGGTATGCGTGCTGATTCGAGGGATGATGCGCAGTTTGTTGAGGCGCTGGCTCGACGGTATGGGTTTTTGTTTGAAGGCAAAAGAGAAGAATTGTTGGGGGCTAACGAAGCGATTGCCCGGCAGCGGCGCTATGCGTTTTTGTTGGCGGCGGCCGAGAAGTATGGTGCACAGTTGGTGACCGCGCATCACTTGGACGACGTGGTTGAAACGATTGCGCTGAATGTGGCGCGAGGGACACGCTGGAGAGGGCTGGCGGTGCTTGGTGATTCGCGGATCATGCGACCCCTGACACATTGGACCAAACAACAGCTCACAACCTATGCAGTGAGGTGCCGGCTGGAATGGGTTGAGGATGAGACCAACGCCAGTGATATCTATACGCGTAATCGTTTGCGGCGTAAGTTGATGAACCTGCCAGATGATGCCAAACAGCAGCTATACGATTTGTGGCGAGGGCAGTTGGAACTAGCTGAGGCGATTACTGACGAGTCAGCACAGCTTTTGACGGAGCCGCTGAATCGGTATTTTTTCATCAGTATCGATATGGCTGAAGCGGTGGAATTACTGGCGGAATATATTCGAAACACATTTGTTACTTCCCTGCTGACCTCGCAGCTCGAGCGGGCGGTGGTGGCGCTCAAGACGGGTAAGCCCGGTACGGCCTGGCAGATCGGTGAAGGGTTAGAGATGAAATTATCACTAAAAACTGCTATAATCAAAAAGATTGATTTAGGTAGAAAGGATTTTTCAGATTATGGCGGTAAAGATGCCGAACAAGAATGGCAAGAATAAAATCAGTCAGTTTATGCGACTGGGCCTTTTTTGGGCGATTGTTGTATTGATTGGTTTGGCAGTGTATGCGTCAACTGCGCAGCACGCTAATTTGAAGGAAGTGGCTTTGAGCGATGTGGTCAGCCGAGCGAACAAAGGTGACATTAAACTCATCCAAGTCCAAGGTAACGACCTGACGGTGACAGTCAAAGACCAAGATAAACCAACAGAAAAATCCATCAAAGAAAACAGCAGCATTTATGAACAAGGTCTCAAGAAAGACGCGCCGGTTGAGGTCAAGGTTGTGCCTCAGTCACGCACTGGCGAGGTAGTATGGAATGTTGCTATCACCTTTGTGCCGGTTATTTTGATCATCGGTTTCTTTGTGTTTATGATGCGACAGAGCCAAGGTCAGAACAACCAAGCCATGGGCTTTGGTAAATCAAAAGCCCGACTGTATGGCGAAGACAAAGAAAAGGTTAACTTTGAAGATATTGCTGGTAATGATAACGCCAAGCAAGACTTGCAAGAAGTTGTTGATTTCCTGAAAAATCCAAAGAAATACCGCGAGCTCGGTGCTAAGATTCCACGAGGCGTGTTGTTGGTCGGCCATCCAGGTACTGGTAAAACCATGTTGGCACGAGCCGTGGCTGGTGAAGCAGGCGTGCCGTTCTTCTCAATCTCTGGTTCAGAGTTCGTGGAGATGTTTGTTGGTGTTGGTGCGTCACGAGTCCGTGACTTGTTCACTAAGGCCAAGAAAAATGCACCATGCATCATTTTCATCGATGAGATTGACGCGGTTGGTCGTAAACGTGGCTCTGGTATGGGCGGCGGACATGATGAGCGCGAACAGACCTTGAATCAGATTTTGGTGGAAATGGATGGCTTTGACGGCGACACGAATGTGATCGTCCTGGCGGCTACCAACCGAGCAGATGTGTTGGATCCAGCGTTGCTGCGTCCTGGTCGTTTTGACCGGCGAGTTAATATCATGCTGCCAGAGCGCAAAGACCGCGAAGCTATTTTGAAGGTTCACTTTAAGAACAAGCCAACTGACGACACCGTTAATTTGGATGCGTTGGCGGCAAAGACAGCGGGTTCAAGCGGCGCTGATTTGGCAAACATCGCCAATGAGTCTGCCATCATCGCTGCACGGCGCAACAAGAAGAAGATTACCAACGAGGAATTGACCGAAGCATTTGAACGAGTGGCAATTGGTCCAGAGCGCAAGGCAAAAGTCATGAGTGACAAGGAGAAGGAATTGACGGCGTACCACGAAGCTGGCCATGCCATCGTCGGTCACGTTTTGCCGGATTCTGACCCAGTTCATAAAGTTACCATCATTCCACGCGGTGGCACTGGTGGTGTGACGTGGTTCTTGCCGCCAGAGGACAAGAGCTACACCAACGTCTATGAATTTAAAGACATTTTGGCCCGGGCCATGGGCGGACGTGTGGCTGAGCAGATTTTGTACGGCGATGACGGTATTACCACTGGGGCGGGTTCTGACCTGCGTAATGCGACCCAGATTGCTCGTGATATGGTGATTGAGCAAGGTATGGGTAAGGCTTTGCGTGACCAAGTCTTTCACGAAGACAATGGTGGATTGATGTTTGACAAGATGACCCGTGAGCGGCCGTACTCAGATGAAACGGCCAAGCAGATAGACCAAGAGGTGGCAGCGCTGATCAATGAAGCGAAGGTGCGAGCCATGACGGTTCTGAAAGCCAATCGTTCACATCTGGACAAGTTGGCGGCGGCACTGCTCAAGGATGAAACCTTGGAAGAAGAAACAGTGGCAGAGATACTCAAGGGTACTAAGCTGCCAAAGGAAGCAAAACTTCACGCATAATCGATTATGGGGCGAGTTCGGCAAGCAGTCACCAAAGTGAATCAGCGGCTGACCGTGAAATTGGCAGCCAGTCTATTGGCAGGATCTATGCTGCTGAGTAGTCTGCTGGGATTTTGGCGTGACCGTTTGCTGAACGCTGCATATATGCCCAACAAAGAAGCAGGGCTGGCGGGTTATGTTGTTGGTCTTGACGCGTACACTGCGGCGTTCATGGTGCCGGACTTTATGTTTGCTATTTTGGTGTCAGGTGCGCTGAGTGTGACCTTCATCCCGGTGTTTAATGAGCGCTGGACAAAGGGCAATAAACAGTCGGCCTGGCAGATTAGCTCCAGTATGATCAATTTCATGGCGCTGACTACCCTGGCGGCTAGTGTACTCATCATCATTTTTGCTGATCCATTGATGCGATATTTCATCGCGCCGGGGATGAGCGAATCGGGTCATGCGTTGGCAGTTAGTATGATGAGGGTGATCGCCGTGAACCCATTTATCTTTGCGATTGCTGCTGTCATCGCTAGTATTCAGCAGGCAGTGGGGCGTTTCACGTTTTATGCCCTCGCGCCGATGATTTATAACATTGGTATCATCATCGGCACTGTTTGGTTTACGAATGGTATCAATATCTTTGGTTGGCAGATCTTTGAGGGCGGCATCATGGGCGTAGCGCTCGGTGTGGTGCTCGGTTCGGTGATGCAGCTCATTGTTAGTGCTGTCGGCTTGGTTGGTTTGGGCTTTGACTATGAGTTTAAGTTGCACTGGCGCAACCGCGGTTTTCGCAAAGTGTTGAGTTTACTGCCAGCGCGTTCGGTTGACCAGGGTATGGACTACGCAGTCAGCTTGGTGGAAGTGAACCTGGCTTCTCGACTAGGTGATGGTGTTATTCGTGCTTATCAGCAGGCTTTAACGCTACACATGATGCCGATTAACCTCATCGGTGTGGCGGTTTCTAACGCAGCTTTTCCTCAGTTGACCGAGCATTTGGGCAATAATCGCCAGGATTTGTTTCAAAAAGATTTGCGTCAATTGCTGCGGGTGATCATTTGGATGGCCTTGCCGGTGTCTGTCATAACATTCTTTACTCGAGGGTATGTTGTTCACTTTATCCGCAACACCGGAGATCCGATGATGGCGGGTATTTTGGGATGTCTGGTTGTGGCAATTCTGTTCCGTACTATTTATCACATGGCGGCTCGGGCATTTTACGCACAGCAGGATACAAAAACACCGCTAAACATCTCTTTTGCAGCTATTGGCTTGAATGTGGTACTGGCAATCGTCTTATCGATGGTGTTGAAAATGGGTGCCTATGGACTGGCATGGGCACAGTCGACAGTGGCTGTCATTGAGGTAGTGATTTTATTTGTTGTGTTGGAAAAACGAATTCCGCACTTGTTTGACGCTTCGTTCGTGGCGGCGGTGTTGCGTATGATCGTGGCATCAACGGTAGCAGGAATCGTTTGTTATTTGATGTTACAGGTGTTGCCATTCCGTGAGAGCGACAGTAGCTTCTTCTCAGCCTTTCCGAAGTTTATGATTATCGCTGGTGTGAGTTTTCTGGCTTACGGTTTGATGTCGCGGATGCTCAAATTGCCAGAAGTTGAGCCGATCATCAGGCAAGTGAATAAATTCTTGTTTGTACGCCTGGATGGGAAACGACGCTGATGGAAGCTATTCGTAATTTTTGTATCATCGCTCACATCGATCACGGCAAGTCGACGCTAGCTGACCGAATGATGGAGATGACTGGGACAGTGGAGAAGCGCGAGATGAAGTCGCAGCTGCTGGACAGTATGGATTTGGAGCGTGAAAAGGGTATTACGATTAAGCTTGCGCCGGTGCGGATGAAGTATCATTACCGCCAGCCAGCGGCAACCGCTTCCTCTGAATCGAATGTCGCAGGCAGCGCCAGCGACAGGGCTATCGATTCATCGGAAGGATTGCCACTGGCTGGGTCGTATGATCTCAACCTCATCGACACGCCTGGTCACGTTGATTTTAGCTACGAAGTTAGTCGCTCGTTGCAGGCTTGTGAGGGGGCGGTGTTGGTGGTTGACGCCAGCCAGGGCATTCAGGCTCAGACGCTAGCGAATGTCTACCTGGCGATGGAGCAAGACCTCACGATAATCCCGGTGCTGAACAAGGTTGATTTGCCAGCCGCTGATGTGCCGCGCGTATCCAAGCAGGTGATCAATCTGCTAGGCTGTGACGAGAGTGAGATTATTCATATTTCCGCTAAAACTGGACAGAATGTTGATCAAGTTTTGGAGGCGATTGTTGAGCGAATTCCGGCGCCGACTTCGCCACTGGCGGTCGAGCATCCTGATGTTGTGTTGGCTGATCTTCCGACGCGGGCGCTGATTTTCGATAGTTATTATGATGATTACCGTGGGGTGATTTTGTATGTCAGGGTGGTTGACGGGCAAATTAAAAAGGGTGAAGCGATTCACATGATGGCGACTGGCGCGAATGGCTTGGCACTGGAAGTTGGTCATCTTAGTCCTGGCATGATCCCCGACCCATCGCTGGACACTGGTGAAATTGGTTACATCGTTACTAACCTAAAAACCACGCGTGAAGCGCGGGTGGGTGATACGGTGACGTTGAAGAAGTATATAGGCTAGCGATGATTGATCCTTGGTTTGATTGTCGTCAAGATGCTCATGGTAGAGACCCAGATCAGCACAGCCTGACGTTAAAACGCTATCACGCTGAGCTATGGACTAAACCACTGCCTAATGGTCGTCAACTGACTATGCTAGATGAGGGGTCGTACTTGATAGCCAGTGACGGCCAGTGTCAGATTCCTGTTTCAAGTGATAATATAGTAGCTACCTTTGAAGATTGGAAGCGTAATAAGTTGATTGTTGAACAGACCCCACGAGATGTTCTAGCGGCAATAGATAATATTGATTGGCGTATTGGTTCAGAAATTATTTTTCCCAGCGAATTACGCGGCGGTACGCAAACCATCAATCGTGCGAGAGGCTGGCACCGCAAAATTGGTGATCGATTTGACCTAACGTTAGAATGTATTGCCCGCTGGTATCGGGGTGAAGACAGTCCGCTGGTTGATGTCTTTGATCGTTATGGTGACTTTTTTGAGTGGTTTGGTGATTTTCAGGGCTATATTGATTTTTTCTTGTTGCAAGATTTTGTTAATGACAAATACCAAATTAACATACTGACAGATTTTGATAATTTCCAATCGTCACCGTTGCCTCAGACCGTTGAGCAGTACACAGTATATCTGCAGGACTTGACTGACATGCTAACACTGCGGGCTAAGCGTATCGAGCGGTATGCTAATCAGTAGAATTGTTTATTTCATAGACATAATTAACTTAAGATGGTATAGTATCATTTGACAGTCTGTCGCAGAATGGCTGTCGAGTCATTGCTTGACAACACTATCGCTGTCCTCAAGGGGACGGGTGATACGGTTACAGTAAGAAAATATTATGATTAGCTATGAATGAGTTACCGCCAATTACTTTTGCCAATGGAGACCGTGTCCCGGCCCACGTGCGAACTGCGCCGTCTGGAGTAGAAAGAATTATGTTTGGGGAAAATGCGGAGAAGCCCATGGCACGGCTTAGCTATGTGAAAATTGGCGAAAAGGCGTGCTTTGCCGGTATGCTGTTTCGTGATGCTCCGTCTGGATATCGGGCTGGCACGTCCATGTTGGAATATTTCTTTGAAGAGGCAACTCCTGCGCTTGGTCTTGAGCCAGGGAAAACCTCAGTAATTCGTAAGCCTATCATTGCTTTGTTGCTTGCTAAGTATGGGTTGGAGCCAGATGTTACGTCGGAAACGTGGTCGCATGCTGGGTTGCTGGTGCGGCGTGATACTACTTCGAGGAACCATCCAGCGCTACATTTTGTTGAGGGCAATGAGTCTGAATTTAATGACGATCGGCATCGTCGATATTATGACATTGTGCCAAATAGAGAATTGCCCTATATTTATCCATTAGCCTCACCTTCGAGGCGGGTTGATATACATACGTCGTATACCCCATGATGAATATAAACTGACGCGGTAAGTCGACGCCATCTCTGTAAAATGCTATAATATAACGAAATGACTGAAAAAATGACTGTCCAGCCCCTCCCCGGCTATAAAGAAGTTAAGCCCTTCGTCTACGCGGGCTTTTTCCCAGTATCCAACGAGGATTATAATGATCTGAAGGAGGCTATTGAAAAGCTGAGCCTGAGCGATTCGGCGCTGCAGTTTGAGCCGGAGAATTCGCCAGTGCTGGGCTATGGCGTGCGGATTGGTTTCCTCGGTTTGTTACACATGGATATCATTCGTGAGCGGCTGGAGCGCGAGTATAATTTGGATCTCATCGTCACCAATCCGAGCACGGATTATCAAGTTAGTTTGACGAACGGCGAGGAGTTGGACATCAAATCAGCCAGTGAGCTACCTGACCCAGCACAAATTACCGAGGTTCGCGAGCCGTGGATTGACGGTGAAATTGTAGTGCCACAAGATTATATTGGTGCGGTGATTCAGCTGATTGTCACCAAGCGCGGCCGGCAAAAAAACCTTAGCTACATCGATGAGCGGGCACTGATTTCCTTTACGGCGCCGCTGGCAAATCTGCTGACGGATTTTTATGATCAACTGAAGTCGGTCACCAGCGGCTACGGTTCGTTTAACTATGAGCTGGCGGGCTATCAGCCGGAGGATTTGGTGCGGGTGGATTTTTATGTGGCGGGTGAGATGGTTGATGCTCTCAGTGTGATGTGTCACCGCTCTGAGGCGCCAGGCTTGGGCCGGGAAATCGTCAAAAAACTCAAAGACGTGGTGCCGCGCCAGAGCTTTGAGGTGGCGTTGCAGGCAGCGATTGGTGGTAGATTCATTGCCCGCGAGAACATCGGTGCTTACCGTAAAGACGTTACTGGCTACCTATATGGTGGCGACGTCAGTCGCAAAAAGAAACTCCTCGCCAAGCAAGCTCGTGGTAAAAAACGTATGAAACGCTTCGGCAAGGTTGACATTCCGTCAGAAGCGTTTACAATAATGTTGAGGAGAGAATAGTGAAAGTAGAAGGATTTAAATCCCAAGAGGAGCTTATTGGCAATCTATATCAAGCCTCTACTTTGGCTGATAAGGATGCACGACCATACGCTGGTAGTGATATCTCTATTGAGGATGTTCATATTGATACCTTTCAGCCAACACAGCGGTATGTTATTGATTCTGGCGTGGATAAGCAGCAGGAGCTGCGGCAACTTGTTTTACTGTATGGCGAAGATACACTTCATATGGGAACTGGTGGAATTGATATTGTCGATGAAGAAAATGGGGAGGGCGGAGTTATGCTTCCGCCTATTATTGAGGAAGATAGTCATGAAGGACTGCTGCTTGTTGACGGCATGCATAGAACAACATTGGCGAGGCGTATGGGTGTAAAGACAATAAGAGCTGTCGTTATTAGAGGTGTGGACAGTAATTTTGCTGTCACGAAACGTCGCTTGCCAAATGAATGGAGTGAAGTGACGGCATTCCCTACGCTTGGTGACCTAAAAGCTGCTCGTAAGCAGGGGTTCATTCACCGAAATAAAGGCAGTGCACCTGGTGACGGGAGGGCTGTGTATCGTGATTTTTCATTCTTTACAGGTAGAGGTAAAGATGACCGAAAATAATAAACCAATTATTCATATCGATATGGATGGTGTGTTGGTAGATTTTGAGTCTGCCTTGATGAAGGTTTCGCCTGAGATGCTCGAGAAGTTTGCGGGTGAGTATGACAATATTCCGGGTGTTTTTGCGCTGATGGATCCGATGCCGGGGGCTCTTGAGGCGGTTGATGCTTTGAAAGAAAAATATGATTTATATATCCTGTCGTCATCGCCATGGGAAAATTCGACGGCGCTAGGTGATAAATTGGCGTGGGTAAAGAAGTACTTTGGTGGTGACGGCCAGGAAAATATTTTCTTTCGCAAAGTTATCTTTTCGTCAGTCAAGCAGCTGAGTCGTGGTGATATTTTGATTGACGATCGGACAGCAAACGGTGCGGGCGACTTTTCAGGGCGATTGATCCAGTTTGGTTCAGATGAATTTCCTGATTGGCAAGCCATTTTGCGTGAACTATTATAAAGTCGTCAATACTTGGCAAGATATGCTTGCTAACATAAGCAACATCGTGATATACTGACAGTGATTATATTAGACATTGTCATAAAACAATAAAAAGGAGATTATTTATATGGGGTCGCTCTGGGGTAATAGAAAAAGAACGATAGCCCGCGCTGCTAAAGCGGGATGCTTGGTAGTAATCGCTGCGGTGGTTGCGGTGTTTAGTCAGTCAGCTAACGCAAAACAGGTAGTTACCTGGACAGAACAGACTGGTTCTGGTAGTCGCGCTTGGACCTCAATTGCCAGCTCTGCTGACGGTAGCAAGCTTGTTGCGACTATGACTGGCGGCTCAGCTTACATCTCAGATGATGCAGGTGAAACGTGGACAGAGCGAGTTGATTCTGGCTCTCGCGCCTGGATTGCCATCACCAGCTCTGCTGACGGCACCAAACTGGCCGGTGTTTACCACTGGGGTGGTTACATTTTAACCTCAGAGGATAGAGGTCAAACCTGGAGAAGTAATGGTATAACCGGTGGTTCTTTTGATTGGACCTCAATCACCAGCTCTGCCGACGGTACCAAACTGGCTGCAACAGCTAAAAACGGCGCAGTATTTACTTCCAGTAACTCAGGCGCAACGTGGACCGCGCAACCTGGTTCAGGCAACCGCGCATGGACATCAATTACCAGCTCTGCTGACGGCACCAAATTGACTGCAACGGTTAACGGTGGTGCAGTGTTTACGTCAAATGACTCAGGTGTAACGTGGACAGAACAGGCTGGTTCGGGCAACCGTGCTTGGACATCAATCACCGGCTCAAGCGATGGTACTAAGCTCGCCGCGACTGTCAATGGCGGTGCAGTATACACCTCAAGCGACTCAGGTGTGACCTGGCAAGAACAAGCCGCTTCTGGCAACCGTGCTTGGACTTCAATCACCAGCTCTGCCGACGGCACCAAATTGGCCGCAACTGTTACTGGCGGTGTGATATACGTTTCAAGTGACTCTGGTGTAACTTGGGAAGAGCAGACCACAGCCGCAACTGGTGCTTGGTCTTCTATCGCGATGTCTGGTGACGGTGCTCGCATTGCCGCAGCTATGAATAATGGCTTCATTAGTACCGCGACTGTCAAAGAGGCACCAGTTACTCCACCAACTCCACCAACTCCGCCAACACCAACCCCGACGCCAACTCCTGCTCAGCCAACCAATCCTGGTGCACCAGTTACCCAGCCAACAAAGCCAACTGGCGAAGGCTACTTAGCTGACACTGGTGACAATGTTTGGCCGCTCGCTTCACTCGCAGCTGTCGGTATTGGTGCAGGTATCCTTTGGATCATCAAACGTAGGAACAGCTAAACGCATGGACGAATTGGAGCGGTTGATTGCTGATTATCAACCAACTGAGCCAACCGTCGAGCTGATCAAGAAAGCCAAGATTGCCCTACTGACCGGTATTTCTGGCGCCGGTAAAGACACTATCAAAAAGCGATTATTGCAGCTTCCAGATTTTAGTAGCATCGTTTCGCACACAACTCGTGCGCCGCGTATCAACAATAATCGTCCAGAAGTTGATGGTGTCGATTACCATTTCATCGACTCGACCGTGGCTGCACAAATGTTGAGAAATCAAGAATTTATCGAGGCTAAATTTGTTCACGGCACAGTTTATGGCACCTCAGCAGCTGAGATTCAGACGGCCCATGAACAAAACAAGACAGTCATCGCTGATATTGATGTCCAAGGCGCTGCTGAATATGAAATTTTAGCTCCGCAAAGTATCTCAATTTTCATCATACCTCCCGACTACGAAACCTGGCTTACTCGTCTGAAAAGGCGGTATACTACTGAGGAAGAATTTCACGCTGAGTGGCCGAAACGGTTGGCTAGTTCTGTCAAAGAAATGACACAAGCACTTTCTGTACCGTATTATCATGTTATTATTAATGATGACCTTGATCGAGCGGTTCGTGTATGTCATGACATCATCGAACGTGGCGACTTGTTTAATCGGCAAGATGATGAAGCCCGTTTGGCCGCAAGGAGGCTTTTAGAAAATATTCGACAGTATAATAGTATCGTATGAGTTATCGTCACCAGGTTTCTGACCATATCCAAAAACGAGCTTCGGCCCTGCGTCGTTCGCCATGGTCATTGTCTGCGCTGATCGACCAAGCGTTTTTCTTGTTGGCCGGTTTGGCTTCATTTTGGTTCGGTTGGTTGGTTTGGCGTGAGGGCTGGTATTCTGGTGGCTGGTGGCTGGTGGCGTTTTTTGCGCTGTTTTGGGTTATCATGGCATACTTAGCCTTGCCTCGGCTACACCGTATTTTAAGTAGTTTGTATGTGCCAAACTATTTCATTGGTCGTACGCGAACTGCTGACGGTCTATTGGGTGACCCAGTCAACGTGGCACTCAGGGGCTCAGAAGCACAGTTGCATCAAGCAATGATTGATGCTGGCTGGACGATTGCTGATGAAATCACCGTTCGGTCAGCTTGGAAAATTATCTTTTTTACGCTGACTGGCAGGAGCTACGCCTCAGCTCCTGTATCATCGTTATTCCTGTTTGGTCGCCGTCAAGACTTTGCCTATCAGCAGGAGGTCGACGGTAGTCCTGGCAAACGTCATCATGTGCGGTTTTGGCGCTGCCCTCAGGGTTGGTTGTTGCCTGGTGGTCATCAGGTTGATTGGCTAGCGGCGGGAACATATGACAAAAGCGTCGGATTGTCACTATTTACCCTGCAAGTTACTCATAAAATTGACGAAAATACAGATATTGAGCGTGACTATATTGTGAGCACCGTTACACAACATACACCACAAGTGACAGTGACGAACTTGAAAGACTTTTCAACGGGGTATCACTCGCGAAATGGCGGTGGTGACAGCATCCAGACTGACGGTGACTTACCAGTCTTGGAGCTGGCAGCAGTCGTGGCAAATCAGCAGATAATTGCCGAGAGAGCGGGGGTTATTCTGGACGCAACAGCTCATGAATATGCAGTCTCCACGGAAGAACACGACACGGTGCTGCAGCAGCTGTGGAATCGCCGGCCGCCGCAGATATCGTTTGCTATTTTGTTTACGGCCTTGGCTATAGCGATTGTCCTGATGGGCGCCTTGTTTGATTTTCTGTTGTTTGACGAATTGTTGCATCAGACAACCCAGGACTTTATCGTTGAGGGCTTGGACACTTCTGTGGCCGCCACAGGAGCGGAGTGGACTATTCGAGGAGTGCTGAGTTTGAGCGCGGGCTGGATCGCAATAACAGCTGTATTGTCACGAGGTACGTTCCGCGGCTCTAACAGAGATAGGCTACTCTTGATGATATTGTCGAGCCTATCAGTACTGGCGACTTCATTCACCTTGACTATCGGTAAAATCACCTGGACGAGCGTTGGAACCTTGGCGTTCATCGGCATTAATATCACGATTATCCTGATGCTATCGTCTGACGCAGCCAGGCAGTTCACGCACACTCGCACGACCGCACGTCGTACCAAGCAGAAGACAACTTAGCACTCTACTTGTATGAGTGCCAGATGTACGCTATAATACAGGTATGACTGAACGCCAGCAGGCCATCTTGGCCGCCATCATTGAACAGTACGCTGAAATTGCCGCACCAGTTGGCAGTGTGACGCTCGCCAAATTGTTTGGTGTGTCCAGCGCCACGATTCGCAGTGAAATGGCCAAGCTCGAGGAGATGGGATTTATCGAGGCGCCACACACCAGTGCTGGCCGCATTCCGACTGATAAGGGCTATCGGTTTTATGTCAATGGCATCACCGCTGCGCAAATGACTGAACTACCAAGTAGCATCGATCGCAGTGCGAGAGCGATCGAAGCGCATGTCAATTCGCACGTTGACAAGTCTGACAGAGCCATCCGCAGCGCGGTTGATAGTCTGGTCGAGCTGACGGGCAATTTCGGCTTTGCCTCGTTTGGTGATCATCTGTACATGAATGGCATGACACAGCTGTTTTCTCAGCCAGAGTTCGTCGAGGGCAATCACGTGCAGGCCATCGCTAGGCTGATTGATAACATCGAACCCTGGCTGATTGAAGCTGCGCCAAACGAACCGCTCAATGTGTTCATCGGTAGTGAAAACCCCATCGGCAAAGCCAGTGGCGCTACGCTGATCATCAGCAAGTTTCGTTCGTCGTTTAGTGATCGCAGTTACATCGGCGTGATCGGCCCAACGCGGCAAAACTACCGCCGAACCATGGAGCTGGTGCGCCGAACAGGGGCTATGTTAGAGGAAGGGTAAGGATAGAGGAGGAATATGACAAAACATAAGAAGACTGATGATTTGCAGCGTACTATTGATGAGTTGACCTTGGATCTCCAGCGGACGCGGGCAGATTTTGAGAACTATCGCAAGCGCGTCGAGGCGGAAAAACAGTCAGCGCACAGTATGGGTCAGGCCAAGTCGGTGATGAAACTGTTACCAGTGATTGACACAATTGAGCGAGCGATTGCTAATGTGCCGGAGGAGCTAGCAGATAACGCCTGGGCTAAAGGCGTGGCTGGTTTGGGCAAACAGCTCGACAAGCAGCTCAAAGAAATTGGCCTGGAGAAAATTAACGCCAAGCCAGGGGCGTTGTTTAATCCTGAGCTGCATCAGGCGGTGCAATTTGATGAAGCGGCTGATGGCGAAAAAGAGGTTATCGCTGAAGAGCTACGTGCTGGTTATACCCTTGACGGCGCGGTGATTCGCGACGCAATGGTCAAAGTCACGCGGCGATAATTTACTGTATTTCACCCCAGACATCAATAGTTTTATTTACAACAATGCTTGCAATCAGAACGTATTAGCGCTATAATTTTTGGCAAGAGTTTTTAACATAAACACAGGGAGAAAAAGGGGATGGCGAAACGATTATTCGTAGCACTAGTATCAGCTGGTGGTATCTTATTGTTAGCTTTACTGTACAACGGTAGCACCAATGCAAGTCAATGGGGCGTTGTGTGGAGCGAGGAGTTTAAAGGCACCTCAGTGCCTGATAGCTGGGACGTATTCAAACAAAATAAAGATAATTATGGCAATAATCACCTAGCCTACAATCCGAGCAACGTCAAGGTTGTCAACAATGATTATCTAGAGATCAAAACGCAGCGCCACTGTGTTGCAAATCTTGATGAACCATTGAATGACTCTAATGCTAGCGAAACGCCATGTCCAAGTGGTAAGATGACACGATACCTTAGCGGTCGGGTGACGAATAAGACTAAGGTGGTGGATGGTACAAAACCTTTCCGCGCCGAGATCCGTGCCAAATTCAATTGGAATGGAAAAAACGGTACACGACCATCACTGTGGATGGTTAATGGTGTCTCATTAAAGAATTGTAATGATAATCCTAATGCTAATGACCCATACGGCGAGCTAGACATTATTGAATGGTACTCCTACACACCAGCATATACCTGGTCAAGTACTCATGCCACCTGTTACCATCATGGCGTTTCTGGCAATTGGAAAAATGGTTGGCGAACCAGGAGGATTATCCACAGCGATGAACACCGAGCAGGCTCCAAGCCAGGTACATTGGCCTATGAATGGCACACATGGGCGGTCGAGTATGATGGTGAGACGGTTAAGTATTTTGTGGATGACAAACCAATCACCGCGTATCATTATCACGCCAGCCCTACTGACAGCAAGGAGATTGAGCGTACGCCAGCTGCTCCTCTGACAAAATTAGCTGACGCATCATTGATTAAAAAGACGTTTGATGAGGGATGGCGCTTTATCATAAACGACTACGTGGAGGCAGATGCGGATCAGAAACCAATCTCTCCTTCAGATAGCTTCCCGAAGCAAACCATGTTGATCGACTACGTTCGTGTATTCCAAAAGGGTGCGGGCACACAGCCGGCTGAGACACCTGTACCAAAGACGGGTGCTACATGGTCAAAGCGTGATGCTTCTGGTTCTCGAAATTGGACTGCAATTGCCAGTTCGAGTGATGGTAATAAACTAGCTGCAGCATCCTGGGGTGGTAAAGTTCTTACCTCCACTAACGCTGGCGCAACCTGGACTGAGCAGCCTGGCGCAGGAGACCGCAACTGGGTAGCAATTGCTAGCTCCGCTGACGGTAAGAAGTTAGCAGCTGTATATGATTGGGGTGGTTATGTCTTTACCTCCGCCGATGCTGGTGCAACCTGGACTGCTCGTGGAGTGCCTGGATCATACAACTGGACCGCAATTGCTAGCTCCGCTGACGGTAATAAACTCTTCGCTATTGCTAAGGATCACGCTATCTATGCTTCAAATAATGCTGGCGCAACCTGGACTGCCCTCACAGGGTCTGGGGCACGCAAATGGAATTCAATTGCTAGCTCCGCTGACGGTAATAAATTGGTTGCGGTAGTCGAGAACGGAACTATCTATACCTCCACTGACGCTGGTGCAACCTGGACCGAGCGAGCAAACTCTGGTGTCCGTAAGTGGTCAGCAGTTGCCAGCTCCGCCGATGGCAATAAATTAGTAGCAACGGCAACTGGTGGCAGGATTTACACTTCCGCCAATGCTGGTGCAACCTGGACTGAGCGAGCGGCTGATGGACTTCATAACTGGACTGCGGTTACTATTTCTGACGATGGTCAAAAACTTTCAGCAACTGCTGGTGGCGGTGGATATATTTACAGCTCAAATGACGGTGGTGCAACCTGGGTGGCTCAGACGTCTGCTGGTGTGCCAAACTGGGCAGCAATTGCCGGCTCTGCCGACGGCTCGAAAATCGCTGCAGTAGTATACGGTGGCGCCATCTACACGACTGCTAACAATGCACCGGTTGGCCCAAGTGAAGAGGAGCAGAGAGTTACCGCGGCTGAAGCAGCAGTAGTAAATGCTGAATCGACCAAGCGTCCATCTGATGTTGCTGCCGCTAAAACCAAAGTTGATGCAGTAGGTGACGCAGGCAAGAAGGCTGCCTTCCAGGCAAGGCTCGATGCGGTAACCAACGCTATTTCTGGTGCTCGCTCAACCCTCACTGCATTGATTGCTAAAGCTAAAGATCCAGCCACTGTTGCCGGCATGAGCAGTAGTACTATTGCCGCTCTTCAGGCACAGGTCACGGCAGCTGAAGCAGTTATAAATAACGCGAATGCCTCAGTGTCTGAGCTGGACAATGCACGCACAGCCTTACAGGGCAAGCTCGATGCACTGAAAATTGATAAAGCAAGCTTGCAAGCAGCCATCACTGCTGCAGAAGCGACGCCATCATACATCAAATCGGATCCGACAGTTGCTTCGGCTCTCGCTGCTGCTAAGCTCGTCTTGAACCAAGCAAATCCATCTGCGTCAGACCTTCAATCAGCGATCGCTAACCTTAACAGTGCAGTGGTCAGCGCCAAACAAAAAGAGCAAGACGCTCAAGACGCTGCTCAGGCTGCAGTTACCAAGGCAGAAGCTGATAAAACACAAAGTGCCGTTGATACCGCTAAGGTCTTGGTGAATAAGGTGCAAGATCCTGCTAAAAAAGCAGCGCTGCAAGCAAAATTGAACGCTGTTGTTGTCAATCCAGTGCCAACGCCAACCACGCCAATCACTTCAGCGACTGTTGCGCAGCCAGGTGGTGGTACCGTGACTGTTGCTACAGCTGGCACCCAGTGCTACAACATTGCTTCAGCCGCAGTGGCAGCTGCTCCGAATGATTATGACGGTCGTGTCTTGCGTGACATCGTTGGCTTTACCATCAACTGTACCGGCCAGACTGCCAAGGTCGGCTACACAACGCGCGTGACGCTGACCCTGAGTAAACACTACGCTGATCATAGTCAATTAGCCGTGGTTAAGATAAATGGCGGTACTGTTAAAGAAGATATCACTAATCGCGTTACATTTGGCGCGACTGCTGATGGTAAGCACACGACGGTGACGTATGACCTGACTGACGGTGGCTTTGGTGATGAAGATAAGGCTGCAAATGGTACTATCGTAGACCCAGTCGGTGTCTACGAGCGCCAACAGCAATTCACTCCTGGTGTTGGTGGTGGTGCTGGTAATCCTGCTAGCCCTACTAACCCTGGAGGTGCGACAACTAACGGTACTCGCAAGAATACTCAGGTGACCAACAAGGGCGGCTACTTGGCAGACACTGGTGCTAGTGTTATCGCTGTAACGGTGATAGCGGTAGCAGTTGGTGGTGCCGGAGTTTGGTTCATCCGCAAAAAGATATAAGAAGCTAGCAAATAATTATAATTAGCACTCTTGACACGGGAGTGCTAATTATTTATACTGAAATAGTTGGCACTCGTGAATAAAGAGTGCTAAGATGGATATAAGCAAAAACCAGATGTGATCATAGTAGAAAGGGGAATCATATGGGTAAAATTATCGGAATTGACCTCGGTACAACCAACAGTGCTTTTGCATACATGCTGGCAGGTAAGCCAGAAGTTATCGCGAATGCTGAAGGTAACCGTACCACGCCAAGCGTGGTGGCAATTAACAAAAAAGGTGAGCGCTTGGTTGGACAAGTGGCGCAGCGTCAGCGGGTGACCAATCCAAAGAACACTATTTACGGTGTCAAGCGTTTGATCGGTCGTAAGTTTACTGACAAGGAAGTCCAAAAAGATCTCGATATCATGCCATACCAGATTGTTAAAAAAGGCACCGGTGTGGCCGTGGAAATGGGCGATAAAGAATACACACCAGAAGAAGTTTCAGCCATGATCCTTAGTAAAATCAAAGCTGATGCTGAGGCATTCTTGGGTGAAAAAGTTACCGAAGCGGTTATCACCGTGCCAGCCTACTTTGACGATTCGCAGCGCCAAGCTACCAAAGACGCTGGTAAAATTGCTGGACTGGAAGTTAAACGCATCATCAATGAACCAACGGCGGCAGCTTTGGCCTACGGCCTGGAAAAAGGTAAAAATGACGAAACCATCGTGGTGTTCGACCTCGGTGGTGGTACCTTTGACGTTTCCATCTTGGAACTTGGCGACGGTGTGTTTGAGGTGAAAGCTACGAATGGTGACACTCACCTCGGTGGTGAGGACTTTGACAATGTCATCGTCAACTATTTCTTGGATGACTTTAAGTCTAAAGAAGGCATTGACCTACGCAAAGACAATGCGGCTATGCAGCGACTAAAGGACGAGGCGGAAAAGGCCAAGAAGGAACTATCGACAGTCACTGAGTATGAAGTCAATATTCCGTTTATCACCGCTGATGCTGACGGGCCAAAGCACTTTGAGTTGAGCCTGACACGGGCTAAACTGGAAGATTTGGTGAAGGATTTGTTAGATCGCCTGGATGTGCCAGTCGAGAAAGCGCTCAAAGACGCTAAATTGTCAAAATCTGACGTCAATGAAATCGTTATGGTTGGTGGTATGACCCGTATGCCAGCAGTGGTCGAGCGGGTCAAGAAGCTATTCGGCAAAGATCCAATGCAAGGCGTTAACCCAGACGAAGTGGTGGCGGTTGGTGCAGCCATTCAGGGTGGTGTGCTGGCTGGCGATGTCAAGGATGTGCTGCTGCTAGACGTGACGCCGTTGAGCCTTGGTATCGAGACGATGGGTGGTGTGTCGACCAAGCTGATCGAGCGCAATACCACTGTGCCGACCAGCAAGAGTGAAGTATTCTCGACGGCCGCTGACAATCAGCCAAAAGTAGAAATCCATGTCTTGCAGGGTGAGCGCGAATTTGCTAAAGATAACAAGAGCCTGGGGCATTTTGAGCTCGATGGCATCGCGCCAGCACCACGCGGTGTGCCACAGATTGAAGTGACGTTTAATATCGACGCCAACGGTATCCTTAATGTTACTGCTAAAGACAAAGGTACCGGCAAGGAGCAATCAATTACCATCCAAAACTCTGGCAACATGAGCAAGGAAGATATCGAAAAAGCCCAGAAAGAAGCCGAACTCCACGCTGATGAGGACAAGAAAAAGCGCGAAACCGTTGACGCTAAAAACCAGCTAGAAAACGCCATCTACCAGGCAAAGAAAATGCCAGATGAGTTCAAGGATAAGATTTCTGAGGACGACAAGAAAGCGATTGACGAAGCGGTCAAGGAGGCAGAAAAGCACAAAGATGCTGATGACAAAGATGAGCTAGAAGCGGCAATCAAGGCTCTGCAGGATGCCATCATGCCAATTGGTGCCAAAATGTACCAGCAAGCTGCTGAGGACAACAAGACTGATGAGCCTACGGGTGATAAAAAATCCGACAAAGACGAGCCAGTCGAAGGCGAGGTGGTCGACGAGAAATAATCTCGACATCGACTCGTGACATAAACTACCCCTCTCGAGGGGTAGTTTTGTATTGCCTGGACTAGGCTTATGCGTGCGCCGCTGCCAACGAATTGTTATATAAGTAATTATGCACCAGTGTGATACATATTCTTCACGTCTTACAGTTGATGAGCAAGGGAGAGTTCATAAGGTAGGCAGACATGTACTGGCATGTGCAGCTGGCCCCCAGGTCGAACTGATGCAACAATTGATGAACGACCAGCCAAAACATCTCCTGGTACCGCTGGCTATTCGGGCAGCACAGGGAGAGCCGCTCCACGAAGTATACCCGCTCATGGGCGCTACGTTAGATAAGCAGAAACATATTGTACAACAAAAGATTAATGATGGTGAGATTGGCGCCAGGACAGTGCTCGATATGATGGTACAGGTGACAGAAGCTGCTGGATATCTCCACGAACGAGGTTTGGTGCATCATGATATCCGATCAACGAACATCTTCTACGATGAGACTGAGGGCCGGCCGATACTGACACTGTTTGATTATAACCAGGTTAGATCTCCGTATGTACAGACCAGACCGCATTCAAGCTGGAACAGGGAGCATGCGCCAGAAATCGCCGAATTGGGTTCGCTCATTGACTATCGCTTTGATGTGTATGCCATCGGTATAGTGTTTCATGAGTTAACGCATGATTTGATTTGGGAATCAGGTAGTGATTTCCCAGAATACCGCATCAAACCTGCGCTGGCTCAGCAAAAAGATTTGCTAGAAATAATGACAATCGCTACTGGACCGTGGGAGGGTCGGTATAGCGATGCACGTGAATTGTACGCGGCACTATGCGCAGCCAAATCACGAATTTGATGAAATCCTGCTGAATTATTTTTTCATAACCTGTTGGAGTGTGTAGGCAGCAAGTTTTTTGGGAGCGCTCGTTGATGGAGCGGTTTCCATATCATCAGACTCTGGGAATAGGTCATCAACTCGCTCACCAATCTCACGCGACATTGCTTCCCAAAGCAGCTCAATGTCCATAACTTCACGTCGGTCTTGGTAGGGCTCATGATACTCTGCGTGCACCGAATGGTAGGTAGGATCTAGCGTAACGGCAATTCTTTCCAGTTGATGCATTGGCGTCTTGTCGATTGCTGGGCGGCTTAATGGCGGCATGTTGTGATAATTCCGCGGCTTGATGGCAATGTTGGCTTGATTGGCGGCATCAACCGTGGTGCCGAGCGTTTCAAGCCGTTTGGTCTCTGCAGTTTCAAAGTCAAATTCTGTTATCAGCCAGGCGTCAGGGTCGCTGCGCCAGTTATCTTTCATAACCGAAAGGGCACTGTACTGAGGCTCTCCGTCGTGGTCTCCCCAGCGGACAACACCAGCGATGATCGGCACTGAAAATATACGTTTTTCACCGTTAATCTCTAGCTCTGGCCAAGGGTGTCTACCAGCATTTCGTTGTTCACGGTCATAATCACCTATAGTTAGCCATTTGAACACACCAAATTGTTCAGCTAGTTCTGGTTCTTCGGCCAGTTTTTTGGCCAGTGGCATCAGACTTTCGATTTGTTTTTCTTCTTCAAGCGAGTAAAACTTTTTCTCCAGCTCTTCAAAGCTCGATGGAGCTGTACTAAGGTTGGTATTTTGCCGTTCTAAGACTGCTGTTGTTTGTACCATGGTATCCTCGCTTCGACTTGTATTTATGTTTTTACAAAGCCTATGCTTCTCTGTATATCACAGAATATAAAAAAAGTCAAAAGATTATGTAAATTGGCTATCTAACTAGCACTCTATTGACACGAGTGCTAACGAACCGTACAATAGAATATATGACCAAACGTGATTATTATGAAGTGTTAGGCGTGTCTAAAACCGCTTCTGAAGATGAAATCAAAAAGGCTTTTCGTAAAGCTGCAGTGAAATATCATCCTGACAAAGAAGGCGGTGATGAAGAGAAGTTCAAAGAGGTCAATGAAGCCTATGAAGTCCTGAAAGACAAACAAAAGCGACAGCGATATGACCAATTTGGCCATGCCGGTGTCGGCGGAGCTTCGGGCGGTGGCTTTGGCGGCAATCCGTTTGAAGGCTTTGGTGCAGAAGGTGTCAACTTTGATTTTGGCGGTGGTTTTGGTGACATCTTTAGTCAGTTCTTTGGTGGTGGTGCTGGTCGACAAGGTGGTCCACGGCGCGGTCGTGATGTAGAAACGACAGTGGCTTTGACCTTTGAAGAAGCTGTATTTGGCGTTGAGAAAAAAATCAGCCTGACGATGGATGATGAATGTGAACACTGTAAAGGCGAGGGTGTTGAGCCTGGGTATAGTTTGAAAACATGTGATGATTGTAAAGGGTCTGGCCAGCAGATGCGGGTGATGAATTCCATCTTTGGGCAAATTCAACAAGCTATCACCTGCCCAACCTGCAATGGTCGAGGGAAAATCCCTGAAAAGAAATGTTCAGTTTGCCACGGCAAGGGAACGACGCGTAAGAACCGCGAGATTACGGTCAAAATTCCAGCAGGTATTGATGATGGTGCAGCAATTCGTTTGCGCGGGCACGGCGAAGCGGTCCAGGATGGTGAGCGGGGAGATTTGTATGTTCAGATAAGAGTCAAAGCTCACAAAAAGTTTACTCGTGAAGGCGATATCATTCTTTCGGAAGAGCATGTTTCTATGGTTGATGCGGCATTGGGTACGGAAATTGATGTTGAAACGGTGGACGGTGTAGTGCGCATGAAAGTTCCGGCTGGCACCCAAAGCGGTACTGATTTTAAGCTATCAGGACATGGTGTACCGCACCTGAGAAATGACGCTCGTGGCCCGCACATCGTTGGTATCATCGTTGATACGCCAACCAAATTGAGCAAAAAACAACGTGAACTTTTGGAACAATTTAACACCTCCAAAAAGCGCGGTTTGTTTTCCTGATTAGCCCGTGGTTTATATATAAAACATAAGTGTTATAATTGAGCTATGGAGCTTATGCAGACAGCTCGTAAGGGGCATCATTTCATTTCTCGATGTATCATGATTATGATCATTGTGATGATCGCTTACGGTGCCTATACTCTGCTGTGCGATGTCAATAAACCTCGCCCAGTCGTGGTCAGGGCTGGCCAGGCGACATTGCAGGCTGAAATTGCGGAAACGGCTGAGCAGCGGTATAAGGGTCTGAGCGATCGGTCTGGTCTGACGGAAAACCAAGCGATGCTGTTTAAATTTGAGGGTGATGACAAGTGGGAAATGGTGATGCGCAATATGAGTTTTCCGCTCGATATCATCTGGTTAGATAAAGACAAAAAAGTAGTACACATTGAGCATGAGGTGCAGCCTGATGCTGAGCCGTATGAAATATATAAACCCAAAGTGCCGGCACGCTACGTTTTGGAAGTGGCTGCTGGTGTAGCTAAAAAATCGAGCATCGTCAAAGGCGCCAAAGTAGAATTTACGACCGAGGCGACGCAATGAATGTAGCAGTGTTGCTCGTAGCGGTTCTAGTAGTCATTTTTGTGGCGGTGTTGGTGACAAGTAGGCGCATCGGTCCACTGGCCCTGGCGGCTGCTGCTGGGTATATTTTTGTGGAATTGTGGATGGAAACTGTGCGCGTCATTTTGGGCGGGGTGGGCATCAACCTGCCATGGCTGCCTGATGGCGTGGTGGCGGCGCTAATATTGCTGCTCGTACCCATGGGAATGTTGATGGTTGGCGGCCCAAAATATCACAAGAAACATGAAAAGCTGGTGGCGGCGGCTGTCGTGACTTTGTTGGTGGCGGCGCTATTGGTCGGTGTCTTGGCGAAATATCTTGCGGTTGATGGTGCGGCACAGACAGTAGTGCGGCAGCTGACTTCCTGGCGCCAATATATTATTACCGCTGGCTTGGGGGTGGGTTTGGCGGATTTATTTTTACTGCACACTGTCAAAACAAAGTCCAAACCTGGTCCAAAGAAGCATTGATATACTGCGTGTTATGTGCTAGAATGAAGAAGTTCATTCTTGATGGGCCCATAGCTCAGTTGGTTAGAGCACCTGCCTTTTAAGCAGGGTGTCCCGGGTTCAAGCCCCGGTGGGCCCTCCAGATGACGAACATATGCAGTGATGTTATTCGGGTGTGGCAGAAAACTTTGGACATGACGAAGTATCTAGACGACTTAAACGTACCGCCCCGATATACCAAAATAGTAGAAAAACACAGTGATGATTTGAAGAATTTTGTTGGGATGCGATGTGGTGTCCCAATTTTTTCTGGCAGCCAAGAAGTAACTAACCCGACTACCAAAGAGCCAGTTGGATATGCTCAATATATCCAGCTGGGACAAAACCCGGTGACGATATGGAGTGGCATGTCTCGTTACCGAGTGGGTGTCGGGAGTGTGCTAACAAAGATTGATGACCTCCTGGGGCAAGAATATAGGAGAAAATTATCCATTGATATGGGCTTAGCTGGAGTTAGAGGAGCGACACTGGCGGGTGCTGCTGGCGGGGCGCTAGAATGGTTTAACTTTGCTCCAACGGTCAGCTTATCTGGAGTGGCGGCAGGAATAGCAACCGGTGGCTTGAGCTTTGCATATAACCGCCAGCGTCGTAAAAAAGAGTTTGGAGCACAGATTAAAAGACTGAGTGAATGTTTCTCGAGTATGGGAAGGAGAGCCGTGAGGCCTAATTTGTTAGCACCGGACTCGTATGTTAGTGGTGATATGCAGACTGGTTTGGCGGATAGTCAGGGAGCGGGTAATATCTACTTTATTGGTGATATGCCGGTCGATCAACAGCAGCGAGCTGATCGTTTTTGGCACCGGGCTGATCAAATTTTAGAAGAATATGGATTTACAGAATGGCAGGACTATCAGTCTGCCGGCTTGCCGGCGCTAATTGAACGAATATTGGATGATTTTGATGGTAATGGTGACTTTAGTTATGACGAAAAAAGAAGTGCTGGTGATAGTATAAAATCTTTTACGTATTGGCGTGATACTGCAATTGAAGCTATGAAATGCCTACAGGATGAAGCGGAGTCACAAAGGCTACTGCAGCAGTATGATAGCAAAGGTTCTAAACGGCAGCCGGTAGACAGAAAGGGGACTTTGGTGGCATCAGGCTGGGCATTATTATCAAAGGTAATTGGTCATGAAGATGATGAATTACGGAGGAATGCATCTAGTATGCTACCAAGTGGCGACTCTCGAAGAACAGTTACTCAGCAGATCAGGAGTCTTGACCGTAAATATGAAGAGCATTTTCGTAAGTGTATTAAAAGACTGCGGGAAATTGTTATTGATTCACGAAAGAGGATTAACCAGTCTGAACTCACTAAAACATATGGAGGAGAGAGTAGGCTACAAAAAATCTTCTGGGGAGAATTGAGTGAAATTTTAGCCAGAAACGATATTGATCCATATGATGAGTCGGCGTCTCAGTCCGTGCGATTTATCTTGGACTTGCCTAAAATAGTTCCGGGGATCGGGAGAGATCAACTACCTTCAGCTGACAGACTGAATGAGTTGCGTGGAATATTCCAAAGAATATGTTCCCAGAACTATCCTGACGTTAGAACATCTTCTTTTTAACATATGCGTTTCAAGAATATGTGTCATACTAAAGACATATGACGATACGCAATCTAACCAGGGAACTGCATATTTCTTGGTTGGTGGCGGCGTGGTGTTTGGGGTTGACAGTTGGCGTCATTGCTATTCATCATGTTCCACGGTCAATGATGTTTGACTGGCGGCTTTTGGTGCTCGGGTTAGGATTAATGGCTGTGGTGATGGTCTGGAGATGGCGGGCGTTGATGATTGTGGCACTTATCGCTGGTGGCTTGGTGGGCTTGTGGCGCGGTGAGCTGGGTCGAACCGGCTTGGAGGCGTACGATTCGCTGATTGGTAAAACCGCCATTATTCAAGGCCGTGTTTTGGAGGATCCTGACATCGACAAGAAAGGACAAGCGGTATTGCGACTGAGTGATTTACGGATCAATGGCGAGAAATTGGCAGGACAACTGTGGGTGGTGACGGCTGACAAGCGCCCCATTAAACGCAGTGACATCGTTCAGGTTCAAGGAAAATTGACAGCCGGATTTGGGGCTTTTTCGGCGAGCATGTATCGAGCGAAAATTGGCAGCGTCGAGCGTCCAGTCCCGGGCGACGTGGCGGTTGGGGTGCGCGACTGGTTTGCCGAGCGAGTGCGCAAACATATTCCAGAGTCTGAGTCGGCGCTGGGTTTGGGATTTTTGTTGGGGCTACGGCGAGCCATGCCGACGGAACTGAGCGATAATTTGAAGATTGCTGGTCTGACGCACATCGTGGTGGCTAGCGGTTACAATTTGACGATTTTGGTGCGTTTGGCACGGCGGTTATTTGCCAAGCGGTCAAAATATTTGGCGATGCTTAGCGCGGCAACGATGATTATTGGCTTTATGGCGGTAACGGGCTTGAGCCCGAGCATGTCGCGGGCTGGCCTGGTGGCGGGCCTGAGTTTGGCGGCCTGGTATTATGGGCGGACGATTCATCCGCTGGTGCTGCTACCAGTTTCGGCGGCAATTACGTTGATGATCAATCCGCAATTTGGCTGGGGTGATTTGGGCTGGCAACTGAGCTTTGCGTCGTTCACTGGCGTGATCATTTTGGCACCGCTGCTGCACAAATATTTCTTTGGCAACAAAGAACCTGGCACATTTCGGCAAATTTTGATCGAGACGTTGTCGGCGCAGCTTGCGACACTGCCACTGTTGATGATGAGCTTCGGCGTGGTTAGTAATGTAGCGCTGATCGCTAATATGCTAATTTTGCCGTTCGTGCCGCTGGCGATGCTATTGACCTTTGCGTCGGGCATGTTGGCGGTAGTGCCGATGATTGGCGCGGCCATTGCTCTGCCGACGACCTGGCTGCTGAGCTATATGATTCAGGCGGCCAACTGGCTGGCGAGCTTGGAGTGGGCGCAGATGGAAGTGAATATCACTTGGTGGCAATGCGGTTTGATGTATGCGGCGATGATTGGTGCTATGTGGTGGATGAAAAAACAGACGAAATTGAACCTTGGGAGGGTAAATATAGTCGAATGATATAATGGATGCCATGACAAGAATGATAATTTTGATTGGCGGCATGCCAACAACCGGCAAAACAACCTTGGCGCGGGAGTTATCTCGGAGACTGGCATTGCCGTGGCTGTCAACTGATCAAACACGGTTGATAATGCAGGGTATGGCAAGCCCAGAGCAGCACCCGCATTTATTGTCAGCGCACGGGTTGTCAGCAGCTGAGTTTTTCCAGCAATTTTCACCAGAAGAGATAGCTGAAAGAGAATATATGCATGGCGTTGAAGCGTGGCCTGGCAATAAGAAATTAATCGAGGATGATTTTACCTGGCGTGAAGGTTTTGTATTGGAAGGTGTTAATATTTTACCATCGCTGCTACCGTCATTATAGACCGCTAGTGATGTACGATCAATATTCTTGACTGACGAAGGCGATGACGCGTTGAGGAAGGCGATATTTAGTCGCGGACTATATGCGGATGCTGACACATATGCTGATGAGCTGAAGGAACATGAGATTACTTGGGCGCGGCTGTTTGACCAGCGAATTCAAGCTGAGGCGCAGCAGTATGGCTACCCGGTTGTTCGCGTACAAAAAGACAATGAAATTGACATGCCAAACGTGTTGTTGTCTTTGGGCTTGCCAGTCTAAATTGTCTCACGTCTGTATTTGATATATAATACTAACAGATTGAATATAGATAAACGGTAGGAGATAGTATGTCAGGACATAGTAAATGGGCAACGACGCACCGGCAGAAAGCGATTGTTGATGCAAAGCGTGGCGCGATTTTCACGAAGTTGGGTAACCAAATTGCAATCGCGGCGCGTGGCGGCACTGATCCGACATTAAATGCAAGTTTGGCAATGGCGATCGAAAAGGCCAAGGCTGCCAACATGCCGAGTGCTAATATCCAGCGAGCAATCGATCGCGTGGCTGACAAAAGCGCAGCAGCGCTGGAAGAAATTACCTATGAAGGCTATGGTCCGGGCGGCGTCGGCATCATCATCGAAACGGCGACCGACAATCGCAACCGCACATTGCCAGAAGTGAAAACCGCGCTGGTCAAAAATGGCGGGCGAATCGCTGACGCTGGTAGCGTGGCATTTCAATTCACCCGCAAGGGCGTGATCACCGTGGAGGGCACGGGCGAAGAATTGCTACTGCAAGTGTTGGATGCCGGTGCCGAAGATGCAGTTGAGGAAGACGGCGAGATTATCGTCTACACCGAACTGAAAGATCTGGCGAACGTTAGAAATGCATTGGCTGAGCAGGGTCTGAAGGTAAAAGATGCCGAGCTGCGCTACATCGCTAATACACCAGTTGAGATCGCTGATACGGAAACCGCACAGAAATTGATGAAGGTGGTTGATGCGCTGGACGACCTAGACGATGTGGTGAATGTACACACTAACGCCAATATCACAGCAGAATAGCATGATTATCAGAAAAAATCGCCTCATTCTCGGGGCGGTTTTTGTTTTGGCAAAAAGTACGCTACACTAAAAGTAGTTAACCATAAGCAAGGGGCGAGCATGAAATATTTGCGATACACACTACTTATGATACTAATCGCGGTGTTGATTATGCCGTCGCCGTCAGTTTTGGCGACTGATAATCTGGGAGTTGAGCCAGCGTCTAGTGGTGGCACATCACAGACGGCTGAGGCGCCAGCAAACGACGCACTACCATCTAGTCCCAACCCGGCTATTACTGCGCCTTCGTCTCAACCAGAGCCAAGCTCAGTTGGCGAGCAACCGACTGCAAAACCGGTAGTACAAACTAATCCACTAGCTGCCGAGCCGGCACATCCAACCTCTCAGCCAGCACCAACAACTGACGAAGCACTCGAAAAAGTAGCGCCATTGTTGATTTCAAAAGTTAGCCCCGACAAGAAATATATTGAGCTGTATAATCCAACAGACAGTAATGTGAAGCTAGCGGGTTGGAAAATTGAACACTATAAGGCTGATGTAAAAACTGGCGGAAAAGAGTTTAAGGATGAGGTGATTTTCGCTAATGACTTTTTGGTGACTTCAAATGATCCAGCACTAACAAAAGCGGTGAAGTTTGACAAGGTGCCGAGCATGATTCAGGGTGAAGGGTCGGTGGTGTTGTCGCGGGCTGATGGGTCAGTCGCAGATACTGTTGGCTGGGGTGAGGCAAAGAAGTTTTTGGGCACGTCCGTAGCTAGCGGTGTCAAAACTATCTGGCGCTGTTTTGCCGGCGGTCTCATCGTTGACTCAAAAAATAATCTGGCTGACTTTTCGTTGAACAAAACAAATAAGAATCAGGAGGTCTCGCCATACGAGCGCCCGCAGTGTAAAGATCCCGAGCTGCAGAAACCACTCAACAAATGTGAAGGCTTGAAACTGAATGAAGTCGCCTCTCACGTTGACGAGCCGTTCATTGAACTGGTGAATGTGAGCGATACGACCATCACGACAGCTGGCTGTAAGTTGGCCACTAGCAGTAATAATTCACAAGAAGTGCTTGGTGATATTGAGCTGAAGCCTGGTGAATTATGGGCGGTCAAGGTAAAACGTACAAAATTAAAATTGCCAAAAATGAAAGGTAAAGTGCGTATCCTGGACGAGGCTGGCGCGGAAATTGACGTAACAGAATATGACAAAATGCCAAAGGGTGCTTCCTGGAGTTTGCTTGACGGTGAATGGGTACAAACGTTTGCGGTGACTGAGGGTGCTACCAATGTGTTTAAAGAATATGCGGATTGTCAGAGTGGCTATATGCGTAATGAGTCGGGTAAATGCGTGAAAATTTCAACGCCGCCTACTGTGTCTGATGTGTTGGCGCCGTGTCCAGCTGGTCAATATCGGCACCCTGAAACGCGTCGCTGTCGGAAAATTGAAGCAGCAAAGACGGTAACGCCGTGCAAAGAGGGGTATTACCGGAGTGAGGCGACGGGTCGGTGCCGCTCAATTGCCTCGGCTGCTGCTAAAACCTTGAAGCCCTGTCCTGATGGTCAATTTCGCAACCCAGCAACTGGTCGTTGTAAGAAAATTGCCGCTGCCGATGATATCCTAAAAGACTGCCCGGAAGGCTTTGAGCGCAATCCAGCCACAAAGCGTTGTCGGAAAATAAAAACCGCCAGCATACCAGTTGTTGGTTCGGCGACAGCGGGTGTTCAACACGTTGCTGGCGCGACGTGGGGTTGGTGGGTGTTTGGCGGCATTAGCTTATTGGCGGTAGGTTATGGTGCGTGGCAGTGGCGGTGGGAGCTGTCGCAATTGATACGCAGATTGCGGCGATGAGTTAGTGACCGAGTAGTCAAATCATTGCTATAATACATACCATGAGAATTATTGGTATCGATCCAGGCACAGGTATTTTGGGCTTTGGTGTGATTGATTTTTCGGGCGGTAAGTTCAAGCTGGTCACGGCGGGTGTCGTCAGAACACCAGCTCATACGCCGATTGATGAGCGGCTGGAGGAGATTTTCGACAGTTTGACGGAGATTATTACAGAGACTAAGCCTGATGTGATGTCGATTGAAAAATTGTTTTTTGCGCGTAACGTGACGACGGCAATTTCCGTGGCAGAAGCGCGTGGCGTGGCGATGTTGACGGGCCGAAAAGCGGGATTGCCGATCGCCGAATATACGCCGCTACAGATCAAACAGACGTTGACGGGCTATGGCAAGGCTGATAAAAAGCAAGTCCAGGAAATGGTGCGCTTAAACTTGGGACTAAAGGATGTGCCAAAACCAGACGACTGTGCCGATGCTTTGGCGGCAGCAATTACTCATGCAGCGATGGATCGGGTATAATGAGATTATGATTGCACATGTTTTTGGAAAAGTTGCCGAGAAATTTAATGGTTCGTTGGTGATCGACGTTCACGGCGTTGGCTATGAAGTTAGTGTGGCAGCTGGTGATTTTGACGCGGTGGTGCTGGATCAGGATGTGAAGTTTTATACCTATCATCATGTTCGTGAGCAGGCGGAAGAATTGTTTGGTTTTTCAAGTCTGGCAGCAAAGAAAATGTTTGAAATGCTCATCACTGTTCAGGGCGTCGGTCCGAAGGCAGCATTGGCCGTCCTTAGCCTCGGCGACGCAGAACAGGTGCGCAATGCCATCGCTAACGCCGACAGTGCGTTTGTGCAAAAAGCTGCTGGTGTCGGCAAAAAAACTGCTGAACGCGTGGTGGTTGATTTGAGCGATAAAGTCGGCTTGCCAACGCAGTATGGTCGAGCGGTCGCGCCAGTCCAGACTGAATTGAATACTTCTGATGAAGCGTTAGAGGCACTGATGGCACTGGGCTATACCTTGGCTGATGCTACTAAAGCGCTGGAAAATGTTGATGCTAATTTGCCAACGGCGCAGCGGGTGACCGAGGCACTGAAGAAATAATAAGGGTTAAAATATATCCGTTCAGGCTAGCTCGCTTGCAGGGTTCACGACGCTGTACTATTGACTAAATAGTACAAATAATATATAATATAGGGCTGTGAATAGAACTACTGCTGAAAAAATTCTTGACGAAAAGTTATGGGAACAACGAAACCGTGCTAACTAAGAAGACCCAACATTGGTCGATCCTGAATTGACAGTATCAGCAAAGGTGCTGGACCAATACACCTCACAGGAAAATCTCACGGCACTATTTCATAACAAAGAACAAGCAGCCTCTCTTGCTAAGCTATCAGCTGAGCTGTTGACTACCTACCCGAATTATCCATATCATCAGCCTGCACATGGCGTGGACGTGATGCGCTCAATACGTGCGCTGACGGATGTGATCCCGGCGGACAGAATGAATTCAGATCAAAAGGATCTGTTGTTGGTGGCGGCAGCAGCGCACGATGCTGGGTTTGAGGCTGGCCCGCCGCCAGATGGTTATGCTACCAAAGAGCATTATGCGGTCTCATTTCTTGATGAACACTATGAACCCGGCTCGGCTGAGTATGAGTTCATGAAAAATGCAATCATTGGCACCATTCCTGGTCCAAAAGAGCAAATCTGTCGTGACAGTATCCAGGCAAAATTATTACATCACGCTGACCTTGGCTATGTCTGGCGATCAGGCGGTCGGGATTTTTTGAATTATACCATGCGATTTCGGGTTGAAGAATGTCGTAAGCTGTCGTGGCGGGAATTCCAGAAATTGGAGGATTTATTTTTGCCGAACTATCAAGAATATCTGGAAAAGGACATGAGAAAGTGTGGTGTTCCAGAAGAAGTGATTGAGCAGATGGTGCGCCAGGTCGCCGAGAATAGGCAATTCATCACTAACCCAGAGCTGGATGAACCGAGCCAAGAAATATTTCAGGATTGGCCAATGGCTCAGGAGAAGCAGGTATCATCTCCGTACCATATTGGCAAAACTGCTCTTACGAGTTCAGGCGTGTCTTTGTAAATGTGAATAAATAGTGCATGGCTGGTATAATCCATACCAGGAGGTATTATGAATACATGCACGACACAGAAGGAATGTGAAATCTGTCCACTGCTCGTTGGTCAGACGGCGGCTGATGACAATGTTATATTGCAAACCGAACGTTGGGTGGCGGTACTTGATAGAAACCAATGCTATTTGGGTAAGTCATTTATCACTCTGCGCCAGCACAAGGAAACGTTGTCGGATCTGGACGAGGCGGATTGGATGGAGCTACACCACGTGATTCGTCAACTTGAGCAGGCAGTCAAAGAAGCGTTTGGTGCCGATGTGTGTAACTGGGAGTACCTGATGAATAACGCAGTGAAAGCTGGTCAGCCGACACATGTACATTGGCATCTACATCCGCGCTATCTTGGTGGTGCTACCTTTACTGGCGAGGAATTTTCTGATCCAAAATGGCCGCGGCACTTAGAGGACGCGGTGCACATAGTGAGTGACGAGACGTTTTATGAAATTATGCAGGCGCTGCGTAGTCGGCTTACAAGCGATTAGCTCAGTCCGCTGTGGATGATATAATAAATGTATGGCAATTGAGAGAATAGTCGATACCAGTTCGCATAGTGATGATACCGAGGAGCAACGGATTGAAGTTAGTCTGCGTCCGCAGAGTTTTAGCGAGTATGTTGGTCAGGAGCGATTGAAGCGCAATTTACGCCTGGCGATTGACGCGGCCAAGAAACGCGGTGAACCACTGGATCATGTGCTGCTGTACGGCCCACCGGGACTGGGCAAGACTACTATGGCGACGGTGATCGCCAATGAGATGGGGACGAATTTACGGATCACTAGTGGCCCAGCCATTGAAAAGGCGGGTGATTTGGCATCGATTTTGACGAATTTGGCGGACGGCGACATCTTGTTCATCGATGAAATTCATCGGCTCGGTCGGGCGGTGGAAGAGATTTTATACTCAGCCATGGAAGATTTCAAGCTAGACATCGTCATCGGTAAAGGTCCGGCAGCCCGGTCGATTCGGCTGGATCTGCCGCGGTTTACGGTCATCGGCGCGACGACGCGGACAGGTAGTTTGGCGGCGCCGCTGCGTGATCGCTTTGGGCATATTTATCGGCTGGAGTTTTATGAGCCAGAAGATATCGCTAAAATCGTGACGCGGAGTGCAGCCATCCTGGAGTCGTCGATTCGGCATGAAGCAGCGAACCTGTTGTCGACGCGGGCCCGCTTGACGCCGCGCATCGCCAACCGCCTGCTCAAGCGCGTGCGTGACTACGCCGACGTCAACGGCGATGGCATAATTGATGTAAAAACGACAACGAGCGCTTTGGAAATGCTGGAAGTGGATGAGCTGGGACTAGACCCAGCTGACCGTAATTTACTGCAATCAATCCTAGAAAATTACGGTGACAATCCAGTAGGGTTAACCACCATCGCCGCCCTGACGGGTGACGAAGCAACGACGATTGAGGATTTTTATGAACCGTATTTACTGCAAATTGGCTTCATCGAACGCACGCCACGCGGTCGTCGCATCACCCTGCGTGCTCAGGCGCATTTGGGATATCAACCTAAAAAATGATAAACTGTAGATATGGATACGAAGGAGCCCCAGTCGAATAATCAACAGCCAGCCGCATATGATGTTGAGGGTAGGCCACTGTATTATCATCCACCCCAAGATGCGCAACCTGAAGAGTCGCAGTCAACAACTACGCAGCGCCCGTCTCATGTGACTGTGCTTCCAGAATCAATGGAGGGGCAGAATTTTGATCCACGTATTCGTAGCCAGTATGCCAATGAACCAGATGTGGTTCATACGGTACGCAATCTTGAACCGCAGCCAATGGTGATTAGCGAAGAATTGAAGCGTAAACATGAAGAATCAGTGGCACAGTACCCACAGCTTAATTTGAGTGAAGGTGAATATGTTATCTTGGACATCAAGCGTCACCCTATCGGTATTGTTGCGCCAATTGCCATCACGGCCATTATCATTATGGTAATATTTGGCTTTGCTTTTTTGTATCCGTCACTGATCACTGGCGGAAGTTTACTGCCAGTACCATCTCCGACAGCTATGTTTGGCATCGCGACCTTGTTCGCTATATTGGCGGCGTTGGGCGGAGCGGTGGCGCTTTGGGTTTATTTACAAAACCAATTTTACATGACCAATGAAAGTGTAATCCAAGAAATCCAAGAAAGCTTGTTTTCCCGCCATGAACAAACGGTTAGCCTTGGTAGTATCGAAGATGCTAGTTTTCGTCAGTCAGGCATTATACAGATGATCTTTAACTATGGAACCATTCGACTGAGCACTGAGGGTGAAGAAACCACCTACATCTTCCATTTTGTAGCAAATCCAAAACACCAAATAGGAATTGTCAATAACGCTATTGAAGCCTTTAAAAATGGCCGCCCGGTTGATGACTAATAGTTGGTAACTGAGCTATTTGTTGCGACTTTCTTTAACGAAATCACTTTCGTTAACCAGCTTTGCTCTCAAGGTGAAGTGCTTACATTTTCCTTCTTGGCAGTTTTGGGTTTCGTACCGATACGCGCTGTTAGCATCGCCAATCTTTTTGCCCTTTGGATCAGTGAGTAGTGCTTTGTCCATAGTCGGTAGGGTATCGTCAGTCAGAGTTTCTGGATAGTAGCCGTGCTGTTTGTAGAAGCTTTCTTCCAGGCTGTAGTACATGGCGTTGATGGCCGTTTTCTTGTGGCTGTCATCACTGGCATTTTTTACTTTTCCGACCTGCACCACCGCAACACCCAAACCAACGGTCAGCATGATGATGACAAATAATAACTCAATAACAGTAAATCCAGAACTTTTTTTCATATACTGCTATTATAGCAAAATTTGGCCTTAAGCCCTAGAGAATGTATAATAAAAGTATCAATTAAGGAGGGGAATATCATGGCTAAGACTGATGAGAAAAAGGCAGTAAAAACTGAAAAGTCGGTAGCGGCAGAGAAAAAGGTTGATGATGGAAAATTGAAAGCGTTGGGCCTAGCGATGGATCAAATCACCAAGCAGTTTGGTGATGGTTCAATCATGAAATTGGGCGAGGCGCACAAAGTCGATGTTGAAGTGATTCCGTCGGGTTCATTGAGCCTCGATTTGGCGCTAGGCGGCGGTTACCCGAAGGGTCGCATCATTGAGATTTATGGCCCAGAAAGTTCGGGTAAGACAACGTTGACGCTGCACGCCATTGCCGAAATCCAAAAGCAGGGCGGTACGGCAGCATTCATCGACGCTGAGCACGCGCTTGACCCGAGCTATGCCAAGCGTTTGGGCGTGGATACCGAGAACTTGTTGGTGTCGCAGCCAGACAATGGTGAGCAGGCGCTAGAGATTACCGAAACCTTGGTGCGCTCAAATGCGGTGGATCTCATCGTGGTGGATTCGGTGGCAGCATTGACGCCGCAAGCAGAAATTGATGGTGACATGGGCGATTCGCACATGGGTTTGCAGGCGCGGCTGATGAGCCAAGCACTGCGTAAATTGACTGGTATCATCAACAAGTCGAAAGCGACAGTAATTTTCATCAACCAGATTCGCATGAAGATTGGCGTGATGTTTGGTAATCCTGAGACCACGACGGGTGGTAACGCACTGAAGTTTTATGCTTCGCAGCGGGTGGATATTCGCCGAATCGGGCAGATCAAGGTTGGCGATGACATCCTCGGTAACCGCACCAAGATCAAGGTGGTGAAAAATAAGATTGCGCCGCCATTTCGCATCGCTGAGTTTGACATTATGTATAATGAAGGCATTTCTAAAACTGGCGATATTCTTGACCTGGCAGCTACGCACGGTATCGTCGAAAAATCTGGTGCCTTTTACAAATATAATGGCGAGACCATTGGTCAAGGCCGCGATAAAACCAAATTGTATCTGAAAGAAAACCCTGAAGTCCTGGCAGAAATTGACCAGAAGGTTCGCGACAAAGTGAAAGAAGGAGAAAACTAATGCGCGCAGCAGAAACCGCATATCCAGTCGAAAAACATATGGCGTCAGTCAGTCTGGTCTTTGATGATGAGCAAAACGCGTATCTTCGCGAGTTGTCAGAAACAATGAACCTTGACTTTGGTGAGTTTATCCCACACGTGACATTGATTAACGTGACTGAGCGGGATATGCCACGTCTCAAAGCAGCCGCTGCGGCGCTACCCGTCCTCGATAAGTTGGTGCTTGATGGAGTTAATTTCCTGCCAGATAAAGCAGGCAACTGTGTTTGGGTGGAGCTGCGCACGCAGAAAACTGCCTGGATGGTTGAGGCGCGCCAGCAATTATTCGCGGCACTGGATGGTATTCATCCGGGGCTGGATGTCGATGGCTTCCGCCCGCACATCACGCTTGGTTGCGTCGAGGCCGGTACGCTGGACGACGTTAATATGAGCGCTATTCCAGGGCAACTACCGGTCATCACCGAACCGCGTGCTGCTGCTTGCTACAACGGCGTGCATGGCAAGGTGGTCGAGGTAGTCGAGTAGCCTTTGCCAGTAGCGAGCTCACTGTTTTCGCGTTATAATATTTTTATGAAAATCACTGACATCTCTCTTCAGGCGCGCAACAATAATCGAGTGAATGTCAGTATTGATGGCGTATACAGCTTCAGTTTGGACATCGCTCAGGTGACTGACTTAAATCTTAAGGTCGGCCATGAATTGAGTGATGGGGAGCTGGAGGAGCTGCAGGAAGAGAGTCAGTTTGGCAAGCTATATATGCGGGCGCTTGAATATTGCTTGCGGCGGCCACATTCAGTTAAGGAAGTCAGGGACTATCTATGGCGAAAAACCCAGCCAGCGCTTCGTAAGGGGCAAACTGGTATGAACAATCCTGTGGTCTATTCAGAGCGGGTGGCTTCGCGAGTACTGAGTAAGCTCCAGCAGAAATCATATGTTAATGATGAAGAATTCGCACGGTGGTGGGTGGAGAACCGTCAGCTTAGTAAAGGCGTGAGTCGGCGTAAATTGATGACTGAATTGCGCTCAAAAGGTGTCCATCCAGACATCATTTCACAGATGCTTGAAAAGACTGACCGTACGGACGAGCAGGAGCTGATGAAGGTCATTGCTAAAAAACGCCGTCGTTACGCGGGCGATAGACAAAAATTTGTACAGTATTTGGTGCGTCAAGGCTTTTCCTATGACGATGTGGTGTCTGCTTTGAATGATGTTGAGGAAGTAAATAGCTGAGGCTTTACGACGCCTGCTTTTTGCGGAAAGGATTTTCGTATGCCTGTAAAACCGGCTTCTCGACGTGCTGTTCTGGATGTGGAACAGTTGCTGATTTTACAACTACTTGGTCATCAGTCACTTTGACGATTTGTGAGCGATGAATGAGCATTTCGGTATCACCGAAACTGCGTAGTAGTGGACGCTTTACGCTAAGCTGCTGAATGAGAAAGCTGCCAGCCATCACGGTGTAGCCGATAACTTTACCGACTTTACGACCGTCTTTTTCTACGACATGCTTACCCATCAGAACGAATTTATATTCGTAAATCTTTTGTAGTTCTATAACGTCTGAAACGCCGATGAGCTCATCAGCTGAGTCGATGATCATGCCGAGTGGGCCGATCTCTCGCACATCGTCCAGTCTAAGCAGCGTTGGCCGCTGGTCGAGAAGCGGACCTTCCAGCTCATAGGCAACGATTGATAAGTTACGCGGATCAATTATTTCACGAGCAGTCCTGCCTAACTCCGTACCTGTCTGGAGGCTCATCACCGGAGTGTTCATAAATCTGCTGGCTGAAATTAACATACAGTATCTATTATACTACCTTACTCGACAAATGGGTTAATTCTTCCGCTGCCCGGCAGAGAAAATGGCTTTGCTGCTTGTGATGAGCTGTTATACTCTTTGATGCGGTCGATAGTATTGGTGTCAAACTTGGTAGTCTCTACAACTTTTGCATCAACATCGTCACCGGAGCTGGTGACACTGCTGATCAGGAATATGGCTACTGAAACTGCGATCACGATGGTCATGGTGTACAACGTGATGTGATAGCGGTGTAGAAACCGTGCCAGGATTACGCCTAATTGTCCGACAGATGGTGAGTTGTTCATCGTAAGTAAAGCTCCAATTTTAATGCTTGTGATTCAACATGTTGAGGACTATCTCCTTTAGCGAGGGATATGTTTGCTACTTGCATGCGGGTTAGGTTTTGCTCTAGTAGGTGCAAGAACTGCAAGAAACGCACGTAGTCGAGGTCTTTACTCATTTGGATAGAGACTGACGTACTCTTAGCGCCAGACGGGCTTGGTGTAGCTGGTGTTTTGGTGGCTGTTGATGAGCTGCTTTTGCCATTTGAAGCTGCGCTATCATCTTGAAAGGTAAATGATGAAATACCAACACCGGCCTGTCGTGCATAGGCGGTTATATCGTTGATGATCTGGTTTTGATACTTGTAGCTGGTAGATTCAGCAACAATTTTCTCTGCCTTTTTGACGCTGTCTTGATATTTTTCCAGTTTGCTCGAGAGTGACCTGACGTCCTGTAGCTTTTTGTCAGCAGCTTTCGCATCAGCTTGCACGCTGGCGACTTGTTGAGCTGAATCTTTCATGAAATTGTACGCCATGTAGAACCCAGCGGTCATAACAAGCAATATCAAGACGAGGGCTAATGACAATAAAATGCGAGCCAACGTTGCGTTTAGTTGAAGTTTTTGTATATTCATGATTTTATCACCTCCGGGCGAATAACAACGCTGATGACGATTGACATTGGATAGCCGTCCTTTGCTTCATTGGCGGTTACTGACACTAGATGGACGTTTTGGAAGACATCTTTTTTATTCTCTAAGGCGGTTTTTAGCTCCAGAGCGTCACTGTAACTTTTGCCTTTTGTAGTAAGGCTGATTGGTTTACCAAAGGTGGTTGCGTCCAGATCTAGAGACTGCAGGACGATGTTTTTTGGTAGTGCCTGGGCTATTTTGACTGCGATTTTTGAGTACGGCACTTCTTTGTCTAAGATGGATTTGGCGACTTTGAGGTTGTCTGAAAATTGCTTAGCTTGTTGCTGAACTTCTTTGTACTGTGATAATTGTCGGTTACTTTCAGCAATGGTTTGTTCAGCATCTGACTTGGATTTCATCAAGATGAAGTAAGATATGCCGATGTAGATGAACAGTAGTGCTGCCAATGCTAACGAAATGATGCAGTAACGTGCCAACAGTCTGTTGGTTTGTCCGGCGATGATTTGACGTTTTTCGTCCTGAGGTAATAAGTTTATCATTTCCAAATCTCCTTTGGATCAACCAGTGCTAAACCTGCAACTGTCATCAGGTGAGTTCGCAGCTGCTTTGTTGGTGGCTGCAATGAGCTAAAGTTCAATGCCTGCCAAGGGCTCGCCGTACGGCTTGGCATCATCAGCTCGTTAGTAAAATAATCACCCAATCCTGGAATATTACTACCGCTACCGACGATGAGCAATTGTTCCATCTTTGGCTCGTTCGGAAAGTGCTCGGAGTAATAGCGAATGATCTTTTGGGTTTCTTTGACGACTGTTTCTAGGCTTGGTTTAAGCGCGCTGGTAATTTGCGCCTGCTTTGGTCCAGAATTTAGACCGCTCAGAACTTTCAGCTGATGAGCCGCCTCCAATGGCGTGTTGAGCTTCTTAGCGATGTTGAGAGTGAAGGTATTGCCGCCGATGTTGACACCAGAAGTCACACGGATGACAGAGTCTAAAATTGCGATATCCGTCGTCGATGGCCCGATATCTAGGATAACAGTTGGTAGCCCGCCGCTCTCGGTTGATTTCAAAATGCGAGCGATGGCGTTGATGCTTGGCTCGATCATGGCAATTTCAATACCACATTGTTTGGCGATGGTCGTCATCACTTCGATGTCTTTTTTCGGCGCAGCGCACATTAGTACGGTCAATGAATCTTTGTCACGCTTGATGATCTGGTGGTCGACATAGAGCAGGTCTGGCGGCATTGGTATATATTGTTCAACTTCCAGGTTGACCGCATCTCGCAAAGATGCTTCCTGAGCCTTAGGGACGGTAAAAGTCCGCGAGAAGGTGCGTGATGTTGGCAGGCTAAGCACCGCCCGGTTACTGTTCAATTTGCCAACTAAGTTTCTTTCAAACAATTCGTTAATACGCGTAACGATATAGTCCGAGCAGACTTCTAAATCGTCAGACATCTTGGATGGATCGAAATCAATGGCACCGTAGCCGTGAACGCTCATCTTTGCGACGTCCAGCGACATGACTCGGGCGCCCACCTTGCTGAAATCAAATCCAATGATTGGTTTATTTTTGTAAAATATAGAACTCACAATATTGCCCACACATTTATATAATTCTTTTTTAGTATACCATAACCAATTTGATTTGCTAACCCTTAATTTGATTTGCCAATCCGGTGATTGGCATCATCACACTGGCGGCGATCAAACCAACCATGCCACCCATGAAGACGATCATCACTGGCTCGATGGTGGAGCTGATACTGGCGATGGCGGTATCGACTTCTTCTTCGTAAAAATCAGCCACCTTAACCAAGACCTGATCGGTTTGACCGGTTTCTTCACCGACTGCTAACATCTGTGCCACGATTGGCGGATATAGTACCTCGTCTTCAGCGATGATTTTTGAAAATACCTCACCGTTTTTTACGCGCTTGGCCGCACTATTGAGTGATTCTTCATAGACGTTATTACCAACTGCTTTGGAGGTCACTTCAAGTGCTTCCAACACTGCCACACCAGCGCCGATAAGGGAAGAGAAGGTACGAGTGAAGCGAGCGATGGCAATTTTTTTCATGATTTTGCCGATAATTGGTCCATGCACCAAGAAGTGATGGTATTTTTTCTTGCCGCCAGGTGTTTTGACGTAGCGCAAGAAACCATAAATTGCCGCGCCGACCAGTGGTAGTAGAATGTACCAGAAATTGACCATGAAGGCGCTAATTCCCAGCATGGCTTGGGTCAAAGCTGGCAGTTCGGCATCTTCTCCCGCCAAATCTTTGATGGTTTTACCAATCATTGGTAGGACAAAGATCATCAAGCCAAAGAATGCACCAATAGTAATGACGATCAGCACCATTGGATAGGTCATTGCTCCTTTAACCTTTTTCTTGATGGATGCTGATTTTTCTTGCTGTAAAGCCAAACGCTTCAAAATGTCGTCCAAAATACCACCAGTTTCACCAGCCCGAACCATGTTGACGTACACATCATTAAACGTGTCGGGGTGTCGCGCCAGCGCATCGGCAAACGACAAACCGCTTTCGATGTCTTTTGAGACGTCGCCAATGATTGAGCGGAATGACGCGCTTTCGGCATGCTCTGTCATTGACTCGAGTGACCGGAGGATTGGCACACCAGCCGAGACCATGGAGCTTAACTGACGAGTAAACATCACCAATTCGTCAGACTTAATTTTGCGACGGCGTTTGCGACCAGACTTGGCGCCTGTCTCTTTGAGATTGACCAATTTTAACCCTTGCGCTTGAATTGAGCGGATGGCGGCTGCGCGATCACTGGACTCTATGGTTGATGATAGCGTTGAGCCATCTTTTTTTGTCGCGACAAAACTAAAATTAGTCATGTGTTATTGCTCCCTCGTTGCACGTAAAATTTCCTCAATGGTTGTGACGCCACGGAATGATTTGATCAATCCATCCATCTGCATGGTAATCATACCTTCGCTAATCGCTTGTTCCTGAATATCATTGCTGGTGGCGTTTGCGGTGATCATTTTCTGAATAGCCACAGAAATACCCAACACTTCGTAAATACCAACGCGACCCTTGAAACCATTGTGTCCACATTCGTCACAACCTTCCGGTGATGGCTTCCACAATTGAACGATGGTTGCGTCTGTCGTGCCCATTGGTGTATCGCCGCCAATACTCTCTGAGGCGGCCTGCTCCTCAAGCTCGTGTAGGTGCGGCATTGACTCTGGCGTGATGTTGAACATTTGGGTGATATAATTTAGTTCTTCTTGGCTGGGGGTGTAGGCCTGGCGACAGGATTGACACAAGCGTCTGACGAGTCGCTGACCGATGACAGCCTTGACCGTACTAGCGATCAAAAACGGCTCAATATCCATGTCGAGCAAACGCGGCAAACAAGTCGCGGCGTTATTGGTGTGAAGGGTTGAGAACACCAAGTGTCCAGTCAGCGCTGCCTGCACGCCCAAGTTGGCGGTTTCGCCGTCACGGATCTCTCCAACCATGATGATGTTCGGATCTTGACGGAGCAATGCACGTAGTCCTGAAGCAAAGGTCATACCAGCTTTAGCGTTAGTCTGAGTTTGGTTGACGCCAGGGATTTTGTACTCGACCGGGTCTTCAATGGTTGAAATGTTAACGTCAGGAGTGTTCAATTCTGACAGCACACTAAACAGGGAAGTTGATTTTCCCGAACCGGTTGGTCCGGTCACTAGAATCATACCGTTTGGTTGTGCCATGGCGTTTTTGATGGTAGCCAAAGACAGCCCCCAATAGCCCAATTTTTCTAGAGAAATCGCCTGGTTTGATTCATCCAACACACGCATGACGATCTTTTCGCCGTCAGCGATTGGCAGTGTTGATACACGCAAAGCGTATTGTTTACCGGAGACTTTGATTTTGAAGCGGCCGTCTTGTGGCACACGGCGTTCGTCAATTTTCAAATTTGACAAAATTTTGATACGGCTGACGAGCGCGCCCAGGACATTGTGGGGTAGTTTGTTCACTTCTCTGAGGACGCCGTCGATGCGGTATCGCACCTGGACAAATTCTTCGCGCGGTTCAATGTGGATGTCGGAAGCGTGTGATTTGATGGCATACTCGAGCAGCAGGTTGACGGTCTGTGCAATTGGGGAATCTTCAGCAAATTCTTCCTCTTTGGCGTTTTCAGCGTCGCTATCATCTCTCTGGATGGCGATGACTTCGTCAAGTTCGTCGTTCACATCGCCGCGGTAATTTTCCAAACAATCCAAAATATTGCTTTTCGTCGCCAAGAACACGCGCAGGTTATAGCCGATTTCTTTTTGGATAAAATTGAGAGCTTGCACATCGTCAGGGTCTTCCATAGCCAGCATTGGCGCGCCATCTTCATCAACCGCAAACAGCACGACATTGTACTGCCGAGCAATGTGCTCTGGGATGCGTTTTAGGACCTCATCAGGAATATCTTTTGGCTCAATTTCTACAAACGGCGTCCCGATATAATCACCAACTAGTTTAGCCAGTTCGCGTTCTTCTAGCACCTTGTCTTCAATGATGGTCTCTTGCAGGGTGCGTTTGGACCGTTCGGCGGTCGTCTTTAAATCAGCAAGCTGCGATTCTGTTAAGATTCCACCCTGTTTCAGAATTTTCTCAATCGTATTATCTGAGATTCTCATATTACTTATGCTTTAGTATAGACCAGTTGAATTGAAAAAACAATGATATACTAAAAGTGTGAAGATACATGATGAAACGGAGATGAAAGCACTGGGGCGGGCGATTGGTCAGGCGCTGGTTGGTGGTGAAGTGATAGAGCTGATCGGCGATGTGGGCGCTGGCAAAACTACGCTTACTAAGGGTCTGGCGGAAGGATTAGCAATTACCGAACCAATTCAAAGTCCGACATTTACCATTTCGCGCGTGTACGATGCGCGCGATGGACTGCGCCTTTGTCACTATGATTTTTACCGCCTGGGTGAAGCCGGTATCATGGGTGATGAAATTTCTGAGATCATGCAAGATGGCTCAACCATTACAGTCATTGAATGGGCAGGCGCGGTTAATGAAGTGCTGCCGAGTGACCGATTGATAATCACGATTACCGCCACGACTGAAACAGAGCGACAGTTGGAGGTTACTGCTAATGGTGCTCGTTCCGAACGGCTACTTAGTGCTATTGATGCGTTTTTTGAGAGGAGATGAAATGTTATTGCTACTTGATACATCAACCCCGGTTTGTTATGTGACACTTGTCAGTCAAGAAGGCGCAGTGTCGTATGAGTGGCAGGCTGACCGTACCTTAGCCAAAGGACTGTTGGGCTTTCTCAGGGATAGCTTAGCCAAACAAGACGCCGACATGCACGCGTTGACTGGTATTGGCGTGATGAAAGGGCCGGGAAGCTTTACTGGGTTGAGGATTGGGCTGACGGTGGCCAATACGCTGGCTGACGGTTTGCAGGTGCCAATCGTTGGCGCGACGGGCGAGAACTGGCAGGAGCAAGCATTGGAAAAATTACGCTCCGGTGAAGACGAGAAAATTGTCATGCCAGAGTATGGTGCTGCGGCTCACATCACCGCGCCACGAAAATAATCATAGCGATACATAAACTAAGCGCCACTATTTTCGCTTTCCGTGTCAAAACTCCAGAAACCGTGTATAATTAAATTACGGCGATTTGTAGGATGCGGTTCGCCGGATTAGATAGTTTGAAATTGATTGGCTGTTGATACGTTTCCTTGAGGCGAATACTCAGGGGCAGTCGATCGGAAAGGAATACTGAAGTATGGCAGGAATTGTCATTGGCGCACTTGTTGGGGCCAGTTTAGGCGCGGGCGCGCTCTATGGGTATCAAACAGTACGCCGTTCACAGGCGAAGTCGCAAATTGACAAAGATTTGGCGAACGCAAAAACCAAAGCGAGCGACATCGTTCTTAAGGCAAAAGATGAGGCACTGAAAATTGAGAATGAGCGTCGTCGAGAGTGGCAAAAAACGGAAAATCGTCTGGCGGACCGTGAAAAGACGCTTGATAACAAGCTTGAAGAGCTGGACCGTCGGTCAGAAAAATTGCGGGCGCACGAAGATGAGATCGATGATTTGAAAAATGAGATTCGGCAGATTCGTACTCGTCAGCAGGAAAAATTGGAAAAAATTGCTGGCCTGAAAAAGAAAGATGCAGCCGAAAAATTGATGCAGATGACGGAGCGTGATATTCGTGACGACCTCATCAAATTAGTTGCAAAATTGCAGCACGAGGCTATGGACGATGCTGAAGAGCGGGCTCAGACTATTTTGCTTACCGCCATGGAGCGAATGAGTAGCGAAGTAACCGCTGAGCGTACCGTGACGGCAGTGAAGCTGACTGACGACGAGATGAAGGGTCGCATTATCGGTAAGGAAGGTCGTAATATTCAGGCGTTGCAACGTGCCACTGGTGTCGACATTCTAGTGGACGACACACCCGGTATGGTGGTGTTGTCGAGCTTTGACCCAGTTCGTCGCCAGGTTGCGCGTTTGAGCTTGGAGATGCTGATGAAAGATGGACGCATCCATCCAGCGCGCATCGAGGAAGTTGTTGCCAAGGCACAAAAACAGATTGACAAAGAAGTCAAGCAGGCGGGCGAAGATGCTATGCGTGAAGCGGGCGTTGTTGGTATTCCAAAAGAAATGTTGCGGCTGTTGGGTGAATTGAAATTCCGAACCTCGTATGGTCAGAACGTGCTGAAGCATTCTACTGAAATGGCGCAGATGGCGGGGATGATCGCTGAGGAAATTGGTGCTGATGTTCGTATATCAAAGATTGCAACATTGCTGCACGACTCTGGTAAGGCAGTGACGCACAAGATTGAAGGTAAGCATCACCACATTGCGGCAGAATTGGCGCGTAAATACGGCATGGATGAGCGAATTGCTCATGCTATCGAAGCGCACCATGACGATATTGAAGCGACAACGCCAGAGGCATTGGTGGTTCGTGTGGTAGACGCTGCTTCAGCAGCACGGCCGGGCGCACGTAACATCTCAGCGGAGAACTTTGCTGAACGCATGCGCGACTTGGAAAACGTAGCCACCAGCTTTGAGGGCATCGATAAGGCCTATGCAATTTCTGCCGGACGAGAAGTGCGGGTGATTGTCAAGCCAGAAAAGATTGATGACTTGAGTGCTATCAAGTTGTCTCGTGATATTGCCACCAAGATCGAATCAACCATGCAATATCCAGGTACTATCAAAGTTAATGTTATCCGCGAAACGCGGGCAGTGGAGTTTGCAAAATAATGGATGGGTTCATGAGAGCAGAACGACGTCAATGGCTTGAAAGTTTGGACGCCCGACCGTCCGGCGCTGCCGTCCTGTTGGAGGATGTTGAGGGCCGAGCTTTGATCGTTAAGGCAAACTACAAGACGTATTGGGCTCTGCCGGGCGGCATGGTTGACACTGAAGAATCACCACTGGTGGCAGCACTGCGAGAAGTGAAGGATGAAGTTGGTATCGTCATCAACCCAAGCGACGTGTCATTGATGGGTGTAGCGCAGCGCATGGGTGATGGATTTATCACCTACCAATTTATCTTTACAGCGTCCATCAAAGAGTCACAAGTTAGCGCTATCAGTCCACACGATCCAGAGATCGAAGAGTGGCGATTTATCAGCAAACAGGAAGTGCTAAAAGGTGAATTGTTGCTACCATGGTCACTGAAAGCCTGGGCTCACGACCAGTCGGGATATTTTGAAACGGCAATTGCCGATGATGACAACGCCGACACGGAAACGATTGTTTTCTCTACAACAGGCGGTGATAGTGGCAGCGGTGACACACCAGTCCGTAAGGGCGCGTCTGGGCGATTGTTCATCAGCCGTCATGGAGAAAGCGAATGGAATTTACAAGGTAAATGGACAGGTTTGACCGATATCGGCCTGACGGAAAAAGGTATCTCGGACACGGTGCGGCTTGGTCAATTACTGAAGGATACGACGTTTGATGTGGCATACACATCTGCTTTGAAACGTACTCACCAGACACTTGACGCGTTGCTTAAAGGTGCAGAAATTACCACATTACCGACCATCCATGCAGCAGAACTCAACGAGCGTGATTATGGTACATTGACAGGTAGCAACAAATGGGAAGTCAAAGATCAGATTGGTGAAGAAGCATTCAATGGCATTCGTCGCGGTTGGGATTATCCAGTGCCAGACGGCGAAACCTTGAAAGACGTGTATGCACGAGTTGTGCCGTACTTTGAGACCGAGATATTGCCACGACTGCAGGACGGTGAAAATGTGCTATTGGTGGCGCATGGTAATTCCATCCGCGCCTTGGTCAAATACCTTGACCAAATCCCAGACGACAAGGTCGCAGACTTAGAAATGCCGTTTGGCAAAATCTTAGTCTATAGCTTTGATCATGACCACGCGTTACCAGTTGACAAGGCTGAGCGTTCAGTCGATATATCACCGACCAAAGCGTAGGCGCCAGCTATACAATTATAGCTACAACAAGACTAGCTTTTACTGCGCCAATGTGCTACAATACCTTGCAGGTAGTTACCTCATTTCGGGGTGTGGCGCAGTTGGCTAGCGCGCGCGGTTTGGGACCGTGAGGTCGAAGGTTCGAGTCCTTTCACCCCGACCACTTAGTGTTTTGTTTAAATCCACCACTATATAATACGGTGGATTTATCTTTATTATGGATATAGATTCATTGACATGCAGAATCAAGCATGACCTTATGGCATATTATTGTATTCTTCTGTTTTAAAATCTGAATTGTAAGCATAGAGCAGTAAGATGTGAGCAGGCAAATTCAACAAACTCATCATGAATTGATAAAGCTCTGCGGAGGTTTTAAAACTTTTATTATATAGGTATAGGTACCTTGATGAGGTAAAGGCTAGAAGAGACCTTGCTAAGGTCAGCGCATATACAATCAGACGGAAAAACTGAAGCAAGGTTTTAATTGAGATCTCTGGCTATTCTTAATGCTTCAGAAAAGCCAATTTTGCCCTCATCTAGCTTTCTTATAGCTTCTGCGATGTCGGTAGATGTTGCTATTCCGGTTATTACAATCTCGTTGTCTATCCCCAGCCTTTTAATCAAGCTATTAATTTCAGATAATATATGCTCGCGCAACAAGGCCTTGGAGTATGAAAATTGTAAGTTGCGGATTATGTAGTAATATTCTGTTGTATGACTGAGTTGTTTTAAGCTTGGAATGCTACCCCATTTGGTCATTAGTTGTTCTACGGCTAATTCTTTTTTGTCGTGATGTAGCATGAAGTTATAATAGGCAGATTGTCCCAAATCTCCATCTTTATGCGTAAATTCTGGTCTAGGCGAGGATAGCTTTGCCAGTTTTTTCAGCAACTTACGGTGCGACCGTGGTGAGCCCAGCTTTCGCGGCAACTTTATGTGCCAAATTCTATCGGCTGGTATAACATAGATTTTTTTCTCTTTGTGTCTCCAATTACTCAATGGTACCAGCTGTATATATTTATTAAAAACCTTAAATATTTTTCCAGAAGGCAGGCGTTCAAGTTTCTTATCAGTCAAACCATCTTTATGCGTATCAGTAGTGTCAACAATCTCAAAGTATTCATCGCCTAACGCCACTACGTAGTGAGCTATAGCCTCTATGGAGTCAGTAATGGTTTCAGATAGATTCCAGCCAGCGCTGTAGTGACCAACATACAGGAACTCTTTTAGTTTATCGGCTAATTTTCTATTAGTTTTACATAGCTCTATAATTACATTGGAATTTTGCCGATACTTGTAAGGCATAATTCCTGTATGGACATCTCGTATAAATATAGACGCGTAAAACTGTGAAGATAGGCTAGATGGTCTATTGTTTGGAAAATATGCCTTAGATATCCTACTCATGATCATCCCCCGATTTTTGGTTAATGCTATCTATCTCATCTTTACTGACTCCGAAATCTAGGCCAGCAGCGCCAGGGTGCTCAACAAGATATTTTGCCACAAACACTTCTAGCGCGTGAGTAGTCATAAATGGCATATGTCTATCAAATGGTGCAATATTGCTCATGAACTGGCTAGGATGGTCAAGCTTACGTTGCGAGCAGAAACCGTCGCCCTCATCTTTTACTGGTATTGCATTTATTGTGTTAGCTAGTTGGAATTCCCATCTATCGCGAAGATCCTCACGAGGTGGTGGAGCGAACTGGTTCTTATGATGGGTGATCAATAGTGCTAGAAGGTGAATGCGTGGTATTTCTGACTGACCATTTAAGTAAGCATCCCATATTCGCTTACATTCGTTCCAAAATTCAGGATTATTGTGGTATTCGGTATAAATGTAGGCATATCCACTCAAATTTATAAGGTCTATAAGGGGCTCTGCTAGCCAAGATAACTCCATAGTCCAGCCTTTAATCTGTGGCCTAACCCTGTCAAACACTTCTAGGATTCCGATAAAATACTTTGGAAATAGTGCCTTGAATCGTTCAATATCACCATCGGCGAGTGCATCATAGCAGGATTCACCAACAAAGTGGACAGCACCACCAAAGAAGTCTGGTATCTCCAAGCTAGCTGTTTGCTCTTGCCTTGCCATTTCAGGTATTAGATCAGCCATACCACCTATTGCTTGCCGACAAAAATTTGACACACGCTCTTGCTCTTTATCCCAGTCCCATTCTGGTCTTTTGAAATCCAGTTTCACTCCCTCGCGTAATTGTTCAGTGATTACTTTTATCCTGTCTAAATGGTTGTGTAATTTCCAAGCCTGTTCAATTGCTCTCGAATATATTGATGCCGATTGATTGTATTTTTTCATATCGGATAAACTCTTGCCGGCCGTAAAATACCACGAATCAAATAGATCCATAATCGAATTCCATTGGCGATATATAAACCAGTCAAGATTATTAAGCGTTAGCTCTGCCACATACCAACCCTGTGTTTTATGTTGTGTTCCAGCCGACTTCTCAAATACAGCACCGACCTGAATGTTTTCTAAAGTTTTGATGGTCTCTAGCGGTAGTGAGAATTTGTACGGTGATTTCAGCCTAGTCCATTTAGTGCACCTCAGCTTAGTGCGTAAACTAGCTATGTCAAGCTTATCCACTGATTGCATAAAGCCAATCTCTAGTGATATCGGTAGACTAGCAATTATATCAGTAACTCCAATAGAATTTAATTCTTGAGTATGACTGGTAATTTTAGCCGAAGCTATACTATTGATTACTTCATCCGATAGTCTACTTATCCATTTTTTGCCATCATCAATAAACCATCTTTTCCCATAGATTTATAGAAATCTAACAGGTCTAAAGATTTTCTATAAGTAGCTTCGTAGTCATTACGTTCAAGGTCATACGTCAAAGCATCGTGAAATACGTTCAGTATAGAATCCTCAAACCATGTATTGTCGGGAACTTCATTAGGATTGAGCATTGCGCCTGTTTGTGCTGATATATCTAAATCTACACTATCTGCCAGATACCATTGTTTATGTTCACGCTTCTTGCTGTACCAATTACTCTCTGATGGTATAAGTCGTTTATTATCAAAATAAGTGTCAACCGTTACTAATAGTTTGCGTAACATCCTAGGGAATGATTCAACCCTCAGCTCCTTACTGTCGCTAGACATTTTCGCAATAGCTAGCATGGTAGCAATGCGGTCGTGGGCTTGACGTCTATAATATTCTTGGAAATTTGAGTTACGCCACCTCTTACCGTCAACCGTGGCAAATTTTATCCATTTGCGTAAGTCAAAATATAGTGGTTCAAATAGTGTAGTGGGGTCGGAAAGCTTGAACATATTTACGAAAAGTTTTATGAAAGCGAACACCGCTATGCAGGTCATCAGCACGAGGATGGGGACGGCTAGATGTATAGGTCGATCGCTAATAGCACTAAATCCAAGAAGGAATAGTGATAATGCTATTAAAAACGCTACAGAATTTATATACCCGTTCTTTACGGCGTGTTCTAGTACTAAAATTCGTAGTTTATCAGTAGGTACAAGCTTATATGCATCAGACAGAACGCTACTTACGGCAGTAAAATAAAGACCGATGAAGATACCAATTACACTTGGTATTGTCACAAGCATTTGTATATAGATATTACGATCTAACGACACGCAGCTAGCTATATAATTCATCAACGGCAACTGTTTGATGACGTCTATATGAACCCCGGACATATAAAGGGCAAAGGCTACTGCTAAGGCTATTGCAACCGACAGCCATGACCTCAATGAAATTTCCCACACGGCAGAGATATTGTCTTTTGTTTTGCTCAGCTTATCCTGAATTCCGTAACCAGTTTTTTGTCGCTGAAATTCTAGCAGACCGAACCTATGACGCAACTTCCAGAATGACCTGAATGAACCTAGGCGATAAAATATGTAGTTTTTATTTATAAACCTATGTACCATAGCTAGATATATTTTAACATTCTTATTATAAAAGGCAGTATCTGTATCTATTTCCTTGTATTACGGGCGGTTATGGTTTTCGAAAATAGCAATTCTACTCCTACTGAGTGACGGCAAAGCCGTCTCGCTTCCGCTGGTGTCAAATTGTAGCTATTCTATCGAGGTCGTTCAGCTGCAACCTGTTGCGCTGTCTGCGCCAGAGTATCAACTTCAAGCGGTTTGAGGTCTTCGGCAGATATACCGCGGCGCTCTAAGGCTTTGGCTATCAAAAAATCAGCTATCGTTGGATTTTTCGGTAATAACGATCCGTGCAGGTAGGTTGCTATGACGTTATTGAACCGAACTCCTTCGGTGCCGTCAGTGGTATTATTGCCAGCACCACGGACTACCTTGCCTAGTGGCTGAACTGTGTCGTCCAGGAACGTCTGGCCGCTGTGATTTTCATAGCCAACGATTGTGCCAAACTGTTCGCTCTCCAGGGTGATATTGCCGATGAGTCGTTCCTCTCCGGCAGTCGTTTCCACGGGCAGTACGCCAATGCCGCGGATGACAGCGCCGTCATTGGTGACAAATTGTCGCCCAAACAACTGATACATACCACAGATGAGCAGCATGGGAACGCCGTCATTCGCCAGAGTTTTCAATTCCTCACCGCGTGACAACAAGTCGTCTTGAATTGCCAGCTGCCCAGCGTCTTGTCCGCCGCCGCCGACAAAGATATCTCCAGTTGAAAAGTCAGTTGTGTCTCCTGGGTTGTGGTCGATGATTTCGACACGAAAGCCTCGCCACTCTAGCCTTTTTTTGAGCACCAAGGTATTGCCCCAGTCGCCGTAGAGATTCATGTCCTTAGGGTATAATTGGATGATGGTGATCGTTGTCATGAAATATCCTCCACATCTGTTTTTTCGCTGAGCAATCGCCGTAGGGTGGTCATGGCAGTATAGCTACAGAAAATTTGTTTTGGCTCCGTCGGCTCGTGTGCTAAAAATTCATCCAGCGCTTTTGCCAAATCCTGTTCGACAGTACCAACGACCACTTCGTCATAGCTTAGCCGCAGTGCCATGTCATAGGCTCGAACACCGCTAACGACGCTGACATCTTCCAGTACAGAAAAATCAACATCCCACAGCCAACTCATGTCGCGACCGTCAGCATAGTTATCATTGATGGCGATCATAGTCTGGCGTTGTCGCTTGCTAAATGACAGGAGGCTGAGTCGAAAGCCGCTGGGATTTTTCACTAATAGTAAATCAATGGACGTACCGTTATAGGTGATGGTCTCGCCGCGACCGAACGCTGGTTTGACTTTTGATAGTGCCTCCAGTAAGACAGGAATTGGTGCTTCTGGCACGATGGCTCGAACGAGCGCCAAGGCCGCCGCCGCATTCAACAGGTTATATACGCCACTAAGCGCGACCTCAGTTCTGTGACGTGTGCCATCTATCAAGAACTCAGCGCCTTGTTCCGCTACAGCTGTGAGTACCACTTCTGCAGGTACCGATTCATTAGCTACAGCATCACCAGTCTTCAGGGAATCATCGGTCGGCATCAGTCGCAACAGGTCAGTCGTCAAACCAAAATACGTTGCTGCCGCTGAGGTTTTTTCATGGATGCGAAAGACCCGTGGATCGTCACGGTTTAAGACCACGCGGTCAGTAGTAGCGGCTGCAATTTTTTCCAAAAAACCGGCTGCAGTGTCTATTTCACCAAATCGGTCTAGCTGGTCACGCATGACGTTGAGCAGTAGCGAATATTTTGGCTGCACCTGTTGTACAAATTTAACAGCCCAGGCTTCGTCTAGTTCCAGGACTGCGATGTCAGCGTCCAATTTGCCTCGCTGGTTGACCTCGCCCAACAGTGCTGCCGCCACACCACGAGAGAAATTACTACCAGTGCGGTTAGTGAAGACTTTCAGGCCTGTCGCTTCCAGTAGCTCGACGACGATTTTTGTTGTCGTAGTTTTGCCGTTGGTTCCTGACACTACAACGACACCGTAAGGTAAATCTTGCAGGGCGCGAGGGATGAAGCCTGAGTCAATTTTTTCTACCACCAGGCCTGGCAGGGCCGAGCCACCGCCGCGTAATCTCATGCCGCCACGGACAGCTTTACCGATGGCGGTTGTCACTATGTGTCGAATCATATAGAGATATTATAGCACCAACCGCTCGAGTCGTGATATACTGATAATATGTTTTTGGTGGGAATCTTTCAGTGGTGGTATGGAACTGGACTATATAAGCACGTCAGGCAAGTCTATGTTGGTCTATTAAAAACAGCTGATTTTTTCTCAATTGGCTTATTGCTCAAAACCTTATTCAATCCATTTCGGCAAATATCTGCTGGTGTGGTCCAAGGTGGATTGCCAGAACAATTTCGAGCGTTCCTCGACAGATCATTTTCCAGAGTGTTTGGCGCATTCCTACGGACAATCTTGATTGCAGTTGGGCTTATTTGCCTTCTGGTTAGAATGTTGTGGAGCGTGCTGATCATTGCGGCTTGGCTGCTGCTACCACTGGCGCCACTGATAGGCATCATCTTTTGGCAGATGGGAGTAGCGTCATGAATATCGAGCCGATAATTCGCTATGATAGCCAGCGGTCGCAAAAGGCGCGATTTTCGGTTCGTTTTGGTGATGTTTGGCATTTACTACTGGGTCTGTGTAGTCTAGCGATGATCTTGTTGGGCTGCTGGTCAGTGATTCATCACGGGCCAATCGGTTGGTTGTTGGTGGGTATGAGCGGTCCATTTGTGATGCTGACGATTTGGTGGCAGGGTGATCTCAAAACCGCTGAAGTGAGCAAGCATCCGACAACACTTGATGATGTCATGGCTGCAGATTTGTTGGGCCAATTGAGCAAAAACCCAACGCCACAAGAATTAGTGATGGCTATCTCAAAAACTCGGGCTGGTCAATTTTTGGCGGTGCGCCTTGGGCTGACGCCGAACTTCCTGAGTAACATTGCGTCCGATGATCCACGGATGACCGACGCCATCTGGCAAGCGGCGATTGACATCTGGCAGGAAACCAATAGTCCCAAGGTGACGGGCGCAGTCGTAGCGGCAGCCATCGTTAAAGTCTTCCCGAGCCACGACGCTATTTTGGCTAGTTTGAAGCTGGACTTTCAGGATGTGCTGGAGGGAATTCGCTGGTATGAGCGGCTAAAGGCACTGGTTGAAGATTTTAAAGAAAAGCCGCTGCGCACTGGCGGTATAGCGCGGGATTGGTCGTTTGGTTACACGCCGCTGCTGAGCCGATTTGCTCAAAACCTGAGCCAGCAAGTGTCGGGCGGTACGATCATGACGCGTTTGGACGCACATACTGATGTGCTAGATCAGATGCTACAAATTTTCAATACGGGCGGTCGCCAAAATGTTGCCTTGGTTGGTCCAGATGGCGTCGGTAAGAGTACGCTCATTGCGGCGTTTGCAGAAATGCTGATCGATGGGCACAAGGAAGTGCCGTCTAATTTGCTGTATCAGCAAGTGTTCTTGCTTGACGCGTCGGCGTTGATTTCTGTGGCAGGCGGTCGTGGTGAATTGGAGCAGTTAGTAACGAGGCTGCTCAATGAAGCGTTTGCCTCAAAAAATGTTATTTTGTGCTTGGAGAATGCTCAGCTGTTTTTTGAAGAGGGCGTTGGTTCGGTGGATATGAGCAATTTGCTATTGCCCGTTTTGGAAGCTGGTCGCCTGCGTATCATTTTGTCTCTGGATCAGCAGCGATTTTTGCAAATTTCTCAACGTAACACCCAGCTGGCTCATGCGTTAAATACGCTAGCAGTCCAGCCGACGGATCGTGTTGAAACCATGAAAATTATGCGCGACCAATTGATTTCCTTTGAACATCAATTTAGCGTGACGTACATGTTGCAGGCACTCAATGAAGCGTATCGAGTTGGTGATCGCTACGTCCAAGATTTGGCTATGCCAGGGCGAGCGCTGAAAGTATTGGAATCAACCGCCAGCATCTCCAAGGGTGGTCTCATCACTGCTCAGTCAGTTGATGATGCGGCGGAAAAAACCATGGGCATCAAGATCGCTGCGGCTTCTGGTGGTGATGAACGTGAAAAATTGTTAAACCTTGAATCATTGATTCACCAGCGCATGATCAACCAATCACGTGCCGTGTCAGTAGTATCCGATGCCATCCGTCGAGCGCGAGCTGGCGTGAGAAACCTCGACCGCCCCATCGGTACTTTCCTGTTTTTGGGACCAACTGGTGTTGGTAAAACTGAATTATCAAAGGCTTTGGCGGAAGTGTATTTTGGTGGCGAGGGTAATTTGGTGCGACTGGACCTAAACGAATTTGTTCGCGCTGAAGACGTTGCTCGTTTGATCGCTGACGGCGCAAATGATCCGCTGAGCTTAACAGCTCAGGTACAAAAAGCGCCGTTTTCAGTAGTGTTGCTTGATGAGATAGAAAAGGCGCATCCGCAAGTACTGACGACGTTGCTGCAGCTGCTGGATGAAGGTATTCTGCGTGATGAGAAGAACCGGGAAGTTAGTTTTCGCGACTGTATCGTCATTGCGACGTCAAATGCTGGTGCTGACCGCATCCGTGAATACATTGAGCGTGGCTATCAGCTGGAGCAATTTGAACAAACTTTCATCAATGAACTGATCAATGCCAATTTGTTCCGTCCCGAGTTCTTGAACCGATTTGATGAAATTGTGTTGTTCCGTCCTCTAGGCAAAGCTGAACTATTGCAAGTCATCGACTTGATTTTGGCGGGAGTTAACCGTACGCTTGAGCCTCAGAAAATTCAAGTTGCCGTCGAGCCCGAGGGCAAGCAGCTACTCGTTGATGCTGGATACGATCCACGCCTTGGTGCGCGACCTATGCGACGCGTTGTGCAGCGCGCTGTCGAAAATACTGTTGCCAAGCAGCTGTTAGCGGGCACGGTTGCGCCAGGCAGTACAACCATCATCACTGCTGAGCAGATTCGCGCGGCAGTAGGTGAGGCCCCGAGCGACCGTCAGATTAGCTAGATGCTGCGGTATCAAAAAACCTCTGCAGTCTGTTCGCAGAGGTGTGAGTATCGTTCGTGGTACCCCGCACAGGAGTCGAACCTGCAACCTTCGGTACCGGAAACCGATGCTCTATCCAGTTGAGCTAACGGGGCGTGTCAACTCGTCATCAAAGATATCAATGTAAATATGATTATGACGAACATGGTACACCCGGCAGGATTCGAACCTGCGACCCCTTGGTTCGAAGCCAAGTACTCTAATCCGCTGAGCTACGGGTGCATACCGAGTTAAATTATACCATACTTATCATTTGATGAAAATGACACAGTATATCAAGGGTGGTATAATATCACCATATGAATATTTCCACAGATATTTCTCTCAAACAATACACCACCATGCAAGTGGGCGGTAGCGCACGCTTTTTGACAGAGGCCACGACAGCGGAGGAGATTCCACAGATATATCACGATGCCCAGTCGCGCCAGTTGCCAGTTTTTGTGTTGGGTGGCGGCAGTAATGTGATCGCCAAAGACGAAGGTTTTGAGGGCGTTTTACTACTCAATCGTATTAAGGGTTTTGAGGTTGTGTCAGAAGATGAGGAATCAGTAACGCTTAAAATTGGCGCTGGTGAAGTTTGGGACGAAGTGGTGGCGCGAACGGTAGACATGGGTCTGAGCGGGATTGAAGCAATGTCTGCTATCCCTGGTACGGCTGGAGCTGCGCCAGTGCAGAATGTTGGTGCGTACGGGCAGGAGATAGCAGATACCTTAGTGGAAGTTGAAGCGTATGATTCAGCTACAGACGCCATGGTTGTTTTGCCTGCTGAGGTGTGTCATTTTTCTTATCGTCACAGTATTTTCCGTGGCTCACAGATGGGTCGCTACTGTATCACGGCCATCACCATTCGTTTGTCGCGCCGCGCTCCACAGCCGCCGTTTTACGCTGGTTTGCAGCGATATCTCGATGAGCACCACATCACCGATTACACCCCGGCAGCCATTCGCCAAGCGGTAATTGCCATTCGACACGATAAATTGCCTGATCCAACCGTGACGCCTAACAGCGGCTCATTCTTTAAGAATGCCATGGTCAGTCAAGAGACGCTGGACGCGATTCGTCAAGCTCACCCTGATGTACCAAATTACGCTATGCCAGATGGGACTTATAAAATTCCGACTGGTTGGCTGATCGATCAAGCAGGTTTCCGTGGCAAAGAGCTTCACAATATGAAAATTCATGACAAAAACGCGTTGGTACTGACCAATCCTCATGCCGCAACCTACCATGACCTCGAATGTGCTCGTCAAGCCATCATTCAGGCAGTCTATGATCAATTCCACGTCCACATTGAGCAAGAGCCGTTAGAATTATAGGCTTGCACTGACGCCGGTTTCTGGTTATGCTTATACTATGAGTCGACGAACTGGTTTCACGGTTGTGGAAGTGATTATCGTGATGGCTATCATGGCTATTCTGTTAGCCATCGGTACCGTTAGTTTTCGGTCGTATCAAGTTTCGACCCGCGACAAAACACGTGAGGGTGATATCGCGACTATTCAAAATTATTTGGAATCATTATATCCTCGCGAACTGCGTGATTCATCAAATAATATCATCAAATCAGCTGGTAGCTATCCAGCGCATGTGGTCAATGGTGCAGGTGGTAGCACCATGACTGACGCACTCTTTGATCAGATATTTTCCGAGTTGCCAGACGCTGCAAAAAAGGGTCCGCTGCCAGGAGAAAAGTTTGTCTCCGCTGGTGTTTTGCAGTACGGATCGCACTCAACACCGCTGAATCGTTCAATACTTATGTCTTACACCAGTGATTATAATACGCACAAACCATCAGGCCATGCCAACGGTGCTTATGCATATTTTGCCATCAACCGTTCAGGCAACCGCTGCATCACACTGACTGACGAATGCCAGGGCTATATCATTATGTATCATCTCGAGGGGCAGCCCCTTGAGTGGAAAGTAGTGGAGAAGAGCAGGTGATGAAAAAAGGTTTTACGGTTGTTGAGCTGATGATTACATTGTTTGTTGCGTCACTTTTCATCATCAGTGGTTACCAGCTGTACCAGGTAGTAGTGTTTCGTGGTAGTGATGCTCGCAAATTATCGGAGGCGAGTACTTTGGCGTACGAAGTACTGCGGTCTGAAGGCACCTATCAAGAGATATCGCAACTCTGCTTTGGTTCATCTCACCCTGAACAGACCATCACTCGTACCAATGCGCTGCTCGGAACCGTAAACATCACGCTCAAGCGTTGCCGTGTTCAGCCAAACGTTGGCGTGATGCGCGTGACGGCTACTGCCAAATATGACAACCCAGTAAAGGAAGTTTCTCATGCGGTCTATGTCTCACAGTAAGCCTCAGCGTGGTTTCACGTTGGTGGAGATGTTGGTGATATCGCCATTGGTGATCATCATTTTGGCGGGTATTGTCGGCATCGTCATCAGTTTGACGACGGAGTCCATGCGCACAACTGCTCGTTCTCAGCTGCAGAACGAAGTGCAGGCGGTGCTGGACCGCATGGAGGAGGATGTGCGCACCAGTCTGGTTATCAATCCTGACTCATCATTTGCGCTAAGTACCAATAATTTTGTCACCAATAAGAACCCACTAGCAACCGACCGGCGACTGGTCAAAAAGGATTGTTCAGTGGCGAGCGCTGGGCTACTGCTCGAAGAAGCCTTGTCATACAACCTGGAGTATTCAGTTTCTGGCTCAAAGCTCATGAGAAAAGTCTCCATGAATGCATGTCAAACGTCGCCAAATACTTGGCAGCGTCCAAAGACAGAAACCGTGATGTCGTCAAATTCTGCAACTGATTTACAGATTGATTATATCAATATTTCCAGTTCTGAACCGAGCGCTGTCAGGATAAAATTGACTGCTAAACGCCAAGTCGCAGGTAGCGAAATCAGCTACACCGGCATCATGTATGCCAGGTCGCTCAACGCACAATGATAAAATGCTTGTGTTTTTAAAACTGCTCTGATACAATCAAAATTGTTAATAACTTAACCAAAAAATAGGGGGCAAATCAGAAATGATTTCTTCAAACAAAACTAAAGGTTTCACACTTGTTGAGCTCTTGATCGTGATCGTTGTTATCGCGATTTTGGCAGCAATCTCAATCGTTGCCTACAACGGTGTAACACTAAAAGCACGAGATGATAAGCGATCTTCAGATGCGCGCAATGTATTGAGCGCAATTTCATCATATCATGCGGATCAGGGTGAGTGGCTTGATGCTACAAACGCCACAAGTAAACTCGCGACCTTCAATACAATAAAGGTGCCATCTGATGTTTTAAGTCGGGTAACGGCTGACGAGCCTAGTGGTGCAAATGCCGCAGAAAAAGATAGGATTCAGGTAAAGACTTGTGGCACTCCTGTTTCTGGTGTTGAAATTGTCACTTGGAGTGAAGAGAAGAACGCTAAGAGGGAATCTATTAAGGCGGGTAACTGCTAATCTTAGTATAGCGGATACGAAGAAGACCCCCAGCATTGTAAGGCGGGGGTCTTTTATAAAGTATTCCAATATCTATTGCTGAGTCTGGTATAAATTTAGTACAAAAGTGGAAAGCTTTTCGCTAAAGATTCAGTCTTTTGCTTGATTTCAGCGTGAGCACTTGGGTCATCGGTTTGAATTGCCGTAATGATCCATTCAGCAATTTGCTTGATCTCATTTTCTTTCATACCGCGCGTTGTCACTGCTGGTGTGCCCAGCCGCAAACCGCTTGGGCGGAAAGGCGGCAGGGTGTCGTTCGGGATGGCGTTGGCGTTGGCGGTGATGCCGCTGGCCTCCAGTCGCTCCTGAGCAGTTTTACCGTCGATACCAAAGCTGCCATAAACATCTGCCAGCACCAAGTGGTTACTGGTGCCGCCTGTTACCAATTTCAGGTCGCCGCGTTTCAGTCCGTCTGCCAGCACGGCCGCATTCTTTACGATTTGCTGAGCGTACGCTGCAAACTCTGGGCGTAACGCCTCACCAAAGGCCACTGCCTTGGCGGCGATGGTGTGCATGTGCGGACCACCTTGAGTGCCAGGGAAGACCGCCCGGTCGATGAGTGTTGGCAAGTTTTCCAAAGTTTTTTCTGGTCGCTTCAAAGGATTGCCGACCACACCTTTTGATAAAATCAAGCCACCGCGTGGGCCGCGCAAGGTTTTGTGCGTGGTAGTGGTGATAACATGAAAGCCGTAGTCAAACGGATTTTTGGCTTGACCACCGACGATTAGTCCAGCAATGTGCGCCATATCCGCCATCAGCATGGCACCGACTTCGCGTCCAATCTCGGCAAACTTGGCATAATCCAGCTCCCGTGGATAAGCCGAAAAGCCTGCTAAGATGATTTTTGGCCGATGTTTCAGTGCCAACTCGCGAATTGCTTCATAGTCAATTTCACCAGTCTCGATATCTTTGATGCCGTAGCGGACAAAGTTATACTCACGGGCTGAGCGGGTGACTGGTGCGCCATGCGTCAGGTGTCCGCCGTGTGCCAAATCCATCGCCAGGATGGTGTCGCCTGGCTCGCACCATGCATAATACACCGCCTCGTTGGCTTGGGCGCCAGAGTGCGGCTGGACATTGGCATGGTCAGCGCCGAACAGTTTTTTAGCGCGATCAATCGCCAGCTGTTCAATTTGATCAGTATTATGCTGCCCGCCATAGTACCGTCGGCCAGGGTAGCCTTCAGAGTATTTGTTGGTAAACACGCTACCCAGCACCTTGAGTACGTCTGGTGAAACGTAGTTTTCGCTGGGGATGAGCTCCAGTCCCGTTTGCTGTCGCTCAATTTCCGCAGCGATGAGTCGTTCAATTGCTTGATCTTCCATGTCAATTTCTCCTATATGACCCATTATACCATTTGTACTATTATATCATTTGTGATATACTGCCGGCATGAATACAGATCGATACATCCAAAAGATCGGTACGCTCATTGCGGAAAACCGTCAAAGAAAAAATCTGACGCAGGCCCAATTAGCTGACGCTTTGGGGACGTCTCAGAGTGCAATCAATCGTATTGAAAGCGGCAAACAAAACTTGAGTCTCGAAATGTTGTCGCGTATCTCGGAAGTATTGAGCCATAATATCATGCTGCTTAACAAAACTGGCAAGATTAATTTCCGCGTCTCGGGTGGACACAAACTATCTGGTAATATCGACGTTAAAACGAGTAAAAATGCTGCAGTGGCTTTGCTGTGCGCCAGTCTGTTAAACAAAGGCAAAACGACATTGCGGCGAGTGTCTCGTATCGAAGAAGTCAACCGCATCATCGAAGTGCTTAACTCCATCGGTGTTAAAACGAGGTGGCTGACAGGCAATGACCTGGAGATCACGCCGCCAGCTAAGCTGAAGTTGGAGGATATGGACATCACGGCTGCTAAGCGCACTCGCACTGTGCTAATGTTTCTCGGTCCGCTCCTGCATCAATACCATGACTTTCGGTTGCCATTTGCTGGTGGCTGTAATCTCGGTAAGCGCACCGTAGAGCCTCATTTGTCAGGTCTGAAACATTTTGGGATGCAGGTAGAGGCAGAACCAGACAGCTATCACGCGACAGTTAATGCCACGACGGGTGATCACACTATTGTTCTGACTGAACGTGGTGACACGGTGACGGAAAATCTCATCATGGCAGCGGCATTGTCGCCAACCAAGACCATCATCCGCAACGCTAGTCCAAACTACATGGTGCAGGACGTCTGTTTCTACTTGGAAAAATTGGGCGTGAAGATAGAAGGCATTGGTACCACCACGTTGACCATCACCGGTAAAAAATCGATCAACCAACATGTTGAATATGCGCCGTCTGAAGATCCAATTGAGGCCATGAGCTTCATCGCAGCAGCCGTGGTGACTGATTCGGAGATCACAGTGCGCCGAGCACCAATTGAATTTTTGGAAATTGAGCTAGCAACACTGGCTGAGATGGGTCTGCGGTACGAGTTGAGCGAGGAATACCCAGCCAACAATGGCCGCACTCGTTTGGTGGACATCGCGCTGAAACACTCCAAACTGGTTGCGCCAAAAGACAAGATTCATGCACTGCCATTTCCTGGTATCAACATGGACAATTTGCCGTTCTTGGGGCTTATAGCTACCATGGCTGAGGGTCGGACCTTGGTGCACGACTGGAGTTATGAAAACCGGGCGATTTATTTCACTGAGCTAAGTAAGCTAAATGCACAAATTGAGCTGGTCGATCCACACCGGGTATATATCAGCGGTCCGACCAACTGGAAGCCAGCCGACGTCGTCGCGCCACCAGCGCTCCGACCAAGTGTTGTCGTCTTTTTGGCAATGTTGGCAGCGCCAGGTCAGTCAGTCCTGCGTGACGTGTATTCCATCAACCGTGGCTACGAAGATCTGGCACAGCGTCTGAATCGATTGGGTGCACAAGTTGAAGTGATCAACGAATAATATCACTGCTTTGGGAACAAAAAGTGGAGATAATCTTTCATCATGCGCGCGCCAGAGATGATCGGCAGGTACGCTTTGAGCTGGCGATGAGTTAATTTTTCCAGCAGTGAATCATTTTGCATGATGCGTGCGGCTTTGTGCATGTTGAGATACAGTGAACGAACTTCTTCGTCGTAGTTTTTGCCACTAACTTCTAGGCAGGCGATTGGCTTGATGTCTGCCACGCCACCGTCGCTAGTTGAAATGAGCAATTTGAGATTGGCGATGTCTTTTTCCCATGAGGTACCGCAAGCCTCCCAACCAACTTCCGGCACGTTGATGGCGATGTTTGAGCCAACTGCCAGCGCCCGGCCCAGCTCCTCGTCATAATCTTGGATGTAGTGAACGCGCTCTTTTAAGATGGGGTCAGCGTCTACCAATTGTAAAATTTCAAGCAGCCGTTGATACATCACAGTGTCGCCTTGATGGACTTTTCCCGCCAAGATATAATGCGCATTATAATCCACCAAAATCTGTCGCAGAGCCTTTGGGTTAGTAAACGGCATGTATGGCCGCTTATAGTTAGCAAAGCGCCGTTTAAAGTCAAACAACAATGCATTCTCTGGTATTTGCACAGGATGGTTGTATTGATCTTTGCGGTGCTCTAGTACACGGTTTAAGGCGGCGCGACCAGCGCGGTGCATGGCGCGGAGGTCTGACGCAGTTAATGTATCAATCTTGGCGTGAAAATTATCTGTTGGCAATCCAAATTTATCGATAATCCCGCTTTCAGTGTAGAGCTGCATGATTTCCGGTAGCACCCATGTTTCCAGGTCGATGCCGTTGGTGATGGCGTGGAATTTGACTTTGTCGTTGTTGCGGTCGCGGAAATTTGCCACTCGTGCGTGCAGTTTGCTGACACCATTTTTGGCTTCAGTCAGCTCAATTGCCAACAAGTTCGGCCGCAAGCGATCGTTACGAAATTGCTCCATCAGCCAGCAGCGCACCGCGTTACTTTTGATATTTGGCAGTACTAATTTTTCAAATTGTGAGCGGTGAAATTCTGGTTCAGCGGCCTGGAGTAGCGTGTGGTTGGTATAGAGCGTGTGTTTGCGCACGTAGACGATTGCTTCATACAGATTCATGCCGTTGGCACATAGTTCATCCAGCCGAGCTAGTGCTGCAAAAATGGTCGCAGTTTCGTTGAGCTGGATGACAGCTGGCTTGATGCCGAGTAGCTTCAGCGCTTTATAGCCCCCAAATCCAAGGGCTACTTCTTGGTAGAGTCGGTGATCACCCGAGCCTTCACCTTCGTACAACTGTCCAAAGTTTGGCTCTGAGATGGTGACGAATTGCGTCGAGCCGAGTACCTTTTTGAAAATACTCAAACTGGCATCAGGAAACCCACGTGAACTAATGGACACCTCGTCGATGTATTCAAAGCCATAGTCTTGTGGTGAGACAGTTTCTGAAAACTCTTCCTGCGCCAGGTTGGTAATTTTTTGGTGCGATTCACTGCGGTAAAATGGCGTCACTACCACAAATGGCACGTCTAATTTTTCAGCCACCCGCCGCGTGTCTGCCGCTAGCACGCCCAAGCCGCCACCACCTTTGATGCCGTTGGCTTTGTCGTAAATTTCCATCGTCCAGTAGATGTACGGCCTGGAGTTAGACAGTTGATGAGTCAAGCTACTACGTTCAATGATGTCATAAAATTCAGAGGCATCTTCGATGTCGTGTGGTCGGTACCTTGGTTTTTCTGTGTAAAAATATGGATCCATGATGCCCTTTATGGATGAGAATTATCTTAAAATTGGTGCGGGTGCGGAGAATCGAACTCCGATCTCAAGTTTGGAAAACTTGCATACTAACCGCTGTACTACACCCGCAAGCTTGTATGATTATAGCAGAAAGATGCTATAATGTGAATACGCCCTGATAGCTCAGCTGGATAGAGCAGAGGACTTCTAAGCCTAAGGTCGTAGGTTCGAATCCTACTCGGGGCGCCATAGTATTACGAGTATCAAGTATGGATGCGAGTCGAAAACCACGCATGTCTCGAGAAATGATGATGAGACTATCTGATCCTCGACGAGGGTCGATTGACGGTTTTACTGCGTACGGACACACAGGACGAAGTATCAACAGAAAACATCGGGCAAATTCAGACCGCCAATACATCAATAATTATCAAAGTTCGACCATGGCTAATGGGCATAACCACGTGCGTCGCCTTGGAACGGAGATGGGGGTAGTGTCTTCTGAAAATAGATATCAAGCAAGCCAATCAACTGGACAGAGCTTGTCAAATAGGAAGCCGCAGGTGACCGAGGGAGATAGCCTTAATCGCCCGTGTTCAGATACAAACGCTCGCCCGATGGGACTCAACAGACCAAGGTCATCATTTCACGAACCGTCTTCCCGTCGGTATAACCCATATGGATAAGGCAAAATAAAATCCTCACACGTGTGTGAGGTTATTTTTGGAGGGCCAGGAGGGGCTCGAACCCTCGACACCCTGCTTAAGAGGCAGGTGCTCTAACCAGCTGAGCTACTGGCCCATACGTGTGATTCTAGCATATATTATGCCACAAATCAATGCTTGGGGCGAATGATGGGGGTCGAACCCACGGCCTCCGGAGCCACAATCCAGCGCTCTAACCAACTGAGCTACATCCGCCATGCGCAAGCTTCTAGCATTATACCATAGCTGATACCTGTACTCAAGCAGATTCATTTGGTAGAATGATAGAGATGAAAATACTCACTGGTACAGATTTGGCAAGTTTTATCAAAGAACGTCAAGCCAAGCAAGTTCGCGCATTGCGCCAAGCGTGGCATATTCAGCCGCGTCTGGCAATTGTCACCAATACCGATAATCCAGTGATTGAAACGTATATGCGCCTGAAGCGTAACTATGGCGCGGATATTCTGATCGATACAGAAATTCACCACGTGGAAGATGTATTGGAGACGGTTCAGCAGCTGAATGTGCGAGAAGATGTACAGGGAATCATCGTCCAACTGCCGTTGAAAGATCCAACTCAGACGGACGAAATATTGGCTGCGGTCGCACCAGAAAAAGACGTTGACGGGCTGAACCCTCGTTCGTCGTTTGAAGCGGCAACGCCAACGGCTATTAATTGGCTACTGTCAGGGCATGGCATTGACCTTTCAAAAAAAAGCATCGCTGTGGTTGGACATGGTCGACTGGTGGGCGCGCCATTGGCGGACATGTGGCGTCGGTCTGGTTTGCAACCGGTGGTCTTTGACATGGGAGATGATCTGGCAGAGTTAGTGGATTTTGAGGTAATCGTCACCGCCACGGGTAGCCCCGGTATTATTTCGTCTGACATGATGCAACCTGGTGCTATCGTGGTAGATGCCGGCACTGCGTCTGACAAGGGTAAAATAGTTGGTGATGTTGCCAGTGAAGTGCGTGACCGACACGACGTGTCGATTACGCCCGAAAAAGGCGGCGTTGGACCGCTAACAGTGGCGGCGTTGTTTGACAATTTGATCAATGCCTGCCTCGCCATTGCCAATCGGCAAAAACAACAGGTAAATTAGCCGATGACGTCTTTGACTTTGCTGACCACTTGGCGTGGTGTCAAGTTTGCTTTGACAATATAGCTGTGAATGTTGAGATCTCGCAGTTCGTCAGGCGCTTCTTCTTCGCTCAAATTCGTCAGAACGATGACTGGCACGGTTTTGCCCCACGCGTGAGAACGAATTTTTTTCAAGGCGGTCAATCCGTCCATCTCTGGCATTTGTAAATCAAGCAAAATGATATCTGGGGTAAATTTCTCAACTAATTCGACGCCCACCTTGCCATCGGCTGCCAGTCGTACGTCAAAATCATCAGCCTCAAATTTCATGCGGTACATCTGGCTAATGGCTGGATCATCTTCGATAATGGCAATCTTCTTCATAGTCTCATTATAGCACAGATATCTGGACGAGAAGGTCTAAATCGCTTATATTTATATGCATGGATAGGGACTATGGGCAATCTCTGAAAAAAACGACTAATGTCTTAAAAACCAGTCGCATGCGCAAGCAAGAATTTTTTGCTGAGATGGGTATGTTGTTACTGCGCAGCACTGATTTGGACGTATTTTTGAAGCGTATGAAGTGTTTTTTGCGGCGGTCATTTCGGGCAGAGTCTGTGACGCTGGCGGTGAAAATTGGTGACAGCTTCAGGCTGGAAAGCACCAGCAAGCGAGTTCTTCCGGCAATTGACGTAGCGCGATTAACGAAGCATATTCATCGGCACTATCGCTACAATGAAGTGATATTGGTCAAAGATTTGGCGGATGAATCGTTGCAGCAAAGTTTGGCGATGTACCACATTGAAGTCATTTTGCCACTGGCCATGGACCATGAATGCGTTGGTTGTGTGTTGTTTGGCAGACGAGCCAAGCGCTACACACGGCGAGACATTTCTCTCCTGGAAACCATGAGTGGTGAATTGGTGGTAGCAGTCAAAAATTCACTCGCCATGGCTGAGGTGCGGCAGCTCAACGAGACGTTGCAACAGAAAATCATCGATGCAACGAGGGAACTCAGGATTAGCAATCGCCAACTACAACGACTGGACGCCGCCAAAGATGAATTCATCTCCATGGCATCACACCAGCTGCGGACCCCACTGACCAGCATCAAGGGTTATTTGGATATGATGCTGGAGGGTGACCTGGGGCCGATCAACGCAACGCAGCGCACCGTATTGACCGAAGCCTTTGGTTCAAGTGAAAGAATGGTGCAGCTGATTGGCGACTTTTTGAGTGTATCCAGGTTGCAAACGGGTAAATTCGTCATCAATCGTCAAGCGACTGACTTGGTGCAGCTGGTTAAGGATGAGGTCGCATTCCTCAAAACCATGTCCAAACAGCGACATGTCAAAATAGCAGTGGACATCGACAAAGACATCCCGCAACCCATGGTGGATGGTGAAAAATTGCGACAGGTGATGATGAACATGATTGAAAATGCGCTGTACTATTCAAAACCCGACACGACCATCAAAGTAAAGCTGACCAGAGATGGTGGCGACGTGGTATTTACCGTCAAAGACACTGGCATCGGCGTTCCTGACGCTGAGCAGGCAAATTTGTTCAGCAAGTTTTTCCGTGGCTCAAATGCTCGCAAAAAACGCCCAGATGGTACGGGAATCGGGCTGTTTTTGGCACGCAAGGTTGTCCTGGCGCACGGCGGTCAGATGGTATTTGAATCAAAAGAGAGTAAAGGCAGTACCTTTGGGTTTCGTCTGCCAGTGAAGTAGATGGCGTCAGAATAAGCTCATGACACCCGAAACAATGATGATAAGCGCAACGATGATAATGGCGACAGTACGGGCAATGCTGAGCTGTCGTTGGTGATCATGACGCCACTGACCAAACCGTGAGCGATTGACCGCGCTAACGCGGGTGATTGACGGTCGCTTGGTGGCAGCGTCAACACCAGTGTACTTTTTGTTGCGTTTCTTCTTTTGCTTTGCCATGGATATTATTATATAAGAAACGACACCAAATGAGAAATGGAGCGAAAAATTACACCAGTCACCTGTAGACAACTGACTGATAATTTGCTATAATTCGTGACGTTGGCCTTATCGTCTAACGGTTAGGACACCAGGTTTTCATCCTGGCAATCCGGGTTCGATTCCCGGTAAGGTCACCACAGAGAAATTATCAAAATATAGGCAGCTTTAGCTGTCTATATTTTCGTTGTATACTGCTTGTGGTTGGGTTACAATGAAAGCATAAAGATAAGACTGTTGGAGGATCTAATGTCCAAGAAGCGCAACCGGAAAAAGAACAAGCAATATAGATTATTACTGTTCCTAGGTGGCTTGGCAGTATTGTTTATTGTTGTCTTGGCTGGTTTATATATTCGAAATGAAAATAGATTAGCCGGTATTCAAGGTAAGATGTCTGAATATCTAAAAAATAAATATAACGAAGATTTTAGGGTAGAGAGGCCTGAATATAAACATGGAGGTTTTGGGGTTAGCGGCTCGTGGAAATCTCATGCTTATCCTATTTCAAACCCTCAACTAAGATTTTATATAGGGTGTGTAGAGGAATGTAATGATGAATATTTGGATTTGTATTTTTCAAGACAAGAATATGATCGACTACAATCGTCTATGAAAGCCATAGGAGTGACAGACTATTCAATACGGTTGATTATTAAGGATGAAGTTTTAAGTGAAATCACAAAAAGCAGTAGTTTAGGCGATATAAAACGAAGATATGATCCTATATATAAGTTGAGCATTAAGATAGTCGAAGCAGACAATAGAGATGATATTACAAATAAAGTAGCATCTATAATTGAAGAGATATATAGCCAAGGAGTATCTAAAATAACCATAGATTACACTCTTGTTACCAGGGATAGGAGAGTCTATACATGTGTGGCTGGCTATGATGTAGTTCCGCAACTAAATTATGGAATTATAAAACAGTGTTTAAAGGAGAGCTAGTGTGGTATTAGATACTCTAGAACATCTGACACTAATTTCAAAGCAATTACTGACCTCAGAGTTACTTTTACAAATAAGACCACTGGCATGCTGTATCGTGCCTATGCTTAAGATAAAATAATAAATAACTAAGCAATAAGGGGGCTGCATTGTATGACGAAGAGTAAAAGTAAAAGGACGAAAAACGCGCGTAAATAAAAAACCTGGTGAGCTTCCAACTATTTCTAGATATTCAAGTAGATTGAACTGTCCAGTATAACGTAATAGAATAAGCTTATGGTAAACAACGGTCATCCTTATAAAGATAAAAAGTTAATTAAGCTCGTGGCTATTGTGCTAGTTTACGTAGCTATATGTTTTACCGCTGGAATCGTAACAATCCTATATCTACAGCAGCACACTCCTCGCCCTAATACTGTCTCTGATACTAATGCTAGCTCCGATACTAACAGTAGGCCTTGGTCAACTAAGGACGAGTTCTATGAGAAGATGAGCGACGTCCAGATCGGCATGGATAGGGATACGGTCGAGGAGCTTATCGGTAAACCAGACTTATGTGGCAGAAAGATATACGACGGTAAATATGAACTACAGCATTGTGGGTATGACCTAGGAGATCCTAAGGAGTATCAAGAAATAATTTATATGAATGGGACAGTATGGGGTATTGCCTCAGTAGTCGGATCTATTAATCAGCTGAATAGCCTCTGAGGTTTTGATTCATCAGATATTTAGCTCTCTGCCTTTAAGAAAGGGGCTAACCCTATCTGCTCCTGGAAGGTGAAACTTCACAGCCTATAACCTAGGATTGTATAGCAGCGCTCTCTTGTGTATGGGTCGTGCTTAAACTAAAATAATAAATAATCTATAAAGTAACCGGAGGGGGTGATGGCAAAGAAAGTCAGTAAGACAAAGAAGCATAAAGTATACAAATTATTGATAGCCCTCTGTAGCCTGGTTATATTGATTGTTGCCATAGCGATTGTCTTACATATCAAAAATGAAAATAAAATATCTAATGCCCAGAATGGGATGTCTGAGTATCTGAACAATAAATATAAAGAAGACTTTAAGGTCGAAAGACCCGAGTATAAACACGGAGGTTTTGGGGTCAACGGTATATGGATGTCGCAAGCATACCTAGTGTCAAACCCAAAACTAAAATTTGACATCGATTGCAGCTATTTGAACCCCTCTGACTGTAGCGACCAATACATCGCCGCCATCTGGTCAGTCCAAGCCAGCAGGGAGTTAGAATCTATTGTCAAAGAAGTTAACGCTAATAGCAATGGCTATAAAGCAGATAGTGCACGGGCAGAAATTGTCTTATCTGAAGATTTGGTAGATTCTGTGAATAAACAATCTAAATATGAAGACAATAAAACCAAGGACAAAGGCTTCCTGTATAGATTAATAATAGACGCTCCGAATGACAGCCAAAAGGCCTCTTATATATTTAAAATTGTAGAGAAGCTGCGAGAAGAGGGTGTGTATAGTGTAGATGTAGATGTAAATAGAAATAATAACTCGAAAATAAGATGCGAAATATTTTTTAATAAAAATAAATTGGGCAGTAAAGACGATATAGAGTCGTGCATTGTTAAGATGGGAGAATAATACGTCATGAAATACACTAGTGCTGTACTAGCTCATGCTTAAGAGAAAATCATAAATAACTAGGCAATAAGGGGGCTGCATTGTATGGCGAAGGGTAAAAGCAAAAGGACTAACAAATCACGCATAAATAATAAAAAGGCCTGGCAAGTTATTTTAATTATCCTGTCGTCGATAGTTGTGATAATGACGGTAGTGTATATCGTAGGTGGAATTATAGTAGATAGAGAAATTAATAAACGTTCGGTTAGTGATACGATCGAGCAGGCTAATATAACTAGCTATCTAAAAAATAAATACAATCAAGATTTTGATGTAGAAAAACCTAGTTGCGATGGCGGTGCTTTTGGTATCTCTTGCGTATGGTCTGCTGATGCCTACCCTAAATCAGATAAAAGTATAAAGATACATGTTTCTCGGGTGGATAACCAGACGAAGTACAGCGACGACTATGTAGTAAGAACTTGGCAAAAAGAACAAACTGCCAAAATTCAGCCCAAAGTCAGAGAAATATTTAAAGACATGCCCGTTGATGTCAAAGTTAGACTAGGCGTAATAGATCCAGACGTAGAGCGTACTTTCACTCTGAAAAAACCAACTTTTGAGGAGGTGTTTTTGGCTGAAAATAAAGTCGGGCAGCGTGGCAATTTAGCTTATGGATTAGATTTTAAATATGACGGTAGTATTAAAGACGAGGATCGTTTTGCTAGCGGTGTTTATGAGATGATAGAGTATACGAAGAGCATGGGAGTTAGCCCCAAAGATATATCTGTGGATATGTATCTATCAAAAGGAAGTAAGCTTATCTCAAAAGGATATTGTAGTAGCGATAAGCTGCTATCAATTAATGAGATAAAAGGTTGTATTGATACGTCAAAAAATATGCCAGTAGAGGAGGGCGATAGGTGGTAAAAACCATTGAGTACTTAAGCTTATCAGCCTTGGCGTACGTTGATTTAAAAAATCTGATCGCCGCCTGTTATTTATAAGCATGCCGTTACCCAGCGTGGGCTCAGTAGAACTGCTTATCATGAATATGAGAGAAATTTTCTTGCATAGTACAACCATTTTCCATCACTGTTATTTCGTGATATAATTTAAAAAATGAGTAAACCTATTTTTAAACGTACCAAGATTTTGGCAACAATTGGTCCTGCGACCATGAGCCAGGAAAAAGTATCGGAGCTGATGGCCGCTGGCGCCAATGGCTTTCGCCTAAACTTTAGTCACGGTAGCTACGAAGAGCGCACACAACAAATCGAGTGGATTCGTACTGCCAGTCGCGAGCAAGACAAGCCAGTCGCAATCTTGCAAGATTTGCAAGGTCCAAAAATTCGTCTGGGCATTTTGAAAGACAATATGTTGGAAGTGAAAACCGGCGATATGTTAGTGCTGGATTCGGAAATTGCTGAGCATGACGGAAGTTTCAATCTTCCAGTGCAGTACAACTTGGCCAGCAAGATGAAAGTTGGCGAACCGCTGTACATGTTTGACGGTAAAATTCGTTCAATTGTGCGCGAAATCGTCAGCGAAACTGCCATCGAGGTTGAGATTCAGAATGACGGCTTTTTGATGAGTCGAAAAGGTCTGAACTTGCCTGACACTGATTTTGGTGGTGATATTTTGACCCAGAAAGACCTAGAAGATATTGAGTGGGGGGCTAGCCGAGACTTTGATTATGTTTCTTTGAGCTTCGTGCAGTCAGCATCTGACATTGTTGATTTGCGTCAGCGTTTGTTGACGTTTGGTTCTGAAGCACAGATCATCGCCAAGATTGAGACAAAATCTGCCATCTCTCCAGAAAACCTGGAAAAGATCGTGCAGTTGAGCGATGGTGTCATGGTGGCGCGAGGAGACTTGGCGGTGGAAGCTGGTGCTGAGATTGTGCCAGTCGTGCAGCGCCGGGTTATCACGTTGTGTCGCAAACATGGCAAGATGGTGATCGTGGCAACTCAGATGATGGGTAGTATGGTTGACAATCCTGAGCCAAGCCGCGCTGAAGTGAGCGACGTGGCAAATGCTGTCATTCAGGGTGCTGACGTGGTGATGTTGTCTGATGAGACTGCCAATGGTAAATATCCAATTGAAGCTGTTGAATCAATGCGAAAAACCATTCTCTATACTCAGGAACACAGTGACGTCATGCCAGTGGCGAAGAGCGAATCTCGCCAGAAAAATGACGCCGTCATCAGCTACACAGCCGCTCGTTTGGCGCGTGACCTCAACGCGGACGCCATCGTGGCGGAAACAGACACTGGTGCTACAGCAGTCAATATTGGCGCATTTCGTCCAAATATGCCGATCATCAGCCTGACAGACAACCTCAAGATAGCGCAAAAGCTGGCATTGAACTACGCAACTCGTGTGTACATGCGTCCACCAGAGAACTGTCACGGTGTTGATTTGGCACGTGATTTGAAAAATGAAGGCTACTTTGGTGACGGCGTAGCAACGTTAGTACTGGTCAATGGTCATCGTCCGGGCGCTGGAAAAACTGATACGATACGTGTTTTGACACTGGAGTAAATGATTAGTACATAGGATATCAAAGGGTGGGCAAACGATTTTTCAAACAGACGATTCATGACGTTGACTTGCGCCATAAAACAGTGTTGGTGCGCGTTGACTACAATGTGCCATTGCTTGAAAATGGCGAGATTTCTGATGATTTACGAATTCGTGCCAGTTTGCCTACCTTGAAATATCTGTTGTCGCAGCATTGTAAGATTGTGCTGATCAGTCACTTGGGTCGCCCGCAAGGTCGAGACGAAAAATATAGTTTAGCACCAGTCGCTGTGCGCTTGTCAGAATTGTTGCATTATCCAGTGAAATTTGTTGATGATTGTGTGGGCGACAAGGTTCGTCAAACAGTGCGGCGATCTTCTGGTGCAATCATTTTGTTGGAAAATTTGCGGTTTTATCCTGAAGAAGAAGCTGACGACACGCAGTTTGCGCGCTCAATTGCTCGGGCTAGCCAGGCTGATTATTTTGTGCAAGACGGCTTTGCAGTGGTGCACCGAAAACACGCCAGTACACACGAAATTACCATGTATATACCTGGGGTGGCGGGTGACTTGGTTCGTGCTGAATATGACGCCATCACTCGCGCCATGCTTAGTCCCAAGCGGCCGCTAGTCGCCATCGTCGGCGGTGCCAAAGTTTCTGACAAAATCGGCATGATTCATGAGTTTATCAATAAGGCTGATCAGATCTTGATCGGCGGCGCCATGGCAAATACCTTTTTGGAATACAAGGGGTACAATATGGGGAAAAGCCGCGTTGAGCCAGGCCAGCACGACGTCATTCGCCAGATTTATCAAGCAGTGGAACAAAAAGTTGGTCGTGAACATGTGGATGATTTTCTGTTGCTGCCAACAGACGTTGCAGTAGCTGAAAGCCCTGACAGTCAAGAGCGGCGTGAAGTCAGTGTGGCGAATATTGGTGTCAATGACATGGCACTCGACATAGGTATGCAAACCATTGAACGCTACACTACAGTACTAGCCCACGCGGGAACGATCATCTGGAATGGCCCAGTTGGTTTGGCTGAGAAATCGACTTTTGCCATTGGCTCTGCTCGTCTCAGTTTAGCGATCGCCCAAAACAAGCAGGCGATTTCAGTAGTCGGTGGCGGTGATACGGCTGATTTTGTACTGAAATGGGATGGTCATGACGGCGCAGCGTTTAGTCATGTTTCCACAGGTGGTGGGGCTAGTTTGGCGCTAATGGCTGGAAAAAAACTGCCAGGAATCGAGAGTTTACTAGACGCATATGGGCTTGGAGTGGTACACTAAAAAGCATAAGGGGAATATATGGGCAAGAAGTTAATCGTTGGCAACTGGAAAATGCACCTAGCTATGCAAGAAGCAAGTCTTTATCTGCACAAGCTGATGAAGATGATTTCGTCGCATCGTGATGTAGAAACGGTAGTCGCGCCAACGATTTTGACGCTTCAGAGCCTGAGTCTACAAGTAAATCGCCGACTCATCAAGCTGGCAGCTCAGAATTGTTACTGGCGTGACTATGGTAATTACACCGGCGAAGTGCCAGCGGCTCATCTGCGCGGGCTGGTTGATTATGTCATTGTTGGACATTCGGAGCGGCGCTATGTTTTCCAGGAGCGTGACCGCGACATCAGATTGAAAGTTCAAGCCGCGCTGCGTAATCATTTGCAACCAATCCTGTGTATTGGCGAAACGCTACAAGAAAAAACCCTTGGCGAAACGGCTGATGCACTGCACGATCAGCTGCTGAGCGGTTTGGCAAATGTGACAGCTGATGAGTTTGACCGCATCGTGATCGCCTATGAGCCAGTTTGGGCAATTGGTACCGGAGAAAGTGCCAATCCAGCTGACGTGCGACGAGCCATTAAGACGATTCGTCGTCAAATTCAGCAGCTATTTGGCAAAAAAGCTGCAACTGAGGTGAGAATCTTGTACGGCGGTAGCATAACGGTTGAAAAGGCAAGTGATTATTTGCGTATTGATGGAATCGATGGTTTGTTGATCGGTGGTGCTAGTTTGGACGCCTATCAATTTATCGATATTATAGAAAAAGCACATAACAGCAATCGGGAGGGGAAATGACAGATATTGACTTTGAGGAACTGGACAGGGCGGTGAATTCACTGATGAATCAGCGCCGGCAGGACAGCGACCGTGCTTCAGATAGTCCAGCGGCTGATGACAAAAAGACCGAAATAGCTTCCGTGGCTGATGATAAAAAACCTGAGACAACTTCGGTAGCTGACAGCCAGGCGGCTGATGCTGCTCCTACGGCTGAGGTTGAGAAAACTGAGATTAAACCTATATCTGAGAGTAATGAACCTAAAGAGCCAGCGCCAGCTGAAGAACCGACGGCGCCAGTGTCAACATCTGGTCATGTTTTCATTGCGCCTGAGGCAAAGCCCGAGGTTGTGCCTGAAGTGAAGCCTGAGATCACACCTGAATCAGAAGCTACTCACAGTCCTGAAGCTACCAACACCCAGCCAGGGTTTGTTGTAGAAGAGCCAGCTCAGCCGGAGCCATCAGAGGCAGCTGTGACAGATCAGGCTACTGATGAAACCCCAGCGCCCGAAGCTGAAGACAAGACGGAGAAACCAGTGTTTGTTCCACCAGTCACTCCACGGCACACGGGTCGTGTCATGGACGTGGTAGCGCCATCGTCAATGAGTGCAGCTGCTATGAGCACGCGTCCAGCATCGGCAGCAGCTCGCACCAACACAGTGGTGGCTGATCCAATGGTCAACCCAGTACGGGCACCGCGCATGGATGCGTCTGGCGGCCACGAGTCAGCGTCAAGCAACACGCCAGCTGAGACGGCAGCGCCGACCTTAGATACCACAGAGTTGGCAAATGCTATTTCTCAGTCATTGTCATCAACCGACCAGTCGGCAGATACATCAAGCTTTGGCGAAACAGCGGCAGGGCAGCCAACCTCGTCATCGTTGGCTTCACCGTTTTTGAGCAATGCTAGCGCAACCATAGAAAAGCGTCCATTGGGCTCATATGGCGCCGGTAATACTTCTGATGAGAATGGCGAAGTCTCCATGGTCAGCCCAGACTTGATGGGTACTGAAGCGACGGATGATGCGCGTCCAGCGCCAGAGAAAAATGACCTTGGCGGTAAGCCACGGCTGAGCCTTGAGCCAAGCTCAGAGGTAGCAGCTGAAGAGTCAGTTGGCATGAATTCTGACCTCGACCGAGAGCTCATGGCTTTGGAAATGGGGATTAAGGGTGAATTGGCTGATGCTAACAGTGAAGCTCCTGAAGAAGAGCAAACGCCAGAAGTGGCTGCTACGGTTGCTGAACTAGACTCACTGACTAATGAATTAAGTGCTGCTCAGGCGGACGCCCCTGAAGAGAGTGCTGTGGGACATGAACAGCCTGCGGCGGAGGTAGAAAGCGAGAATACTCCTCAATCGGCGCCATCGTTTAAGCAGCAAGCAGCAGCCTCAGTGATGAGTTCAAACGAGCCAGTAGAGACATCGACACCAGAGCCTGCTCCGATGTTTGAAGCGGCTGCAGCTCAACCGCAACCTGTCGAAGAGAAGAAGCCATCTGGAGTGATGAGCTTTATCATCATTTTGATTTTGCTACTGTTGGGTGCTGGTGGCGGAGCTGCCGCATATTACTTCTTGCTGGTACAATAGTAGCATGGACATATTGACAGAACTGAATCCAGAGCAACTCCGGGCGGTTAAGCATGAGTCTGGGCCATTGTTAATCTTGGCTGGTGCTGGTAGTGGCAAAACGAAGACGCTGACGCACCGAATAGCCTACTTGGTGTCGCAGAAGAATATTTGGCCAAGTCATATTTTGGCAGTGACATTTACGAACAAGGCTGCCAAAGAAATGAGGCAGCGACTGGCGGTGTTGCTGCATGAAAATCCAGACGACCGTCGGTTTATGCCGTGGATGGGAACATTTCATAGTATCTGTGTGCGTATATTACGCATGGATGGAATGGTGTTGGGCCTGGATAAACGATTTGTGATTTATGATACAGACGACCAATTGAGCTTGATCAAGCAAATCATGAAGGCGCAAGGTCTGACTGACCGTGACATTAAGCCACGTTCGGTGTTGTCTGCCATCTCTCATGCAAAAAATGACATGATAGATCCGGAGGCATATGTGGCGTCAGCGTCAAGCCCCGTCCAGCAGCGAATTGGCGCACTGTTTCAAGCATATGAGAAGGCACTTCGTCAGGCGGCGGCGCTTGATTTTGATGATTTGTTGCTGAAAGTTGTCGAACTGTTTAAGACGCATCCTGGCATTCGTCAAAAATGGCAGCAGCAATTTCAGCATATTCTGATTGACGAATACCAAGACACGAACACGGTACAATACACACTGATTAAATTATTGGTTGGGCCAGAGCGAAATCTTTCAGTAGTTGGCGATGATGCTCAGTCAATCTATAGTTTTCGCGGCGCTGACTATACCAATATCCTCAATTTTGAACGAGATTTTCCTGGAGCGGTGGTCATTAAGTTGGAGCAAAATTACCGCTCGACTGGCTCAATTCTGAATTTGGCGAATAATCTCATCCAGCACAACGTCAATCGGACTGATAAAAATCTTTGGACAAATAGCGGTGACGGCGCTGAACCGCAGCTGTGGCAGCTCTATTCTGAGGCCGAGGAAGCTCAGGTGATCGCCAATGAGATACGGCGCCAGCTGAGTGTTGGGCGCTCACCGGATGACGTCGCTGTGTTGTATCGGACCAATGCACAAAGTTACGCAATTGAACGGGCGCTGCGCCAAAACTATTTGCCGTACAAAATTATGGGCGGGTTGCGGTTCCTGGACCGAGCGGTTGTCAAAGATGTCTTGGCGTATTTGCGGCTGCTATATCAGCCCAGCGACAGGATGAGTTTTTCACGAATTGTTAACCTGCCGAAACGAGGTATTGGCGCGGTGAGTGTGGCTAAATTTTTGGCGTGGAATGATGAACAAGGGACGACTGTCATTGATGGGCTGTTGGCGGTCAATGAGGCACAGGGACTGACACCACGCGCCAAGTATTCGCTGCATGAGCTCGGGACGCTACTCAGTAGTTTACAAGAGTCGATTGACGAGGCGCCAGCCGATGTGATTGAAAAAATTATTGATCAAACAGGGTATGGCATATTCATCAATGACGGCAGCGTGCAATCAGAAGAAAAAATGGAAAACCTGGGCGTCTTGGTGGCTGAAGCCAAGGCGTATATTGATGTACCGACCTTCCTGGAAGAAATGGCGTTGATGTCTGCTAGTGATGACCAAGCGAACGAGCAAATCACCCTGATGACGCTGCACGCAGCGAAGGGTTTGGAATTTCCAGTGGTATTTCTGACTGGTTTGGAGGAAGGGATATTACCACACTCCCGGGTGTTTGATGGCGGTAAGTCTGAGGACGTCGAAGAAGAACGGCGGCTTTGCTATGTCGGTATCACGCGTGCTCGCCAAGAATTATTCATCACCTGTGCTAGCTCCAGGACGCAATTTGGACAAATAGCGTACAATTTGCCGTCACGATTCTTAGACGAGATGGGTATTTTGAGCGGCGGCTTGGACAAGCCTGCTTCGTCGAGTTTTGTCCCCGAACCTGAATTTTACAGTGATGAAATTGGTTTGGATGTTGGCGACAGGGTGCGCAGTCCACAATTTGGTGTTGGTGAGATCATGGAAGTTGATGGCTTAGCAGTGGTGGTGGCTTTTGAAAATGGTAAAACCAAAAAGCTCAATGTTGAGTTTGCTCGATTAGAAAAGTGCTAGTCGGTTGCTAATATGAGCGAGTTCTGCTATAATGAATAGAGCGTTTTTCGCTATGAGTATGAAATTTGGACTGAAAATTCACCACAATACAGCTCGAATGATGATAGTCGTAGCGATTGCTGTCTTTGGAATTGCGAGCGTAAAGCTTGTCGACAATGCTCTAGCTCGGGATCAGGTTCAGGAATCAAATACGGCTGCTCCAAATGGCGAAAAGGTAGTAACGATTCATGACCGGGGCCAAGAACGATCCATCGTCACTACTGTTGGGACCGTCAAAGAAGCCCTGAAGGCGGCCGATATTTCGGTTGATGAAAAGCATGATGTTGTTGAACCGAGCCTTGACACTCAGTTGGTGTCCACGAAATATAACGTTAATATCTATCGTGCACGGCCAGTAACAGTAGCGGACGGCACACATCGAGTTCGTGTGGTGACCGCTCAGCAGACCACGCCACTGATAGCGCAAGCCGCGGGTGTGACCATTTATCCTGAAGATAAAACAACCATTGAACCACCAAGCGATTTTTTGTTGGACGGCGCTGATGTTATTTTGAAAATTCACCGAGCTACACCATTGCAATTGACGCTTTATGGTAAAACTACAGAGGTGAGAACGATGGCTCGCACAGTCGGAGAATTATTGCGCGAGAAAAACGTGATGCTCGGGAAGGATGACGGCTTGTCCGTCCCCGAATCAACGCCTATTACCGCTGGTATGCACCTCAGTGTCTGGCGTAATGGTAAGCAGACGGTTACTGTTGAAGAAGAGATTGCCGCCCCTGTTGAGCAGGTCAAAGATGCCAATCGAGAGACTGGTTTCAAGCAGGTCAAGGAAGCTGGTGCACCAGGTAAAAAGAACGTTACCTATGAGATTGAGATGAGAAATGGGCAGGAAGTCTCGCGCCGGATCATTGCCAGTGTTACAACTGTTGAGCCAAAGAAGCGAGTTGAGGTGGTGGGCGCCAAGAGTGCCAACACCTTCTCTGGTAGTTTTTCTGAGGCCTTGGCACGGTTGAGAAGTTGTGAAGGAAGTTATACATCAAACACCGGAAACGGCTATTATGGCGCCTATCAATTTGACAAGCGCACATGGGGAGGCTTTGGTGGTTATTCGGTAGCTTCTGAGGCTCCGCCATCAGTGCAGGACGAAAAAGCATGGCAGACATACAAAGCCCGCGGTTGGCAACCATGGCCAAGTTGTAAGGTAAGGATGGGTCTACAGGATATCTATCGGTAACGTCAGGTAATCTCTAGGAAGTACATGAAGCGGTATTGGTTTTTACTGAGAACTCCAAAAGTAGCAGTGATGGTAACAGGGCTAATGGCCGCAACAGCATTGACTGTCTTTTTGGCGGTATCGTCAGTCCAAAGAAAACTCGCTCAAAATACTGAAAGAGAATCAGTTCACGAATATACCGTCATCACCGAAGAGCCGGTCCAGTTTGAGGTACAATCAGCAAAAAGTTACGCACACGCCGTTGGTTTTAAGCAGGTGCAACAGGCGGGTGCTGTTGGCTCTAAGCAAGTCACACATAGCGTGAAAGTGAAGGGTGACGGCACAGAAATTGCAAAAAATAAAGTTGCTGAACAAATTACCAATCAGCCTGTGGCACAGATAGAGATTGTTGGTGCCAGGTTGCCTAATGCTTTAACTAAAGCCAAAAGTACCCAGCAGTTTACCGACTCACGGGGCATATCACACCGCGAAACCTACTATGACCTGCCGATGAATGTCGTCATCAATGCCTGCGGCGGCGGTGGTTATACCGTGCGGGCAGACGGCGCTAAAGTGGACAAGGATGGCTACATTTTGGTGGCGGCAAATTATGGTAATTATCCGCGCTGCTCGGTAGTGGAAACCAGCATGGGTCCTGGCAAGGTGTATGATACCGGCGGTTTTGCCGTGCGACATCCACATGGGTTTGACCTAGCGACTGACTGGACGAACGGGGACGGACGTTAGATGGCGTCAGCGCGTGGGCCGAAAAAAGAATTAGGCCAGCACTGGCTGCGCGACCCAGAGGTTTTGGCAGAGATTGCTGAGGCGGCGGAGCTGAGCAAAGATGATGTGGTTTTGGAGATTGGGCCAGGACTTGGCACGTTGACCAGCCGGTTGTTGGCGCGAGCCGGGCGCGTGGTGGCAGTAGAATTTGATGCGGATTTGGCGCGCAAGTTACCGGGGCAATTTCCTGGCAAAAACCTGGAAGTGATCAATGAAGATATCTTGCAATTTGACTTAAATCAATTACCAACTGGCTATAAAGTAGTCGCCAACGTGCCGTACTACATTACCAGCAAAATTGTTGAAAAGTTGATGACAGCGGAAAATAAGCCGAGCTTGGCGGTGCTGTTGGTACAGAAAGAGGTCGCCCAGCGCATCGCGGCGGAGCCTGGCGAAATGAGCATTTTAGCGGTCAGCGCGCAGCTGTTTGCCGAGGCGGAACTAGACATTGAAGTGCCACGGCAATTCTTTACGCCACCGCCAAAAGTTGATTCGCAGGTGGTGGTATTGAGGACTCACACCGAACCACTAGTCGCTTCTGAAGATCAAAAAGATTTTTTCCGTGTTGTTAAGGCTGGTTTTTCTGCTAAGCGTAAGAAGTTGCGTTCTAGCTTGAGCGGCGGGCTAGCTATTAGTAAAGGTGCTGCCGAACAGTTGCTAAAAAAGGCTGGCATTTCACCCGATGCTCGTGCTGAAGATTTGGCAATTAACGATTGGCAGCGGTTGCTCAAAGAATGGCGGGCGCGATGATTGCAGCAGATCAGCCGACGTGTTTTCCGTCTGACCTGTTGGTTGCGGTTTCGTCGAAAGACGACGGCACCATGCTTGATCGTATTCGTGGTCGTCACGTAGCCGACGTACTGGAGAATCGGCGGCGGTTTTGTAATCAACTTGGCATTAATTACGACGACGTTGTCTATCACGTGATTTCATATGACCAAGCACAAACGTTTGATGCTACCGTCGAAGTTGCTGAAACTGACACAGTGAAATACAACAACGAGGGGATTTTTGCTGACGCGCTCTATACCGAAATGGCTGGCGTCGGCTTGTTGTTACCAGTGGCGGACTGTATCGCCACCGTTATATATGATCCAAAACGCCGGGCGCTTATGCTGGCGCATTTGGGTCGGCATTCGACGGTTGCGCAGTTAATGTCTCAGGCGGTGCAGTATTTTGTCAGGCGGGGTAGTCAGGCAAAAGATTTACAAATTTGGATGTCGCCAAGCATCACGCAGAAAAATTATCGTATGGATTATTTTGATCATGCAAATGATACGAATTGGCACAATTTCTGCCGCCAAACGGCTGATGGAATTTGTCTGGATATGCAAGGGTTCAATCGTTCGCTAGCCATCCAGGCGGGCGTTCCTGATGATAACATTTTCATTTTGCCAATCGATACAGCGGACAATCCAAATTATTTTTCGCACTCATCGGGTGATACAGCGGGGCGCATTGCAGTGGTAGCAATGATGCGCGGGTGAGCCCTCGTCGAATGTATATCGGTGAAAATTGTTCCAGATAATGATACAATGGGTAGCATGACTAAACAACACGCCTATATCACTACCGCTATTCCTTATGTCAACGGTTTGCCGCACATCGGGCACGCCATGGACTATATGCTAGCAGATGTATGGACGCGGTATCAGCGGCAAAATGGCCGTGAGGTGCGTTTCCAGACGGGCGTGGATGAGCATGGCAATAAAATTGCCGCCAAGGCTGCCAGTCAAAACCAGACGCCGCAAGCCTATGTTGACCAAATGCATGGCAATTTCCAGAACATGATTGCCGAGTTGAATATTTCGGCGACGGACTTTATCCGCACCACTGATCCGCATCATGTTGGCGCGGTGCAGTATATTTGGCAGAAGTTGGCTGCGGCTGGCTACATCTACAAAAGCACGTACGAGGGCTGGTACTGTCAAGGCTGTGAGGCGTTTGTCACTGACAAGGAGGCGGCTGAAAATAATGGCATTTGCCCTGACCACCAGTCGCCATACCAACGACTGAGTGAAGAGAATTATTATTTCAAAACCAGCGCATTCTCGGAGAACATTCGCCAGGCAATTGAATCAAACAAGATGAAAATTGTGCCTGAATTTCGTAAAAAAGAGTTTTTGGAATTGATGAAAGATGGCCTGAAGGATGTGTCAATTTCGCGTCCGCGCAAGAACCTTAGCTGGGGCGTGCCGGTGCCAGGCGATGATACGCAGGTGATGTATGTCTGGTTGGATGCGCTGAGCAATTACATCACGGTCATTGGTTATCCTGATCGTCCAGAGGAATGGCAGGCGTTTTGGCCAGCAAATGTGCAGGTGATTGGCAAGGATATCCTTCGTTTCCACGCTGGAATTTGGCCAGCGATGTTGATGGCGCTGGACTTGCCACTGCCAAAGGTGTTATTGGTGCATGGCTTTATCAATGTTGGTGGCGCCAAAATGGGTAAGAGTCTCGGTAACGGCGTCGGTCCAGCCGACATCATCCCGCACTACGGTGTCGAGGCATTTCGCTATTATTTCCTGCGCCACGTGCCAACTCAGGACGACGGCGATTTTACGTGGGAGAAATTTGAAGCCGCGTACAACGGTGAGCTGGGCAATGATCTCGGTAATTTGGTGCAGCGCGTGGCTAAGATGGTGCAGTCATATCAGGCAGGTGTCATTGGCGATGCGCCACAAGCTGAACACGACATGGGACCGTATCGCCACTCCATGGAAAGCTTTGCCTTCAACCAAGCCATGGATGAGATTTGGCAAATCATCCGTTCATTGAACCAGTACATCGAGCGCGTCCAGCCGTGGCAGGTTGCCAAAAAACGGGCCAAAGACCCAGAAGCTGAAGCACACCTAGGCGAGATCTTGGCGTATGCTTGCGGTACATTGCTACAAGTGTCTGATATGCTGCGCCCATTCATGCCACAAACTGCTGAGAAGATTCACGACATGTTTGCTAGTGGCGTTGTGCCACCAGAGCTGACACCACTGTTCCCGCGTAAATACCTGCACACACCTGATCCGCGGGCGCCAAAAGTAGCAACTCAAGGTAAATAACGATGAGCCCGGTAGTAGAGAATAATACAGCGACAACTTTGCGTTTGATCGATTCGCATTGTCATGTGCACGACACTGAGTTTTTCGCGGATAATCATGAGGAGCTATACCAGCAGTCAATTGCAGCGGGCATTGGCATGATTTGTGTTGGCACTGACCAGCGCAGTAGTCAGCAAGCCGTGGAGTTTGCCGCAAATCGCGACTTTGCCTGGGCGGCAGTTGGCGTTCATCCGCACGACAGCAAAGATGGCTGGGGTGAGATAGAACAATTGTTGAAGAATAGAGCGGAGAATTCACCAATTGTAGCGATTGGTGAGATTGGCCTTGATTATTATTACAATCACAGCCCGCGCGAGGTGCAAATTCAGGCGCTGGAGGCGCAGCTGCAGCTGGCGGTGGACTATGATGTGCCTGTTAGTTTTCATATTCGCGATGGCGCGCCCGACCAGCCGTCGGTGTGGGATGACTTTTGGCCGATTTTTGATAATTTCCATGGCGTGCGCGGTGTACTACACAGTTTTACTGATACGCGCCTTAATTTGGAGAAGGGATTTGCTCGTGGGTTGTATGTTGGTTTGAATGGCATTAGCACGTTTACCAAAGACCAAACGCAGCGAGAATTATTCGCTTCTGTCCCGCTGGAGCGATTATTACTAGAAACCGATGCGCCATTCTTGACACCAAAGCCATTTCGTGGTAAGATGAATAAGCCAGAATATGTGGAGTTGGTGGCAAAGTATTGGGCGGCGGAGCGCAAGCTAGTGCTTCACGACCTCGAAAAAGCAGCGACCGATAACACGGTAAAACTTTTTGGCTTGTAAAAGTGGAGAAATATGCGAGAGAACAACACGGGTACGTACGACAAAGAAGTTAATGCGGCGTTGGAAGCTGCCTTGGAAAAGGCAAACACGCTGAATTTTGAGACTACTCCTGTTGGTCGTGCTGACGAGCTTGCTGCGCATCAAACTGCTGATGCTCGTTCACTATCAAGTGCTGCTATGCGTGGCAGTACAGGCGAGAGTGAAGCATCAAGCTTAGCCAAGTCAATGGAAGCTCCACAGACATTATTGATTGAATTTCCTAAACACCCCAAAGATCCTGTTGAAGCAGTGCGATATTCTAAGGAAATTGGTGAGTATCTGGCCAAGATGCGACAGACTGACTCTGTAATTAACCCTGATTTTGATGTAGCAGCATAAGGAGGTTTGGCGTATGAGTAAGATTCTTAAAAAAGCTGCAAGCCTGGTTTTTGCAGACGAGTCGGTGAAGCCGTTGATGCGAATCCGGCGTAAAGACCGACCAACTAAGCCGCTGACCGAGCGACAATTGATTCAGATGGAGAGCCAAATTGGTGCGACGATTTTTGGTGACAAGCCCGAACATGTGCAGCGCCGAGAATTTTTCAATTTGGATGAGAAAACGTGGATTTGGTACGAAGAAGTGGTTGGCGCTGATGGCAAAGTGCAAGAATTGACAACCAAATATGAAATCCAAGAAAAAGGCGTATTGAAGGTTCAACCAAACTACCAATACAGCTACCTGGAGGGCGAAGAACTTCACAACTTTGTGTTGGCGGTTAAAGAGTATTATGAGCGTGTTTCGCGCAAGTTGTATAAACAAGATCCAGACACAGGCAAGCCCCTACAAGTGGTATAATAGATAGCAGTGAATGATAAGTTGATATATCTTGATCATGCGGCGGCAACGCCGATGGACCCGTTGGTGGTTGAGGCGATGCAGCCCTATTTTTCTGAGAAATTTTTCAATCCATCCAGCCCATATGCAGCTGGTGTTTCAGTGAAGCGTGACTATCAAGCAGCCAAGGCTCGCATTGCGCAGGTTTTAGGCGTTGTTGCGGATGAATTGGTGATGACAGCTGGCGCCACGGAGTCAGTCAATTTGGCGTTTCAGGCGGCAGAGCAAACAGTCCGTGCGGTTGCGACCATTGAACACGCATCGGTTCTGTCGGCTGCTGGACGTTACGCGAAGCCAGTGTTGATCCAGCCGGATCATAAGGGGAGAATTTCTCCAGAAGCAGTGAAGGAAGCTCTTACGCCAGAGGTTGGTTTTGTGTCAATCGCCCTGGCAAATCATGAGCTGGGGTATGTGCAGCCAATTGAAGATATTGCTCGTGTCATTCAAGCAGAGCGCGAACGCCGCCGGTCTGCCGGGGAGAGTACGCCGCTATTGTTCCACACTGATGCGTCTCAGGCAGCAGCGCTGTTGGATATAAAAGTGAAACGATTAGGCGTGGATTTATTGACGCTCAGCGCGGCAAAAGTCTACGGACCAAAACAAGTTGGCTTACTGTGGGTGCGCCCGGGCGTGCATATTGCACCAACCATTATGGGAGGTGGGCAGGAACTAGGTCTTCGCAGTGGCACGGAAAATGTCGCTGGTGTAATTGGTTTTGCTGAGGCTTTGGAGCTGGCTGCCAAACGGCGCAAAGCTGAAGTGAAGCGACTGCAGGGATTGCGCGATGCTATGATTCGGAAGATGAAAGCTGAGCTACCTGAAATGATCATTTCGTCTGATCGTAAAAAATCGTTGGCGAATTTTTTGAATATTTCTTTTCCGGGTTTGGATGCTGAACGACTGGTCTTCTTGTTGGAAATGCATGATGTGATGGTGGCAACAGGCAGTGCCTGTGCGGCCAACTCCGGTACACGTTCACATGTGCTATCGGCTATTGGTTTGAGCGACTCAGATATTGATGGCAGTTTGCGCATCACCCTTGGAAGGTTAAATGATGAAGCAATGGTTGTTCGAGCAGCTGAGTTCATCATTCAGTCGGTCCGAAAAGAGCAGGAGAGAATGCGATGATTCATCGATTGATTGGACTGGCTGTTGTTGTTGTGGTGATTATCATTGGTTTGACAATGTATTTAGCGCCAGATGATTTGGCAAAATGTTCTGGTCCTGGAACTAGTGAGTGCGCGGCGGCTGATGCCATCGTAGCGGTTTCTGGCGGAGACACTGATGCACGGACTGACGAAGCGATTCGTTTATATAAGCAACAATGGTCTTCACTACTCATCATGTCGGGTGCGGCAGCTGATAAGACGGGGTTGTCCAATGCTGAGGCCATGAAGCGTCGTGCATTGTCGCAGGGCGTACCAGATAAGCATATTATCATCGAAGACCATTCTGAGACGACAAAACAGAATGCAGTTGAAGTAAAATCAGTTATCACTGCCCGCAAAATGAAGCGCATCATCTTAGTCACCAGTGGTTATCACATGCAACGAGCTCGGTCTGAGTTTGCGGCGCAGGTGCCTGGGGTGGAAGTACTGTCGCACCCAGTCAGCCGTGATAAACATTGGGGTGATCTCTGGTGGTTGACACCGTGGGGTTGGTGGCTAGCAGTTGGCGAGTTGATCAAAATTGGGTTATTTACCATTGGGGGAACACGCTGATGGCTCGGGTGTTCGTCGGTATGTCGGGCGGCGTTGATTCGTCGGTAGCGGCAGCGCTATTGGTCGAGCAAGGCCACGAGGTAACTGGCGTGTATATGAAAAACTGGTCGGAAGATTTGCCGGGTATGCACTGTCCGTGGGCAGAAGATGTGGCTGACGCCAAGCGCGTGGCGGTGGGGCTGGGGATTGATTTTCAGGTGTTTGATTTTCAGAAAGAGTACAAGCAAAATGTTGTTGACTATATGATCCGCGAATACCAAACAGGTCGCACGCCAAATCCTGATGTGATGTGTAATCAAGAGGTCAAGTTTAAGTTGTTTTTGGAGGCGTCGTTGGCAGCGGGTGCGGAGTATATTGCGACGGGACATTATGCCAGGACGAGCGAGGGGCGTTTGCTTCGGGCGCACGATGACAACAAAGACCAAACCTATTTCCTCTACCGGGTGACGTCGGAGGCACTCGCAAAGACCATGTTCCCGCTGGGTGATTTTACCAAGGCTGAGGTGCGCGAGATGGCCAAAGAGCGGGGGTTGTGGACTGCTAGTAAAAAGGAATCGATGGGCATTTGCTTTGTTGGACAGGTGGGGATTCGCGAGTTTTTGTCAGAATATGTCGAGACGAGTCCGGGCGACATCATCGATCAACAAACAGGTGTAGTTGTTGGCAGGCACGACGGGGCGATATTTTACACTTTAGGACAGCGACATGGGTTGGATATTGGTGGCGGCTTGCCGTATTATGTCGTCGGTAAGGACATGGCAAAGAATGAGGTTTACGTGTCACGCTCAATTGATAATGAAAATCTCTGGCGGAAAGAGTTAACTTTAGCTGATGTTCACTGGATTGGTGAACCACCAAAAGACGGCGCCTATCAGGTTCGGGTGCGACACCGAGCGCCATTGATTGATGCGGAAGTTGCGCGCATGAACGATGCTGGCGAGAAGGTGACGGTGAAGCTGGCTGAGCCGCAGCGTGCCGTCGCACCAGGCCAATCAGCCGTGCTATATGACGGCGAGGAATGTTTGGGCGGCGGGATTATCCAAACAGATTGACGCATCGAGGAAAATAGTGTACACTGGTACAGAATAAGAATTAACCTAAGAGTGTAAGAGAAGGAATAAGATAATTATATGTTAGCAATTCGTTTGCAACGTTTGGGTCGCAAGGGCTACCCAGTCTACCGTCTGGCTGTACAGGAAGCACAGCGCCATCCATCAAGCGGCCGTGTTGTCGCCTATGTTGGTAGCTACAATCCACACACAAAAGTAGCAAATATTCAGGTTGAATTGGCACAAAAATATTTGGACAATGGTGCTCAGCCAACACCACGTGTTGTTAAGTTGTTGAAAGAAGCTGGTGTCACATTACCAAAGTGGGTCAAAGAACCGGCTGCCGACAAGCACAAAGCCATTCGTAACCCAGAAAAGTTGCGTAAAAACCAGCCAAAGGAAGAAGCTCCAGCTGAAGAGCCAGTAGAAGAATCCGCTGAATAATCATATAAGCTATTTGAAATCGCCTCGTTTTGGGGCGATTTTATGTTGTGCTATAATTAACAGATATGAAAGCTCAAGATATCCGCAAAAAATACCTCGATTTTTATAAAAGCAATGGTCATGCTGTTGTCAATCGAGCACCGCTGGTGTTGCACAACGACCCAACCACGCTATTTACCGGCTCTGGTATGCAGCCGATGATTAGTTATTTGTTGGGCGAGGCCAAGCACCCTGAGGGCAATCGTATCGTTGACAGCCAGACATGTTTGCGCGCCCAAGATATCGATGACATTGGTGACAACCGTCACACGACGTTTTTTGAGATGCTCGGTAACTGGAGCTTGGGTGATTATTTCAAAAAAGAGCAGATCAATTGGATGTGGCAATTCTTGTCGGAAGAGGTTGGACTAGACATGAACCGCATTTATGTCACCTGTTACATCGGTGATGAGCGCTATAATATCCCGAAAGACACTGAGGCGGCGGAAATTTGGGCGGAACTATACGAAAAAGCAGGCTTGAGTAGCGGCCAAGCTGATATTGGTTCAGAAGAAGCTGGTTATGCGCGCGGCATTAAACCAGGTGAGCGGATTTTTTACTATGACGGCAGCAAAAACTGGTGGAGTCGCAATGGCGGGCCGGAAACTACGCCAATTGGGGATCCATGTGGGCCGGATAGCGAGATGTTTTATGAGTTCACCTCGGTTGAGCATGATAAAAGATTTGGCGAGCATTGCCATCCAAACTGTGATTGTGGTCGCTTTATGGAAATTGGCAACAATGTCTTTATGGCCTACAAAAAGGTGGCTGATGGCGTGTTTGAGCCGTTAGAGAAGCCAAATATCGACCATGGTTCGGGCCTGGAGCGCATCGCGGCAGCGGCTATCGATGATCCAGACGTTTTCAAGATTAGCTTGATGTGGCCGATTATTGAAAAACTAGAGCAATTGAGTGGCAAAACATACGAAGAGCATACTGAAGCTATGCGGGTGATCGCTGACCATTTGCGAGCGGCGACGTTTCTGGCGGTTGATGGCTGCGTGCCGAGCAACAAAGAGCAAGGCTATGTGATGCGCCGCTTATTGCGCCGGGCGATTCGTTTTGCGCATGAATTGGGCATTCAGGATGCGTTTTTTGAGGAAATTGTGCCAGTCATCGCTGATCTGTATATTCAAGATTTCCCAGAGGTGGCCGAACAGCGCGATAAGATCATCATCACGCTGATGAAGGAAGAAAAAGCCTTTGCCCGCACGTTACTTAAGGGTACGAAGCATTTGTTGAGCTTTATTGCTGACGGATTGACGGGTCAAGAAATCTTTACTATGCATGATACGTATGGTTTCCCATATGAACTGAGTGTCGAAATTGCCAAGCGTCATCATATTCAGCTCGCGGCAGATTGGAAGGCGGAATTTGATGCCTGTATGGCGGAGCAGCGTAAGCGTTCTCAAACTGCTGCCAAAGGTACATTTAAAGGTGGGCTGGAAGGTCAGACTATGGCACACCGTCGACTGCATACGGCGAATCATCTGATGTACGCAGCACTAAGGCGAGTATTGGGCGACCACGTCATGCAACGCGGCAGTAATATCACTGCTGAACGTCTGCGGTTTGACTTTAACAATGACGCCAAGGTTACGCGTGAACAGCTGGACGAGGTGGAGAGACTAGTTAACACTTGGATTGAGGCTGACTTGCCTGTTAGCTATACTGAATACCCAACTGAGGAAGCTTTCAACATGGGCGCGGTTGGTGCCTTTGGTGACCGCTACGGCGATACTGTCAAGGTTTATCAGATGGGAGAGGGTGACCAGCGAGTCAGCTTCGAAATTTGCGGCGGCCCGCACGTGGATCACACTGGTCAGTTGGCACAAGATGATGACGGTACGCCAAACGGTAAACGATTTAAGATAATCAAAGAAGAATCCAGCTCTGCCGGTGTGCGACGCGTAAAAGCCGTACTAAAATAGGCTATAAAGTTTGCTCAAAAAGCGTCAGCAGTATATAATTTAGGGTATGGTACTAAAAGACTTGCTCAAGAAAACTGACAAAGAAGAACGAGATCTACTAGTTAGTCTAGATATTGGTACAGAGGCAGTTAAGGCTTTGATCGCTGAAGTGCGAAATGATGCCATCGAAGTTATTGGTGTTGGTCGCAAGCAGCAAGAATTGGGTGATATGCATTCTGGAGCAATCGCTGACATATCTGGCGTAGTTGCCAACTGTGAAGCAGCCTTGGCGGAAGCTGAGGAAAAGGCGGGCGTCCAAGCGCGACGCGTCGTGATTGGCATCGCTGGAGAATTGGTCAAAGGTATGACGAACACCATCCGCTATCGTCGTCCGCAGCCAGAACGAGCGTTGGACGTTGCCGAGATGGAATTTATCATCGAAAAAGTCCAGGAGCGAGCACAAGGCAAAGCTCAAGCACAGATCGCGCTGGAAACTGGCAATGAAGACGTCGAAGTGAAATTGGTCAACTCGGCCCTGGTGAGCTTACACATTGATGGCTATAAGGTGTCAAATCCAATCGGTTTTCAGGGCAAAGACGTGGCAGTGCAGATCTATACGGCGTTTGCGCCAATGGTGCATATCGGTGCGCTGGAAAAGGTGGCTGATGAGTTGGCGTTAGAGCTGATAGCGGTAGCGGCTGAGCCATTTGCGGTCAGTAGAAGCGTGCTGGGAACAGATGCCAATAGTTCATTCACTGCAATTTTAGCAGACGTTGGTGGTGGAACGACCGACATTGCCGTGGTCAATGACGGTGGCGTGGAAGGCACCAGAATGTTTGGCATCGGTGGTCGCAGTTTCACTAGAACAATTGCCACGGAGCTTGATCTCAGTTATAAAGATGCTGAAAAATTAAAACTCAATCTTGGTCATGAGTACGTGAAGCCGTCGGTCAAGAAGCGGCTTGATAGCGCGATTGATAAGACGCTTGATGTGTGGCTATCTGGAGTAGAATTGGCGTTGAGCGAATTTGATAGTGTTGATCATTTGCCAAATAGGATTTTACTGTGTGGCGGAGGCGCCAGCTTGGAAAAATTGGTTGACGCCCTGGGTAATGAACCATGGTACAAAGAGCTACCATTCACGAAAAAACCAGTGGTGCAGCGCATCAAACCGTCTGAGGTGGTCGGTATTACTGATACAACAGGTGATATCACCGACCACACATTTGTGACAGCGATGGGCTTGCTGCGCGTAGGATATGATACAATGGTAAGTGGCCAAGATGCTAATGGCTTAATGGATAAAATTAATCGATTACTTAAAATATAAATGAACAAAGACGTTATCTATATCGATGTTGAAGACGATATCACCAACATCGTCAGCAAGATAAAAGATTCAAAGGCACGTATCGTTGCATTGGTGCCTCCTAAACGGGTTGGTATATTGCAGAGCGCGGTCAATATGAGATTGTTAAATCGTGCGGCGGAGAATGCCGAGAAGCGCATCGTGTTGATCACCAGTGACCAGGCGCTCAGTGGTTTGGCAGCCGCAGCCCGCATCCCAGTGGCCAAGACATTGCAGTCTCGCCCAGAGATTGCGGAAATTCCAGCCATCGATGTTGATGACGGTGACGATGTGATTGACGGTAGTGAGATACCGGTCGGTGAATTGGCTGATAAGGCGACGCCAAAAGCACGAAATAAGGCTGATGATGCTATCGATGCAGCAATAGCCGAAGACGAAAAGCCATCAAAACCAGTAAAACCAGCTAAGTCGGCTGGCAAAGGTAAGCCAAAAGTTCCAGATTTTAATGTTTTCCGTAAAAAATTGGTCTTGATTGGCGGCGGCATCGTTCTATTTGTTCTGTTCATGGTTTGGGCGATTTGGTTTGCGCCGCATGCCACAGTCGTGATTACAGCTAAAACGACCACCTCTACGGTTGATAAGTCCGTTACGTTAAAACAGGACGGAAAGGTTGATGCTGCCAACAACGTCATCAAGTCGTTGCACCAAGAACAAAAGAAAGATATTTCCGTCGATTTCACCCCTACGGGTAAGAAGAAAGTTGGTGAAAAAGCAAGTGGTACAATGCACCTTGTTCGAACATCGGTATCAAGCTTGACGCTAACAATTCCGGCTGGAACGTCCTTCTCGTCGGGCGATTATACGTTTGTCAGCACAGAGCCAGCCAGCTTGTCGGGCACCTCAATTGGTCCTGGCGGTGTCATCCAATCGGTGGCAACCGTCAAGGTGCAAGCAACTCAGGTTGGTAGTGAATACAATCTGTCGTCACGAAGCTACTCTTCAAATGTGAGCGGCTTTTCGGCGGCGGGCACCGCAATGAGTGGCGGCTCGAGTCGGGAAGTGACTGTGGTGTCGGCTGATGATGTTGCCAAAGCTAAAGTTAAGCTTGACGCCCAAAAAGACACTTCACTGCAATCAGCAGTCAAGGCACTCTTCCCATCTTCAAGCATCGTCATCAATGAAAGCTACCAAGAGGCTCGCTCAAACCCTACGCCTTCAGTGGCGATTGACCATGAAGCCAGCGGTACGGTTCAGTTGAAAACAACAGTGACAGCCAGCATGCAGGGTATTGATCGCTCTGATATGAAGCAGTTCTTGGAGGATACGCTCAAGAAAGAAATTGGTAGCAAGAAGAACCAAAAGATCTATAATGATGGGTCAAATGAGGTAAAATTTGCGCAATATAGTGAGCGCAACAATGCCGTGCAAGTTCGATTAACAGCAAATGCAAAGATTGGCCCAGAGATTGATGAGCACAAAGTCAAGGAGCAGGTAAAAGGTCGGAATTATGGCGACGTTCAGTCGAGCCTTGAATCAATCGAAGGCGTGCAAGATGTTGACACGAAATTCTCACCGTTTTGGGTGCGCACCGTGCCAAACAATGACAAGCATATTAGTATAGAATTTAAGTTGGATAATGGCCGGTAAGAATTTGCTGGCACTGGACGTCGGTGAACGACGAATTGGTTTGGCTATGGCTGATACCTCAGTCAGAATCGCTGTGCCGTTTGGTTGGTTGGAGAATAACGATGAGATTTTTACCAAACTGGCGGAAACAGTATTACGTCATGATATTGATATCATCGTTGTCGGCTATCCGCGCAATCAGTCGGGCGAACCAACCAAACAGACAGCTTTTGTAGAGCAGTTTGTTGATGGTTTTTCTGAGATTGAGCTTGATGCTGAGCTGGTTTATCAAGATGAGTCGCTCAGTAGTGTTGAAGCTGAGCGCCGGTTGGGCCGTGTTAAAGATAAAGGTGAGATTGACGCTGAGGCTGCCAGTATCATTTTGCAGGATTATTTGGAGGTACACTATGCAGATTCGTAAGTCGAGAAAATGGATGATTGTGGTAGCTGGCTTAGTGGCAGTGCTCGGTTTATCTGCTGCGGCTGGAGCTGGCTGGTATATATACAATCTTTCGGCGGTAAACACAGGCGACCAGACAGTAACGCGGGTCAATATCACCAGCGGCATGACAGCTCCTCAAGTAGCGTCTGCTCTGGAAGAAAAGAAACTTATCCGCAGTCGGTACGCATTTTTGGGCTATATCAAATTGAAGCGAATTGATGCTCGATTTAACGTCGGCGTGTATGCTGTTAAGCCATCGCAGTCAACACCTGAGATCATCAAACATCTGATCAATGGTCAATCTGATGAGATGGCTGTTCGCTTCTACCCTGACGGTACGTTACGCGGAAAAGATTACCGCTCAGTCGAAAGCGCTCTCAAAAAAGCTGGATATAACGACGCCGATATTGAATCCGCCTTTAAGGCTGACTACGATAGCTATGTCTTCAAATCACGCCCGGCAGGAGCTGATCTTGAAGGGTTTGTTTATGGTGATACGTATTTTATGAGCGGTGATGCAACCGCCAAATCAGCAATTCAGCGAGCATTAGCAGAGTTTGATCAAGTAGCCAGAAAAAATAATTTGGAAGAAAAGTTCAAAAAACGCGGATTGACGCTGTATCAGGGCATAACGCTCGCTTCCATCGTTCAGAAAGAGTCAATCGGCTGCGGTGTAGGCACTGAAATCTGTGAAGATCAGCGAAAGATTGCTAGCGTATTTTATAATAGGATGAAAGCAGGTATGAACTTAGGGTCGGATGTGACCTATCAGTATGCTGCTGACAAGATGGGCGTCACTCGTGATACGCAGCTTGATTCCCCATACAATACTCGCGTGCACAAAGGGTTGCCGCCGGGACCGGTAGCTACTCCCGGGCTAAGTGCACTGAATGCGGTTGCTGACCCGGCACAGACAGATTACCTCTTTTTCCTCAGTGGCGATGATAATGTAACCTATTTTGCTAAAACAGATGCCGAGCACACTGCTAATACCAAGGCGCATTGTCATCAAAAATGTCAGCAATCTTGACAAAATGTATTTTCTAAAAATGTTTTGACTTAAATGTCAATATAGACTATAATAGATGTCAGCTTAACCATGAACAGTTAACTTTGTTTTGGCTGTCTGAGGTTGAGCCTACCAAAACGGTCGTACGGATACAGCACAAAACTAATCGTTTATGAAATATCACTAATTATTAGGTCGACAACGTATCCTGTTCTATTGCGAGAAGAAAGACTCATTATGGTAGTAGCACTGGCGGTAACGTCAATGCAGGAGAACGATTATTCGTAACACATCAAAGACTCGACAGAGTCGTCTAGCGCGAGTACGGTCAGCTTCTATCTATGTAGCCCTATTTGCACTTATTGTTTCATTTTTGACTATTAATAATTATCATCAGGGGACCGGGGTTACTGGAGTGGAGGTTTCTGCCCAAGAGTCTCAGGTTGCTAACCCAAATCCAAAGTCTACAACCACAAGTAAGGAAAAAATGTCAGTCGATCAATTAGAGGTGGCTGACGCCGTCGCTAGTTTAGCAGAGGCTACTGATTTACCATCTGCTGGTGACTTGCGCGAAGCAACTACTTCTTTGCAAATCCAGAAGCAGTTAGCTCAAACTGACGCAGAGGTTATCTCTAAACCGCAGCTTATCCAGCCGGAAACATCATCTCAGCGTGGTATTACCGAATATGTTACTAAGCCGGGTGATGATTTAGCTAAAATTGCTGCTAAGTTCAAAATCTCAGCCCAGACACTGCGTTGGGCGAACAATATGACCTCTGACGCTGTTGAACCAGGTAGGACGCTGTTAGTGCCACAAGTCGATGGTGTGGTTTACACTGTCAAGGAAGGCGATACCATCGCAGCCATCGCTTCAAAGTATAAGGTTGATGCTGAGCGAGTCTTATTGTATAACTCGCTGGACCGCGTAGCACAGCCAACGGTAAATACGCGCATCGTCTTGCCTGGTGGTGAACTGCCAGAAAATGAGCGTCCAGGGTATGTCGCACCGCGCGGTGGACGAAGCAGTAATAGTCATTCTGGTTATAGTGGCGTAAGTTACGGTAACGTTGCTGCTTCTGTTGGTAACCGATACGCACCAGGTAACTGTACGTGGTACTCATATGAGCGACGTTTAGCACTTGGTCGTCCAATCGGTAGCTTCTGGGGTAACGCCAATACCTGGGCAGCAAGTGCGCGCGCTGCTGGCTTTACGGTCAATAAGACACCAGCTCCGGGTGCTATCTTCCAGAGCTCAGGTGGCTACTATGGACACGTTGGAATTGTTGATCGGGTTGAGAACGGTCGGGTATTTGTGAGCGACATGAACTTTGCTGGCTATAATGTCATCACTCATCGTGAGCTGACCAACCCAGGCGCTTATAATTATATTCATTAATCTATCGCTAAGATAATCACAAACGCTCCTGTATATTCAGGGGCGTTTTGCTATAATAAAGATATGTTTGTAGATACAGCAAAAGTGTTAGTACGAGCTGGCAAAGGCGGTAACGGCGCGGTCAGCTTTCGGCATGAGAAATATGTTGACAAGGGTGGTCCTGATGGTGGTGACGGCGGCCGCGGCGGTGATGTGGTATTTTTAGCGACCAAAGACTTAAATACGCTGCTGAACTTTCGCTATAAGCCAGAGCTGAAAGCGGAACATGGTGGTGACGGCAGTAAGCGCAACAAGCGCGGCAAAAGTGGTTCGCCGCTGGTCGTCAAAGTGCCGATGGGTACACTGGTTAAGCGCGGCGGCAAAGTGGTGGCAGATTTGACGGTAGACCAGCAGCAGGCGGTCGTTGCCCGGGGTGGTGACGGTGGCTTTGGCAATGCGCACTTTACGTCCAGTACGCGCCAAGCGCCAAAGATTGCTGAACTTGGTGAGGCGGGTGAAGAGTTTGAAGCTGAGTTGGAATTGAAATTATTGGCCGACGTTGGTTTGGTTGGCTTCCCTAACGCTGGTAAATCGACATTTTTGAGCGTGGTTTCCAATGCTCGCCCGGAAATTGCTAATTACGAGTTTACGACCTTGACGCCAAATTTGGGTGTGGCAGATGTTGATGATGGTTCAGTGTTGATTGCCGATATTCCGGGGCTAATTGAAGGCGCCTCGGAGGGCAAGGGCTTGGGCGACCAGTTCCTGCGCCACGTTGAGCGGACAGCCGTGTTGCTGCATATGATTGACGCGTATAGTGACGACCCGGCGGAAAAATATCAGACCATTCGCCGCGAGCTGGAAAAATATTCCGAAGAATTGGCGATGCGTCCAGAGGTTATCGCTTTGACGAAATGTGAAGGATTGGATGATGAAATCATTGCCATGCAATCAACGGCACTCCAAAATGTAGCCAACGGTTCACCAGTGCTGGCGATTTCGTCGCAGACACATGCCGGTGTGACCGAACTCCTGCGTTTGCTGCGCCGTGAAGTTACAGACTATCGGGCGCGGGAAGCTGAGTTGATTGAAGAAGAAGGCGATGAGTTGCCAGTCATTGCTTTGGATGCGCAAGCAGCATCTGATGCCTGGACGGTAGAGCGGGTGGTTGGCGTGGAACCTGACAATGTAGGCGATGAAGATGCGGTTAGTTTCATTATCCACGGGGCTAAAATTGAAAAGTTTGCTCGCCGCACTAACTTTGATCAATTTGAATCAGTCAATCGCCTGCGCGACATCATGCGAAAAATGGGTATCGCTCACGAACTCATCCGTCAGGGCGCAGTCGGTGAGACTGTTGTGCAGATCGGTGAATCGATGCCGTTTACGCTGGTCGAGCAATAGCTTGACATCGTCAATAGTGGTATAATTAGGTATAAATCGCTAATCAGACGAGGAGGTATCATGGGTAGTAGTAACACAGAGCGGCAGATGACTGTACCGAGCTATTGGGAGATCGGGCGACTGGAAAACAAAATTGCATATAAATCAAATCGAGAGGCCACCGTAGGGGCGGTTGGGGCTGTCGGGTTGACCTCGTTGGAGCTTATGTTTGCTCCTGCGGTACGTCGTTATCATTTTGGCCCCAACGTCCAGAAGCATGTGGCTTTTAAGTGCGCACAGAACGATATTCTCAGAGCGTTGCGGGGTGAGGAGCCGCTCAGTGGTGATCATTATTTAAAAAGTCAGCCTAAAGAATATGTTGAACGCTTGGCAGCACAAGTTCGTAAGGGAAATGTTGAGTCACTGCTCGATGGGCCAGTTGGCAAATTGACACAGTATGTATTGGCTGGCCTTAAAAAGAAACAGTTTGGTTCTGAAAAGGCGGCTGGATATTATGCTGACTGGCTTGACGCAACGAAGGCCGACTATGTGAGACCAGAGGAACAACCTGCGTTGAGCGCGGAAGAATTGAAGAAAATTTATCATAAACTGGGCGGGGCGTACAATGTACATTTAGCCCTGGCGGGTGCTGAGCTGCGCACTCCTGCTGTATCTGATTATTTTGGGGAGAACGTTGAACAGTTGATTGCATTAAACCATCTGAAATTGCGCTGGGAAGACGGTAGGATTCATGTGCCAGAAGAGGTACTGAAAGAAGCGTCGGTTGACCCTCAGGCATCAGTGGACGAGACTCTTCGTTCACCTATCATTAGGGAATGGAGAGATGATACGCGCTCGGATGCTGCGAAGGCATTGAAACTGGATGTGTACGATTTGTTGCACGGAGAAAAAGATCGCATGCCTGGTCCTCAACGGTTCCTTGCTCGAGAAGCGATAGCGGCAATTAACAATGATTAATAATCATGGCGCAAACATTTTTCTTCTACGACCTGGAAACCAGCGGACTGAATCCGCGGCAAGACCGCATTATGCAGTTTGCTGGACAGCGGACGGACATGGACCTGGAACCAATTGGTGAGCCGTATAATCTGCTGGTGACGCTCAATGATGATACCTTGCCGAGTCCTGATGCGCTGATGGTGACTGGCATCACGCCGCAAAAAACGGTCGAGGAAGGTTACACCGAGGCACAGTTTGCACGGATGCTCAGCAAGGAGATTTTTACGCCGGATACTATCGCGGTTGGCTTTAATAATATTCGGTTTGACGACGAATTTATTCGCCATTTGTTGTGGCGTAATTTTCATGATCCGTATGAGTGGAGCTGGAAGGAAGGTCGATCGCGTTGGGATATACTCGATGTAGTGCGACTGACCAGGGCGCTCAGGCCAGAAGGAATTAATTGGCCACTTGATGCTAAGGGTGAGCCAAGCAACCGCCTGGAACTGATCACTAGCGCCAATGGCATTGCGCATGAAAATGCTCATGACGCTTTGGCAGACGTAACGGCGCTGATTGCCGTGACGAAATTGATTAAGCAAAAACAGCCTCAGCTGTATGATTACTTGCTGAAAATGCGTGACAAAAAATTAATCCAGCAACTGGTCAATGTCGACGACAAAAAACCGTTTGTTTATGCCAGCGGGCGGTACGACAAAGAGTTTACTAAAACTACAGTGGCCTTTCCACTGACGACCAGTCGAAATGGCGGTGTGGTTGTCTATGACCTGCGTTATGATCCGACGCCGTTTGTTGGGCTGAGCCAAGAGGAGTTGGCCAAGAAAATCTTTGCTTCCTGGGAGGAGCGGCAAGCTGAGGATTTCGTTAAACTACCAGTCAAAGAATTACAGTACAATCGTTGTCCAGCAGTGGCACCGCTGGGTGTGCTGGAACAGGGTGATGGCTGGCAGAAAATTTCGCTTGATCTGGCGACGGTACAGAAGCATCAAGATATGTTGTTGAAATATCCAGATTTTGCTGAAAAATTGCGTGGTATTTTTGAAAATAAGCCAGCATTTAAGAAATTGCCTGACCCAGAAGCACAATTATACGACGGCTTTTTGAATGACCGCGACCGCTTGCGAGTTGAGGCGGTGCGCAATGCCGATGAGCGCGAGCTAGCTGATTTTCATCCAGAGTTCCAGGACGAACGGTTGGCGCCATTGCTGCTGCACTACAAAGCGCGTAACTTTCCACGCTCGCTCAGCGAAGATGATCTGGCGCAGTGGGAAGCATGGCGGGCCCAACACCTGCAGACACAACTACCACAATTTATGGCGTCTCTGCAGCGGTTAGCGCCGACAGCGACTGACGAACAGCAGTTCATTTTGCAGGAACTACAGTTGTGGGCGGAGGCGGTGCTGCCTATCGTTTAGGTTAAAGATGGAGCAAGCTTTTGGGCGCCCATACGGGTGTCTGGTTCACTCATTTTTGCTTTCTTAGCTTCATGCGCCAGATAGATAAACAACAAGGTTAGGTCATGGTCTTGACATAACACACTGTTGTTGAGGCGTTTTTGAGAAATACATTGGATGAGTTCTTTGATATCGTCAAATGATACCGGAATGGCTGCTCGCAAAATGCGGTAGATTGGCACAAGGGCGAGCCAGAAAATGATCATGGAGGTAGCTGACAAATTAACGTTCAGAAACGGAAGCTTGCCAAGAAACACGAACATACAAAGCTGGTCAAAAAGTATCGGTGTGATGAAAACCGCACCAATAATTAGCAGTAAGTAAATACTCAACCTTCGCATATATTGTAACTGTAACAGATAAAAGCTTGACTTGCAATCATAAGCAATATGTGGTGATGTATAATACAATATTTAGGTAATGTCTGGAAAAAAAGATAAAAAACCGGTATAATAGAGCGGCTATGCCGGAGGTTATTCGAGTCAAAGGTGCTCGCGAGCACAATCTGAAAAATGTCAGCGTGGAATTGCCGCGTGATAAGTTTGTGGTCATCACTGGCCTGAGTGGTTCAGGCAAATCAAGTCTGGCGTTTGATACGATTTATGCTGAGGGTCAGCGCCGTTATATGGAGAGCTTGAACTCGTATGCTCGGCAGTTTTTGGGAACGATGGATAAGCCTGATGTTGATAGCATCGATGGCTTGAGTCCAGCTATTTCGATTGATCAAAAATCAACCAGCCGTAACCCACGCTCGACGGTGGCGACAGTGACTGAGATTTACGACTATTTGCGACTGTTGTTTGCGCGCATCGGCGTGCCGCACTGTCCAATTTGCGGCAAAGCAGTGTCGCGGCGCACCACCGAAGCCATCATCCAAGAAATCATCAAGCAGTATGACGGGCACCGGATTTTACTGCTGGCGCCAATTGTTAAAAATAAAAAAGGTGAATTTGCGCACATCCCTGAGCAGTACCGTCGGCTGGGTTATGCTCGTGTTAGGGTTGATGGCGTGGTGTATGCCCTGGACGAATTTCCAGAGCTGCAAAAGAGCTACAAGCACTCGATTGAGCTGGTGGTTGACCGCTTGGCATTGAACAGTGAATTGACTGGTCGGTTGTCTCAGAGTGTGGAGCAAGCCTTGGACTTGGGTCAGGGAATTGTGGAGGTTTTGGACGCTGATGATGATCAGGTGCGAACGTTTTCGCAGCGATATGCCTGTGTTGATCATCCCGAAGAAGATATTCCTGAGCTGGAACCGCGACTGTTTAGTTTTAATGCGCCACAAGGAGCCTGCCCGAGCTGTACTGGTTTGGGTAGCCGCATGGAGATTGATCCGGAGTTGGTGTTTAATGACAATTTGACCATCGCCGAAGGCGCCATCAGACCATACAACCGCGTCAATGTCGACAATTTCTATATGAAAAAAATCATAGCTGTTGCAGAAGCTCATGATTTTAGTATGCGAACTCCTGTTAAGAAACTGTCAAATGAGGCTAAACAGAAAATTTTGTACGGCACGGGGGCGCAGAAATATCGCATTGAGCTTGGTAATGGCCGGCATTATGATACGACTTACGAGGGAGTTATTCCGAATCTGGAGCGTCGACATCGTGAGACTGACAGCGAATTTATGCGTAAAGACATTGAACGATTTATGCGCGAACGAGCCTGTTATCTTTGTAAAGGCGCTCGTCTCAAGCCAGTGGTCTTGGCGGTGACGGTTCATGGGCTGAATATTGTTGATATTTGTGATTTGGGCGTTGACGATGCGTTGGATTTGTTTACTCGCAAGCTGAAGTTGACGGAACAGGAAACGATGATCGCGCGGCTGATATTAAAGGAGATCAACGCGCGGTTGGGCTTCATGAGTAATGTTGGTTTGAACTATCTGGAGCTGGGACGAGCGGCTAACACTTTGAGTGGTGGAGAGGCTCAGCGCATTCGACTAGCGACACAAATTGGCTCGGGTTTGCAGGGTGTGCTGTATGTCCTGGATGAACCGTCCATTGGCCTGCATCAGCGAGATAATGATCGGCTGATTGATACTCTGAAGCGTCTGCGTGATCTTGGCAATACAGTGCTGGTGGTGGAGCACGATGAAGATACCATCCGCCAAAGTGACTTTTTGGTCGACATGGGGCCGGGTGCTGGTTCGAAAGGCGGGCAAATCGTCGCCATGGGTTCGCCTGAAGAAGTAGCGAAAAATCCAGACAGTATCACCGGTCGCTATTTGAGCGGCGTAGAAAAAATTGCAGTACCAAAAAAGCGCAGAAAGCCAAACCAGGGTCAGCAACTGATTGTACGTGGTGCTCGGGAAAATAATTTGAAGAATATTGACGTGGCGTTTCCGTTGGGACTGATGACAGTGGTGTCTGGTGTGTCTGGTAGTGGTAAATCGACGCTGGTTAATGACATTGTAGCTAAAGAACTAGCGGCTCGACTCAATCGTTCACAGGTTGTGCCAGGTAAACACGACCGCATCGACGGCATTAAGCTACTAGACAAAGCCATCGTCATCGACCAGTCGCCGATTGGTCGCACGCCGCGCTCAAACCCAGCCACCTACACAGGTATATTTACGCCAATTCGTGAATTATTTGCTGCCATGCCAGAAGCGAATGTTCGTGGCTACAAAGCAGGTCGGTTTAGTTTTAACGTCAAGGGCGGTCGCTGTGAAAATTGTCAGGGTGATGGCGTGATAAAAATTGAAATGCACTTTTTGCCAGACGTATATGTGATGTGTGACGAATGTAAGGGCAAGCGGTACAACCGTGAGGCGCTCGAAATTACCTATAAAGACCGCACCATCTCTGATGTGCTGGAAATGACGGTGGAACAAGCTGCCGAATTCTTTGACAGTATCCCATCTATTCATCGGAAGCTTGAGACGTTAGTGGAGGTTGGTCTGGGCTATATTCGTTTGGGCCAGCCAGCAACCACCTTCTCTGGCGGGGAAGCGCAGCGCATCAAATTAGCGACTGAGTTATCAAAACGCTCAACAGGCAAAACTATGTATATTTTGGATGAGCCAACCACCGGGTTGCATTCGGCTGATGTTAAGCGATTGTTGGGGATTTTACACAAGCTTGTTGAAGGTGGAAATAGCATGATTGTGATTGAGCATAATTTGGACGTCATCAAGTCGGCAGACTGGATCATTGATATGGGCCCAGAAGGTGGTATGGGTGGCGGTACGGTGGTTGCTAGCGGAACGCCAGAAGACATTACCAAGAACACAGAGTCATTTACCGGTAAGTACCTCAAGCCGCTACTGAAATAGAACAGCCTCGTTAGATGCAAGAATGTTATTTGCGCTTTTTAGTAGCCGACTTCGGCTGTTTGTTCTTTGAAAATAGAACAGACAATTGTTTTTTAATGGCTGCCTTGGTGGATTCTTGTTTGAGCGCGTGAATGATCATTGGGAGGACTGATAGGAAAATGATGATCAGGGCAGCAACTTCGACGTTGATGCCAGCTTCAGTCAGCGCTTTGCCAGCAAAGAAGCCCAGGTAGGTAAATAGCGACGCCCATAAGATGCCACCAATAACATTAAATAATAAGAAGGTTCGATAATGCATTTTGCCTGCACCGGCTACGATCGGGGCGAATGTGCGCACAATTGGTACAAATCGCGCTAGGATCACCGTGATGGCACCATGTTTTTCATAAAACTTCTCAGCCTGGATGAGATACTTACGTTTGAATAAGCGCGAGTTCTTTCGCTCAAATAATTTCCGGCCTACCTTGTGACCGAAGGTATAACCGACTGAGTCTCCGGCAATGGCCGCGATGATAAGTAAAAGCACGAATATCGCAATGTCAATTGGCAAAATGTGTTGTTGTATCATATAACCAGCAGTGAATAGTAGACTATCGCCAGGGAAAATAAACCCAAACAATAGACCTGACTCGGCAAATACAACAAATAAAACGGCGATAATGCCAAAGTGAATAATAAAGTCTACAAAAGCGTGCATCATGGATAATCATTATAGGACAAAAAACAGTAGTTGACAATTTGACAGGACGAAATCGCTCATGCTACACTGGTGGCAGGTAGTTTTAATACACACAACTGAGGAGAGGGAGAAAAATAGGGATGGTACGTCTTCGTATATCAAAAAGGAATCAACGTGTCGCTAAACTAGCAATACCGGCAGCCGCAGCTGTAATAGTTTTTGCGTTGGTTTTGACACATCCATTTATGGCACAAGCGGCTAGTGTCCACAAAAAATATAAAGCGATGGATACCAATTATCCAGTGCCGACAACCAATGTGGCATGGATCTCGCCAGATGGTAATGACAATTCTGGGAATGGTACCGAAGCGCGACCGTTCGCGACCTTTCGGCGAGGCTTACAGGCCGTTTCTGATGGAGGAACAGTTGTAGCCAAGAGTGGCGCTTACCGAGAGCCTCATTTCTTTGTCACGAAGAAAAATATTACCTTCCAGGCTGCCCCTCATGCTGAAGTCTGGATGAAGGGTAGCGATATTGTATCGGCAGATCGATGGACTAAAGAAGGTAACATGTGGAAGACTACGGGTAAATTCCGTAATTTCTGTCGTGTTTGTACGGTCAACCCTAACCCATCCAAAGAAGGTATGGCTGCTTACCCAGAGCAGATGTTTATCGACGATCAACCACTGGAACAAGTCGATGCAAAAAACAAGGTTGGCCCTGGTAAATTCTATGTTGAAGACAAGAACCCAACTACCCTAAAAGACCCTACCAATAATCGAGCAGGCTTTAACGTCGGCACAGAAGATGATTTGACATATTATGTTGGTTCTGACCCATCTAGTGGTACTACAGAGATTACCAACCGAGCACGCGCTTTCTCTGTTGGTGGTCGTCAGGCTGATGATGGCTCTAATTTCACGATGAAAGCTATCAATGTTGCACAGTACTCACCAGTACAGAGTTGGTCTTGGGATCGTGACTTGGCCGAAGATCAGGTTGGGACCAGTATGATCGTGGTAAATGGTCGTGGCTCAGTCGTCCAAGACTCTATCTTTACGCAAAGCTCCTCAGTTGGTTTCAATACTGATGCACAAGGTGCGCGCATCGTTAATAACAAATTTATCGGCAATGGTGGTAATGGCGCAGGAGCTAACCGTGCACACAATACAACATTTGAAAATAACATCTTTACAGAGAATAACGCAGCAAATTATCTGACCAATGGTTCAGTCTGTTTGGCATGGTGTACTGTTTCTGAGATAAAAGTGACGCACATTGAGAACTTTACGTTCCGAGGTAATGTGGTTGATAACTCAAAGAATCCTGCTTCAACTGGTAACGACTATTATGTGCGCAATGGTACAGCAGGTGTCTGGTGCGATGAAGGTTGTATTAAGGCGAAAATCGTCAATAACTTCTTCATCAACACAACTACCGCGATCTTTGATGAGGTTTCAGACGGTACGATCATCGCGTCAAACATCATTGAAGGCTCGGGTGCTGGTATTAGCGTCTCAAGTAGTTCAAATTCCAAAGTGTACAACAACACCATCTCTCGAACTAACCGACCGATCATGCTAAATGAGGATGCTCGTACGGACGGTTGTAATGAGCGAGATGCTCACAACCCACAAATTTGTAAATCGCTTGAATCATGGTCTGCTGGTAAAGGTTTGAGTTGGAATCTGACTGGCCTGGAGATGTACAATAACATCATTTCCTCTCGCGCAGTCATTTCTGGTGACACTGGCGCGCCACTTTGGTCCTACCCTGTCAGAAGTACTGGTGGGCCGAACCATACTGGTCCTGGCACCTATACCAATGACATGTTCAAAGGCTTTGACTACAACGCCTACTACCGCAGCAGTTTGCAAAATGAAGGCACGATTATGACCTGGGACTTAGCGGATGTGCCGAATCGTCTTGATATTCTGTTTGCCAACGTGAAAGACATCGCCAAGGACAGTCGCGTTCGGTCGTCAATTGATGGTCGTGACGCACATTCTCTTGATCTGTTTGGTACACGTGCCAATAACCCATACTTCATCAAAGAAGCTGAACAGAACACTGACTATCGCAAGAGTAACTACAACTTGAAGCCAGGCAGTCCAGCGATTAGCTCAGGTAAGCCACTGTCAGCTGAGGTTGCATCGGCAATTGACCCGAGCGGTCAGTACGTGAAACCTGGCGTGGCAGTAAACCGAGGTGCTTTAGTAAATGCCTACATGGACTCAACCAATTCTCCGACACCTCCACAACCTCCGGCAGCGCAGGGTGTTAATATCCCTGATGCCAGGTTGCGCCAGTTGTTGAACAAGAGGTTAGCTGAAATATCAGGAAAAGCCCGCAGCGATACTCAAGCGATTACTGCTCAAGAAATGCTAACCATTGATCGCATGTATGTTGATAATACCGGTAATATTACAGAAGACCAGAGAATTAAGGATTTGACTGGTCTGGAGTACGCTAAAAATGTAACTGAACTATCACTGGGTAATCACGCAATTACTAATTTGCAGCCGCTCGCTGGTCTCACTAAGCTGCGCGCATTGCAGCTGTCAGGCAATAAGGTTGCTGATATTCAGCCATTGGCTGGCTTGTCTGAGCTGCGTAGTGTGAACTTGTCGGAAAATGTTGTTGCGAACTATAGTCCTTTGTCATCTCTGAACAAGCTCGAGCAAATCTCGATGAGCGGTACCAATCAGACGTTAGACCTATCAACATTTGCAGGTAGTAAAAACTCGCTAAAGAAAATCTCTTTCTATGACTATGGCCGAAAGACTAAAGTTGTCAATGTTCAATCTCTTGTTGGTGCACCGGCTCTGACCTCTTTGCGCTTGACTGGGGGACAATTGAGCGAGGATGAGATTACTGCAATTGGACGAATGACTCAACTTACTGAACTGCGGTTAGACTACAGTACGGTCATGAATGCACAGCCTCTCGCGGGTTTGAACCACCTTACTTCTTTGAAGCTAGAAAACCAGCAGGGTAGTATGACTACTGAGTCTGAGGTATTTAACTCACCGTTAAAGGATGCGTCTGGCGCACCAGTTACTATTGAAAATACAGCTACTTTGGTTAATGAAGCAGCTGGTAAATTAAAAGTGGCGGCACCAGTATATGATGGTCAACCACACGCACTGCAGGCCAACTGGAATAAACAGATAACTGTTAATGGTAAGCCGTTTGCTTTCTCCGGAACATTGCACGTAACTGCAACGTTGCCAAAACCTGACCTATCTGCCCTCCGCACCGCCATCGCCAACGCCGAGAAAGAACCGGCCTACATTACCAATGACGCTACCGTCAAGCAAGCTCTTGCCAAAGCCAAAGAAGTAGAGAAGCAACCAAACCCAACTGCTACTGCCATCCAGAAAGCAGCCAGCGACCTCAACACGGCAGTAACTAACGCCAAGAAGAAAGAAGCCGACGCCCAGACAGCCGCTGAACAAGCAGTTGCTCAGGCTGAACACAACCAGGATCCAGACGACGTTACCAGCGCCAACGCCAAGGTAGCTGCCGTCCAAGACCCAGCTAAGAAGCAAGCCTTCCAGGATCGCCTCAACCAGGTAACCGCTAACGTCACCGCTGCTCGCAACGCTCTCTCCGCCCTGATAACCAAGGCCAAAGACCCAGCAACCACTGCCGGCATGTCCCAAGAAACCAAGGACGCCGTGGCTGCACAAGCTACCCAAGCAGAGCAAGTCGCCGCCAACGCCGGTGCTTCTGTTGCCGAACTCAACGCTGCCAAAGCAGCTCTGCAAGCAAAACTTGACGCCCTTCGTCCTGACCTATCTGCCCTCCGCACCGCCATCGCCAACGCCGAGAAAGAACCGGCCTACATTACCAATGACGCTACCGTCAAGCAAGCTCTTGCCAAAGCCAAAGAAGTAGAGAAGCAACCAAACCCAACTGCTACTGCCATCCAGAAAGCAGCCAGCGACCTCAACACGGCAGTAACTAACGCCAAGAAGAAAGAAGCCGACGCCCAGACAGCCGCTGAACAAGCAGTTGCTCAGGCTGAAAGTAACAAAACTCAAGCTGCAGTGAATGCCGCAAGAGCTTTGGTGGCAAACGTACAGGATACCGCTAAGAGAACTGCACTGGAAAATCGGTTGAATGCAATTGTCATCCCAGGGCCTCAGGATCCACGGAACAAGATGACTATTGCCCAGCCGCATCACCGTTCTTTGACAGTAGAGACATCTGGAAACTCTTGTTACAACTTGGCGACAGCACAGACAGCTTCAACGCCGGATCGCTATAATAACCGTGTGCTTCGCGAAGGAGTGGATTTCACCATTAACTGTAACAATCAAGCTCCTGCGGTTGGCTTCACGGCTCGCGTGACCTTAACATTAAGTCGTCGCTATGCTAACACGAACCGTCTGACAATTGGTAAGATAATGAATGGTCGAGTATATCAAGACATCACCAGCCGAGTTACCTTTGGTAATACGCCAGATGGCAAATACACCACTATTGCTTATGATTTGACTGACGGCGGCTTTGGTGACGGTGACGGTATAGCAAACGGCACTATCATCGACCCAGTTGGTATTTACGAAGAAGAGGACGCTACTCAGAATGGTAACCAAAATGCCAATAGTGGCGGCAACAACCCAGTTGCTAAGATTGCGAAGAAAGCATCAAATGCACTAGCTGACACGGGTAGTAACGCCATCGTAATCGCTCTCGGTTCCATCGCGGTCGTTGCTACTGGCGCCTGGATAATCATCAAACGCCGACGCTAAACCAGCTGTCACAGCTCAATAATAAAGCGGCTATCTCATGTAGCCGCTTTTTATGTTAATCTTCGATAAATCCGCCGGACTGTCGTGCCCACAGTTTGGCATAAACGCCACGTTTTTTGGCAAGCAACTGCTCGTGTGAACCGTCTTCGATGATGCGTCCATTTTCTAGAACAATGATGCGATCCAGTTTGGCGATGGTCGACAAGCGGTGAGCGATGACGATCGAGGTTCGGTCTTTCATCAATGTCTCCAGCGACTGCTGGATTAGCGCTTCTGATTCTGAGTCCAAGGCTGAGGTTGCTTCATCAAGAATCAGGATTGGTGCATCTTTCAAAATGGCTCGGGCGATGGCGATGCGCTGTCGTTGTCCGCCTGATAGTTTCACGCCGCGCTCACCGACCATGGTGTCAAAGCCATCGTGTAATTTGATGATGAAATCATAGGCACCAGCTTTCTTAGCAGCATGTTCAATTTCAGCATCAGTCGCGTCAGGTCGGCCGTAAGCGATATTCTCACGCACCGAACGGTGAAACAGTAGCGGCTCTTGCGGCACGTAGGCGATTTGCTCGCGCAGGCTTGCCTGAGTAACTTCGGCAATATTTTGTGCGTCAATAGCAATCTCTCCTGAGTCAATGTCGGCAAATCGTAGCAATAATTTGGTGAGGGTAGTTTTGCCAGATCCACTCGATCCAACCAAACCAATTTTTTCACCTGGCTGAATGCGAAGAGAAAAATCATGAAACAGTGTGTCACCCGCGCCCTCATCATGAGTGAAGGTTACATTATCCATGGTGATACTGCCGCGCCTAACAGCAAGCTTTGCGTCACTTTGATCGACCAGTGTTGTCGGCGTGGTCAGAATTTCCACCATATCGTGAGCGTCGCCAAGGATGCGGTTGTAACTACGCATGATACTGTTCATATTCCATAATTCATGCGCCACACTACCAGTGTAGGTGATGATGAGATAAACCGCTGCCACTGATACGATATTATGTTGGGCGGCGTATATCGCAAAGGCGATAGCGCCAATTTTTATCGTTATATTGATGGTTGAATACACAGTACTGACTTTTAGGAGCCCGCGCATGGTACCCAGGCTGGCGCCGCGCCATGATGTAACGGTCTTTGCAAAGCGTTGCTGTTCCAGCGCCTCGGCACCAGATGATTTTACTGCCAAAATGTTTGAAACAGCATCGGCTAATTGTCCGCTTACTTTGTTGCTGGCTTTGGCTTCTTTCTCGTTCAGTTTGGCCATCGGTCGAGAGCCAAAGTAGACAACAATGCTAAATATGATTGAGAAGAGTAGGAGAAATACGGCGTATTGCCACAGTAGAGTTGATAAGATGATGATGGAACCAACCAGGGAAATCACTAGCGGTAAAATTGACCAAATGATCGTGTCCCAAAAACGTTCAACTGCGCCGTTTAATTTATTGGTTTGGCTGACAAGTGAACCGCCAAATTTATTGGCATGGAAAAACATTGTTTGGTTGGTTAGTTTGCTAAAACACCGTGCGTATAGATCACGTTGTAGGGCAGTTTCAAATGTCCATGCGAGGTACAGGACTAAGCGCCAGCCGATAACATTTGACCATAATTCGCTTATGCCGTAGAGCGCGACTAATTTCCATAGTTTTTCTGCATTGTCTAGTTGCCCGTTTTGGATGATGTTAAGCAATTCAGCAATAATCAGTGGGCCGATAAAAATTGTTATAGCCAGGGTGATGATTGCAAAAAAGATGGTCAAATTTCGCCGATGTTTATAGGGGCGTGATATGCGCCAGAACAGACCTAAAATTTCCTTGTTTGATATATTTTTCAAATTAAATACTCCTTTGGTTATGTTTCGGTGTTCAGTGGTTCGCTTTGAAGTTGAGTATTGCGAACGTGAGGTTTTAGAGGAACTCACCTTCTCCAGTAAGTTCATACATGTTAGGTAAGTATATGATATAGTTACGCCATGAGTCAAGAATATGTGGTAGTTTCGTTGTTTGATGCTACGGGACTGATGTATAATATATGATGAACAAAGGAGAAAATAATGGCGTTATATGAGATTACAACAAAACAAGAATTTGAAGAAAAGGTATTGAAAAACAGCAAACCTGTGTTGGTTGATTTTTGGGCGCCGTGGTGTCCGCCGTGTCGAGCGATGGCGCCAATTTTACATCAAATTGCTGAAGAAACCGAGTTTGATGTCGTCAAGGTTGACACTGAAGCCAGCCAAGAGAACGCGCAGTTGGCTATGGACTATCGTGTTCAAGGTATTCCGAATATGAAGGTTTTTGTTGGCGGTGAAATTGTTGAGGAGCTGATTGGCATGAAACCGAAGCAAACGCTGATCGATGCTTTAGAGAAAGCTGCAAAGTAGAAATTAAGTTAAAAGGAGGATTTTTATGAAGGGTTTTAATGGAAATATTGAAGAATTGACGGTGCAGAATAATAATTTTCGTCAGGTGCTTTATACGGCGAAGCACTGTCAATTGGTATTGATGAGTCTGCCAGTTGGCGGTGAAATTGGCTCAGAGGTTCATGAGGAGAATGATCAATTCTTCCGATTTGAAGCAGGTCAGGGTAAGGTTTTGATTGATGGCAATGAGTATGCTGTATCTGACGGCAGTGCTATTATCGTGCCAGCAGGTGCTGAGCACAATGTGATAAATATTGGCGAAGAGCCACTTAAGCTCTACACGATTTATAGTCCAGCACATCACAAAGATGGCATTGTTCGGGCGACACGCGAAGAAGCGGAAGTCAACGAAGAAGATTTTGATGGTGTGACGACAGAATAGTTATTAACTCGGATTACAAACGAAAGTATATTACATTGCAGGCTAAACCGCTTTTATATGATCAGATTGCAGCCGATCCGATGAATGATGATTTTGCTAATAGAGGTTGGTTGCCTGTGTATTCTGCTTCGTCAAGTTCGCGAATTGTACTGGTCGGGCAGGCGCCAGGCCGAATTGCCCAGCAGACGCTAAAGCCGTGGAATGATGCGAGTGGTCGCTTGCTTCGGCGATGGCTGAACGTAACGGACGAGCAGTTTTACAATCCTGAACTCTTTGCGTTGATGCCGATAGATTTTTATTATCCAGGCAGGGGAGCGCACGGTGATTTGCCGCCGCGCTTGGACTTTGCTAGGAAATGGCACCCGTGCTTATTGACGCAGATGCCGAATGTGCGATTGACAATTTTGGTTGGTTCGTATGCGCAAAAATATTATCTTGATCGCTGCGCCAGGCATAATTTGACAGTAACTGTGGCGGACTTTAATATGTATTTGCCAGATTATTTTCCATTGGTTCATCCATCACCGCTCAATATTGGCTGGCGCAAACGCAACCCATGGTTTGAATCGGACGTTATTCCAGTTCTACAAACGATAGTTAAGGAGGTGCTGTCATGACAGTTTATAAAATTAAACGAATTTACGAATCGCCAGAATCGGACGATGGCTACCGCGTGCTAGCTGACCGATTATGGCCGCGCGGTATCAGTAAAGAACGAGCAGCGCTAGACGAATGGGCAAAAGATATCGCACCGACTAACGAGTTGCGCCAATGGTTCGGTCATGATCCGGAAAAATTTGTAGGGTTTATGTCGCGTTATACCAAAGAGCTGGATGCTAGTTCTGTAGCCGCCACTCTTAAACAACAATGGCAAAAACATCCAGTTGTTACGCTGTTATACAGTGCTAAAGATATCGAGCATAATCAGGCGGTAGTGCTGCAGCAGTGGTTAGAGCGGTGATTCGTGCCGCACACTACGTAGTGCTATAATGGTTACGTAAGGAGGTATAATATGCTACTAACATTTTCTCGCGGGCGGGCGAAAATTACGGTGTTGATGACACTGAAGTTGGCAATACGGAGGTAATTGCTGGTTATATCAAGGATTATTTCGGCGATAAAATCGACGTTTTCAAGCTGGAGCCGGTGAATCCGTATCCGGATAATTATCAAGAATGTACTGAAGTTGCCAAGCGTGAAAAAGCCGAAAACGCGCGGCCAGCATTCCAGGGCAAGGTAGATTTGTCTGCTCATGATACTATTTTCTTGGGCTATCCGATTTGGTGGGGCGAGCCGCCGATGATCATCAATACTTTTTTAGAAAAGTATGACTTTGTCGGCAAAACAATCATTCCGTTCAATACCCACGCCGGTTCTGGCGCTGCTGGCAGAGCGTTTTGCTAGCGAGTGCAGCGAGCCAGTGGATTTGCAAGAAGTGCTGTTGACGGCTTGGCTGCACGACGTTGATGATTACAAATTGGTCGGCAAGGCGCAGGCAGAGGAATTAACGAACGCAGTAAATATCATGACGCAGGCAAAAGTGTTTGACAGACTAAGCCAGGCGGTGCTGGAAAACATTGCAGCGATTGGTTATAGTAAACGGCTGAACGGCAGGCAACCGTAGCGGCTGGCGGGTCAAATTGTGTCTGACACCGACATGTGTGACGCTATTGGTGTAGTTGGGATTGAGCGGGCGCTGGTTTATGCTTGCCATCATGGTGGGCGGATTTTTGATCCCGCGGTTTGGCCAAATGTTAATCTGGCAGCGCATGAGTATAATGCTGACGGCAATACACATGATACCGACGGCTTCATCAATTATTTCTTTGAAAAGCTGCTGAAACTAAAAGGCTTGATGCTGACGCTACCAGGACGAGCAGAAGCAGAAAACCGCCAGCAAATTATGGTTGATTTCTTACGCCATTATTTCCGCGAGAAGAATGTGCCGGAGTGGAGCGAGTTTCTGGAAGAATACTTGCATAAATATGATTTTTAGACTGTAATATATCTAGTGAATCAATCATTGAAAGCCAAGCTCAAAACTCTACCACGTACCCCGGGCGTTTATTTTCATAAGTCAGCCGGCGGTGAGATTATTTATGTGGGCAAGGCGGCGGTGCTGAAAAACCGCGTGCGTCAGTATTTTCAAGATTCGCGTGGGCGGGACAATAAAACCATGGCGTTGGTGGAGGAAATCGCTGATACGGATTGGATTGAGACTGAAAGCGAAGTTGATGCCTTGTTTCTGGAAAGCGAGATGGTCAAGCGCTATATGCCGCGATACAACGTGCTGCTACGCGATGATAAATCGCAGATGTATGTGCGAATCGACATGAAAAGTGAGTGGCCGACCGTCAGCTTTACGCGCAATCCAGCTGATGACGGCGCAGAATACATTGGCCCGTTTTATAATGGCTTTGCTTTGAAAAAAGCTTTACGCTATCTGCGGCGAGTGTTCCCCTATTTGACCAGACAGCGGCGACCAGGGCAGTCGAAGTTGGATGAAGATTTAGGTTTGAGTCCACGACTAAGCGATGGGTCAGCTGTCTACAAAGCTAATCTACGCAAACTCATCAGCTACATAAAGGGTAATCGTAAAGCTATCGCCGCCGAGCTGGAGCGCGACATGAAAACGGCAGCTAGGCTGCATGATTTTGAGCGGGCGGCTGATCTTCGCAATAAGCTGCGCGCCATGCAGGAACTACAACGGCGGGTTTGTTTTGGCGACAAAGAGTTTTTGGATATTTCTAAAGACAAGGCGCTGGCTGATTTGGCAAAATTGTTGGGTCTAAAAGGTATTCCAGTGCGCATCGAGGGGTATGATATTTCGCACATGAGCGGGCGGCAAGTGGTCGCCAGTATGGTGGTATTTACCAATGGCGCGAGCGACCGGGCGGAGTATCGCAAATTCAAAGTCAGTGAGAAAAATGATGACACCGGCAATATCTATCAGACAATTTTTCGCCGTCTGAGCGAGCGTCATCTAAAAAGCTGGGGCCGTCCCGATCTACTGCTCATTGATGGCGGCAAAGGTCAGCTAGCAGCAGCCATCAAAGCACGTGATGAGCGTGGCGTCACCGTGCCAATCGTCAGCATCGCCAAGCGCGAGGAAGAACTGCTAGTGCATAAGATTGGTTCGCAAATTGATACGGCGTTCATCAAGTATATTCGGTCGCAGCCACGGGCAGATATCGCTATTCACGAAGACGGTGATGTTTATGTGGTGAATTTACACCCAAGTCAGCGTAATGCCGGCTCGCATTCAAAAAACTTGCGAGCTAGCACTGAGCAAAATCATAAAGAGTGCTCGAAGACGGATGAGAATGCTCTCGCAACAACCGACATCGTCAAACTGTTCCAGCGCATCCGTGACGAGTCGCACCGCTTTGCCGTGAGCTATCATACGGCGCTCAAACGCCAGCAACAAACGAAAAATCAGCTGGAGGAAATTCCTGGTGTGGGGCCAAAAACCCGCGCTAAATTGCTAAAAAAATTTGGCAGCTTCCGTAACATTGTTAGCGCCACAGAAGATGACCTAGCGTCGGTGATTGGCCAGTCGCGTGCTCAAATCGTCCACAAATATATTGCGGCACAGCGTACCAATAACTAAAACGCTTGTGCTATACTAACAATATGAAACGCGGTTTTACCATTATAGAAGTGCTTGTTATGATATCGGTCATAGCCATTTTGACCACTATCGGAATCATCAGTTACGGCAATTGGCGCCAGAAGTCATTGCGCGATGCTATCACGGCTGACCTCAAAAGTGCAGCGCAGGCTATGGAGCAATACCGCAATTTTCACAATGCCTATCCAACACTACCTGCTGGCGCATCAATACCAAATTATAACGGCGGCCCTGTTCATGTGTATATTCAGGGCGCTGACGGTAAAGAATTTTGTATTGAAGCGACGCGTGGCTCTCAGAAAATGCACATCACCAGCAAGAGTTCGAATGTGAGCGATGGCGGCTGTTCGTGACGTCTAGCTATTGTGAAAATGCAAACAGATTATTATAATAAGTAGCAGTGTGATGAAACGGCAATTTTTTGTATTTCTATTCAGATGGGCTATGAACTCATTTGGCATCTGGATATCGTTGCGACTTTTAGGCACCATGTCGGATGGTGGCTTGTTGACGTTTCTGCTGGCTGGTTTGATATTTTCCGTCATCAACAGTATGCTCAAACCGATCATTATCATCTTGTCACTGCCGGCAATTCTGTTGACCCTTGGTCTATTTACATTGATTATCAATGGTCTCATGGTCTACCTCGCTATTGTGCTGGCTCCAAACGTTTCCATCACATTTGGTGACGCAATTATTGCCGGCATCATCCTTAGTTTGGTAAACTATATAGTAAGTAGTGTGGTTGATTTACGGACTGCGCAAAAAGAACAGGAGAGTTAGATGAATTTGGAACAACTTTTACCATATATCACATTAGGGTCAGCATTTCTGATGATTATTACTATTTTGTTGCAACAGCGTGGTGCCTCACTCGGTGCAGGATTCGGATCTTCTGGTGAATTGTTTACGACACGTCGTGGTTTTGACAAGAATTTGTTTGACGTTACCATCGTTCTGGCTGTAGTTTTTGTGCTATCAATCTTGGCTAGTTTGGTCTTGCCGGGGCTTAAAGGCTAGGTTGTCGTCATGGCAGAGGCTGGAGGCAAGCCGTCTTGGAAGCGGTTCCAAAAAATGAGCGCTTCTGGAAAAAACTTAAATCGTCGAGCTGTGAAGATTGAAAAGGGCGTCATCAAGCACACACATAAGTTCGTGACATCCCGTCTCGACAGATTGACAGAAGTCCGCCGAGAAGTTATCGGTTGGGCAGTGCTATTGATGATATTGGTTGGTCTGAGCGCAGGGCAATGGACTATTTTTCGTGCAGCCTACACGAAGGATGCACCTCAGGGAGGTGGCACATATTCAGAGGGAGTTTTAGGATCGCTGGAAACCCTCAACCCCTTGTTTGCGCGTTCTAATGCAGAACGGTCTGCTGCGAGGCTAATGTTCGCCAGTCTCTACCAATACGACAACACTGGACATCTCAAGGGAGATTTAGCAAAATCAATCGCCATCAACGGCACGGAAACCGAATATACGATTACCCTAAAAGACAATCTTCGCTGGTCTGATGGCCATCCGCTGACGGTGGAGGACGTTATGTTTACCGTCAATCTTTTGAAGAACCCAAAGGTTGGTGCTTCGACTGGCGGCTGGTCGTCCATTAAAGTGCGCAAAACTGCCGACAATACCGTGACATTTGTAACTCCATCCACCTATGCACCATTTTTGCATACGCTGACGTTCCCAATTGTTCCAAAACACGTGTTAGAAAACGTAGCGCCAGCTACTCTGCGTGATCACTCATTTGGACGGTCGCCTGTCACCAGCGGGCCATTCAAGTTCCGACTTCTCCAGACAGATAACCGAGAAAGTGGCAGAAAAGCCGTCCATATGACGGCAAATGAGACATATCACTTTGGTAAGCCAAAGTTAGACCGCTTCCAGCTGTACGCATATGCCTCACTGGATGAGATCACAAAGGGCTTGAGAACTAGTGAAATCATGGCCACGCCAGAGCTGACCTATGCTTCTCAGCCAGAAAACGTCAAGAAAATGTATGACATGAAAGCTTATGAAACCCACAACGGGGTGTACGCATTGTTCAACAGCAAGAGTCCGATTCTCCAGTCTCCATCCATCCGCAAGGCTTTGGCACAGTCAGTCGACATCACCGCGCTTCGCAAAAAGATGCCACAACAAACAGGCGAATTGACAGGACCGATTTTGCCGGAACACACTGAAGCAGAGCTGGAAAGGCCGTTGGCCCATGATGTAGAAGCTGCCAAAAAGCTACTGGACGCAGAAGGTTGGACGGTGTCTGGCGGTGTGCGTAAAAAGGGCGATCAGTCACTGAAACTGTCAGTTGTTTCCTTGCAGGGTTCTAAATATGAAAATGCAGCCAATTCGTTGGCTGAGACATGGCGAAATGAGCTCAATGCTGAGGTGGAAGTCAAGATTGTTGATGCAACAGATGCTAATCAGGATGTTCTCAGGTCGGTGTTGCAGCCGCGTAATTTTGACGTCTTGATATATGAGCTGGTGCTTGGCGGCGACCCAGACGTCTATGCGTATTGGCATTCGTCACAAGACCAACGCGATCAACGAGGTTTGAATTTTGCAAACTACAATGACGCCATTTCAGATGACGCATTGGTCGGCGGCCGTGGTAAGCGTTCTCCAAAACAACGCGCGGATTATTATCAATCATTCGTACGACGCTGGCAAGCATCTGCTGCGTCACTGCCGCTCTATCGTCCAACAGTTGAATACATCAAATTGCCATCAGTTCAGGCCGTGACACAAAATACTCGGCTGGTTTCGCCAACTGATCGATTTGCTGACGTGATCTATTGGACGGTTCGCCAAGATTCAGTTTACAAAACGCCATAGTGTCAGGTATAATGATGACAGTCGTGCGGGCGTGGCGGAATTGGTAGACGCGCTAGCTTGAGGGGCTAGTGAACTTAGGTTCGTGGAAGTTCAAGTCTTCTCGCTCGCACCAAATGGAATTATTTGATTTTACTATGACAGACTTGTCACAAAATGATAAACCTCAAGTTCGTCAAATTATTAAGACTCTGACTGGTGTTTTGGTAACAGTTTGGCGGACATCGCCACGGACTATTATTATTCAAGCAATTGGAGCGGTGCTAACGGCATCGTTGCCGCTTGCAACAACATATTTTGCGGCGTTAACAACCACCGCACTGACAGAGGCATATACTGGCAGCGGCGACTCACGCCAACTACTCCTGTATGTGATTATGACGGTAGTGCTGGGCGTGATCATGAGTTTTTGGGGAATTGTTCAGACCTATTTTGAACAGTTGATGCGCTATCAGCTAGAATCAAGCATTAACGACCAGATGTTTGCTCGGCTGCACGGTCTAGATTTTTGGCGTTATGACGACCCAGTGACAATTGATATGTTTGATCGAGCGAGGCGGTTTGCTGGCTCGTTTTCATATCTATTTTCGCGGTTGACTAGCATTGTGACGAATATCGTCTCGTTAGTGGTTGGACTATGGATCATCTCGTCAGTCAGTTGGTGGCTGGGAATCCTACTTGTCGTGGCTATCATCCCTAGTGGTGTCGTCCAATTTCGGTTGTCTCGTTTGACGTCAAAGTATTGGCGTAAAAACACTAACGTTCGGCGGCGGATGTGGTGGATTGAACATGCGATTAGCAAACCTGAGAATATCGCCGAAATGAGACTTTATGGCCTTATCAAGCATCTGTTAACGGAGCGGGCCGCCCTGCGCGACAAAGACCAATTACAGATGATTAAATATGAGCGCAGCTTTATGGCTAAGCGCTTTGGTGGCGAGATGCTGCAGGCGGCCGCAGAAGTGGCGGCGCTGGTGTGGGTAACGCTAGAAATTATCGCGCACCGTCAGCCGATCGGCCAGTTTGTGTTGGTGCAGCAAATGGTGAGTCGAGTACTCGGCAGTGTCGACAGCTTGATTTCGACGTATAATTCTATTGACGAGGAAGTGGCAAATATGGTCGATTATCAGCGGTTTATGGAGTTGCCACTAGCTGATGCTAAGCCAAACCTAGCGCTTAGTATGAGCAAGTCAATTACCGTGCGTAATGTCAAGTTCCAATATCCAGGTAGCGAAACTCTGGTGCTCAAGGGCTTGTCGCTGGAGATTAAGCACGGCCAGCATGTGGCGATCGTCGGTGAGAACGGTGCAGGCAAAACCACACTGGTGAAATTATTGACGGGGCTGTATCTGCCGACTAGTGGCGAGATTTTGATTGATGGACAGGATATCAGCGAGGTGGACGCGATGGCTTGGCACCAGCAATTGGCTGTTTTGAGCCAGAGTTTTATTCGCTATGATTTTGCGACGGCTTATGAAAATGTGTGGTACGGCGATGTTTCCCGTGAGTTAGACCGAGAGAGGCTGGCGGTCGCACTTAAGCAGGCGGAAGCTGATGATTTCGTGAAGAAATTGCCAAAGGGCGGGGATAGCTATGTTGACAAATGGATGACAGATGATACTGATGACAAGGGCGTGGATCTGTCGGGCGGACAATGGCAGCGCTTGGCGTTGGCGCGTAATTTTTATCGCGATGCACCGATCGTTATTTTGGATGAACCGACTAGTGCTGTTGATGCGGCAGCTGAGGCGCGAATTTTTCGCCACTTGTTTAAGCAAAAAGACAAAACCATCATTGCTATCAGTCATCGCTTGAGTACGGTGAAAAAAGCTGATGTGATTTACTTTATGAAAGATGGTCGAATTGTCGAGCAGGGAGCGTGCAGCGAGTTGATTGCTAAATGCGGCGAATTTTACGAGATGTTCAAAGAGCAGCTGTAATTTGATATAATGAGTGAAGTGGCGCGTTGGCGGAGCGGTTACGCAGAGGTCTGCAAAACCTTTTAGACGAGTTCGACTCTCGTACGTGCCTCCACAATTGTTGATGAATAGCTCTCTTGATGGAGCTATTTTTGCTCTAGCAATTCTTTTAGTTCAGGGAAGGTTGGCTGTTGGAAATGGCCTCGGTCAACAAATATATGGCTTTTTGCACTTGGTAGATCAGACTGAAACTTTGCTAGCTCAGTAAACGGCACCACGGCATCGTCTTTACTGTGGAATAGGTGAATTTCTTTGGCGGATTTTTCGAGCTCAGTTGCACTTGGTAATATAAAATCGCCCAAGTCTTCGTGAGTTGCATCATCATATGGAGCAGCAATTAAGATTAGTCGAGTAACTGGCGTACTGAGAGGATTTTCGTGCAGATACTTCGCTAAGAATATTGCCCCAAGGCTGCTGTCAATAAGCTGTACGTCATCACCAAGCAGCGGCACTATCTTTTCGAAGTAGATTTTCCATTCGGAATACCGCGCGTTTTGCTTGTTGGGCATGGTAGGCAGGAGCACGTCAAAATCTGTCATTGTCACAGCGAGCCAGTCGCGCCATTTTGTTTTGTGAAAAAGATTCTCATACTTGAGTGGAGTGTTGCGCAGCGCGGAGAGGTAGCGCTCATAGGAATCAAAAGGTGATCCGCCGTGAATATGTACAATTTGCTTCATAAATATAGTATAATACAAACCAGCGCAAATGGCAGACCGTGTCAAACGTCAGTAGACATGGACATCGGGCGGCCATTAGTGCAGAGTATGGGCGCGAGTGGCGGAATTGGTAGACGCGAGGGACTTAAAATCCCTTGACCAAAAGTCGTGCGGGTTCGATTCCCGCCTTGCGCACCAAATTGCAAACAATGGCTCGTTATTTCGGGTCATTTTTATCACCCAAAAACCTAACCACAAGCAAAACGTCTGTGGTATAATGAAGGGGTTAGCATAAATTGATAAGGAGAATATTCAATGAGCTCAATCATCATAGCACTTATAGTCGTTGGCGTTGTCCTGGTTCTCGCTATCGGCTTCATCGTCGCCACCTATAATGGTCTGGTGACTCTACGCAACCGCGTTGAAGAAGCATGGAGCGACATCACGGTTCAGCTGAAACGTCGAACTGACTTGATCCCAAATCTCGTTAACTCTGTGAAGGGTTACGCGACACACGAAAAAGAAGTATTTGAAAAGGTGACCGAAGCTCGTTCAGCCATCATGGACGCTAAGGGTGTGAAAGACACTGCTGAGGCAGAGAACATGTTGGAAGGTGCCTTGAAGAGTCTGTTTGCGGTAGCTGAGGCTTACCCAGACTTGAAAGCTAACCAAAACTTCATGCAACTACAGCAGGAATTGGTTGACACTGAAGACAAAATTCAAGCTTCTCGCCGCTTCTACAACGGTGGCGTTCGCGACTTGAACACCAAGATTCAGACTTTTCCAGCAAACATCGTTGCAGGTATGTTTAACTTCCAAGCCAAGGAATTCTTTGAGGTTGAAGACCGTGCGTCTGTTGAGAACCCAGTAGAGGTCAAATTCTAATTATCTCGCGCACAGCACATAGCCGCTCGCCTACCGTTGGCGGGCGGTTTTTGTTATAATATCTACTATGTACAGTGCGATTTCTCAAAATAAACGCAACACTATCATCATTATGGCAGTGTTCGTAGCTATCATTGGTATTATCGGTGTCTTCATCGGCATGGCGGTCAAAAATTATTCACTGGCGTGGATTGTGTTTGGTTGTTCGATGTTGTACGCCTGGCTTCAGTACTATCTGGCTGGAAAATTAGCTATGGCCATGACTGGCGCGCAGGAAATTGAGAAAAAAGATGCACCTGAACTGTGGCGGGTAGTCGAGAATTTGGCGATCGCTGCTGGTATGCCGATGCCAAAAGTCTACATCATTGACGACCCAGCACCCAACGCCTTTGCGACTGGCCGCGACCCCAAGCATGCCATCGTCGGTGCAACCACTGGCCTGCTGGAAATCATGGACAAACGTGAGCTCGAGGCAGTGATGGCACACGAAATGAGCCACGTGCGCAATTACGACATTCGCGTTAGTATGATTGCTTTCGGTTTGGTGAGCGCTATTGGGCTATTGGCTGACCTGGCTCTGCGCATGATGTTCTTTGGTGGTGACGATGACCGTGATGTTCACCCAGCGGTATATATATTGGGTTTGGTAGTAGTTATTCTGGCACCGATTTTGGCAACTATCACACAGCTGGCAGTCAGTCGGCAGCGAGAATATTTGGCTGACGCTTCTGGCGCGTTATTGACTCGAGATTCAGAGGGTTTGGCCAGTGCACTAGGCAAATTGCAAGAATATGGCCGACCTATGGAGCGCCAAAGCACATCGACAGCCAATTTATTTATGAATAATCCGCTGCGCCCCGGCTTTTTCTCAAAATTATTTAGTACCCATCCACCGTTGGAGGATCGTATTGCTCGTCTGCGAAACAATGCGACAAAAATGTAAGGATGCCTGATGATGAATAAGCAACGTACATCTGTCTCCAAAAAGAAAGTAACAACCAGTCGCTCACGAGCAAACCAAAAACTTGCCTCTGGTTATTATTTGCGGTGCAAGAATCATTGCAAAAAGATCTGGCAGCAGCTAAAAACTCGGAGAGCTAACTTTTTGAAACGTCGACCGCACCGTAGTTTTCGCCTGACGCGGCGCAGGGATTATATTAGGTCACTGCACGTTCCGGGCTATTGGTCGTTAACCAACCAAGCAGTCAAAATGATTTGGTCAAATAAGCGTCTGTTTTTTGGCTTGGCGCTGGTGTATGCGCTGGTGGTGTTTGTACTGGCGGGACTGATGGACCAGGAGACTTACAAAAAGATTAAGGCCTTGGCTGAGGGTACAGTCGAACAGGGAGCGGTGAGTGATTTGTTTGCGACGTTCTCGATTTTCGGCGGTGTGGTGTACGGTCAATTGACCAATCAGCCAAACAACGCCCTGCAGCAAATATTGGGCGTGTTGGCACTGATCATGGTGTGGCTGACTACCATTTGGTTGTTAAGAGCCGTTAGCTCTGGTAATTCACCAACCATCCGCGATGGTTTGTACCGAGCTGGGGCGCCATTGGTTGCGTTCATCGTGCTACTGTTCATCGTCCTGTGCCAATTATTGCCGGCTGCTGGTGGCGTGATTCTCTATACGACGCTGCAAACAGCCGATGTCTTAAGCCAGACACCACTGTTAATGATCGCTGCAGCAATCACGGGGCTACTGGGGGTGCTATCGCTGTATTGGCTCACCTCCACGGCTTTTGCCATGATCATTGTTACGCTGCCAGGCACCTACCCGATGCGTGCTGTGCGCATGGCTGGTGACATCGTGGTTGGTCGTCGTATCCGTATCTTGCTTCGCATGTTGTGGCTGGCTATCATGCTAACGTTGCTTTGGGTGATTATCCTCATCCCGACCATCAAATTGGACGCCTTCGTGACGGGTTGGATTGATCAAACCGCTTCATTCCCATTGGTGCCAATCATGGTGCTGTTGGTTGCTTCATTTTCTGTCGTATTTTCAGCTACCTATACCTACTTATTCTACCGAAAGGTCGTCGCCGATGACAGCGCGCCAGCTTGATAGGCAGGCGGCCGAGCAACGAATCGTTAAACTGCGAGATCTGATCAATGATTATCGCTATCATTATCATGTTCTCGACGAATCGACCATGAGCGAGGCGGCGGCTGATAGTCTGAAACATGAACTGTCGCAACTAGAAGAGCAATTTCCGGACCTCATCACGCCAGACAGTCCAACGCAGCGGGTAGCAGGAAAAGCGCTCAGTAAATTTACCAAGGTCCAGCACCAGACGCGGATGATTTCGCTCCAAGACGTGTTTGACCGAGAAGAGGTTGCGGCGTGGATACAGCGCATGAAAAAAGTGCGGCAGGATATCACTGAAGAATTTTTGTGTGACATCAAAATGGACGGCCTAGCCTGTGCGCTGATCTATGAAGATGGTGTTCTGACGCGCGCGGTGACTCGCGGTGATGGACTGGTTGGTGAAGATGTGACCATGAATGTGCGAACGATTCAAAATGTACCACTGACACTACGCGCCAATCAGCGATTTGCTCATTTTTTGCGCGGTCGGACAGAGATTCGCGGTGAAATCGTGATGCATAAAGAGGACTTTGCGGCCTTAAATCAGCGTCGGCGAGCGGCTGGTCAGCCAGAATTTGCTAATCCGCGTAATCTAGCCGCAGGGACGATTCGTCAGCTTGATCCAAAACTGGTGGCTGAGCGTCCGCTCCATTTCGTTGGCTATGACATTATTCGCGATAACCTCGAGGATACGCCGACGATCGCCTTTGGTTACCAGATGATGAATGAGCTGGGTATCACCACCAGTCGGCAGACGCAAATCGTCTATGGCTTGGATGAAGTGATGAGTTATGTCGATCATCTTGATGAGGTGCGTCAGTCGCTCCAGTTTAACACTGACGGAGCGGTCATCAAGCTCAATGATCGGCGACAATTTACCGAGCTGGGCATTGTTGGCAAGACACCGCGAGCGGCAGTGGCGTATAAATTTGCCGCCGAAGAAGCCACGACCATTGTCCGTGATATCGTCATTTCCATCGGTCGAACCGGTGCGGCTACGCCAGTGGCGGTGTTCGACCCCGTGGTGGTGGCCGGTACGACGGTACAGCACGCTAGTCTGCATAATGCTGATGAAATTGCTCGGCTGGATGTGCGTCGCGGCGACACGGTGGTGATTTTCAAGGCAGGCGACATTATCCCGCAGGTACAAACTGTGCTCAAAGAATTGCGACCAGCGGGCACCAAACCAACTGACTATCCAGCGGAATTGGCGCGTCAATATCCAGAGTTAGAATTTGTACGGCCAGAGGGTGAGGCAGTCTACCGCGTCAAAGGGCTGAGCGGTCCGCTGATTTTGAAGCGAGCCTTGGCGCACTTTGCGTCTAAAGGCGCGCTGGACATCGACACCTTGGGCGAGAAAAATGTCGAGGCGCTGGTCGAAGCTGGGCTGGTTAATGATTTGGCGGATATCTATCGGTTGACGAAAGATGATTTACTACAGCTGGAACGGTTTGCTGAGATTTCCGCACAAAAGCTCATTGATGCCATTGCTGCTAAAAAACAGCCAGCCTTGGAGCGATTTTTGTTTGGCCTTGGCATTCGTCATGTTGGCGCGCAGACGGCGATTGATCTCGCCAATAAGTTTGAGAGTATCGAAAAGTTAATGGTGGCGACCATTGACGAGCTGCGCGAGGTAGAAGGCGTGGGCGAAATTGTCGCCGAGTCAATCATGGCATGGTTTGCTGATGAGGAAAATGTATGGCTGCTTAAAAAATTTGCCGACCTTGGTGTGACGCCACAATTTACTAAAAAATCCGGCAGTCTAACTGGCCAAAGTTTCGTCATTACTGGCACCCTGCAGTCAATAGGACGCGACGCTGCCGCTGAAAAAATCCGCAATCTCGGCGGCACTTTCCAAACTGCTGTTGCAAAAGATACAACATATTTGGTAGCCGGCGGCAAAGTTGGCGCCAGCAAGCTGAAAAAAGCCGAACAATACGGCACCAAAATTATTGACGAGCAAACATTATTAGAGCTTATACGATAACGGAGGTATAACCATGACACAGCAATCACATCGCGCCCTTGCTATCAAACCCGCCGACACGGTTGTATTTACCGCCATGTCGAAAAAGTATTTTTACATGAGATTGTTCGTCACGAAATTTGCGCTTGAGCAAGGCGTTGTGCCGATTAACCCATTCACCAGTTTTGACTATTTTTTGCTCGATGCGGTGGAGCGTGACACCGTACGGCGCGCCAATAATACGCTGGTGGCGCGCGCTGATGAGCTGTGGGTGTTTGGTGACATCGCTGATGGCGTGCGGGCGGAAATAGTTCAAGCCTGGCAGCAACATAAAACCGTCCGATTTTTTGCGTTTCGTGACGATAAACATATTTACGAAGTTGAGATTGGCGACTTGGTGTATGAAGACGGCGTTGAAACAGTAACCCAACAGAGGTAATGAGATGGTCAGATTTTACTTACAAAAACTAGTGCGTGATAGAGTGGTGCCAAATTGTTTGGATGACCCAGAAGTGCTGCATACGGAATACCGTGAATTGGACAGCCAGGAATTTCGCCGCGAGTTAGTGCGTAAAATTCACGAGGAAACGGAGGAAATACCACTCGGTGACGATCAGCAGGATGAGGCGCTCAAGGAGCTAGCCGATTTGCAAGAAGTTGTTGATGCGCTGCGCCAAGATTTTGGCTTTTCTATAGAGCAAGTCCAAGAGGAAATGGCGCACAAAAAGCAGAAAAAGGGCGGCTTTGATAATCGGCATTATATTGAATATAACGACCTGGTTGATGATAGTAAATGGGTAGAAATTTTCCGTGCCCAGCCAGATAAGTATCGTGAAGAAAAGAGCTAAATATAAAATATGATAAAAAACATTACGTTTATCACCGGCAATCAGCACAAAGCAGATTATTTATCGCGCATACTGGGTGTACCGCTGAAGCATCGGGCGGTTGATATAACGGAGATTCAATCAACGAGCTTGGAAGAGATTGTTGAGCATAAGGTTCGCCAGGCGTATATGGTCGCCAAATGTCCGGTTCTGGTTGAGGATGTGGCGCTCGGGTTTACGGCGCTCGGTGGACTGCCGGGTCCGTTTATCAAGTTTTTTGTCGAGGCGCCGAACGGTTTAGAGAAGCTCTGTCGGATGCTTGATGGTTTTGACGACCGATCGGCGGTGGCGGCGTGTGTGTTTGGCTACTACGATGGTGAGCAGACCAAATTGTTCCGCACTGAGCTTGGTGGCGTCATCGCCAAGCATCCTTTGGGCAATGGCGGTTTTGGCTGGGATAAAATATTTTGCCCGGATGGCTATGGCGGCAGAACTCGTGCTGAACTTTATGCTGATGAATATGTGGTCACGTACCCCACAATTAAACCAATTTTCCCGTTACGTGAATTTCTGGCAGCACTTGAGTGAAATGCTATAATATTTACGATGCCTAAGAAAATTACATTTGCTACTGGCAACCCGCGTAAGCTTGAGGAGGCGGCGGCAGTACTGAAAAACTATGATATTGCTGTCGAGTCGCTGCAGCTTGATATTGACGAAATTCAGCATCACGATCCGTTGAAAATTACCGAGGCTAAGGCTCGGACGGCGTATGAAAAAGTCGGCAAGCCAGTTGTTGTCAACGATAGTAATTGGGAGGTGCCCGCGCTCGGCGGTTTTCCGGGTGGTTATATGAAGGATGTTGTTAACTGGTTTACGGCTGAAGATTTTTTGGCTCTGATGAAAGATAAAAATGATCGGAGAATTATCTTGCACGACGTCGTGGCATATTGTGATGGTGATAAACTAAAGGTATTTAGATTTGACCGAGATGGTGTTTTTGTGAGTAAACCGCGCGGCGAAGGGGTGTCGATGAATCAGGTCGTATCAATGGAAGGTAGTGGTGGGTTAACGATTGCGGAAGAGTTTGCGCATCACTGCAATGATAAAAATATCGATCTTGATAATTTCCAGCATTGGCAAAAATTTGGCAGCTGGTTTGTTAATGAGGTGAGCGAATAAATGCAAGTTCACGTCGCCATCCCACACTATAACGCTCCTGAGGTCTTGAGCAATCTTTTAGCTCAGCTTACAGAACAGGATTTTGACAGCATCACGGTGCTTGACGATCACTCTGCTGACCAGCAAGTACTGCAAGACGTCGCTCGTGAGTTTCCGGCAGTCAATTTTATCTTTGGTGAGAAAAATATTGGTGCGGGCGCAAATCGTAATCGTTTCTTGGACTTACATAAAACAGGCATTGTATGGTTCATCGACTGTGATATGCGCGTTGAGACAGAGAATGTTGCTGATATATTGCGTCAAAAGTTTGCTGGCGAAAATCATCTCATGCTTGGCAGTGCTATTCTCTACAACAACGGTCAGCCGATGGCCTGGAATTATGGTCATAAAATGCACCCGCAGCACGACTGGCAATTTACGCGGGCAACTCAGGCAGACGATCGCCAAATGTTGCAACAGCAAGGCTGGGATTATCCATGGATTTGGGGCCAGCGAGTTACGGCGGATCGTCAAGTTGACTGGGTTGCCGAGGGAAGTTTCGCGCTGATGATTGATGATTTTATACAGGTCGGCGGGTATGACGCAGAATTTCGCTATCACGAAGGGCAAGACTTGGCGCATCGACTGCGTGAGGCGGGTGTGAAGATTATGGTGACTGGAGATATCGTCTGTATGCATCTGGATATTGATGTTCGCGGCAAGGCCCGCCATCGGGAGATTGAGCAGTCCGCCAGGTTATTCTACCGAAAGCACCACATCAAGACCGACTAAGACTAGTGTATAATGCATACATGGATAAATTCAGAACACCGAAGCTCTACTGTTTTTCGCCGCCTGTGATGCTGGCAACCTTGGCTATTGAGATCATTTTAGCAATTCATACAGTGTGGCGTTACAAGCTAACTCCCGTGACGAGGATTGTCGTGGCATTGCTCGTTTGTCTAGCGCTGTTTCAGTGGGCTGAATACAATGTTTGTGAAGGCACGGTGCTGTTTGATAGCGTGGGTTGGGCAAAGCTTGGGTACGTGGCGATCACCATGTTGCCGCCTCTTGGCATTCATCTGGTCTATCAAATTTCTACCGACAAACGACGTTGGATTCCAGTGCTGGGGTATACCTTAGCGGTCGTGTTCATTAGCTACTTTTTGCTAGCCGTAAACGGTGTTAGCGCTGGCGTTTGCTTGGGAAACTATGTCATTTTTGAAAATCAGCCAGGCATCAGTGAATGGTACGGATTGTATTACTATGGCTTATTGTTTGTGGCGATTGCCTACGCTTACACCCGTGGCAAAAACGCCAAAAAACATATTCGCCGCTCATTGTGGTCATTGATTATCGGCTACGTGCTGTTCATTGCGCCAACGACATTTGTCAATATCATCGATCCATCAACCATCACCGGCATCCCGTCGATTATGTGCGGTTTTGCAGTGCTGATGGCAGTGGCGCTCGCCGGAAAAGTATTGCCAGAATACACAAAGCAAAAATAGTGCTTGTGTTTTTATGGCAATTGGTGCATAATCACAAGTGAGCTGGTACGCATAGGGGCATCTCCTATGCTTGCCAATTGAAAGACAAACACATTTTCAACATGCCCCGGGTGGGCGCGTAGCAGCTCCGCTTTGCTATTTCGGCGACTTGCGTTGGTTTCGGCAAGTCGCTTATGGTATGATGAGTATATGTTTCGACGATCATTTGAAAAGAAAATTCCATTGTTAGTGCGTGAGTTTTTTGCTTCGCACGCGGATGTCAAATTGATAGCGGTGACGGGCAGCACTGGCAAGACAAGCGCCAAGATCGCCATCGGTACGGTTTTGTCGCAGCGCTATGCTATCGCTATGCCGCAGCTGGAGCCAAGATCTCACATGCAGACTTTACTGCAGATCATGGGAGTACGCTATCCTGAGGGTCCTGAAAAAAAATGGGGATTCTTCGCACGCCGCAATATGTACCGCGCTGTCAAAAAACGAGCTCGCGCTGAACATCCAGAAGCGCAAGTGATCGTCCAGGAGTTTAGTCCGCAAAGCATTGGCTTTCATGATTGGTTTAAAACCGTCATTTTGCCGGATATCGCCGTCATCACTTCTGTCACTACAGGGCGCATGCGCGTTGAACATACCATAGAAGAAGTCGCTCAGGAAATGATCACACTGGGTAATAACTCTCGGATGGCGTTGATCAATCGCGATGATATTGAAGGTCGGTTTGCGGCGTTTGTGACGAATCCTAATATAACCACTTATGGCACCAGTGGGGTTGCAGAATACTATTTTGATGAACATGATTTTTCGCTCACTGAAGGGCATTTTGGTGCTATGATTTCACCGGAGTATCCAGAGGGTATTCAAACACAACTGAAGCTATTGGGTGAACACAACCTCAGGCCAGCAGTGGCTGCTATGGCTGTGGCTGTCAAATTAGGTATGGATGTTGGCTCAATTCAGCGAGGCTTGGCGGCACTGCGCCCGATCCCAGGGCGAATGCAGCTGCTGCGCGGTGCTGATGGTACTATGCTTCTGGACGACAGCTATAGTGCGTCGCCATCTACCACGACTGCCGCCATCCAGACACTGTATAGTTTGAGCGCTCCCCAAAAAATCGCTGTCCTAGGCAATATCAACGGTTTGAGAGAATCAATGCCGCAAGAAATGTCCAAACTAGGCTATCTGTGTAACCCCAATGAACTTGACTGGGTAGTGACAGTTGGAGAAATGGCCAACCAGTATTTGGCGCCATCGGCTCGTCAGCGTGGCTGCCAGGTAAAAGAATGCAAAGACGCCATCGAAGCTGGTAGTTTTGTGCGCGACAAACTGAAAAAAGACGGTATTGCGCTGTTCAAAGGTTCTTCGGGCGGTGTCTGGCTGGAGGAAGCCATCAAAATTAACCTCCATACAGCGGTTGATGAAAACAAATTAGTTCGCCAAACGCCAGAGTGGATAGCCAGGAAGAATGCATTTTTCTCTCGTTTTAGTGATTAGCTGATATAATACATAACATAGTAGTAATTTGGAGGGTATATGAGCATACAGCAGCCAACAACAGCACCGGCTGAGTCAACGCCGCCGGCTGAACAGCCGCCTATCATGGGCGCGATCAACAAACCGAAAAAGAAAAATCGCAAAAAGTTGATTATTAGTTTGGTCGTGGGGTCATTAGTCACCATTGGCTTGATTGCAGGATTGTTGTGGTATTTGTTGGTATTTAACAACCCGCAGCGCGCGCTGGAGGCATCGATTGTCAATGCAATCATGTCGAACAATTCCGTCACTGAAGGACGGCTGACTTTTGAAGGCAAGGGTAATCAAAAAGTCACCATCAAACTCAAATCATCAGATGCAGAGAAGAGTCAGGAGCTGCAAGCTGATATAACAGTTAACGCCGGTGGTTCTGACAAAACAATACAGTTCGCGCTGCCAAAAGTGAATGTACGCAATACTGAAGACGCAACGTATATTAAACTGGATAATGTTCGTAGCTCAATCGAGACAGCGATAGATCGTTACATGGAAAGCGTTTCCTCGCCAGGTGGTGCGATTTCTAGCCGATCTCAGACAAAATCACTCAAAGAAACGATGCTGAAGCAATTCGAGACGCTCATCAATGAGATCGACGGCCACTGGATCAAGATCTCTTCAGACGACCTAGAGCAGTCAGAAGAAGCAAAATGTGTGATGAATGCAGTTCGCCGCGCTAAGGATGATGCTGCTGTTCGCGAAGAAATCGCTCAAGTATACCGCGACAATAATTTCCTACAAATCAAAAAAGACTTGGGTACAAAAGATGGCCTGCGTGGATTTGAGATTGATCTGAGTGACGCGACTCTTGAGAAACGTAAAAACTTTGCTAAAGCATTGAGCGAAACAACATACGCCAAGAAGATCAAAGAATGTGGTGGTGGTAGTTCAAAAGCACTCGACACAGATGCACTTGATTTCAAGAAGGTAGATGTTTCTCTAAAACTGTGGATCGACAACTCAAAGAGACAAGTTCGCCGCGTAGAATTTGAGGGTTCATCTGAGGGTAATAAGGTCTCTCTCGAGACAGGCGTCATGTATGGCGATGCCAAGAAGGTTGAAGCACCATCTGACGCAAAAGACTTGAAAGATGTGATGAAAAAGCTCCAGTCAAGCCCACTGTCTAGCTTTGTTCCAAAAACTAGTACTTCGACAAACTCAGCCAGTGACGCCGACGAAGCGTAACTAGCCTTTCGTTGACGGTCAATCGCCTCACTCTCATGTGGGGCGATTTTCGTGCTATAATTACAGATATGAAACGCTACAATCCGACGGAAATTGAGAAAAAATGGCAAGATAAATGGGAGGCTGATGGCACCTACGTCACTGACCTTGGTGATACGACGCGCCCCAAGTACTACAGCTTGAGCATGCTTCCTGGCATCACCGGGGCTGGTATTCACATCGGCCATGGTCGGACGTTTCAGTTTGCTGACATCAAAGCGCGCTTGAAGCGTCAGCAGGGCTACAATGTATATCATCCAATTGGTTGGGATAGTTTTGGTCTACCGGTGGAGAACTACGCCATCAAGGTTGGTAAAACGCCGCGAGTGGCGCACGACGAAGCCAAAGCGCATTTCATCGCTCAGCTGAAGCGACTCGGATTTAGCTATGATTGGTCAAAGGAGATTTCTACCGCCGACCCTGAGTATTACAAGTGGACGCAGTGGATTTTTACGCAGCTATACAAGCACGATTTGGCGTACCAAAAAGAGCAGCCGCAGTGGTGGTGTGATACTGACAATACGGTGCTGGCTAACGAGCAGGTTGAGGGCGGCAAATGTTGGCGCTGCGGTAACCCCGTCACCAAGCGCAACCTCAAACAGTGGTTTTTCCGCATCACCGCCTATGCTGATGAGATGCTGGAGGCGACTGACGACCTAGACTGGACGGAGATGGTCAAAACCATGCAGAAAAATTGGATTGGCCGGTCGGTTGGCGCGGAAGTTGACTTTACCCTTAATTTAACGGCATCTGACTCTTTGAAATTTACTCCTGATCTGGCAGAAAAAGTTATTTCTGGTGAAAAAACCAATACAATTAGGTATGAAGCTAAAAAACTGAAGGTTGGCGATATTGCTGATGCTATGGTGCGTGATGGAGAAAAAGTATATTCATTTGGATATATAAAAATAGTTAATATCCACCAGCTTCCACTAAGAGATATATCTAACGATATTTCTGGACATGAACGTTATAGTGATGATAATGAAAAATTGTTGAGTTTTAAAAAGTTCTATGGTGAAGAAGTTTCACTAGAGGATACATTCACGGTTTATGATTTCGAGTATGTACCACCAATCACCGTATTCACCACGCGACCTGACACCTTGTTTGGTGCTAGCTACGTGGCTTTGGCGCCAGAACACCCACTGGTTTCTCAGTTGGTCAATGCTGACACGCGCCCCAAAGTTGAAGCATACATTCAAGCGGCGCAGCAGAAGTCTGACGTTGAGCGCCAGGAAAACAAAGATAAATCTGGCGTCTTTACTGGCAGCTATGTCATCAATCCAGTCAATGGCCAAAAGCTGCCAATCTGGGTGGCGGACTATGTGCTGAGCGGCTACGGTACGGGTGCAGTTATGGCGGTACCGGCACATGATGAACGTGACTTTGCCTTTGCTGAGAAATTTGACTTGCCAATTGTTCAGGTAGTTGATAAGCCGGAGGATTCGGCAGACATCGGATGCTACACTGGTGAAGGTGAATTGATCAATTCTGGGCAATTCGACGGTACGCGTAGTGAAGATGCCCGCGAGCAAATCATAGCCTGGCTGGAGCAGCAGGGCTCTGGTCGCGGTAAAACTACTTACAAAATGCGTGACTGGTTGATTTCTCGTCAGCGGTACTGGGGCGCGCCGATTCCGATGGTCCATGTCGACGGTTTTGCGCCAATTGCTGTGGCGGATGAATGCTTGCCGGTGATTCTACCAGAGGTCGAAAACTTTAAACCAACGGGTGGTAATACCTCGGTCCTGGCGCAAGTTGATGATTGGGTGCGCGTGTGGGTTGACGTCGAGACGGGTAAAACCGTGCCGATTACTGAGCCAAAGCCCGCGGGCGACAATTGGCATGAAGGCCGACGCGAAACTGACACACTGGATGGCTATGCTTGCTCTAGTTGGTATTTCCTGCGCTATCTTGACCCGCACAATGATGCCGAGGCGTGGGATCCAGCGCACATTAGTCATTGGATGCCGGTTGATTATTACAATGGCGCCGACCATGCGGTAGCGCACCTATTGTACAGTCGTTTTTGGATGCGCTTTTTCTATAAACTCGGTCTAGTGCCGACGCCAGAACCATTCAAGCGGATGATGTATAACGCTTACATCATGGCGCCAGACGGCCAAAAGATGAGTAAATCCAAGGGCAATGTCATCGATCCAATGGAGATTATGGATAGCGGTTACGGTGCCGATGCGCTGCGTGTTTACGAGATGTTTATCGCGCCGTATGATATGGATGCACCGTGGGATCCGCGCGGAGTGCCAGGGACGTATCGCTTCTTAAATCGAGTTTGGAATGTGGTGCAGGAGTTTGTGGCGGCGCCATCCTTCTCCAGAGTACACTCTTCGCTCGAATCTTCACAGGAGATTACTCGCGAGCGTTCGGCTGGAGCGTCCGCTACTCGCGAACCCTCCACAGCCTCTGTCGGAGGGGGCGACGCCGCCACCCTTCTGTGCCTAACGCACTCAACCATCAAAAAAGTCACTCGTGACATTGAGGATGAGAAATTCAATACGGCGGTGGCGGCAATGATGGAAATGGTCAATGGTTTATATAAGTTCAAAGAATCACACGGCATGCAAGCGTCGGAAACGTGGCGATTCACTCTGGAGAGCCTGCTACAGATTTTGGCGCCATTCGCGCCACACATCACCGAAGAGTTGTGGCAGGAATTGGGCCACACTGATACCATTCACGTCAATCACTGGCCAAAGTGGGACGAGAAATATCTGGCGAGTGATGTAATGACCATCATCGTCCAGGTCAATGGTAAGCTTCGATCAAAGCTGGAGCTGCCAGCCGACATCGACCAGCAGGGCGTTGAAGAAGCAGCCTTGGCTGACGCCAATGTTCAAAAATTCACAAACAATAAACCACCTAAAAAGATGGTTTATGTTCCGGGTAAACTACTTAACGTTGTTATTTAGCTTTAGGTTTTGCGTCTGCAGGAAAGACTTCTTTCTTGCCATCGCCATTAGTGTCTTTCTCGACCATAGTAACAGTGAATTCTTTTGGAGGAATCTTGTATTCTGAATTGTCAAGGACTTCCTGACTAGCCTCTGTGACTACACCAATATTAAGGTTAATCTGGTTTGCAGACCACCCCTCTTGTTCGCCGAATTCTTCAGCGGCTCGCTGTGCTGCAGAGTTAACCGAATCACCATCCTGTAAATCAACAGAGAAAGTTTTTTCCGGTCCTAGCAGTGATGGGTTTTCGTGTGCCGTGTTAACAAAATCAACGGCGCCTTGTTCTGCGACAGCAGCAGGGCTGTCTGGTGCTTCGGCGCTAGACCTGCCTTCCCATGGATATAAGCCAAGGCCTAATCCAGTGACACCTATGGCTAGCATCCCCACAGTTTTTCTGAGCCTGTTCTCTATTTTTTCCTTTTTTGCAAAGCTTGTTTCTGGTGATCGTCCATTCTTCATGCTTGGTATAATAGCATAAGCAATATAAAAAGTCAAGTATATTGTGAAATATACCAGTCTATACTCTTGAGAAAAATCGTAAAAACCGTTATAATAAAACCCAAGTGTTAATATAAACTGATAAAGGAGAGATTATGGCACAACCTAAAAAACAGAGCAGCCCGCGAAAAACTGGCCTGCGCCGCAGCCACTTGGTATTGAAATTAGCTCGCCGTGTAAACGGTTCTTCACCAGTTAAAGCCTGGACTACCAAGCGAGAAACTGGCAAAAAAACGAAATAGTAGTAATATAACCCGAACAGGAACGTTTTACGCATGGCTTCAAACCGTCATTTAGGACGAATCGTCGCTCTTCAGACACTGTATGAATATGAATTTCGCCGTGAGGTTGGAGACGAAACAGTCGAATACAAAGACATTCTTGAGAGAAATCTTGATAAGTACAAGTCATCAGTCGATGATGTCGATTTTGTGGATAAGCTGGTGCGCGGCGTGATCTCGGTGCAGCAGGAACTGGATGAACAGTTGCGTCCGTTGGCTCCCGAATGGCCAATTGAGCAAATCGCGCGAATTGACCGGGCAGTCTTGCGATTAGCACTATATGAGCTCAATCACGCAAAAGATGCACCTCCAAAAGTGGTCATCAATGAAGCAGTCGAATTAGCCAAAGCGTTTGGTTCGGATAACTCAGGGAAATTTATCAACGGTGTGCTGGGTACAGCATATCGCTCCCTCCAAGAGGATGCCGATGACAAAGGACAATTTTAGCGGAATACGCAAATATTTTAGCGGACATAAAAAGCCATCAATTCAGGAAATCGTGCGCGAGCCGACGGCTGGTGGCGTGGTATTTCGCCGCAACAAAAAAGGCGAAGCCGAATTTTTGCTGTATCAAGACGCGCGGGATCGCTGGACCATCCCAAAGGGGCACATTGAGCCAGGTGAGACGGCGCAGGTAACTGCCAGGCGAGAAATCGGTGAAGAGACCGGCCTGAAAAAGATTGAGGTTTGCGGCTGGCTGGGTAAGGTGAATTTTCGCTACCGACGAATTGATAAGTTAGTGCTGATGACGACACAGGTATATCTGGTTAAGGCCCTTGACCCAAATGAAAAATTGCAAAAAGAAGAGTGGATGAATGGCCTCAAGTGGTTTTCATTTCACGAAGCTTTGGACGAGATTGAATATGAGGACATTGGTAAATTGATTTTGCTCGCTATGAAACGTATCAGACAGGAGAATTTGTAAATGAGTGGGATGAACACGGCGCCATACCAAGAGTTTGCGCGCGAGAAGCTGGGGTTTGAGTTTAATAATTTGGGTCTGCTGATTACGGCTTTGACGCATCGTAGCTATGTCAATGAGCACCGAAAATCAGTTCACGAGCACAACGAGCGGTTGGAGTTTCTGGGCGATGCGGTTTTGGAGTTGGCAGTGACTGAATATCTGTTTGCTCATTTCTCTGAGCCAGAAGGCATTTTGACCGCATGGCGCGCAGCACTGGTGCGGACAGAAAGCATCGGTGATGCGGGGGATAAGCTGGGCTATGGTCCGCTCATTCGTATGTCCAAGGGTGAGAAAAATGGTTCGGATCGGGCACACTTGCAGATTTTGGCCAATGCGTTTGAAGCGGTCATCGGCGCGATCTATCTGGAGCGTGGCTTTGACGATGCACGCGATTTTATCCATACACACATCATCATCAAATTGGATCACATTTTGGAAACTGGCAGTTGGCGTGATCCGAAGTCGCATTTGCAGGAGGTTTCGCAGCGATTAGACGGGCAAACGCCGGTTTACAAAGTGCTGAGCGAAGAGGGCCCTGACCACGACAAAGTCTTCAGACTAGGTGTGTTTGTTGGTGACCGTTTGATGGGTCAAGGAAGTGGTCCATCCAAACAGGTTGCTCAACAAGCAGCGGCTCGGGCTGCATTGGCGGAATACCGGCGGCTCAATGATGGACCAGAGAACGCTTCTTGAGCCTGATTCTGTTATTGCTCGTGCTAAAATGTTTATGATATACTAGCTATACAGTTTAATTCCGAAGGAGGGGCAGAATGTCAACGATTGACCAGCAATTTGTGGAATACATCATTAAATCACTTGTGGAACATCCGGATGATGTTGTCGTTGAGCGGTTGATTGATGAAAAAGGTGTGTTGCTAACCCTGACTGTCAATCCTGAGGATTTGGGTCGAGTGATTGGTAAGCGTGGCGGTACTGCACAAAGTGTTCGTACTTTGTTGCGAGCTTTGGGCACAAAAAATGATGCACGCTACAATTTGAAAATCGTCAACAACGATGGCTTTACTGGTGCGCAGAGTAGTGAAGGTAGTGCATCTTCTAGTTCTGCTGTGGAAAAGTCAACAGAGGAAGCTGTGGAAAGCCAATCTTCCTACGCAGAAAATGCTCGAAAAGAGCTTGCAGAACTGGACGACCTTGATATATAATAAACGTAGTTCAAGCACAGACAACATGCGAGAACAGCTCTATGCGAGCAATGGGTAACCATTGAGAGCCTTATTTGTGCTAAAAAACCGCCCCGTGATGAGGCGGTTTTTTGGATATTGAGATGGCTTGTTCTAACGTCGTGATCCAGGGATAAGGAGTTCACCGCCATCCTCTGTAGAACGGTTAGGCCTCACCCAAGAATTGCCATCTTGCGTGTACATTTCCTCAGGGAGAGCTTTCGTGTTTAGATCATATTGACCTTTTTTATCGTTAAAGGTAACCCAAAACGCCCCTGACATACCATCTCCTTCGGCATAAGTACCGGTGACTACACTATCAAGCTGAGGAATTGATGTTGCATCTCCCTTCTCGCTTTTGATAGGGACGACAACATCATATGATTCTTTGGTCTCATGAAGTTCGTCGAGAAAAATTTTTGTATCATAGGGGTTCCCCTCGTCCTTGACGGTCTTTACCTGTGGGTCACCAACAGGCTCTGCGTCAGTTTGCCTACTGTCGGTGTATGGCATAAGGGCCTCAGGAACGTGGCAGGCAAGGAGTACAGCATCTTTTCCTGAGCCATTTATATTATTAACATATTGTTCCACTGCAGGCTTGCTAGCTCCGTCAACACCTTCACTGCAGCGAACTCCAACTGATAATTCAACGAGGTATGATTCTTTTGGTGAACAGCCGCCAATACCAAGACTAGTACCAACGATGGCTAGTCCTGCGGCAGACTTAGCGACTTTATCACGCAGAAAGTAAGATTGTTGTAAGGTTTCCTTCATAACAAAAACTCCTTTAAATTGTTAGGCATCATTTTACACTAAAAATACTTTTTAGTCAAGTGTATGTTAAAATTTGAGAGATGAGAAAGTTTCAAGTGATTACACTATTCCCCGAAATGTTGACTGGTGTGTTTAATAACTCCATGATGTGGAAAGCGCAAAAAGAAGGCTTGGTGAGCCTGGAGGCGATTGATTTGCGTGAGTTTGGCCTGGGTCCGCGGCGGCAAGTTGATGACACGCCGTATGGTGGTGGTGACGGCATGCTGCTGATGATTGAGCCGCTATGGAAGGCGGTGACGCACGCCAAGAGCCAGGATCCAACTGCTAAAGTAGTCATCATGACGCCACGTGGCACCAGATGGAAACAGTCGCTGGCGCAAGAATTTTCAGAAAAAGAGCATGGTTATATCTTCATCTGTGGACGATACGAGGGGTACGATGAGCGAATCATGGAACTGGTGGATATGGAGCTGAGCGTTGGGGATTATGTGCTGACTGGTGGCGAGCTACCAGCCATGACTATCATCGACTCTATCGTTCGGCTGTTGCCTGGAGTTTTGGGTGGTGAGCAATCAGCGGCGATTGAGAGTTTTTCAGATGGCGAGACGTTGGAATTCCCACAGTACACGCGTCCCGCTGAGTTCAATGGTTTGCGGGTTCCAGAGGTTTTGCTGAGTGGCAATCATGCCATGATCGCCGAGTGGCGCAAAAAGCACTCACAAAAAGCTGAATAATACTTAAGTCAACGGAAAATACCGCTACATGAAAAGTAGCGGCATTTTGTTGTGGTGGATGGTCGTAGAGCGAAAGATACGTAATTTGTGGTGTTTATTTTTGTATAGTTCGCTTATGTTTATGGTACGTATATTTTTGTTTTTTTGCAAGTAATTTAGTGAAAAATACAACAAACTTGTGGTTATGAGGCTTGCGCATTATAATGAAAGCATGAAAAAGCCGTCAGTCAAACGAATGAGAAAAGAGATTATAAACGTTGGTTTGGGCCGTTGGGCTGGTTTGCTACTGGCAGCGACGTTGCTGCTGACGGTGCTGATGCAATTGTTCGCCTTTGAGAAGTTTCCAGGGTTATTGCAGCTCGCTGGATTTACCGAAGCGACGGCGGTGGTGCTTGCTGTGGCGTTGGTATACACGGAAGTGCTGGCGCTACCTTGGTTGATTGGGCTACGGGCGAGAGCTTCTGTGTTACGGCTGAGCTTTTGTTTTTTAATCATAGCGCTGCAGCTGCTGACGGTTTTGGTGGTTTTTGCAGATATGCGCGGTATCTCCATACTGTTCAGCATATTATCCCGAGAATCGAGTATGATTGACTTTGTGTGGCTGGGACTGTTATGGGTACTGTTTGGCATTGCCATCAAAACGTCAAAAAAATAAATACATCGCGCTAACGATGTATCGTGAAAATCAATGTGGCTGGGGATGAGGGATTCGAACCCCCGATCACGGGACCAGAACCCGCTGCCTTACCGCTTGGCCAATCCCCAATGCGTATTTGATTGTACTACAAAACATGGCGTGCTGCAAGCTCTGGATGTGTAGGCTGGCGGATGATACAATGATTGCATGGAAGCGATTGTGAAACTAGTGGCAGATGGCTTGGTTATACCGGTAGTCTTGATTGGTGCGTACGCATTGCTGTGCAAAGTGCCGAACAACAAAAAATATCAGACATACGCCAGAGTGTTGATGGCAGGCTTGACGGCGTATGTGGTAGCCAAGACAGTCGGAACGTTCTATCAACCAGAAAGCTTGCGTCCGTTTGAGCTGATGGGCGTTGAACCGGGCGCAGCCTATCTCAACAATCCTGGGTTCCCTTCGGATCACGCGTTGTTCACTATGGCGATCACCTTGGCAGTGTGGTTTGGTACGCGCGATAAGCTACTAGCGAGCGTTTGTTTAGTGTTGACGCTGCTGGTTGGAATTGGTCGGGTGTTGGCATTGGTGCACACGCCGCTTGATGTTGCAGGTGGCGTGCTCATCGCATGTATCGGTATCATCTGGTATAAACCATTGATAAAGCGTTAGCATAAATATATTCATAATCTACATTTGCTTTATTGGCAATTTTCATGTAATATTAGAATATTATGAAAATTCTCTCAACTATATTTAAAGAGGAAATATCAGATTACTTGTTTAATATGCGAGCAGCAGTGTTTGGCCGTTTGTTGTTGACTGCGGCAGCGGCGGGATTGCTGGTGTGGCTGGTGGCAACGGGAATTGACCGAGTTATCTTGGAACCAATCGTGTGTAAAGATGGCGCCAACCAGTTGTTGTGTGGCAACAGCACCATGACGGCAGGGCATATCGCTACAGTTATCATGGCTATTATGCTAGTGCCAGTGTTGATACTGTTTGGCATTAAGCGACCGCTGGTCGTGGTATTGGCGGCAACGATTGCCTTGTGGGGTGTCAATTTTTGGCAGGCGCACACTATTGTAGCGGCGTTGATCGCATCATTGACCTATATGGTGGTATACGCCAGCTTGACATGGCTCAATAGGATTCGCGGCGACGGCGCAGCGATTTTGTTGATGATCATATTTGTGATTTTGGCGCGAGTTGTCTTGTCTCTGTAATCCCTGTACACTAAGAGTATGGAAATCATTATCATTATTCTCTTAGGTATTATCGTTATGGGTTTGGGCGCGATGCTGTTTGTGCTGCAGTCGAGGTTGAGTGAGCTGAAGCAACAGTCATCAGTTGAACTCATTAAAACTGACGTGGTGGAGCTGGGGCGAACTATCGCTAAGCTCAATGAATCAGTCAGCGACAAGTTGGAGCGTAGCAGTGCTCAAGTGCAAACTTCGGTGCAAAAGCAGCTGTCGGAAAGTGCCAAGTTGGTGGCGGACGTGACGCAGCGGCTGGCCAAGTTGGATGAGACGAACAAACGGGTAGTTGACGTGGCGACTGACCTGAAAACCTTGCAAAATGTCTTGCAGAATCCCAAGCAGCGCGGCGTGTTCGGCGAGTTTTATCTGGAAAGTGTGCTGGACAATGTGCTGCCGGCCAAACAGTTTCAGATGCAATATCGCTTCAAGGACGGCGAGATTGTTGATGCGGTGATTTTTTTGGACAAGGGGCAGATTTTGCCAGTAGACAGTAAATTTAGTCTGGAAAATTACAACCGGATGATCAACGCTGAGACTAAAGCTGAGCGCGAGTTGTGGCTGAATAAGGTGAAGGCTGACCTGAAGGGGCGCATCGACGAAACCAGCAAGTACATTCGGCCGCGTGAGAATACTATGGATTTTGCCTTTATGTTCATTCCATCAGAGTCGCTGTATTATGATCTACTCATCAACAATGTTGGTACGGGCGGTTCGAGCCGCGATTTGATCGAATACGCCTTTCGTGACAAGCGGGTGATCATCGTCAGCCCGACCAGCTTTTTAGCGTATTTGCAGACGGTGCTACAGGGGCTGCGGAGCCTACAGATTGAAGAGCAGGCCAAGGACATCCAGGTGCGTGTCGGTCAGCTGGGCGTGCATATCAAAAAGTTTGACGAGCTGATGACCAAGATGGGTAAGAGCCTCAGTACGACTGTCGGGCATTATAATAATTCATACAAGGAGCTGGGCAAGATTGATAAAGACGTGGTGCGGATCGCTGGTGGTGATCATCAAACGCAGCCAGAACTGATCGATCGGCCAGCGCAGGAAGATTGAATATAAAAAATATCCCGCCAAACCAGGCGGGATATCGTTATAGTAGAACTATGATTTACTCTTCTTCCTTGTTACGGTAATTGATGAGCAAGAACAAGTTACCACCCAGAGCTGCACCGATGAGTGTTGCGACAATTACTTCCAGGCTAAAGCGAGAGTAGTTCTTCTCGTTCTTAGCTGGGAATGGGCTATTGCTGCGCACTTGAGTGTCAGTCTTTTCTGTGACCGCCAAAGCAACAGCTGGGTTGAGTGTTGCGCCTGAGATGTAAATTTCTCGTGGGTATGGACGCTCGCTGTTTTCTGATTGTGCTGCAACTTGGTTATCTTGGATCTTGGCTATGACTGATGCACGGACAAATGACGTGATTGAGCCTGATACGACCAAACCGATCATCAATGCCAGACCAATACCAACAGCTTTGCCAGTCGTGCTGATTTCTTTGCGGTTCAATGCTGCGGCGACGCCGAACATGAAGACAGCAACACCGATCAGTTCAACCGCAAAGACACTCCATGAGAATGCAGTGAATTGGTTAAAGCTGAGCGCAAAACCGTTGTTGGTGATTGAGCCGATTAGTACGACTGCCGCCATGGCACCGAGGAATTGTGCACCCCAGTAGAATGGTACCAAAGCGGTTTTCAATTTGCGCATTGACCACAAACCGAAAGTAACGGCTGGGTTGACGTGTGCGCCAGAAATACCGCCGATAGCAGTAACGATGAGCATCAATGCAAAACCAACGTACATTGATGACAAGACGTCTGATGCAAACAGAGCGGTCAGCGTCAAGATGAACGTACCGATGATTTCTGCGATGACGATGTTGATTAAGTTGCTTGGTAATGTAGAACCCAATTTGGCGCGCTTGCTTTTGGCCGCAGCAGATTCGGTGACGACTCGTTTGACGGTCGTTTTGGTTTCGGTTTTAGCGGCAGCAGTTTTCTTTGCCGTAGCTTTAACCGGGGCTTTCTTTGAAGTTTTCTTCGTAGCCATATTCCCTCCTTAAAGTAGTATCACGACTATTATAGCATAATTTGCTATACTGTAGTTATGGGATTATTTGTAAATCAGAACGATCAGCGCAGCAAACTGCAAGAACGCATTGCGGCGGAACTACGCGAAAAGGCGAAAGCGTCGAGCTTGCAGGAGAAAGCTAGCTTGGACGGCGTGGAAGATGTGAAATATCTAGAAGGCACAAAACAGACGACAACACTGGCGTGGGCGTGGGTTTTGATTGTTATCATGGCGGCAGGGGTTGTTGGTATGTTTTTAATGCAAGGACGATGATATGGAAAAGCTAGATGAAGTTCGATCAGTATTAGTATCACGCGTAGCCGAGACGGCTGAACCACGCAGTGTCTTGCGGAGTGCGGAGCTGCGGGAACTATATGGTGTCATTGCGACGTTGCCAGCCGAGGAGCGTGGGGCGTTTGGTAAGGAAGTCAATGAACTGAAGCAGGAGTTGGAGCGGGCAATTACGGCTCGCGAAGATGAGCTGTCAAAAGTTGACTTGCCGCCAATTGACGTGACGGCGCCGATGGACGTCAATGCCCCCCGGCCTGAATTACTGCCGAGTGAGCGGGGTACGATTCACCCATTGATGCGCGAGATCGACCGCATTTCTGACATTTTCAATCGCATGGGCTTTGTTACGGAAGAGTCGCGTGAAATTGATGATCAATTTCATATGTTTGAGAGTCTGAACTTTCCAAAGGGTCACCCGGCGCGCGATGATTATGACACGTTCATGACCGAAGAAACTGATGCTAATGGCGACCGCTTGATCGCGCCGGCGCACACCTCGACTATGCAAAACCGTGTGTTGAAAAAATATCATGGCAATTTGGTAAACGGCGAGGCGATCGCCGCCATCGTGCCCGACCGGGTGTTTCGCAACGAAGACCTGGACGCGCGGCACGAGCACACGTTCTACCAAGTCGAAGGCGTGTATGTCGCCAAGGGTGTCAACGTCGGCAACCTGATCGCTACGCTGCAGGAGTTTTTGCAGGAATATTACGGCAAGCAATTGGACGTGCGCGTCAATCCATTTTATTTCCCGTTCACCGAGCCGAGTTTTGAATTTGCGCTGAGCTGCCCGTTCTGTGAGGGCAAAAATCCGGATTGTAAGGTTTGTTCGGGCGAGGGCTGGATCGAACTCTTGGGCTGCGGCATGATCCACCCGAATGTGCTGAAAGTTGCTGACATCGATCCGAATGAATACACTGGTTTTGCCTTTGGCTGCGGCATCGACCGTCTGGTGATGATGAAATACGGCATCGAGGACGTGCGGCATTTTGAGAGTGGCAAGTTAGACTTTTTGGAGCAGTTTTAATGGAGATATTGTGCGCACGATAATAGCAGTATCTCAAAAACTTGTGATAAAAGAAGCAGTTCTGTGTGCCGATAGAGAAATT
>CAURKX010000002.1:0-173422 GCA_963525915.1 uncultured Candidatus Saccharibacteria bacterium | reverse complement strand
GGTAAGTCATGCATGACATTTTATTGTTGGTAGTGGCGGCCGTTCTGTTGGTGTTGTCAGGGTCATTTTCAGGTTTGAACATCGGGTTGATGATGGCGCGGCCAGATGATTTGAAACGTAAAGCTCGGCAGGGCGACGCAATCGCTGCACGGGTGTATCGCTATCGCAAAGACGGTTATTATCTGATCTTTTGTATTTTGCTGGGTAATGTTGGGGTGAATACGGCGATGTCAATTTTACTGGGTAATATGACGAACGGCGTGGTTGGTGGGCTGATTGCCACGCTGCTCATTACTATGTTTGGTGAAATTTTGCCGCAGGCGATTTTTACGCAGCGTGGTTATCAGATTACGCGTTATTTCTTCTGGTTGCTGGATGTGATTTATGTGCTATTTTGGCCGCTGGCCCGGCCGATGTCCAAGCTGCTCAATCGCTGGGTAGGCAAGGAAGCACCGCAGTTGTACTCGCACCAAGAGCTGGAGCAGATTATTCACGAGCATGCTGAGCGGTCGGATAGCCCGGTTGATTATGACGAAAGTCGAATCGCGGCGGGAGCGTTGCAATTTAGTAAAAAGACTGCTGGTGATTTGGTAACGCCGATGAATGAGGTGTTTACTGTGGAGTTGGATGATGAGCTGGATGCGACACTGCTAGCACAGATCAAACATGCTGGCCATTCGCGGATCCCGGTGCGTGATGATGAACGGCTGGTAGGAATTTTATATGTCAAAGATGTGGTGGGGCGCGAGCTGCCACTGCCGGTGAGTCAATTGTATCGAGACAAGATTCATGACATCGACGCGCGGTCGCGGCTGGACACGGTGCTCAGCCGATTTATCCAAACCCGCAATCACTTGTTTGTGGTGATGGATGATGAAACTGAGTTAGGAATCATCACGCTGGAGGACGTGATCGAAGAGATTTTGGACCAGGAAATTGAGGACGAATACGACGAATTACGATGAGCTGTTGGGGCTAGCGGAATCTTCGCTCGCCGTGACGGCGGTCGTGAGCACAGTACCCAGTACTACTCTGACGGATACCGTCTCTCACGAGACACCAGGCAGGGCGGTGACACGAACACTCACTGGACTAACCAGGGGTGTTAAATAAAACACACCCTCCCCACCGAACCTTAGGTTTACGAGTCAATATCTTTAATTATAGATGTTATTCTTTGATATATTTTTTCTATATCGTTAACGGATGTTTGGCTGTTGGTTGCAAGCTGGTCAAATAGTGTCGCTAAAAAATCCCAATCAATTACGGAGTTTTTTTCAGTGAGGCGAGCCATGGCGAAGCAAATTACGTCTAACGATTCTGCGACATCTGTTTTGTTTGGTGCGAATTTGTAGATATCAATAATCTCACGAGCAATGATTGCCTGGTGTATTTGATGGTTTTGAATACTGTTCATGATGTTAGTGTAGCATGTAGTATCTATTAAATGATAAGAATATATATTTCTAAACAATTTATTTACTCAAAAGTACTTGACATTTTATAGTACCTTGTATAACATAGTACTATGTACAAAGAAACTACAAGGAGTAAGGTATGAGAAGAATCGATATCATCAAGCGGGCGGGACGGAATCTTCGCCAGTCAAAGGGTCGGACAATTTTGACATCGCTGGCAATTTCCGTCGGGGCGTTTACGATTGGTTTGGCGCTGATGGCTGGCGAGGGTGGCCGCCTGTACACAAATAGTATAGTTGACGCGGCTGGCGATAAAAAAGTGATCATGGTTGCTAAAAAAATTGAAGCCGAAAAGAAGGATCAATTGCCAGAATATGGCAATTCAGAGCAAGATGCTGGGAAAAATAAGGAATCAGCCATACGAAGCAAATATGTGCTCAATGACAAGGACTTAGAAAAAATTCGCCAAACGCCGCATGTAAAAACGGTAACACCGGCGTATTCAACTGATGGTGTCGCCTATGCTAAAAGCTCGGCGAATAATAAAAAATTTGCGTTAACAGTGGCTGTTAAAATGGACAGAACTCGGGCAGAATTGGCGGCGGGGTCACTGGAAGATTTCATGCCAAAACCGGGTGAGATTATCATCCCGGATGATTATGTAAAACAGTTGGGATTTAAGGATGCGCAGTCGGCGATTGGCCAGACGATAACCTTGGGTGTGCGCAGTGCAGCGCAGGGTGGAGACGTTGCCAAAGAGGTGTCGTTCAAGATCGCGGCGGTGGACAAAAAGTCAGACACTGTTTTGTTCTATGAGCCAATGTTGAGAATTTCAACAGCTGATGCTAAGGCTATCTATGAATTTAGCCACGACAAGAGCCAACCGCATCAGTATTCAACGGCGATTGCTATGGTGGATGATGAGAAAAATGTTGATACTGCTAAAGATGTGATTGGCAAAGACTATAACGCGTACTCAATTCAGGATATTCGGAAGGCGCTACTAACAATGGTTAATGTAGCACAGGTGGCGCTGGCAGGATTTGGTGGCTTGGCATTACTGGCTAGTGTGTTTGGAATCGTGAATACTATGTACATTTCGGTGCTGGAGCGAACGAGCCAAATTGGCTTGATGAAAGCGCTGGGGATGCGTGGTCGTGATATTGGCAAGTTGTTCCGGTATGAGGCAGCATGGGTTGGTTTGCTCGGTGGCTTGATTGGCGTTGGGCTGGCGAGTTTGGTGACGTTACTAAACCCAGTGATTACTAGCACCTTGGGTTTAAGTGCAGGGACGAACCTACTGGTTATCAATCCGCTGCAAATCGGACTGTTGGTGTTTGGACTAGTAGTGATGGCAGTAATTTCTGGCTGGCTGCCGAGCCGCAAAGCAACAAAGCTAGACCCAATTGAGGCATTAAGGACAGAATAGGAGAAATATCATGATTGAACTAAAAAACGTAACAAAAGTTTACGGCAAAAAGAAAAACCAATTTATGGCGCTGAAAAATGTCAGCTTGACCATTCCGACAGGGGCTAGTGTGGCTATCTTAGGTAAATCTGGCTCAGGAAAATCGACGCTGATGCACGCTATATCAGGGTTGGATAAGCCGCAGAAAGGTCAAGTAATCATCGATGGGCAAGATATTTTGCAGCTGAAGCCAAAGCGAGTCGATGAGTTTCGCGCCAAGAAAATCGGCTTTATCTTCCAGAGTTTCTTTGTCCAGGGCAATGAGAGTGTGATTGATAATGTCAGTTTGCCGCTGGAAATTGCGCGGGTGCCACGGAAAAAGCGAGCGCATAAAATCAACGCAGCACTTAAGGCAGTAGACCTGTATGATAAGCGCAAAAACCGCGCCAAAGACCTGTCGGGCGGGCAAAAGCAGCGCTTGGCGATTGCTCGGGCGATTGTCGGTGATCCGCAAATTATCTTTGCTGACGAACCGACTGGTAACTTGGACAGTGAAACAGGTGCAAAAGTGGAAGAATTGCTGTTTGATTATAATAAGCAAAAGGGTGTAACATTGATCATAGTGACGCATGACGCTGATTTGGCGAAAAAATGTGATCATCAAATTATCATCAAAGACGGTCGGGTTGAGCAATCAACGGTGCCAGGAGGTATAAAGCATGGACGTTAGTGCTTACGCGGAGAGCCTGGCGATTCAGCTCCGCAAAGGCTTTCTGGTGTACTGCGTACTGTTAGTGTGTGCTAAACAACCACAGTATACTGGTGATATCGTCAAGCAATTGAGTGATTCGGATTTGATGGTAGTAGAAGGCACGATTTATCCGCTGCTGAGCCGTTTACAAAAATATGGCTACCTCAAACACGAATGGCAAGAAAGCGAACAGGGGCCGCCGCGCAAATATTATTCACTCACTGAAACTGGTGCACAGTTGGTAGATGAACTAAAAGATAGTGTAAAAATATTGAATACTTCGCTAAAGAATCTTAAGAAAGGAGTAAAGCGATGAAAGAAATAACTAGAATCCATTTGGCAAAGACGCCGTTTAGTGTGGAAGTTGATGCCAAAAAATCATTGGAACAATATCTTGATTCAATCCAGAAAAATATGAACGCTGAGCCAGAAGCGATGCGCGAAATTGAGGCACGAATGGTGGAGCTTTTAGCGGAGCGCGGCGTGTCGAAGGACGGTGTCATTAGCCACGATGATATCTTGGTGGTGCAACAACAAATGGGCGAGCCACAGGATTTTGCTGATGGCGAAGTGCCAGAGATGAGTGACGGCGCAGCTGAGGCCGGTGCAAGTAAGCCAACTAAGCGACTGATGCGCGACCCGGATAACGCAATTTTCGGTGGCGTGTGTGCTGGAATCGCTGCCTACTGGGGAATTAATCCTTTGTGGGTACGCTTGTTGTTCATTTTTTCACCATTTATCACCTTTGGTACCTCGCTACTGATTTACATTGTATTGTGGATCAGTATGCCAGAAGCGCAAACGGCGGCTGAAAAGTTACAGATGCGGGGAGAAGAGGTAACGTTGGATAGCCTGAAAAATTTTTCTTTCACCGATAATAAAAAGACCCAGGTGAAAAATACGTTCATCAAAGTCTCGCAGGTATTTGTTTCACTTATGTTAATCATGATCACCTTTGGATTATTAGTCGCTGTACCAGTGGGGTTATTTGCTGGTGTAAGTGTCATTAGTTGGATGGACGGTTTTGCTGCGCAGCCATGGGCTTTAGGTCTATTAATTTCTGCACTTGTTGGCGGTGCTGCTGCGGTGACGCTGTTTGGCGTGTTGACGGCTAGCGCAATCAAGTGGAAATTTACGCGAACAGCACTGATTGCGGTGGTGATTAGCACTGTTATTGGGGCATTTTGTATCTCAAGCTCGGCGATCTTTGGCACGCAAACCTTGCGAGAGCTGGCGCGGGATGAAGAGCGTTTGACAAAAACAATGACCGTGGAGCTACCAAAGAATCTTGAAGGCGTTAAATATGCTGATGTAACCAGTAATGGCCTGGTTGACAGGCAAGCCATATTATCTCAAGAAACCAAAGTTGAAGTAAAATATTTCTCACGTAAAGACGGTAAGGCGCCAAAAGTACAAGCTGTCGTAGAGGGTGATACTCTTAAGATCAATATTGAACATGATTCGCAGTTATCTTGTTTGAATGAATCATTCTTCTGGGGTGTCTACTGTGGTGGCGTTACAAGGGTCACGGTACACGGATCTTTGCAGTTGAAGCCAGGAGACCAAGGTTCTGGTGACAGTGTTCCGTACCCAGGTTCATCACGAACCAATGGCGCATTTTTGTAGAGAATCAACGGTTTGCTATAATAAACTCTATGAATATAAGTTGGTGGCAGGCAATTGTGCTAGGAATTATCGAAGGAATTACCGAATTCCTGCCTATTTCTAGCACAGGTCACTTGACGATTGCTGAGAAATTGATGGGTATGCCCCTGGACGATGAGGGGCTGATTGCTTTTACGGCGATTATTCAAATTGGGGCCATAGCAGCAGCGGTTATTTATTTTTGGCAGGATATTCAGCGAGTGTTGATCGCGTGGTGGCGTGGTTTGTGGTGGAAACGGGCGCGACGGCAATTTGACTACAAATATGGGTGGGCGATCATCATCGGTTCAGTGCCGATTGCGGTAGTGGGACTAGTATTTAAGGATGAGATAGAAACAGTGCTGCGCAGTCTGTGGTTTGTGGCGGGTGCGTTGATCGTCTGGAGCGGCGTGATGTGGCTGGCTGATAACTATGCCACTGCCAAACGCGTTGAAAAGGATACGACATGGAAAGACACGCTCGTCATTGGTTTAGGTCAATGTCTGTCGTTAATTCCCGGCGTGAGTCGGTCTGGTGCCACGATATCAGTGGGGTTGTTGCGCGGTTTTGACCGAGTGACGGTGACGAAATTGAGTTTTTTCTTGGGCATTCCGGCTTTGGTAGCGGCGGGACTGCTGGAGGTTGTCACTAAATATAAGCATATTTCTGGCGGTGTTGGCTGGACGTCAACTATCATCGCGACGGTGGTGTCATTTGGCGTGGGTTACGTGGCAGTGGCGTGGCTCCTGAAATTTATCCAAAACAATGATTTTCGCTCATTTATCATCTATCGATTTGTGTTGGGGCTGATATTGGTGGTGCTACTGGGTGCTGGGATAATCTCTCACGTTTAAACCAAAATTGGTATATAATGAGGGCATGTTAGACATCAAATTTATTCGAGAACATGCTGATTTGGTGCAAAAATCAGCACATGATAAGGGATACGCCGTTGATATTGCGACATTGTTGCAATTGGATGACGAGCGCCGCAACCTGCAAAAGCAAGTTGAAGCACTGCGTGAACAGCGAAATGCAATTTCAGCCAAAATGAAAGGTGGTCGCCCAGATCAGGAGCTGATTGACCAGGGAAAACAGCTAAAAATTGAGTTGGCAGAACGTGAAAACTACTTAAAATCAACCGAGGGAAAAGTAGCCACAATTCTGAAAAACGTGCCAAACATCACCTTTGATGATGTGCCGCTTGGCGGTGAGGAAGACTCGGTTGAGATAAAGGCCTACGGTGAGCATAAAACGGGCGCCAAGGATCATTTGGACTATGCTGTCAGTCGCGGTTGGGTTGATTTTGAGCGTGGTGCAAAAGTAGCTGGCGCGAAGTTTTACTATCTCAAGGGCGACCTGGCGCTGTTGGAAAATGCTGTGACACAGTTTGCGCTGGATTATGTGACGAAGCAGGGCTTTACGTTTATGACAGTGCCACACATGGTGAATTTGCGCACAGCGGAAGGTGCGGGCTTTGCGCCAAAGGGCGAGGGTAGTAATGAATATGTGGTCGAGGGTGAGGATTTAACGCTGATCGGGACGGCGGAAATGCCGCTGACGGGCTATCACGCTGATGAAATTTTGGATGAGAAAGATTTGCCGCTGTTATACGCAGGATATAGTCCATGTTACCGCAAGGAAGCGGGTACGTACGGCAAGCACACCCGCGGATTGTTCCGAGTACATCAATTTAACAAATTGGAAATGTATGCGTTCTGTCTACCGGAGCAGTCCAAGGAAATTCATGAAAAAATCCTCAGCGTCGAGGAAGCGCTGTGGCAGCAAATCGGCATTTCGTACCATGTGGTAAACATCGCGGCGGGCGACTTGGGTGCGCCAGCTGCCAAAAAGTATGACATTGAATATTGGTCACCGGTCGATCAGACTTACCGCGAGCTGACGAGTTGCTCGAATTGCACGGATTATCAAGCGCGCGGTTTGAATATTCGGGTGCGGCGAGCGGATGGCAACATTGAGACAGTTCACACCTTGAACGGTACGGCAGTCTCATTGGCGCGGTCATTGGTGGTGATTTTGGAAAACTTCCAGAACGAGGACGGCAGTTTGACAGTGCCAGAAGTATTGCGACCATATATGGGCGGACGTGAGCGAATTTAGCAACATACATGGTATAATGTAGGTATAACGAAGGAGGGATATGATTACCAATCTGACAATCACTGGTGTAAAGTACGAACTGAATGACACGACCAAACGGTATATTGAGAAAAAAATTGGCCCATTGGATCGGTTTTTGCCACGTCACGCTCGTAAAAGCGTGACTGCAGATGTGAAGATTAAGCAAATTGATAACCCTGGCGGCAACAAATATGAGGTTGAAGTTATCATTAATGTCCCGGACAAGGTCATCACCGCCAAAGACTCAACAATGAACGTGTTGGCGGCTGTGGACATCGTCGAGACCAAATTGAATGGTCAGTTGCGTCGCTATAAGGACGACACGTTGGCTCACGTTGGCCGTAGTCGTGGTGTGTTGGCGAAGTTTAAGCGCAGTTTCCGCCGCGGGTGAATTGTTTAGTATCGCTAAAATCAGAAAACACCATATATATGGTGTTTTCTCTTTAATTTTAGGTCAAAAAGGGTTACAATAGAAAGAGTTTTGAAAATGTCCGAAAGCGAGGGAGTTTTAAGGTTATGGCAATGACACAACAAAAAGCGCTGAGTAAAGTTTTTGGTGATCCGCAGAAGAAGATTTTGAAGCGGCTGGAAAAGCGTGTTGCAGTAATTAACGGTTTGTCTGGAAAGTATGAAAAACTGTCAGATACGGAATTGCAGGCGCAGACAGCAGCACTAAAAAAGCGTCTGACAAAAAAGAATGTAACGCTGGATACGATTTTGCCAGATGCCTTTGCGGTGGCGCGCGAGGCGGCCAAGCGCGTCATCGGTGAGCGTCCATATGACGTTCAGTTAATCGGTGGTATGGCGCTTCACGAAGGCAACGTGGCTGAGATGAAGACTGGTGAAGGTAAGACCTTGGTGGCGACGCTGCCGACCTATCTCAACGCACTAGAAGGCAAGGGTGTTCACGTGGTGACCGTTAACGATTATCTGGCGCAGCGTGACGCTGGCTGGATGGGTCAGGTGTATGACTTTTTGGGTCTGACGACTGGTGTGATCATTAACGAAGCGTCATTTGTGTACGATAAGGATTATGATAATGAGCATCATGACGATCCACGCATGCGTAAGCTCCGCCCGGTTACGCGTAAAGAGGCCTATGCGGCGGACATTACGTATGGCACCAACAACGAGTTTGGTTTTGACTATTTGCGCGATAACATGGTCAACGACATGGATTTGCTCAGGCAGCGCGAACTGAACTTTGCCATCGTTGACGAGGTAGACTCAATTTTGATCGACGAAGCGCGTACGCCGCTGATCATCTCGGCACCAGCAGCAGAGAACCCGGACAACTACTATACTTTCGCCAAAGTTGCTAGCAAATTAGTGCCAGAGGACTATGTTCTGGATGAAAAGCGCCGCAGCGTGGCCTTGACCGATGAGGGCGTGGAAAAAGTCCAAAAACTGCTGGGTATAAAAAATTTGTACACGCCAGACCACGTGCGCAGTGTGTACCATATGGATCAGGCTCTACGAGCACAAACATTGTTCAAGCGCGACAAAGACTATGTGGTGACCAATGACGGCGAGGTGATCATCGTCGATGAGCACACCGGTCGTTTGATGCAGGGGCGCCGTTACAACGAAGGTTTACATCAGGCAATTGAGGCCAAAGAAGGTGTGCCAGTGCTGGAAGAAAGCATGACGCTGGCGACCATTTCATTCCAGAACTATTTCCGTTTGTACAATAAACTTTCCGGTATGACCGGTACGGCGTTCACCGAGGCGGAAGAGTTTCAACAAATTTATTCACTGGATGTTATCCAGATTCCGCCGAACAAGCCAGTGATTCGCGATGACAAAGAAGACCTGATTTTCAAGACCGAAAAGGGCAAGCTGAAGGCGGTGGCTGAAGCCATCAAAGAGTATCACAAGCAAGGTCGGCCGGTGCTAGTTGGTTCTGGCTCAATTGCCAAGAACGAGCAGATTGCTAAATATCTGGAAAAAGAAGGCATCAAGTTTGAGATTTTGAACGCTAAGAATAATGAGCGCGAGGCGGCTATCATCGAGAAAGCTGGTGAAAAGGGCGCGATTACGCTGGCGACAAACATTGCTGGACGTGGTACCGACATCAAGCTCGGCAAGGGAGTCAAGGAGCTGGGCGGTCTGGTAGTGATCGGTTCGGAGCGGCATGAATCACGGCGTATCGACAATCAGCTGCGCGGTCGTGGCGGTCGTCAGGGCGACCCAGGTGAAACGCAGTTTTACGTGTCGACCGAAGATGATTTGATGCGAATTTTCCAGGGTGAGCGCATCGCGGCGTTGATGGACCGGCTGGGCGTCGACGAAGAAACGCCAATTCAAAACCGTGCGGTGTCAAAGACCTTGGAGGCAGCTCAGAAGCGCGTTGAGGGCTATAACTTTGATACGCGCAAAAATGTTGTTCAGTACGACAATGTCATCAATCGTCACCGCCGCGTGGTGTACGTCATGCGCCGCAAGATTTTGGAAGGTGACAACATTAAGCCAGAAATTGAACGCTTGCTCAAAGAAAAAGTCAATGATTCAACACAGCTGCCACTCAAGAATAATCCTAATTTCGTGAAAGAATTTGCTGCAGTTATCCCGGTTGATGAGGGAGCCCTGGCAAAGGCTGGTTCAGAGAAGAAAGACAAATCTCGTATCCAAAAGGTGATGAAACTGGCGCGTGAAGCGTATGCGGCGAAAGAGGAAGAAATTGGTGACGAAAACTTGCGTGGTGTTGAGCGAGAAGTCTACATGGCAGTGCTCGATACCTTGTGGATGCAGCACTTGGAAAACATGCAGCACCTACGCGAAGGCATTCACTGGCGCAGCGTTGGTCAGCGTGATCCATTGGTTGAGTATCGGTCAGAGTCACAAAAATTGTTCACGAGTTTGCAGAACAATTTGCGAGACGAAGTCTTGAGTACCATCTTTCGGGTACGCAAAGCTGACGCAACAGTGCAGCAATCACAAGATGATGAATACGACACTGAGCTTACTCGACTCGCTGAAACTGCTGTCGAGAAAGGTGTCAATGAGATCACATCTGGCGAAAAGAACCGCGATGATGATTTCTCAGTCAAAAAGGCCAAAACTGCTTCTGAAGCAAATCGCGCCAAAAACGCAGCGCGCAAGAAGAAAAAGGCACAGCGCCAAAACCGCAAAAAGAATCGGAAATAATCCATGAAGCACACAGTTGAAGAAGTACGATTAAAGAACGGTGCTCGGGGGTTATTGATCGATGTGCCAGATGCTACAGTGATGAGCTTTCAATTTCATTTTCGGGCGGGCAGTCGTTATGTACGCGACAAAGACATCTACGAGACGGCGCATATCATGGAGCATATGTCATTTGGTGCTAATGAGAAATTCCGTTCGCAGGCACTGTATGACCAAGAATTCGTCAAAAATGGCGCGTATTATAACGCCTATACGACAGAATATTCCATGGGCTATGAGGCATTTTGTGCTGATTTTGAATGGGACAGGGTGTTGGAATTGCAGCGGTTGGCTATCACGGTACCGCGTTTTAACGCTGAAGAATTGGACGCTGAGAAGGGCAATGTACGTTCTGAATTGACGGGCTATCTGAATAATCACAACCGCGTGATGTGGCCGCGAGTGCAACAGGCATTGGGTGAAGATATTTTGACGTACAATCAGCGCCTGAAGACAATCGCTAACGTGACGTTGAAAGATATCAAAGAACACCACCGTCGAACACACACTTTGAAGAATATGCGCTTTGTGATCGCTGGTAAAATGACGGGGCGCAAGTCGCGCATCAAAGAGGCGCTGGAGGCTTGGCAATTGGAAGAGGGCGAACGCTTTGAAATTCCGCAGGACAATTTACACAGCGCCGGACCTCTGTTGATCAGGCGTAAAGAAGCTTCCAATCTGACATTTGGTTGGTCGATGATCGTGCCTCGTGAGATTAGTAATTCTGAAGCCGATGCCATGGGCTGCTTGAATCACATTTTGACTGGTACATTTAACTCTCGCATTTTTGGGGCAGCTCGCAAACGGGGATTGGCGTATAGTATCTTTAGCGATACTTCGGTTGGATTTTATGACTCGGCGTGGGATTTTACCGGCCAGGTCAACTTGGAGACGGCCGAAGAGCTGTTTGATATCATCGTTAGTGAATTAAAGCGTGTGCTAAACGGTAAAATTTCCGCTGAAGACATTGAAAGCGCCAAGTCCTACTCTTTGGGGCGTTACCAAATGGGCGCGCAGACCGTTTCTCAGATCAGTAATTTTTACACTGGTCGCTATTTCTCAGATGATTTTGTGAAGGACTATACTGGGGTGCCGGCAGCGATTTTGGCAGTGACTGATGAAAAAATTGTTCAAGTGGCACGTGAGTTCTTCCAGGCTAATACCTGGGTGTTGGCTGGAGTGAGCTGCGGTGAAAAAGAATTATTGGAACGCATCCAAGAAAAGCTGGGAGCATTGTTCTAAGATGAACATTGTCATTGCGGGATATGACGTAGAAGGTAAGTCGAGTTACGCGTATTTTCAGCGCAAATTTCCAGATGCACAATTGACGATAGTGGATGAACGAGAGCTACGTGACGTACCAGCGGGTGCGGAGGTTCGCACTGGTGCAGGGGTGTTTTCTGATCAGTTTTATGACGTTGACATGGTAGTCAGAACGGCTGGACTACCGCCAAGTCACATCAAGACCAGTGGTACTATATGGTCGGCGACCAATGAGTTTTTTGAGCAGTGTCCAGCGCCTATCATCGGTGTGACAGGGACAAAAGGCAAGGGAACGACCTGTAGCTTGATCACTAGTATACTGCGTGCTGCTGGCAAAACAGTCCATCTTGTTGGGAATATTGGTGTTCCATCGTTGGACGTGCTGCCACAGATTCAGCCAGATGATATCGTGGTGTATGAATTGAGCAGTTTTCAGTTGTGGGATTTGGAAAAATCTCCGCACGTTGCAGTCGTCTTGATGATTGAGCCAGACCATCTGGACAGGCACGATGATTTTGCTGATTATCTTGACGCAAAATCGCATATTGCCACATTTCAAACGGCTCAAGATATTATCATTTACAACAGGAACAATCAGTTCAGCCAGCAGATCGCTGCCAAGTCACCAGCGCGTCAGTTGTTATATCCGATTGATTTATCAGTGGAAATGCAGCACGCACTCAAATTGCCAGGCGCGCACAATCAAGAGAATGCCAGTGCGGCAGTGTTGGTGGCTAAGACGGTGATGCCGGAGTTGTCAGATGACGTGATTTGTCAGGGGCTTGCCGGTTTTACGGGCTTGCCGCATCGGCTCAAATTTGTGGCAGAAAAACGAGGAGTGAAATTTTATGATGACAGTATCTCGACGACGCCAGGCAGTGCGGTGGCTGCATTGCGGTCATTTCAGCAGCCAAAGGTGATGCTCCTTGGTGGAGCAGACAAAGGCGGTGATTACACGGAGTTGGCCGAGGAATTAGCACGCTCACAGTCACTAAGAAGTGTGATCGTCAGTGGTGGCAATGCTGATAATATTGCAAAAGCGTTGCAAAAAGCTGGTTTACCAGATGCGACAATAGTGCAAAAGGGTGTGATACCGATGACCGAAGTTGTGTGGCATGCTCTCGATATTGCTCAGCCGGGAGATGTTGTAATTTTGAGTCCAGCTGCCGCCAGCTTTGACCAGTACGCAAACTACACAGCCCGTGGCGAAGCCTTTGTTGAGGCTGTCGCGGAGTTATAAGACACGGATCTGATGGTATAATGGGTTCTATGCAGCCATTGAAAAAACGGGTCCAATCTCTTCGCAGTGAAGTCATGCAGGCTAAACAAGCATTGCAATTTGATGCACTTGCTGAAGAATTGGCGGTACTAGAAGAGCAATTGAACCAGCCTGAAATTTGGAATAATCCTGATCATGCTCAGTCGGTCGCCAAAAAGGTAGCCGCGTTGCGTCAAACGGTGCAGCCATGGCAGGTGTTGGGTGTTCAGTTGGATGATTTGCTGGAGCTGATGGAACTGGGGGATGATGATTTATTGGATGAGTTCACTAAGCAAATAGATGCCCTGGAGGCGGAATTCTCGGCCCGCAAAACAGACCTGCTATTTAGCGGGAAATATGATGGTCGTGAGGCAGTGGTTCGTATTTCAGCAGGCGTTGGTGGCTTGGATGCCCAAGATTTTGCGCAGATGCTGGAGCGTATGTATTTGCGGTGGGCGGAACGATCTGGCATGAAGACTGATGTCTTGGAGCGGTCTGCGAATGATGATGGTGGTTTGAAGACGGTTGTGCTGGAGATATCAGGGCCGTTTGCGTATGGTAAATTACGCTCAGAAAATGGCGTGCATCGCCTGGTGCGGCTCAGCCCGTTTAATGCTGATAATTTGCGCCAGACTAGTTTCGTGTTGGTTGAGGTGCTGCCAAAAATTGACACACCAGACGAAGTGGATATTGATCCGAGTGACCTAAAAATAGACGTTTACCGTAGTGGTGGCAAGGGTGGACAGGGAGTGAATACAACTGATTCAGCAGTTCGTGTCACGCACGTGCCAACGGGAATTGTAGTGGCGATTCAAAATGAGCGCAGTCAGATTCAAAACAAAGAAACTGCGTTGAAAATTTTGCGCTCCAAGTTGTTGGCGATGCAACTCGAGCAGCACGCGGACAGCTTGTCAGATCTCAGGGCTGGTGAGTCAGCCAACTGGGGCAGTCAAATACGAAACTATGTATTGCATCCATATACACTAGTGAAAGATACTCGGACCAAACATGAAGACCGGGATACACAGGGTGTGCTAGACGGTAAGATTGATGATTTTATGACGGCATTTCTTAGTCAAAATGTGTCGAAAGACGAATAATATTTAGCTACCAAATATCCTTGACTTTTTAGCAATCAAGTGCTATCATTTGAATATGAAGGTGTTGGATTTTCAAAAGGTTCAGGAAATTGATTCTCATATTCAAGATTTGCTGAGTGAATTGAGTACGCTCTACCGAGAGCGCAATGAGATTTTTTCTGGCGCAGACAAGGAAACCAAAGCAAAGAAGAATCGTCGTATTGTACAGCAGTCAACGAACACTTTGGAAAACCTGGATTTTTCGACATTTGACTTGAGCCTCAAAGACTAGGTGAAAACAGAAGCATTATGTTCGCGCTTTTTGATAAAAAGTGTTACACTAATACAGTATGATTCTGTTGGATAGGGTTACAAAGAGTTACACCAAAACAGGCAAGCCTGCTATTAACCGCGTTAGTGTGCATGTGAAGGCCGGGGAGTTTGTCATTTTGGTTGGTACGAGCGGTGCTGGTAAATCAACATTGTTGAAATTATTAACGCGTGAAGAAAAGCCTTCAAGTGGTAAGATTGTTGTTGGTGGTATTGACTATGACACGCTCAAGGACAAGCATATCCCGCTGCTACGTCGAAAAATTGGTGTTGTCTTTCAGGACTTTAAGCTTTTACCGAACCGAACAGTGTTTGAAAATGTGGCTTTTGCGCTGGAGATCGCCGGGATGACCAACCGTGAGATCAAGTCGACCGTGCCAAAAGTCATTGAACTAGTCGGACTTAAAGGCAAAGAAAAGAACTTCCCACATCAGTTGTCTGGTGGTGAGCGCCAGCGAGTGGCGATCGCCAGAGCAGTGGTGCGCCAGCCAAAGATTTTAATCGCTGATGAGCCGACGGGTAACCTTGACCCTAAGCACAGCTGGGATATTGTGCGGCTGCTGGAGAAGATTAATAAATATGGTACAACGGTGCTGCTGACGACGCATAATGTTGACATTGTGAATAAGTTGAAACGACGGGTGATTACCATCGATCACGGTAAAATTACGTCTGACCAGGCGAGAGGAACATATAAGCAATAATGGCCAAGAAAAAGACAAACGCAAACGTAAAAGCGATGCAGCGCAACAAAATGAAGCAGCGGCGAACGTTAGCTTTTGTTCGTATGCTGCGCTATGGTGTCAATAATTTTAGCCGTAATGCTTGGTTGACAGTCGCAGCGACGGCGGTTATGAGCGTGACTTTGCTGATCATCTTTGTGACTGTGGCGGCACAGCGTATCTTGGTAAATACAACGGAGACCATCACTCAAAAGGCAAATATCTCGATTTACCTTAAAGGGTCTGTTTCTGAAAAAACCGTCAACGAATTGACGGACAAGATCAAAAAATTGGATAACGTAACAGGGGTGACGTACATTTCTGCGGAGCAGGCACGCCACGAACAGGCCCAGCGTTACAAAGACAATGTGGAAGCGCTGGAAGCGATTCGTGAAGCAAGCAATGAGCTACCGGCGACACTGCAGGTTTCAGTGAAAGACCTGAATAATTATTCTTCGCTGAAGCATTTTGTGGGGACTGATGAAACCTATCTTGCCAACAAAGACCAGCGTCGACAACCGTCATTCACTGGTGATCGCCGCCAGGCCATTGAAACAATCGGTGGTTGGGTGCGTGTGGCAAGCATTGGTGGATCGATTGCCACTGTGGTGTTTGTGCTAATTTCTTCACTGGTGGTGTTTAACACTATTCGTATGGCCATCTTCAACCGTAAGAGCGAGATCCAGATGATGAAGCTCATCGGTGCTGAGCGTAGTTTCATCCGCGGACCGTTTGTTGTTGAGGCGATTATGTATGGATTTATCGCTGCGATGATCGCTACGGCGGGGGGTTATGGACTGTTGGCGTTTGCCAAGGAGCCGATGCGTAAATGGTTGCCAATTGATACGTTACTTCAGGATCTGACGCCGTATGTTGGGCTGGTGTTGCTGGCTATGATTCTCATTGGTGGGCTGATTGGTACGATTTCGTCATGGGTTGCGACCCATAAATACCTCAAGATTTAAGTCACATAAAACTTGGTTGACATGTGGATGGTGCTTATGCTACTATGGTTATAGTATGAAGCAACGGTCCACCACACCAGTTTCGCACAAACAAGCCACCAAAGTAGCCTTGGTGGTGATGGCTGCCGTCGTTGCCGGAGCAGGGATTTTTCAGACCGCTGGCACGGTTTTTGCGCGAGATTATGAGGCAGAAATTAGAGCTAAACAACAAGAAGCCAATAACTACAATTCGCAGGCGGCTCGCTTGGGCGAGATGGCGGCGACTCTGGAAGAGGAATTGAACCGTTTGACTGCGCAGGTGAACGCGTTGCAATCTCAAATCATTGAAAGCCAAAATAAGATCGATTCGCTGAAAGAAGAGATCAAAAATAACGAAGCGGCGATCAACAGAAACCGTAAGACAATGGGTCAGATCTTGTCTGACATGTATGTTGATGATCAGATTTCTCCGCTGGAAATGCTGGCTAGCTCAGAGAACATCGGTGATTTTATCGACAAGCAGGAGCAGCGCAGTAGCTTACAGGGCTCATTGAATGACAAAATCAAGGAAATCAAGCGTCTGCAAAAGAAATTGCAGGACAATAAGGCTGCTGTTGAGCGTACACTGAAGGACCAGGAAACTCAAAAGGCTCAAATGGCGGCTAAGCAGGCTGAACAGGCGAAATTAGTGAATGATACAAAGAATGACCAGGCGGCCTACTCATCTTTGGCGTCACAGCGTAATGGTGAAATTGCGAAATTGCGTGAGCAGCAGGCTGCAGAAAACTTGCGTAGCTTGCCACGAGGTAGCGTGCCATCTGGTACGCCTGGTGGTGGTGGCTACCCAGGTGCTTGGGCAAATGCGCCGTTGGATGCCTATGTCGACCCATGGGGGTTGTATACCCGTCAGTGTGTGAGCTACGTTGCTTGGAAGGTTCACAGCACTGGTCGTTATGTACCGCATTTCGGCGGGGCTGGTAACGCTAACCAGTGGCCATCAACCACAGCTCGTCATGGTATTTCGAACGGCAGCACCCCACGAGCAGGGGCAGCAGCGGTGATAATGGGTGGTGCATATGGTCACGTGATGTATGTTGAGTCGGTAAACGGCGACGGTACCATCACGGTTAGTGACTATAACTTGGGCTGGGATGGTCTGTACCGCAATTATAAGCGCTCATCGTCTGGACTTGTCTACATCTACTTCTAAGATTTGATGCCGCTCATGCTATAATAGTCCTATGAGCAAGGAGAAAACACGAAACGCTCAGCTGTTTGCGTGGGCGGTAGTTATAGCAGTGATTAGTTTTATCGCGGGTGCGCGGTCGGATCAGATATTTGCGGCGATTGCACCAAAGCTTGGCGTGCGATATAGCGCTGAGCGGCTTGATACGGAGCGGATTCAAGAGACGTATCGACAGTTAAAAGCACAGTATGATGGAAATCTGGACACCGATAAATTGATCAATGGCGCGAGTCGCGGTCTGGTGGCGGCTACTGGTGATCCGTACACGACATTCATGGACGCTGAGGAAGCCAAAGAATTTGAGAAGAGTCTGAACGGCAATATTGGCGGTGGTATTGGTGCAGAGATTGGTTTGAGAAATAATCGGCCGACAGTCGTCAGGGTGCTACGAAATAGTCCAGCAGAGGAAGCTCAAGTGAAAGCTGGTGATATCATTATAGCGGTGAATGGCAACTCGGTGGCGGATGCTACTACCGAACAGGTGGTGGAAAAAATACGCGGGGAAGTGAACACTACAGTGAAGTTGCAAGTACTTCGTAATTATCAGCGGCTAGAAATGTCGATGACGCGTAAGCAAATCACCGCACCAGCCGTGGAACATGACATTGTTGACGGTGTTGGTATTTTGAAAGTGTACCGATTTGGTGAAGAAACAGGTACGTTGGCGCGCGCAGCGGCCGAAGCTTTCAAGCAAAATAATGTCCAGAAGGTTATCGTAGACCTGCGCAGTAATCCTGGCGGGACTGTGACGGCAGCGCAAGCGCTAGCTGGGCTGTGGCTGGACAACCAAGACATCATGACGGAACGGCGTGGCGACAAGGTTATCAAAACAGTCAAATCAACAGGTAAGCCACTACTACAAGACATTAAAACAGTGGTGTTGATCGATAGGTCGAGTGCCAGTGCCAGTGAAATAGTAGCGGGTGCACTGCAAGAATACGGCAAGGCAAAATTGCTCGGAGAGAAGAGTTACGGTAAGGGTAGTGTGCAGCAATTGATCAAATTGCGTGATGGTGCACAGCTCAAAGTTACGGAAGCGCGTTGGTATACGCCAAAGGGCCACACTATTGACAAGACAGGTGTTGAGCCAGACGAGAAGGTGGGTTTGACCGCTAATGATATGAATTTTGGCAAAGATCCACAGATGGACGCTGCCAAAAAGCTATCCTGGTAAACGCTTGTGTTTTTCTGATGTGGGCGTTAGAATAAAGATAGTATGAACGCAAAGAGGAAAATATTATTAGTAGAGGACGACATGGCACTGGCTGCTGTGTATCGCGCCAGGTTGGAGCTAGAAGGCTTTGATATTAGGGAAGTGCATAATGGCGAAGACGCACTGTCCGCAACAGTTGAATATAAGCCAGATTTGATTTTGTTGGATGCAATGATGCCAAAAATCAGTGGTTTTGACGTATTGGACATTTTGCGCAATACGCCAGAAACTGCCAATGTACGCATCATCATGTTGACAGCGCTGAGCCAGCCAAAGGACAAAGAACGAGCTGAAGGCTTGGGAGTTGATGAATATTTGGTGAAGTCACAAGTTGTCATCGGTGATGTGGTTGCGCGGGTGAAGCACCACTTGGGGATGACAGAGTAACCATAGTTAGATAGTTAGCATATAAAAATAGTCGCCATGGAAGCGACTATTTTTATGATGGTAGCCTGTAGTAGGCTGAGGTTTTTAAGGCTTAGTCTACGCGAACTTGTGTGCGGCGTTCGGTTTTACCAGTAAATTTCTGCTTTTTGACTTTCTTAAAGCTAACCACGCCGTCTTTAGCTGCGTGAATAGTGTAGTTACGGCTCATGTATGTGCCGTCACCAGCGATCTTGGTAGCACCAGTTTGACGCACCAATACTGCACCAGCATTGACTTTTTGGCCGCCAAAGCGTTTCACACCCAAACGCTGACCAGCATTGTTGTGGATGTTCTTGCTTGCACCACCAGCTTTAACCTTTGACATTTGCTAAACTCCTTATAGTTTCTATAAACAATCCTTACTAGTATAGACCACTACTAGTGTAATGTCAAGAAGTTAGGCGGTTTTTAGTAGCAATATTTCACGCACTACGACTTGGTCGGATCGGGAATAGATGAGGGGCGGTTGCTGCAGGGCGTAGCCGAGTGCCTTTAAGTTTTGGACGAGTGGCAGATGAGTTAGTTTGCGGTTGGCATCACGCCAAGCAGGTACGGCGATACACAGCGTGGTGCCTGGCGTAAGTTGACCGTGAATGTTGCGTAAAAAGTTAGTAATGATGTGATTGCAATTACCGGTGACCTCGTGGAGTTTTTTAGGGCTTGGCGGTGCGGAGAAGGGTTGTCCGAGGTAGGTTTCGCAGATGACAGCATCAAGCTGTTGACCCTCTGGCCACTGATGGGTCATGGCGTCGGCTTGGGTGAGACTGTGTACCGTGCCAGTGATGCGGTATTTGTTTTGTAGCCAGGCTATATTTTCTGTCGTATAATCAATCATTTTTTGACTGAGGTCGCTACCGCAGACGTCATATCCTTTAAGCAAAGCTTCCTGAAGAACGGTGCCCGTACCGCAAAAAGGGTCGAGGATGGTTGCTTTTGTGGCGTTGCCGACAGCTACATTCACCATGATTTGTGCCAATTTGGGCGGTAACATGCCGACGAATGCGTCACGGCGTGGCCGGTTGCGGTCACGGCGGGCATAAGCGGTGATGTTTTGTGCGCCATTACTTTCAGCGATGAGGATGGCGCCGTCATCTGTTTTGATGATGAATAATTCGCGTTTTTTGGGGCTGAGTCCAAGCTTATTATTGTGCGAAGTGGCGGTTGATAGTGCTGTACTAGTGTTGGGAATGAGCCGCAGGCTAGCACCATGTCTTTTCATGGAGGATTTGAGTGATAAGCCGATTTTTTGCAACTGGCGAGGTGGGGTCGAGAATCCATAGCCACTGATGCCGAGGGTGATTTTTCCGCCGACTGCCAAGAGTTGATGAACATAGGTGCGCGTAATCCAGTGAGAGGCTTGCTCCAGGGTCGGGCGACCGTCGGCTGGGAGGGTATGGATGATTTTGCCGCATTTGAGCGATCCGCCAAGGGCGTCGATCGACAGGTTATCAGTATCAATAGTAGCAATGTCGCGACTGACGGCACGAACGTGTGATTTTCCAAACATGGCTTCTAATTCTGCGATTGACAACTTCGGCAAGCGCCCTAGTATTGCTACGAACATATCTATAGTATATCAGGCTCGTGGTATAATGGAGAGGTATGTTTTCTGGGAAAATTTCGAAGGTGTTGAAAACACTGAAATCGCCGCGCATGATCATGAGTCTTACTACCTTGTTGGTTTTAGCAGCGATCATCTATTTGTCGCGTCATGAACTGCTGCGAGCGTGGGAACTGTTGGGAACGGCTAATGTTGGGTTATTGGCCTTGCTGCTGCCGGCGCAGATCATCGTGTATTATGCTGGTGGCGAAATGATCTTTTCTTATCTGCGTGATAGGAAGCTTATCAAACATGTGTCGCAACTAGAGCAGGTGCGAATTGCACTGGAGTTGAACTTGGTAAATCATATCTTTCCGTCAGGCGGGGTGAGTGGTATTTCCTATACAACCTGGAGGATGAGCAAGCTCGGTGTGAGCTCGGCGCGTTCAACGTTTGCGCAGCTCCTGAGATATGTGACAGGGTTTTTGTCAATGCTAGCCATGATGATCGTGGCGGTGGTGTTTTTGGCAGTAGACGGTCGCATCAATCGGTATATTGTGGCATCGAGCTTCTTGGTGGTGGTGGTTGTCCTGAGCCTAACCTTTGCCATCATGTACATGTTTTCTTCTCGTCACAGGATGCATAAGGCGGCGCGCCGAATTGCGCGAGGGCTTAACGCCATCACCAAATGTGTGACGTTTGGTATGCAGCGTCAGCTGGTTCGAGTAGAGCAGATGGATGTTTTTTTCTCTGATATGCACGACGATTTTTCGGAATTAATGCAAGATAAACGATTGATCGTCAAACCGTTTTTGTGGGGAATTGTGTATGCATCGTTTGATATTTTGATGTTTATGCTGGCTTTTTGGTCACTAGGTACGTCGGTCAATCCAGCAGTGCTGCTGATTGGCTATATCGCGGCGGGTTTTGCTGGGATCATCATCTTTACGCCGGGCGGCGCAGGTGTGTATGAGACGATCATGATTTTGTTTTTGAGCATGACTGGTACGCCGCCAGATATCGCTATCGCGGGCATCATACTGACGCGTGTCATTCTGCTCATGGGAACAATTATCCTTGGCTATATTTTCTACCAGCACGCGCTAATCAAATATGGTAAGCCTCGCCGTGACTCCTAAATTTAGCGTCAGTGAATTTTTGGCGGTTGTCAATCAGTCGCTAGAGCTGGCCTTTGGCTCGGTGCAGATTGAAGGCGAAGTCAGCTCGTTTAAGGTCAATCATCAAAAATATGTTTTCTTTGACTTGAAAGATGATGAGGGTACGGTCAATTGTTTCATGATAGTGTGGCAGCTAAGAATGCCTATTCATGATGGTATGCGAGTGGTGGTACGGGCAGTGCCGAAGGTGACTGATTGGGGCAAGTTTAGTTTAACCGTACAGTCAGTGCAGCCAGTGGGCGAAGGGAATTTACGCAAAAGCTTTGAACTGCTGCGTAAAAAGCTGTCAGATGAGGGGCTGTTTGACGATGCTCGCAAACGATCGTTACCGTCCCGACCGCAGCACGTGGCGGTTATCTCCAGTACTAACTCAGCGGGGTACGCTGACTTTATGAAAATCGCCAATGAGCGCTGGGGCGGCGTTCGGTTTAGTGTGGTAAATGTGATGGTGCAGGGCGACACGGCGGCAGATCAGATCATCAGGGCGGTTGAGAAGATTGAAAGCTTGGCGGAGCTACCAGAGGTGATCGTGGTGATTCGTGGGGGAGGTAGTGCTGATGATTTGAGTGTGTTCAATGACGAATTGCTGGTGCGAAAACTAGCGTCCAGCCGAGTGCCAGTTCTGACGGGAATTGGTCATGAAATTGACACGACATTGTGTGACCTTGCGGCTGATGTACGGGCGTCAACGCCAAGCAATGCAGCGCAGTTGCTGCTGCCAGATAAGCAAGAGATGATCCGGTCGATCAAGCACCAGCTTCGTGGTGTGGCGCTACAAACAGTACGAGCGATTGACGAGGAATTGGAACTGGTACAGGCGGCGCGCAGCAATGCTCTGGATAGCTGGCGTCAGCACGTTGAGGAGCTGCTGAGTGATGTACAGTCACGCATCAGGTTGATCAGTGAATACGATCCAGAATTAGCCCTGGCAAGAGGTTATGCTATGATCAGGGGTAATTGTGCGGTCGGGGAAGTGATTGAAATACAAACTAACAAAGCTTTGATGAAAGCGAGGGTTGAAGCATATGCAGAACGAACCAACAATTAACGAACTACTAGAGCAGCTGGACAAAGAAATGGCATGGTTTCACAGTAATGAGTTTCGGCTAGAAGAGGCACGTGAGCGGTTTCTGGCTGTCAAAAAAGTGGCGGAGCAGGCAGAAGAACGATTACTAAATATGAAAAATGAGATTGAGCTGTTGAGTGAGTGATACGCCATGGAAGTGATAATTATTTGTGGGCTGATAGTATTTTTGATATTTGGACTGACCGCGTTCATCGGTGCGCCATATGTGCCAACGCGACATACTGATATTCAGAAACTGTTGAGGGATGAACTGAAGCTGACTAAAGACGACATCGTACTGGACGTAGGGTCGGGTGATGGCGCTGTGCTACAAGAGGTGGCGAGGGCCGGTGCTCAGGCTATTGGCTATGAGATTAATCCGTTTTTAGTGCTAGCGTCTCGCTGGCGGCTAAGAAAATATGCCAAGAACGTGCGCATCAAATGGACGAATGCGTGGACGACGCAGCCTGCCAAACACATCACGGTGATATACGCGTTTGGTGCAGGGCTGCATTTGAAGAAAATTTATCAATTGGCTCGGCAACAGGCGACCCACCAGGGCAGACCGTTACGATTGGTCAGTTATGGCTATCGGCTAGATACCACGAAGAACGACCGACTACTGAAAGAAGCTGGTCCGTATTTTCTGTATGAAATACGTCCTGACTTTACAGGAGACAAAGCATAAGCTATAATGCAAGATATGAAAAGAAGACAATTTGAACAGGGGTCAATCAACGGCTGGATGGTCGGTACGATTGGTTTTTTGGTGTTAACGTTAATCGCTGGAGCTGTAGCAGCTTGGATGTTCGTGGAATACACACGAGAAAAAACGGGCGTTGACGCAAAGGTTGCCAGTGCGGTTGCCAAAGGTAAAAATGAACAGGCTGAGCTTGACCAGAAGCGATTTTCTGAAGAAGCCAAGAATCCGCGCGTTGAGTTTGTTGGACCAAATGAATTTGGTCGAGTTTCATTTATGTATCCAAAGACCTGGAGTGCATATGTCGATCAAGACGGTACTGACCGCGGTGACTACAAAGCGTACCTACATCCGGGCACTGTGCCGCCAGCACGCTCAAACACCAGCCGCTTTGCTGTTCGCTTGGAAGTACTAAACAGCGACTTTGATAAGGTGCTGAGCCAATACGCTAACCAGTTGAAGAAGGGTGAATTGACCTCAAGCAGCGTTGAATTTAATGGTAACGCAGCTACTCGCTTGGACGGTGCTTTCTCTAAAGAATTGCGCGGTTCAGTGGTTTTGATGCGAGTGCGAGACAAAACGATTCGTTTTTCTACTGACGCTGACGTCTTCAAGCCAGATTTTCAAGCAGTTCTTGACACGGTTAAGTTTGTTCAGTAACACGCCAATTGCTATACTGTAAGCAGGTATGGCGGAGGTAAGATGGAATAATGCTGAATTTGGGCGGCTGCCGAGTGTAGCGGTGGCTGCGCATGAATTGAAATCTCCGCTGGCGCTCATCAGACAACTCAGTCTGCTCCTGGAAGAGGGGCTGCTAGATGCAGCTGAAACGCGTCGGATTGTTCGGCAGTTGTCGAATATCAGCGATCAATCATTGGCATTAGTGCAAGATTTGGCGCAAACGGCTCACTTGTCGCCAACATTATTTCCTCTGGAGTCCATCAATCCACTGGCGTTGTGCCAGCAAATGGCCATGGAATTAAACCCTATGTTGCGCTTGTACGGTCAATCAATCGACTGGCCGAAAAAACAGTCAGCAAAGCATTTGGTGGTGGCAAACAGGGCGTTATTATCAAGGATTTTGGCTAATTTTTTGAATAACTCGCTGAAGTATAGCGAAAAAGACATGCCTATACGGGTGACGATTCGCCAAATTGGCTCGACGCTGAGGATCTTGATCCGTGACCACGGCCCGATGATGAGCCGTGCGGATTATGCGCGACTTGTTAGTGAGATGGAACAGCGAAAATCAGTTCGAACACGCCCTGACAGTAGTGGTTTGGGTGTGTATGTAGCGTCGCAATTTGCAAAAGCCATGGGTGGAACTATTGGCTTGATCAGGCATCGTGATGGGCTGACGTTTTATGTAGAATTACCCATAAGCCAACAGATGAGTTTGCTATGAAAAGAGTGCTGATTGTTGAAGATGATCCAGCGTGGGCAAAGCTACTTCAACACTATGTTTCGGGGACAAATGCTGATTCGCGGGTTGTTATTGCTCCGGGGCAGGCGCTGGAAATGATTGATCAGTGGAAGCCAGATGTACTGGTGCTGGACATGCTCTTGGCGAGCGAAACTGGCATGGCGCTGTTGAATGAATTGAAAAGCCATGAGGACTTGGCTAATTTGCCGATCATCGTGTGTAGCAATGTTGGCATCACTCATGACGATATGGAGCCGTTTGGCGTGCGGGCGGTGCTTGATAAATCAACCATGAAGCCGGCGCACGTGCGACAGGCGTTGACGGAGGTGTTATCATGAGCCAAAGTGAACGCTTGCAGGCCATCGTCCTGAGGAGAACTGACTACGGCGAGGCGGATCGAATTTTGCATCTACTGACCTCGGCGGGGCGGCGCAACGTGATCGCCAAAGGTGTGCGGCGCGAAAAAAGTAAACTGGCAGGCGGTATTGAACTATTTGCGCTGTGCGACGTGGTGGTGCGACGCGGGCGCGGTGAGTTAGGGATTTTGACCAGTGCGCAGCTGCAGCAATTTTATCGGCACATTTTGGACAGTTATGAGCGGATGCAATTTGGTTATGAAATGCTGAAATTGGTCAATCGAGCGAGCGAGCAGGTCGACGAGCCAGCCTGGTTTTCGGTGGCCCAGCAGGTTTTGGCGCAATTGAACAGTGTGAAGGTTGAGCAAAAACTGATTGAAACCTGGTTCTATTTGCAATACGCTGGACTGCTGGGCGATGAGCTCAATCTACGCACTGACGTGGCAGCGCACGCCTTGTCGCCTGACAAAACATATATGTACGACAGCACGGAAAAGGGGCTGCGACTGGCGGAGCAGGGCGACCTGTCGGCGGACGCCATCAAACTGCTTCGGCTCATCCAGGCGAAGCCGCTGGCGAATGTGGCGCAAATTGGTGGGATAACTGAGGTGATCAGCGCTTGTTGGCTGGTCGCGCGACAGCACGCGGCGGTGTAATATTGTCCATAAAAATGGTATACTGTAGGTAATAATTGTGAATCGCCATGTTGCCAACATGGAGAAAGGTTTTTTTATGAGTCAAGCAAAAATGGAAGATATTATCAGCCTGTGCAAGCGCCGCGGCTTTATCTATCAGGGGTCGGATGTATATGGTGGTCTTTCTGGTACTTGGGATTACGGTCCGCTGGGCGTGCAGCTGAAGCGTAATATTATGAACCTATGGTGGCGCCGGTTTGTTGACGAGCGCGACGACATGTACGGCGTCGATGCAGCGATTTTGATGAATCAGAAGGTCTGGCAGTCGAGTGGACATGTGGATACGTTCGTCGATCCGCTGTGCGAAGATACGGTTAATCATCGCCGTTACCGCACCGATCATATTCTCAAGGACAACGGCGTTGACGCTGATGGTATGACGATGGAGCAGATGGATACGGTGATTGCTGAGCGCGGTATCAAAAGTCCCGATGGCAATCCGCTGAGCAAGTCACGGACGTTTAATATGATGTTTGAGACTAAAATTGGTCCATCGGCAGACATAGTTGCTAATATATATGCTAATAGAGAAGAACTTTATAGTTTAATCAATCATCTGGAGTCTTCTGGTGAGGAAGAAATAGTTATACCAGTTGATACAAAACTAAGAGGAGCTACGGGTTCAAGTACTGTTTGGCTCCGCCCAGAAACCGCCCAAGGTATCTTCACTAATTTCAAAAACGTCGTTGATAGTTTCTACCCAAGCCTGCCGTTTGGCATCGCTCAACAGGGCAAGGCGTTTCGTAATGAAATTGCGCCGCGCGATTTCGTCTTCCGCTCTCGCGAGTTTGAGCAGATGGAGATTGAATATTTCGTTGACCCTGAGCATTGGCAGGAGGCGTTTGATGAATTGCTGGCGGCGACGCATGCATTTTTGGCAGAACTAGGTCTGAAACCAGAGCATATTCACGAGCTAGACGTGCCGGCAGAGGATCGGGCGCACTATAGCAAAAAAACGATCGACATTGAGTACGATTATCCAATTGGCCGCGAGGAGCTGATGGGCATCGCCTACCGCACCGATTTTGACCTGATGAACATTCAGCACGCCAGTGGCAAGAGCATGGAATACACAATCAAGGGAACGAACACAAAATTTGTTCCGCACGTCATCGAGCCGTCGTTTGGTGTGGAGCGGGCGCTGATGGCGGTGCTGTCGGGCGCGTACCGCGAGGACGAGCAAAACGGTGAAAAGCGGGTGTATTTGGCACTGCCAGAACACTTGGCGCCAGTTAAGTTTGCCGTTTCACCGCTACTCAAAAACAAGCCAGAACTGGTAGAAAAAGCTCGCGAAGTCTACGCCCAACTTGCCAAAGCCAACCCTGGCCGGGTGATGTGGGACGACAACGGCAACATCGGCAAACGCTACCGCCGCCAAGACGAAATCGGCACCCCGCACTGCGTGGTCATCGACTTCCAAACGCTGGAGGACGGCACCGTCACCGTGCGCGAGCGGGATACGACAGAGCAGCGGCGAGTGAATGTTGAGGAGCTATAGATACTAGACATGAAAAAGTAAATTGGTTTTGAGGAGCGAAAATATTGACAAAAAATAGACCTGAGTTTGATAAAATTACATCGTTTGATGAGTTTAATAAATACTATTGGTATCGTGAAGAAATTTCACAGATATGCAAGTCATTAGGATTAGAATATAAAGGCACAAAACAGGAACTCAATTATATTATAGAGCAGTACTTTAAAGGTAATTTGATTAAAAAATCATCAATAAAAAACGACAAGAAGCAAGTTGAAACTATTACATTAGATACGCCATTACTTGAATGCGGGTTTTCTTTTAACGCAAAATTCAGAGAATATTTTTCTGCTTTAACGGGTATCTCACCATTTAAATTTACTGCTGATATGGCGACTGCTTGGCGGAAAGTAAAAAGAGAAAAGGATGGCAAATTTACAATCAAAGATATGCTGAAGGTGTATTATGGAGAGTCAGATTATGCCAAGTATGATAATTCGGTTTGTCAATGGAATCAATTTTTAAAGGATTTTAGTGCAGACGAAAATAGTCGCAACTATTCGAACAAATTAAAAGTAGCTTCTATTCTTTGGAAAGAAGTTAGAAATTCAAAAAATGAAAAAATTTATTCAAAAAATCTTTTGACTGAATATGCCAGTAAAATAAAAGAGTATCACAATTAGATAATCCCCAACGTGTTAACACCCAATGAGTAGTTAATCATGGATATTGGAAAGACAGAATATACTGTAGGTGAAATGGTATCAGCTATCTGGCGTTCGGGTGTAGTATAATGACTCTCATGACAAAAATCACCAAAGGACATATCATTACGCAGAATCTAGATGGAACGGACCATCTGGATTGTTTGTATCGCATCTCGCTCAAAGCCTTGATTTATAACGATGCTGGACAAATTTTGGTTGTCAAGGAAATTGATCGGATGTATTGGGATTTGCCTGGTGGTGGTATGGATTTTGGCGAGACGATTGAGTCGTCACTGAAACGCGAGCTATATGAAGAAGTTGGCTACAAGGGCGGTTTGCGCTATCAGCTTTTTGACGCGTCGGATGAGATGTACATTGAGCGGATTGATGCTAATCAGATCTGTTTTTATTGTCGTGTTTGGCCAGATAATTTTGATTTTATGCCAGGTGAAGAGGGTGACGAGGTAGTGTTTATCGACCCTGAGGAGTTATTGCTCCAGGAAAGTGAGGTTGACGCGCCAGAACGGGCATATGCGGCGCATATGAAATGGCAAGAAATCAGTGGCTGCATGAAATGATATAATTACTCCATGACGAAACCGTTTTTACTACTGCAATCGCGCCCTGAGGCTGAAGCATCAGATGATGAATATCAAGCGTTTTTGAAATTTGGTGGGCTGGAGGCCGATCAATTGGTGCGGCTGAGGCTGGAACGCGGTGATGAGCCGGCAGTGAATTTGGATGATTATGCTGGGATCATCATGGGTGGCGGTCCGGCTAATTTCGCGTATGACGAAGCACAAAAATCGCCCGAACAGAAACAATTTGAAAGATATATTTTGCCATTGATGCGTCGAATCATTGAGGTAGACGCGCCATTTTTGGGAGCTTGTTTAGGTGTTGGCGCGGTGGTGACGGCCATGGGTGGACAGATGAGCTTTGACTATCCTGAGGCGGTTGGCGCGGTAGATATTTCTGCAACGCCTGACGGCGAGCAAGATGACTTATTTAGAGATTTTCCAGCAGTTTTCCGCGGCTTTGTCGGGCACAAAGAGGGTATAATTAACCCACCAAGCGGTTGCACGGTACTGGCTCGTTCAAACACTTGTGTGCAAATGCTGCGCGCTGGCAATAATGTTTACGCCACACAATTTCACCCTGAACTTGATGCTGATGGCCTGGCGTTGCGCATCAATATCTATAAACACGCTGGCTATTTTGCCCCCGAAGAAGCCGACTTATTGATAGCTAACGCCCAGCAGGAAGTTATCACTTGGCCAGAGTTGGTACTGCGGCGGTTTGTGGAGCGATATCATTAAAAAAGTAAATCTGAGATATAATAAAATCATGCGTATAATTCGTAGTGTTCAAGCCACAAGGTTTCGTCATATTGGGGTATTGCTTGTGCTTTTTCTCCTTGGTATGATGGCGATGCGGTTCGCGGCTAGTTATGTGTCGTCGGTTGCCGGTGGTGCGGGGATATTTGATCTTAATTTTGGTAATGATGGTATTTATGTTCACGATAACCTTTTGGCGCTAGGCGACGCTGGTAGAAACGTCTATCTGTACACTTTTCTACCTATTGACACTATTTATGCGGCGATATATGCGGTATTTTATGTCTATACTTTGGCGTTTTTCCTGCGGTGTACTGTGCCTAATTGGTGGAACCATACTCGATGGCTGGTATTGCTTCCTGTTCTAGGTGCTATATGTGACTGGTTAGAAAATATGTGTTTTGCTTTCATGCTTATCCAGCCTTCAACATCCGTAAATCCGTTATTAGTAACAAGCACTTCGCTACTAACTAAAGCAAAATTTGTCTTGGTGTATTTGTCGTTATCAATTGTGTTAGGGCTAGTACTAGGCTGGTTAGTGTGTTGTGCTCGTGTTAAGCGACGCCAGGAATAGTAGGTGTTTTAGTTTACCTATCGTTAAGCGTACAGCTGGAGCCTTGTGTGCTATAATAACCATATGCATATTATTCTTGGTGGGACGAGTGGGCTTGGACTGGAAATGGCGCAGCAGCTCAGGGAAAATGGCAAGCGTGTGCTGGTACTGGGGAAGACGCATAACGCTCAGGAGCACGGCGAGGGATTCCCGTTGGACGTGTACTATCCCGAGCAGGTTGAAGCAGCGCCGGCACGGATTGAACAGGTTTTGGGTGGCGACGCAATTGAACAATTTGTGTGGGCAGCGGGCTATGGCTGGCGTGGTAATTTCGAGGATCAGCCTGACGCGCGCTCCATGGCTGAGGTGAACTTCGCTGGTGCGTTGCCGTTGGTACAGTGGGCGTGGCGCAAGATGGCCCGTCAACATCAGAAGTCAGTGTTAACCATCATCGGTTCGACCAGTAGCGTCAAAGCTCGCGGGGACGAAGCGGTATATGTGGCGACCAAACACGCCCAAGCAGGACTGGCGCGCAGTTTGGGAATGCAGGCGGATGAACAGAAATTGCCAGTGAAAGTCGCGCTGTTTTTGCCTGGCGCCATGAAAACGCCGTTCTGGAATGGCCGAGAGCTACCAGTTGATTATTTGTTCTTCAATGACCCAGCCAAAGTGGCCGCGCACATCATTAACGCGGTTAATCACCAGCAGCAACCATTCTTGGAATGGGCGCTACCAAAGGGTACATTGACGTAAGTTTTTTTCGTGATATAGTCAAGCTATGGAACTGATGGGTATAAACATTGTCGTTATTGGCGGCGGTACGGGTAGCTTCACATTACTGAGTGGATTAAAAAATTATACACACAACATTACAGCCCTGGTTAACATGGTAGACGACGGTGGATCAACAGGGCAGTTGAGGGATGAGCTAGGGGTTTTGCCGGCTGGTGACGTCCGGCAGTGCTTGGTGGCGCTGAGCACTTCGCCAAAGGTGAGAGACCTGTTCAATTACCGTTTTGATGAAGGTAGTATGAAGGGACACGCGTTTGGCAATCTATTCATGGCAGCCCTAGAAAAAATGACTGGTAATTTTACCGAAGCTGTCAAAGTGGCCGGAGAAGTGCTCAATATCCGAGGACGAGTAGAGCCCATCACATTTGATAATATAACGCTTGTTACGCGACTGGCCGACGGCACTGTTGTCAGGGGTCAGCATGAGGCTGAATCATTGATCATTCCTGTTGGCGAGCGTCCATGGTTAGACTTGGAGCCGACCGCTCGCATCAATCCACAGGCACGGCAGGCAATATTGAATGCGGATTTGGTGGTGATTGCGCCGGGGCTGTTGTACGGTAGCCTGGCGCCGGCTTTGTTGGTCAGTGGCGTAACGCGCGCCCTCGCTGAAACCAAGGCTAAAAAGGTGTATGTTTGTAACCTGGTGAACAAGCCTGGTCAGACTGATGAGTTTACGGTTGCGGATTATGCCAGTGAAATTGAACGGTTTGCAGGTGTCAAATTGGATCATGTATTGTATAACAACCATCGTCCGTCGCAGGAATTGATTGATCGGTACGCTAAAGACGGTGAACTGTTGGTCGAGTGGAACAAAGAAGAGCTAAAAAAGAAGCATTTTTACGCTTCAGGCAAGCGATTGATCGCTGATGAGGTTTGGGAAAACACTAACGCTGCTAGCGACCCGCTGGCGGCACAGCGTAGTTTGATTCGGCACGATGCTGACAGAGTGGCGCGTGAGTTGATGCGAATTTATTTTGCCTAGATGAATTAAAGTTGTGACTGGAGGCGCTATACTTGCAAAATATTATATTTTGTGATATAGTGTAATCTGTTAACCATGACGGACAATACACAAAATTCAGCAAAGACGATTGATAATTCTGGTAACTTCTCTCGGAGAGGTGAGATATTTTATCATTCTGAAGCCTTATCCAAGGAACTAGTGGAGACGTTCGGTGGTCATCATATGACGCCAGCGCGTCGTTCGGCAGCAAAGCTCATCATAGAGATGCCGACGGATATCGAAGAGAACGAACGGATTGAATACATCACGTCGGCACTTGACAATGATGAGACCATAACCACCGAGTCTCACCGAGATGTGGTGATTGGTATTCTTGAGGATTACGAAGTCTTACAAGGTTTGTTTGAATTATATATTGAAGGAGTTGACGAGACGACACTGCAAGGTAAAGCATTGCGGCTGGAGGATGGTCAGCAAATCCCTGGTGATTTAGGAGAGGACAATACACAAAGTCCGTGGTCTGAGAATCCGCCAATCCCGGCGCCACGTATTGATGATTTGATCAAAGCCTTTTCGACAAAAGGTGAGGGTGCTCAGGGTGTTGGGCTGGAGACGGCGATGATCGTTGGGGCGGTAACACTCGCTAAATTAAAGACTACGCCGTATCACGACGCAGCAGTTTACAAACAGGCAGTGTTTGCAAAAAACTTTTTGATCCCGGTATGTAGTATTGTTGGGCTTGATAATCTAGAGTCTGAGTTGAATGACGAAGTAGATATCATTACTGGGCGAAATATTGGTGATGGTATGGATGGTAGCGATTTGAGCAACGACATTGATCCATTGATTGATGAAGTCGATAGGGTTGAATCGCTACATTTTGGCCCTAAGGACTCGGTTGATCCTGAGCGATTTAATTTTGCCATGAATAATATTAATCAAATTTTTTCTAGGTTGCTTGGTAAGCCAGATTTGCGGCCAGCCGTGGAGACAACGTCACCTCACAATACGCTGTTTGAAGTTGGTACTGTGACCCTGCAAAGCGGTAGTAAGGTAGAAGCGCGAGCTCGCGGTAAGGGGCGAGGCTCGTATCTGAAAAAGTTACTAAGGCGCATAGGATATTATGAGCCACATTCTCAGCCACTGAAGGATGAAGGAGAGCTCCATCCGATTGACCTGTACGGCATGGTGGTGATCGCTGAGGATGATACGCAGATGGCCGATGCATATGTTGAGGCAGTGGTTAATGCTTTGAATGATGAGAATATTACGCCATATCCGTCACCTGGACGAGACAATGAATGCTTTGTTATCAAGGGATCTCCAGAGTTTCAAGAAAATATTCGTAGAGCAGTTCTTGAGAGGATTCCTGATGCTGACATGGAACTGTTTAGTTTTAAAGATAGCGGCAGGGACTTTACCGATGCAAAAATTACTGGTTTTTCTGAGACGGGTGACAAGCGAGTACCATTTGCACCATTTGAGATGCAATTCTCGACGCCAGATGCTCGTTTGGTGGCACGAACTGGTAAAAAGGCGGCGCACTTCTTCTTTAAACTGCGTAAGGTATATGGTGATTTGGTGAGTATGACTGACGAGACGGCTGATGCGATAATCGATATTTGGCAGCGTAAACAGGATTACTTTACGAGCCCTGAAGATGGTTCTAAGGAAGATCATCTGACGAACCAGAGCCGTGAACGAGTGGTTCACTTTAAGGAGAAGGCATTAGACAGACGCAAATCTTTGTTAAAGCGTGTTCGCGAGATGGCTAGACGAGCGCTGAATGGTATATAATTAATCATATGACAATTTACTACACTGACGGTTCTGCTTCGCCAAATCCTGGTCCGGGTGGGTTTGCGGTGATTCGTGATCTTGAGCCGTGGATTTTGGGTTCAGAGGATGGCGAGACGACTAATATTCGCATGGAGGGCAAGGCACTGATTGCGGCGCTTCAGGACGCGGACGGTGCGCCGTGTGTGATTTATACTGATAGTGAATTTTGGATCAACGTGGTGACCAAGTGGGCGCCAGGCTGGGAAAAGCGCGGCTGGACAAAGAAGGGCGGCGAGATTAAAAATCTGGATATTGTCCAAGAACTGTATGAGCTATATTCAAATTCGCAAGCGGAGCTCCGCTGGGTGCGCGGCCATGAAGGCGACGAGGGGAATGAGCTGGCAGACACTTGGGCCAACCGAGCGCGTGAAGGCGAACGATTGACTAGATAACATATTCATGATATAATATAAACATGAGTGAATTGCATTTGCCAAAGCACGTGCAGCTGGATTTACATCCATTTTACTGTTATCCAGATCCGGCTGATCGGTTGTACTCGCGCATTGGTGTTGTTACGCAGGTTGAATTGGGTAAAGACGCGCTACGCGTTAAGGCGGGTGTTAGTGATGATAGCACCCATGACATATTGGTAGCTCGGATTGGTCCGGGCAGAGACCAACGTATGGCGCTGCCACCTGAGATGTATAGTAAAGATGGGCTAGCGGTTACGTGATATTATCCCAACATGAGAGACAGACTTGAGGGAAGGGCTGAGGTCAGCAAAAAAGATATTAACCCAGAGGCCAAACTGACACGTGAACAGACGACGCAGTGTTTAAAAATGGCTGCCTTGGCAATCGGTCTATTTGTAGTCAAACCACCACATGAGGTATTGAAACAGGAAGATCTCAGTAAGATCGTGGTTGATGAGACAATGTTGACTGAAGCAGATAAACAATTTGGTCGATATATAACCTCCTAGCTGGCGGCGACTGGCAAAAATTGCTATACTAGGGCAATGGAAGAAGTGAGGGAAACGACTGATATTTTTTTGTGGGCGAATCAAACTGACGCGAAGAAGAATGATTTACAGATAGAGCTGTTTTTGTTTAATAAAAATTACACGCCGTATGTTATGCCTCTGAAGGGCGATGTCGAGCAGCAGCTCCGGCCGCTATTTTTGTTTGATTATATCAATCAAGTTAATTTGGGGGCGGGTACCGGCCTTAGCGTGCGGGATTATGAGCTGAGCGAGGCGGAAGACAACGTGCTGCTGCGGACAGACCTCGCCAAGGTTGGCCGAGCGGAAACCTTGATTCATTTGATTGAACATGAGCGCGGCGACATCGTGGAGTTTTCGGAAACTGAGCATGAGTTTAAGCGAATGAAGGGCGTGCTGGCGCGGTTTACTGATCCAAATGATCCAGAAAAAATCTTTTACACGGCTAAGTTAATTCAGCAGGGGCAGACACTCAAAAGCGCACTGGCGTGGGAGTTTTCTGACGGCAAGTTTGGCGCGTTTAAGGCGGAGGTTGGGTTTAAGGTGCCAGATGATAACCAGGTGCTGATCATCGGTCAGGATATTTTCGCCTTTAATCCTTCAAAGTTCGAGCGGATGTTTGGCTATGAGTACAAGAAGCAGGTGATTGCCGATAAGAAAGTGGCGGAAATTGAAAAGGAATATAAGTTGAGTTTCCCGGAGGGGCTGGATCTGAATGCGCTGGTTAAGGAACGTAAAAAGACCATCAATAAACTGCAGAAATTGGAGATCGGCGAGGTCAAACAAGAGCAGGTGCTGGACTATGCTGACGAGATGCAGCTGGAGCTGATGAGTGATGATAATGGTGCGATTATCATTATGGACGGCAATGATCTGGATATGTTTGTGAACTTGATCAATGAGGACTACATTGAGAGCAAAATTACTGGCAAACGCTACGAAATTAAGTCGAAAAAACTGCTGGGCGAGCCAGAAGGCGAACCGCCGCGAGGTTAAGCATGGATCAAGAATTAGCGCTGGCGATTTTGATGAGCGGTCGGTCGGCGCTGCTGACGGGTGCGGCTGGCACGGGCAAAACGCACCTGTTGAATACATTTATTGCACAGGCGCGTGACCAGGGTAAAAAGGTGTCGGTAACAGCGACGACGGGCTTGGCGGCAACGCACTTGGGTGGCAATACGATTCACAGTTGGAGTGGTATTGGTGTCAGTGATCACTTGGTGAACAACTTTTTTGATCGGCTGTCAAAAACGCGGCGTGAGGTGATTACCAAGACTGATGTGTTGGTGATTGACGAAATTTCCATGCTGCATGATTTTCGGTTGGATATGGTCGATCGGGTGCTGCGCGGCGTCAGGGAAAACGACCAGCCGTTTGGTGGTGTGCAGCTGGTGATGAGTGGTGATTTTTTCCAATTGCCGCCAATCAATCGTCCGGGCGAGCAGGGCGGCGGCTTCGTGGTGTATTCGGAGGCGTGGCAGGAATTACAGCCGGCGGTGCTGTATCTGGAACGGCAATACCGGCAAAATGACGAGCAGCTGCTGGAGATTTTGACGGCACTGAGACATGACGATATTAGGCGGCATCATGCCGAGACGCTGCTGGCGCGGACGGAGGTCGAGTTGCCTGATGGTGACATCACCGAGCTACACACCCTCAATGTTGACGTTGACGCCATCAATAGCCAGAAGCTGGCGGAACTGTCGGGCGAGGAGCGAACGTATCAGCAGACGACGACGGGTTCAAAAGTGTATGTCGAGAGTCTGCAGCGGTCGGTGCTGGCGCCGGGTGAACTCGTGTTGAAGTTGGGTGCATTGGTGATGGCGGTGAAAAATTCGCCGCAGAAATTGTACGCCAATGGTAGTATCGGCACGGTGGTGGATTTCGAGCCGCTGACGGACTATCCAATTGTGGAGTTTCGCAGTGGCCAGCAGGTGACCATGGTGCCGGATGTGTGGGAATTGCGTGATGGTGAGCGTAAGCGCGCTAGCATTTCCCAGGTACCACTGCGCCTGGCGTGGGCTATCACCGTGCATAAAAGCCAGGGCATGACGCTTGACGCGGCAAAAATTGACCTGAGAAAAGCGTTTGTTGAAGGTATGGGCTACGTGGCCCTCAGTCGGGTGCGAGATCTTGAAAATCTATATCTTTACGGCATTAACCGCAAAGCGCTGGAAGTCTCGCCTGACGCGCTGGCAATTGATGAAGTGTTGCAGCGGGCAAGTAGTGAGGCGGCCAAGCACTATCGTCCAATGCTGGAGGATATGAAGCGAAAGCAAGCGCCCAAAAAATCCGGCAAGAAGTCTCAGTCCGGTAGCTGGCAGCAAAAAATTGCCAAAATGCGCGAAACCTATCCCAAAGCATACATGCCATGGGAAAAAGCTGACGATGACCTTCTTAAACAGGAGTTCTTGCAAGGCGCAACTATCCAGCAGCTTAGCCGAAAGCTTGGTCGCCACGAAGGCTCAATTCGCATGCGACTACAGAAACATTTTGGGGAGGATACCGTAGCGTAAGCAGAATATACGGTATAATGATAGATATGACGGAGACAAAACGATCGAATCCAAGCTTTCCAAAACGATTTTTATGGGGTGCGGCTATTTCGGCGCACCAAACAGAGGGAGGCTTGAACAATCAGTGGACCGCCTGGGAACTGGAAAATGCCAAAAAGCTAGCCACGCAGGCGCCATACAGCTTTGGACGAACTGCCATGTGGTCACATGTGGAAAAAGGAGCTACGAATCCTGATAATTACGTTTCAGGTACCGCTGTTGAGCACTATTCACGCTACGAGGAAGATTTCCAGCTATTAGCACAGATGGGGCTTAATTCATTTCGGTTTGGGATTGAATGGGCTCGTGTGGAGCCGGAAGAGGGCGCTTGGGATGCGTCGGTTATTGACCATTACCGCACTTATTTGAAGCGGCTGAAAGAGTTGGAAATCACCCCTGTGGTGACACTGTTTCATTTTACTTTGCCAGTTTGGTTTGCTGAGAAGGGCGGCTTTGAGAAGCGAAGCAATGTGGCTTATTTTGTGCGATTTGTGGAAAAAATTCTGGATGAATTGGGCCGTGATCTGGAGTGGATCATTAGTATCAATGAGCCGCTGGTGTATGTCGGAGAAAGTTATTTTCAGGGAACATGGCCGCCAAATCAAACCAAAAAGCTGCTTGGATTTAGGGTGTTGATGAATCTGATACGGGCACACAAGAAGGTTTATAAGCTTGCGTGCAAAAATCGCCGCCACAAGGTGTCGATGGCGCATAATCTATCGTACATCTACGCTGGGGACGATGCCTGGGTGTCACGGTTGAGCGCTCGAGTAACTGACTATCTAGTCAATCAGTGGATTGTGCGGCGAGTGCGCAAACACAGTAATTTTTTGGCGATCAATTATTACTTTGCGCAACGGTTTTTTGGGTATCGTGTGCATAATTCTGAGAAAAACCCAGAAAGTGACTTAGGCTGGGATATGCAGCCAGACAAATTGTATGAGTTGCTAGTCGAGACGTACAAAAAGCACCAATTGCCAATTTTTATCACAGAGAATGGGTTGGCTGATGCGACAGATCAACACCGTAAATGGTGGCTGATGGAAACGATTCGAGCTATGGACAGGGCACTCAAAGAAGACGTCAAGATTATCGGCTATCTGCACTGGAGTCTACTAGATAACTTTGAGTGGGATAAGGGTTATTGGCCTAAGTTTGGCCTGGCAAAGGTTGATAGAAAAACCATGGAGCGCACGCTGCGGGCAAGTGGTAAATGGTATGGTATGGTTGTGAAGCGATTGCGATCATAGTGTTTAGCTAGCCACACAGTACACTAGACTTTTCCACAATTTTGTGGAAAAGTTTTCGTTTGGGGATAAAATGGGTAAAAAGTACTAAAAAAGACTTGCAAGTGGGTAGTTGTGGGTAGTATTATGAAGTCAGTGGTAACGGCAACGAGCCGTTGAACAATAACAAACAACCACTAACATTAAAAAATCAATCTAATTCCGTCAGGGAAGGAGCCTCAGTGCAAGTAGATTACTTTGAGCGAAAGCTGGACGACAAGCGTCGTTTGACGATGCCAGCTGAACTCAGAGAGGAATTTGCGTCTGGTGTGGTTCTGACCAGAGGGTTTGGCAAATATCTCCACCTATATCCACGGCGTGTCTGGGATAAAGAAGTCGAGAGCGCTTTGCAGGGCAGTATCCTGGATGAGCGAATTGCCGACCTGAACGTTAAATTCCGACGGGGTAAAACAGCATCCACGCTTGACCAAAAACAAGGTCGGGTGACGGTAGAGCAGCATTTGCTGGACTATGCTGGCATTGATCGGGAAATTGTGGCGGTTCGCGCCGGAGCATATTTCCGAGTGATGGCAGCCGATGCAGTCGACGCGGATTGATGAATTGTACGCACATTAACAATTAGGAAACCTCTCGAGATCAACTACCTGGGTATTTGAGAAGAGCAATCGTGGCTATTTGCTCCACAATAAAAACGGCAATGCACCTTCCTTAAAACACCTCCCAAAAAAACTCCACCTCACACATAAGTCTCTTTTGGAAAACACGCTTTTCCTCTCTTAAAGACATAAAAAACAAACACAAAACAAACACAAAAGCTCAAATTAAATATCCAGATAGGTGATCTCGAGCATTATTCCGTTATAATGGAGTAATGATGAGTATTAAAGAACATCCACCACAGCCGGGTTTGTCGAACGACGCTCCGGTTCATGTTCCTGTACTCTTAGAGGAGACCGTGCGTGCGCTCGCCCCTCGTCGGGGTGAAGCGTACCTTGATTTGACTGCTGGGTATGGCGGTCATGCGCGGGAGATTCTCAAGAGGACAAATAACTATTTGAACGCTGTATTGGTTGATCGTGATAGTAACGCGATTCAAACATTAGGCGATTTGACAGAAAAAGGTGTCGAATTGATGCATCAAGATTTTGCGTCAGCGGCACGTGATTTGGTCAAGCTTGGGCGAAAATTTGACGTAATTTTGGCTGATTTGGGGGTGTCGTCACCGCAGCTTGACAGAGCAGAGAGGGGTTTTTCATTTCGTTTTGATGGTCCGTTGGATATGAGAATGGACGATACGACGGAGATGACAGCAGCTGATATCATCAATCATGCTTCAGTGGATGAGTTGGTTCGGCTGATAACCCTGTACGGCGAGGAGACTCGTTCGCGCGCTATGCATATTGCGAAAGCGATTGTAGCGCATCGTCCGATGACGCGAACGTCTGAGCTGGCTGAGCTGATTGAGCGAACTGTTGGTCGCGGTGGCCTAAAAAGACATCCAGCGACTCGCACTTTTCAAGCCCTCAGAATTGAAGTCAACCAAGAACTTCAACAGGTAGAGCAGGTATTGCCATTATTACCTCAGCTACTCAATCCAGGCGGCCGTGTCGGCATCATTAGCTTTCACAGCCTGGAAGATCGATTGGTTAAACGGTTTTTTAAGGAGCAATCAGAAGCAGGGTATGAAGCCGAGCTGATGATTCCTGATAAAAAATTGATTCTAGGGACTACAGATGTTCACAATCCGCGCAGTCGGAGCGCTAAGCTTCGCTGGGCCGTAAAAACATAACACAAAAAGGAGGCAATTATGCCAGTACACATCAAAGTTCAGTTCCAAGACGCAGACCACTCCGAGAGCGTTGCTGTTCGCCGCGGCTAATTAGTCGTCAGTAGAATAGCTGACGCACTATCCGGACAGTGTATCAGTTGATGATCTGGTCCGTCCTTAGGTTTTGAGACGGGCCAGGTTGTCTTGGAATGTCACAATTTTAGAAATTATATACCAACATAACATAGAAAACAGAATGTACGCACGATCCACCACTTTCACACCTCGACGGCAGCAACAGATGCGCCGCAATCAAAATGCAACTCGTTTTCGGTCTAATGTCAAACTCGGCCCAGTGGCCCATACAGTGCTGGTTGCGCTGATGGTTGCTGTGCTTGGCTTGATTTACTTGACGCAGGCGACTAAAACGTCCGCGTACAGCAAAGAGTCTCAGGGTTTGGATAAGCAGATTAGTGAACTGCATGCTAAAAAATCTGAACTTGAAGTGCAAAATGCTCGATTGACTGCTCTTGATAAAGTGAAAAATAGCAACGTGGCATCAGCTATGAGCAAGCCGTCACAAACTGATTACGCTAACTAGAGAAAAGTGGTATAATTTAAGAAGCACTATGAAGGGGCGACTTGCGCAATCACGAACGAGTCTACTCGCCATTATTCTGCTGGGGATAATGGCAGTTTTTGTGTTGAGATTATTTCAATTGCAGGTGCTGCAGCACGGCAAATACGTTGAACTGGCAGCGCGTAATCAGCAGCGCACATTGGTGATTCCGGCTACGCGGGGCGAAATTTACATGATGGACGGCAAGACGCCGGCTCCGGTGGTGCTGAACCGCATGATATTTAATGTGGTGGCTGATCCGCAAACTGTCTCTGATAACCAACGCCATGAGATCATCCAAGCGCTGCGTCAGACAGCTGGTGATAAGATCATGGAAAATGCTGAGGGGCGACTTGCTAACAAAAAGTCACGCTATGAAGTTTTGGCGCGCGGTTTGACGCTAGACCAGGCTGAGCAGATGAAGAAGAAGGATTTTTCAGGCGTATTGTACCAGCTCAACTCGGTTCGGAATTATCCAGAAGGAGCTCTGGGCGCACAGGTACTGGGCTTTGTCAATGCAAATGGCGAGGGCCAGTATGGTGTTGAGGGGGCGCTGGATAAACGGCTGAAGGGTAGTGACGGACTGCTGCGAGCAGTGACTGACGTGCGGAATGTGCCGCTGATGATAGGTAAGAATGACGTGAATATTGAGGCGAAGGCGGGTGAGGATTTGGTGCTGTCAATTGACCGCAATGTCCAGAGTTATGCCGAAGAAGCCCTTAAACGTGGCCTACAAAAAGCTGGCGGTACCGAGGGTAGCGTAGTGGTGATGAATCCAAACAATGGCCGAGTGTTGGCTATGGCGAATTATCCGACGTTCAATCCTGCCGAGTATAACAAGGTTCAAAATGCTACTGCGTTCATCAACGCCGCGACCATGACACCGCAAGAACCGGGGTCAATCATGAAATCATTTACCATGGCTATGGGAATTGATAAGGGTGTGATTACGCCAAATACCACCTATCAAAACACTGATTGTACTCAAGTTGGTGACCGTAAAATCTGTAATGCAGTGCGCGGTTTGACTGGTACAACCACTATGCAGCAAGCGCTAAACAACTCTCACAACGTTGGTACAGTGACAGTTGGGCGAAAACTAGGCGATGGCTCGTACATCAATAACGCCGCACGACAGACGATTTATCAATATTTCCATGATAAATATGGTTTTGGTGAGAAAACAGGAATTGAGCTTGCAGAGGCGCAAGGGTTGATCACTAGTCCGACTGAACAAGAGGGAAATGAAGTTCGGTACGCAAACATGACGTTCGGTCAGGGAATAAATTTGACACCAATTCAAGTTACCTCGGCGTTTTGCTCAATCATCAACGGAGGAGTGTACTACCGTCCAACGGTCGTCGCTGGGGTGAAAAAGGGCGATGCTGTCGAGTGGTCAAAACCACAGCCGCTACGCCACACAGTAAGCGCGGAGACGTCTACTCAGATGCGCACGATGCTAGATACGGCGCGTCATTCGTTCTATGTCGGCAAAGATGACAAGCCGGGCTATCTTATCGGTGGTAAAACGGGTACGGTGGAACTGTTGGTGAATGGTGCATATAGTATGAAAGAAACGGCTGGTACCTATGTTGGTTTTGGTGGCACAGATAAGCCGGAATATGTCATAATGATAAGGGTATCGGCACCAAATAAACATGTTGCGCTGGAAGGTAGTGTGCATGCGTCGCCAATTTTTACTGATATTTCGAACTGGATGATTGAGTATTTGAAATTATCACCGAGGAGATCCTAAATGAAAAGCTATATACAAACGGTAACAAACGAAATGACATATATCTTCGTGTTGAGTCTAGCAGCGTTCCTACTGGCAATGTTTTTGACGCCAATTTATACGTTCTTTGCTTATAGATATCAGTTTTGGAAACGACAACGCACTTCTGCGGTGACTGGCGAGAAGCTGCAGGTGTTTGATAAACTTCACGAGGAGAAATTGCGTCGCCATATCCCTACGATGGCCGGCGTCATTGGTGTAGTTTCCATCGTCTTGATCACGCTGTTATTTAACCTGGACCGCCGGCAAACATGGTTGCCGTTGGCAGCTTTTGTTGGTGGCGCGGCTGTGGGATTGATCGATGATTATTTGAACATCTTTGGTAGTAATAAAAAAGACGCTGGCATGCGGGCGCCAGTTAAGTTTGCGCTGATTACGCTGATTGGTTTGGTGCTTGGGTGGTTCTTCTTTGCTAAATTGGGCGTTAGTAGCTTCCACGTACCGTTTTATGGCGATCTATCAGTCGGCTGGCTGATCATACCATTGTTTGCGTTTGCGGTCGTCGCGACGGGTAATGCGGTTAATATTTCAGATGGCCTGGATGGCCTGGCAGGCGGACTGCTGGCTATCAGTTTTGTGATGTTTGGCGTGATTGCGCTACTGCAGGGAAACTTCTTGCTGGCTGGTTTCTGTTTTACGGTTGTTGGCGCATTGCTCAGCTACCTATGGTTCAATATCTATCCAGCGAGGTTCTTTATGGGCGATGTAGGTGCTTTTGCCTATGGAGCAAGCTTGGGCGTGGTGGCGATGCTGACAAACTCATTGCTATTACTCCCGATCATCGGTTTGTTATTTGTGGTCGAAGCAGGCTCTAGCGCGTTACAAATTGCTAGCAAACGATTGTTTGGCCGAAAAATCTTCAAATCTGCACCGATTCACCATCACCTGGAGGCTAGTGGCTGGCCGGAGACCAAGATTACCATGCGCTTTTGGGTGATTGGCTGCGTGATGGCATTTATCGGTTTTCTTGTAGCTTTGGCAGGAGGACATATTGCGTAATACCATTTCCAATGTGCCAGCCGGAACGATTCGTAAGCATCGGCCGGTCTATCAGGTGGCGTTATATGTCAGCCTGTTGTTGCTATTGGGTTTGGTGGTGATGTATGCTTTGGGGCCGCAACGAGCCAATGTCATGAATTTTGCATACGGCACGAACTATGGTGATATGTTCTTCTTTAATAAGCAGCTTATTTCCGTGGTGATTTCCTTTGCGGCGTTTGCTGCTTGTGCCATTATTCCATATAAAATTTTCACTGAAAAATATGCGAATTGGTTATTTGTTGGTGGCTTATTCTTCTGTTTCTTGCTGGTAGCGCTGGGCATGTTGGGTGTTTCGTTTGCGCAGGAAACCAATGGTGCGTACCGCTGGTTTTACCTCGGCGGGCTGGGAAGTTTTCAGCCGGCTGAATTATTAAAATTTGGTATTTTGGTGTTTATCGCTGGATTTTTGGGCAAACGTATGCGGCAGGGTAAGATCAATGACGTGGAAGAGACGCTCATCCCGCTTGGTATTGCAGCAGCGATAGCCATGTTCATCGTGGTGGTGCTACAAAAGGACCTGGGGACTGGCTTGGCGTTGGTTGCCATCGTCCTGTCTATGCTGGTGGTTTCAGGCATGCGGTCAGATATTCTCTGGAAGATAGTGGGCGTTTTACTGGCGGCAGGTGTCATGTTGATTCTCATTGCGCCGCACCGTCTGGAGCGCGTCATGACATTCTTTCAGGGTGATCATTCAAATGCCTCGTCCATGGACAGCAGCAGTAACACCTATCACGTGCAGCAGGCGCGTATCGCCATCGGCTCGGGTGGCATCTTAGGCCTGGGTATTGGCAAGAGTGTGCAGGTGTCAGGCTATTTGCCCGAAGCCATCAACGACTCAATTTTTGCCATCATGGGTGAGACATTTGGTTTTGTCGGGTTACTGATCATTTTGGGGCTATTTACGGCTTTACTGCTTGGTATTTTGCACATTGCTGCGCGACTGCCTGACCCGAGGCTTCGATTAGTGGCAGCTGGTGTGTTTGGTTGGGTTGCTTCTCATGTGATATTGAATGTGGCGGCTATGACAGGGGTGGCGCCACTGACTGGTATCCCATTGCCGCTGCTGAGTTATGGTGGCACCAGTATGTTATTCATCGCTGCGGCCCTTGGATTAGTTTTTCAGCTGTCTTGCTACACATCACACAAGCCATTAACAGAAGGGAAGGATAGCCATGCGGATCTTAGCGGTCGGCGGCGGTTCGGGCGGACACGTTACGCCCGTGGTCGCCGTGTTTAAGGAATTGAAGAACAGGGGAGAGCACGAGTTGCGATTTTGGTGTGACCGTAAATTTGGACCAACAGCAAAGAAGGTAGTTGCAGAATCCGGCTATGATATCCCAGTTTCATTCATCACCGCCGGTAAATTGCGTCGCTATCACGGTGAGAGCAAATTGCAGCATTTAGCGCCCTCGATCCTATTTCCTAACTTGTACGACTTGTGTAAAGTGATCGTTGGCTTTGTACAAAGTTTTTGCAAGCTGCTGATGTGGCGACCTGACGTCATTTTTATCAAAGGTGGTTATGTTTGTCTGCCAGTTGGTTATGCTGCGCGATTACTGAGAATTCCATTGGTATTGCATGACTCTGACGCTCATCCAGGGTTGACTAACAGGCTATTGTCGCCGTTTGCCAGGCGCATCGGTACTGGCGCACCGCTCGAGTATTATCGCTACTCTCCTGAGATAGCAACGTATGTTGGGGTGCCAATTTCAGATAAGTTCCGGCCGTATACTGACGCGGAAAAGCGAGACATCAAGGCACAGTTAGGGTTTGACCCGTCACGGCCGCTAGTGGTTGTCACTGGTGGCGGGCTGGGTGCTGTGCGCATCAACAACGCTGTGGCGAAGAATCGTGATAGACTTCTAGAGACCGCCTCGGTATTTTTGATATCAGGACAACATCAGTACAACGAGCTGAGTAAAACTTTGGACCGTCGTGATGGTTGGCGCTTGGAATCGTTTTTGCACGGACCACAAATGGCACAGGCGTTAGCGGCTGCAGATGTGGTCGTCGCGCGAGCTGGGGCAACAACGCTATTAGAATTGGCAGCGCTGGGCATGCCGACGGTCATCATCCCAAATGGCAGGCTGACAGCCGGCCACCAGCTGAAAAACGCTAAGGTCTATCAAGACGCATTGGCTGCGGTGATTGTGAACGAAGACCAGCTAGACAAAAACCCTGATATACTAGGCGATACACTAATCAAACTACTCAGATCCCCGAAGATTCGTCATGATTTGGGTAGTAATTTCCTCAAATTTGCTAAACCGCACGCTGCTGGTGATATGGCTGAAATGATCCTGGAAGCTGCTGATAAACAGGGGAGGCGACAGTAGATGTCACTGCTTGGCAGGAAAAAAGCAAAACAGCGATCACCGGCCAACAATGGCCCGCGTCGAATGCGTGATGATATTATCAAAGAATCGTCCGCCTTCCAGCTCAACCGTACCATCAGTAGCTTTCGAAAGCAGCAAGATGAAGTCTCTGAGCGAACCATCCATCATAAACGTCAGGATCTACAAAAAGCTTTCATGCAGCGGATAGGTATGATATTAGCTGTTTTGGTGGTGTTGGTTCTATTGTCTTTCCAGCTGTCGCTATCAATCTCCATACAAACGCCTGATACAGCCAGTGGTCAGCAAGCTGCCACCTATAAGAAGGTCTTAACTGATTATTATGCTTCACGCCCTGCTGAGCGATTCAAGTCATTCCTTAACCAAGACGCATTGCATCAATATTTCCTTTCTCACGCGCCAGAGGTCAAAACCGTGCGCATAGAGACGTTTGGTGCGGGTATGGCGACCGCTAAACTCACGTTTCGTCAGCCGCTTGCACAGTGGTCATCTGGTGAAAAGACATATTTTGTTGATGAATCAGGCGTGACCTTTGAACGTAACTATTTTGCACCACCAAAGCTGACTGTTAAAGACCAAAGTGGCGCACCGCTTTCTGGTGGGCAAGAGGTGGTCAATCAACGTTTTTTGAGCTTTTTGGGGCAGGCTGTTTCGCAATTTACCAAGAACAATATATCCGTTTCAGAGATTGTCTTGCCGCAAGATACCGTTCGTCAAGTGCTGTTCTTGATTGAGGGCAAGGGCTATGTAGTCAAGATGACCGTCGACAGGGCAGCAGTGGCACAAGTTGAGCAAGCCATTAAAGCTATGCGCTTCATCGACGAGAGGCGACTGCGACCAGAATATCTCGACGTGCGGGTAGACCAACGAGTTTTTTATAAATAGGGGATATAGGTTAGTGAAGTGGGGTATCACCCAACCTGACGTTTTGTTCTCTTTTTGTTCTAAAATGAGAATAGTAAAATATATATTACAATATGCAAAAACCAAAAAGTCAAATATAGGCGGTCCGCAAAAAAACAGAGCGGGGGAATAAAAAAGAAAAAAGTCAAATGTAGGTCGATCATCCAAGATGTTATAATGTGGAAAACTTATCACGGTATAATGTAGTAAATACTACGTTAGGTGCTTATAGTTCTGCTGTATGAGTTCTTTCAGAAACCATACAAGCGGTGTGGTATATACTTATATTTCAAGACACAGTGTGTGATGAGTAATGATAAGAATAAAAGTTACAATGTTCGGACAATAGAAGCTAATAGACTCCAAAACCCCTATTTAGTTAGCCCCGGATATATCCTTATATATCCTTATATGGCTATATGTGTTGCACTCATTGTCATATATGGTTATCTCCTATACAGTTCGTAAAACATACATTGTGCGACATTAAGAATATTTCTCTTTTATAAATACACACTCATTGATTTTGATATGTTACAATTGGATTTTAGTTGCCTGTGCTGTTTGGTCGGTTAAAAATTACTTAGCTTGCCCTTTGCCATATGTTTTGCCATATGTCTGTCGATCATTTTGTCTATATCGTGAATTTCTAGCTTCTGGATCTTGAGCCTTGAGCCTTGAGCCTTGAGCCTTGAGGCTCCTTGTTTACCGAACCATAGCAATATGTCAGGATGTTATGGCTATGTGCTGGCGTATGGTATATGCTAATATTTTAAGTTCCCTTTTTGTTCTATGATCCTTCAGTGACCAACGCATGTGGGGTTTGACGGAAGGCGAGGTTGGTGCCGTGTCAGCTGGGCAGGGATCACTTCTCTGCCGCCTTAGATATGGTTGCTGTTTTTGCTGGATGATATTATCATAGGGATATGAGAGTTATTTCACCTGACAATAGGGGTTTGCACGAGATAGTACCGTCGGTAGATTTGTTTTTGGCGGGAGGTATTACTAACTGCCCAGACTGGCAAGCGGACGCACTAGCCCTATTGAGCAATCAAGATATAACAGTGGCTAACCCACGTCGTAAGAGGGCGCTGGCTTTTCAAGGCAAAGGGGCGACGCACCAGATAGAGTGGGAGTATGAATATCTCAAACGGGCGCGAGTGGTGTTGTTTTGGTTTCCAAAGGAATCCCTCTGCCCTATCGCACTGTTCGAATTGGGTAAGGAGCTTGAGAGCGGATCGCGTGTAGTGATTGGTGTGCATCCAGAGTATGCACGGCGGTTTGACATCATCACGCAGGTGCGTTGTTATGATCCTGATTTTCCAATATATAGTGAGCTTGCTGCTGTGGTGCAAGCTGCTGTGGGTGCGCTTAGTATTTGATAAAATGACATCAACCGCATAGCTGGACAGCGTTATAGTTCCCTAACAATTTAGATATTGGTATAATCCTTACTTAAGGGACTGTAAAACTATTGTAGCTGAAGGTATCGGCTATTGTAATGGTTTGTTTTACGTAGCACTCTTCTTCCGCCTTCGCCGCCGCTTTTTAGGTACGGTGGCAGCAGTTGAGTCAGCTGTGGTGTTTGCGCTATTGCCACGGATCTGCAAAACGACTTCATTGCTGTTTGGGGCTGGTTGCGGCTTAACTGGTCGAGGGTTAGTGGCTATGGCAGGCTGCTGAGCTGGCTGTCTGGTGATTGGCTGAGCGGCGGGCCGAGGCGCCTGCTTCTGCGGCTGTGGTTGCGGCATGATAGCCGCATTGATTTCTTTTTCAACATCCTCCCTGCTCCGTGAGTACATGCGTCGTGAATGCTCGATGATGTGCAGGGTATTATCGGCCTGGCTTGGCGGAAGTTCGAGGGTGCGTGCGGAGAAGGCTGGCGTCTTCTCTCCCCCGATGACCATGTTGATGACAAAGTTACGATTGTGCATTTGCAAGAGGTCGACTGATTCAAAGTTCGGCTCAAATTGTTTGGCGAGGATCGGTGCGTCGTCGGCAGACACGCGGAATGAAATCATGGTGCCAACGTTACCAAACACCGCGTCGCGCACGGTTTCATTCATCTGTGAGATGTACTGATTGGCGACGGTCAGGTTGAGACCGTACTTGCGGGCTTCGGACAGGATGGTGGCAAATGAATCAGTGGCAAAGTTCTGAAACTCGTCGACGTAAAGATAGAATGGACGGCGGTCGCGGATGTCGGGGATGTCTGAGCGCGACATGGCAGCCAGCTGGATCTTGGTGACCAGGAATGAGCCGAGGATGGCAGCATTGTCTTCGCCGATAAGACCTTTGGATAGATTAACGATGAGGATTTTGCCCTCGTCCATGATTTGGCGGATGTTGAAGGTGGATTTGGGTTGGCCAATGATGTTGCGGATGATGGGGTTGGCGGTAAAGGCGCCGACCTTGTTGAGAACTGGTGCGACGGCCTCAGCGACGAATTTGTCGTTCCAGCTGGCGAATTCGACGTTCCAGAATTGCAAGACTACGGTGTCGCGGCAATAGCCCAGCGTCTCCTTGCGGAAATTTTTATCAGTCAGCATGCGAGTGATGTCCAGCATGGTTGTCTCTGGCCGGTCGAGCAGTGCCAAGATGGTGTAGCGCAAGATGTATTCCAGCCGTGGCCCCCAACTCTCGCCGAACATACGCTTCAAGACGCCAATGACCTCCGATGAAATGTTGGTTTTTTGGTTCGGGTTGGTGACTTCCAGCGGGTTGAAACCGAGCGGATAGGCAGTGTCGGCTGGGTTGAAATAGACGACGTCGTTTAGCCGTGAGCCGGGGATGAATTTCATGTTGTTGATGGCAAAGTCACCGTGCGGGTCGATGATGGCGTAGCCTTGATTGTGAAAGATGTCGCTGAGCGCGAATAATTCGAGCAACCCTGACTTACCTGCTCCTGTCTGGCCGATGATGTAGACGTGGCGCGAGCGGTCGTAGCGCAGCATGCCGAATTGGTGGTTAATGCCGCGGAAATTGGTGACGCCAAAAGCGGAAATTTGGTCGTCATTGGTGTCACTACCAGTCAGGACAGGCAGCTTGGACGGCGGTTCGGCGGTTTTAGCACTGGCCCAGACGATGTTTGGTGTCTCAACATTGGTGTGCGGCAAGTGGAAGACAGAGGCCAGCTCTTCGATGTTGAGAATGAAGCCTTCGCCGAAAAATGCACGACGACGATATTTTTCTAAAAATTCTTTGCCGTAGGCGGCTTTGATGGGCTTAAAGCCGTTTAGGTTTGTAGAATTAAACTGTTTGAAAGTCCCCACCAAGGCTTGCATGCGCAGCTTGGCGTTGGTTTGGTTCTCTCCCAGATATGCTAAGCGGATTTTTACTTCGTAGCCCAGTTTGGTGGCTTTCTTTTCAGCCTCGGCGATACGAGTTTTATTGCGCTCAGATATTTCTGGACCTTTGCCGCCAGCCAATCCTTCCTCTGGCGGTCGCCACAAAGCAGCAAACAAACCACCGAGCCACCGCATGCTGCCGCCAACGCTTGGCAGGATGCTCGTAGAGCCTTCACGTAGGCGCGATATCCAGTGGTCAGCTTCAATTTGCCATGAATCTTCAACTGGTTTGGCTAATACCTGAATCCATAGTTCTTCACCGGTTGATTCTAGTTTTGCCAACGTCCCTGTGATACCAGCCAATGGGTCAACTTCAAAGGTTTGAAAGGTTTTGATTGGTAAAAATTCAGACGCCGTTAAAGTCATTTCTGTGGTGTAGGTTACCGAATGATCACGTTCGTGCTCAGTATAATCTTCACTGGCTTGGTGGATTTGCACGGTTGGATATTGGGCGTAGATTTGCCCCTCGACGAAGCTTTGCAGGGACCGCGGCGTCCAGACATAGAACCGAATTTGCCCATTGACCGAAGCCACTTCAAAACTCAAATGTTCCTGCGCTCCCCTGCTTAGTTTGAGCTCATGTTTATCGCGCAAGATGCCGTGCAGGCTGGCGAATAATTGCTCGGCGGCAAGCTCTTTCTTGTCGTTGGTTTTTGGAATTTCCAAAATGAGTAAAACGTTGTCGCTTGAGATAAATTCGTTGAGCTGTTGATAATTGCGCCACGTCAAAAAAGATAACAAAATAACCAGCGGTAACCAAACATACCACTGCATCAATAATGTTATAGTCCAGGAAAATATTTCCATGCTATTAAATTATCCCATATTTGATGTAACAATACAATCAGGCTTGTTGCTGTTCAAACACGTAAGTGGCTTTGGCGACACGCTTGAACTGTGACTTTGACTGCAGGTTCAGCAGAATAGTCGTTTCTTTGACTTGACGTTTGTCCAAAACTCGTTTGATGATCTCGTCGCGGTGCAGTGGCTGATCAGCTTCTTTGAGGATGTCGGTGATGATGTCAGCAACAGTACCGCGGCTGTAGCCCCATGAGTCCAGAGCGTAGATACCACGACCGATCAGCACAAAGCGGCTGTCTTTGATGAGTTCGTTGTGAATTGCTTGTGTGGTGACGTTTTTGCGTTTAAAATCGCTGTCTTTGATGGCCTTGGCGATCTCTGAGAAATGCATTGGCTTGCCGTTGTCGTCCAAGATGACAAAAATTTTGTCGCGAATATTCTTTGGGTTGACAGTTGGCCACTTGATGAGCCCCCAGTTCCCTTTTAGCTCAGCCAGCTTCTTGCTGATGGACGCCAGCGCTGCGATGTTCTGTGGATGCTCATAGTCCATGGACTCGTGAATCGCTTCAGCGGTGATTGGCTGACCATGTTTTTTGATGAATTTAACGATCTCTTCAACTTGCTTTTTCACTGACTTTTCGTCGCCAACAGATGAGATGACCGCGGACTGATAGAAATCGTCATTTTCATTGATAACGGTCAAGCCTGGTGCTAATTCTGCCAAGAAAGCGACTGCTGAACGTTCCAAAAGTGTTGCATCACGACCTAAAATGTGGGATGTCAAGTTCTGCATGCGAGCGCCACGACCCATCTCTGACAAGTGCGACACAACAAGCTTCTCAGCGGAATTGACAGATGGCAATTTGTTATCTGCTACCGACGCACGCAGTTTAGTGAGGATGGCTTTTTCCAATTGACGAACACGTTCACGAGTGATGCCCAGCATTTCACCGATTTGCTCCAATGTCTCTTTCCTGTCTTCCAGTCCAAAGCGCCGTGAAATGATTTCACGCTCACGCTCCTGAGAAATGCTACCAAGAATATCCGCAACCGCTGTATTCAAACTCTCTGCCGCGTCAGCTATTTCTGGTTTGCTCATGGTATATTCCAAGTATCCTCTCTGCCACACCCTGCATATATTTTTATCATTTCTATGTGCTTGATTATACAACAATATGTAACTCAAGTCAAATATTTGTGCTGCTTTTACAAATTATAGCACGTTCTTTACGATTTTTGCAATGGGTTGTTTGATGTATATACAGTAAGCGGTTTATATGGTATAGCACTAGTGATTGTGGCTATGCTTTGTAAAATATGAGCTATATTATATAGTTATCATTATGAATGAATTAGGAAAAACCTCGATGGAAACAACAGCGTCTCCAGAAGACTTGAAAGCGGTGCAAGATTTCATCATTGACTGCTTGGCAGACGGGCAATCAATGACGGTGCCGCAGCTATCTCAGCAGTGGTGCGAAGCTCACGGCATCAAGTCCCGCATTACAGCCGACCTATTTAATGAAACAACTCGACAGGCATTAGGGGTAATCAAAGCCGAGGAGGACGGGCCGTTTGGTGAGTTGAAAGAAACGGTCGTTCAGAATACTAATACGACTGTTACATTTTATCGGCTTAGTGGTGCATCTGAGGGATATCAGCCAGCCGTGATGGCACCGGTGAATCCAGAGAGGTCTATACCTAAGCTTCAGGATGTTATTGATAAGGTTGCTAAAGCTGCTATTAATACGGCTGCTGAGGATGCTACTAATAAGGCTGCTAAAGCCGCTAAGGCTAAGGCTGCTAAGGCTGATAGTCCAATAGACCCGGGCTGGGCTGCGGGCGGACGTTGCGCCGGTATGGATATTAACACGGTTAATAGTGGGATATGTAAAGTATGTCCAGTACAGTATGACTGTTTGAGGACGGCAATACTGGAGGGTTATGATCTTAGACATAGAGACATTAGAACTTCAGGCACGAGAGGCGGCTTCCCTCCTGCTGATCAGCAGGAAATGGTAGAGAAAGTCCGTAAAATAATGCACGGACTTGCTCGGGAATCATAATCAGCTCTGACCAGTTGTTGCTACAATTGACTAGCGATGCGACTGAGCGTTTTGTCTTTACCGAACAATGCCAGAGTGTCGTTGAGCTGTGGGCTGAACGGTGCCCAAGTCGTAACGATGCGAATGAGGCTGAACAAGACACCAGGTTTTTGACCGGTGATTTCTAGCAGCTGATTGAGGGTTCCTTGGATGGCTTCAGGAGTCCAGTCAGTCAGTTCTGCTAGCTTGTCATGTGCGGTCTTGAGGAGCTCGCGAATTTCACCATCAGACAGTTTCTTTAGTTGCTTGTTGCTAGTAATTAGTTCCATGTTGACCTCTGGTTCTTCAAAGAAAAAGCGACTCATCATGGGCAGCTCAGCCAGTGTTTTGAGCCGATCTTGCACCAGAGCTAAGACTTGGTGTTTGTATGACGTATCAAACTGGGCGGCTGATTGTGGCCAATAGTCTTCTACTCGTTGGTAGAGCTCGTCCAGGCTGATGCGACGGATCCATTGCCCGTTCATCCATAGTAACCGCTTTTCATCAAACCGGGCACCTGAACGCTGGACTCGGTCGAGGCTGAATGTATCGATCAACTCTTGCTTGCTGAAAATTTCCTGTTCGGTACCGTCATTCCAGCCCATGGACGCCAAGAAATTTAGCATGGCTTCTGGTAGAATTCCATCAGTTCGATAATCAGTTACGCTTTTGGCGCCGTCCCGTTTGCCGAGCTTTTTCCTGCCATCTGGAGCCATGATGTGTGGTAAGCAAACCAAGGTTGGTGGCGTAATTTCCAAAGCTTCGTAGAGACTTAAGTATTTTGGCGTGCTGGAAATGTACTCCAGGCCACGGATGACGTGCGTGATGCCCATCTCAAAATCGTCGACAATATGCGCAAAATTATAGGTTGGATAGCCATCGGCTTTGATGAGGATGAAGTCATCCAGGGCTTCAGGACCAGCTGACAATTCGCCCATGACAGGGTCGTTCCATGTGTATCGTTTGAGAGAGGTCACTTTGAACCGGAGTGGCTGAGTGCCGTCCCACTCTGGGGGATTTTCTGGCCGATAGTCACGGTATAAGAAAGCTTTTTTCAATGCGCGTGCTTCTTCTCGAAATCCTTGCACCTCTTCAGGCGTGTATGGATCGGCATAGGCGAGCCCCTTCTCTACCAGCTTTTTTGCCCAGGTGTGGTAGATCTCCAGCCGTTCTGACTGGTGGTATGGCCCATGTGATCCACCTTTGCGTGGCCCCTCGTCCCAGTCGATGCCGAGCCATTCCAGCGTGTCCAATATCAAGTCTTCAGCGCCAGGCACAAACCGCGACCGGTCAGTGTCCTCGATGCGTAAGATAAATGAGCCTCCCTGCTGGCGTGTCAGTAGCCACGGGAACAAAGCCGCTCGAACATTTCCAACATGAATATAGCCGGTTGGTGATGGCGCAAAACGAGTACGAATAGTCATGATGACATTATACTACATGCTGGTAGCTATTTTGCGAATCTGTTCGCTGGAGAGTGGAGCGTGGCTGTTGATTTGGTACAAGATGCCGCCATTCACCCAAGCGACATTTTCTCCTGCTGCAAAAATAGTCAGGCCATCGACGATGGTTGTAGCTGGCGCACCTGATTTTCCTGAGATGTATTCTTTGACAGCGGCTGAATCCCAGTTGCTCTTGCTCTGAGAAATTGTGTAGTTAGCAGTGCCGTCAGCGTATGCAAATTTCATACTAACCTCTCCCTGCTTGAAGGAAATTGGGCCGTTGAGCGCATAGCCATTTGGTTTGTAACCAGGATAAGTGGCGTTGATACCAGACTGCAGGGCGGCGACACGAATGGAAATGTTTGGCATGCTGAGATAGGTGAAATAGCCACCGAGGAGCATGATGGCCAGTCCCGCGGACGCCAGGCTGGTCCAGCGCTTTAGCTTGCTTTGCTTACGCTTGGCGCGGTGATGCTTCTCTGGTTTTGGCTCTTGAGCTTTAGCCAAGGCTTCAGTGATGGCTTCATTTTTGAGAATTGATGCTGGCTTTGGCTCGGTCTTTTGGACTGGTGTGACGGGCGCTTTGGCGATTTGTCGCTGCTTGGCGCGTTGCACGACTGGGTGCACTTCTGCCGGACGATCTATCTGAACAGGTTTTTTGGGCGCCTCTACTGCTGGTTTTTGAGCTATCTGAGGGGAGAATTTTTTCACAGCAACGTGCTGCTGTACGGTCGCATGTGGGGTCCTAACTGGACGAGTAGCAAGGGATTTTTGAGGGGGTCGTTTGATGTGGCGTCGGCTGAGGGTGGCTGATTTCTGTACTGGAACACGGTGAATAGTTGCAGTAGTTGTACCGCGTGCGGTTGATGCCTTGACGACGCGTTTGGGCTGCGTTGGCGCTACGGTTGGTGATTTTTCAACTGAGATTGGTAGCGGTAGCCCTGTGACTGGGTCGTATGCCTTACCATTGACATTGATAAATTCTTGTTTCATTTCTTCCCCTTGTTACGATGTTCCCTCGCGAACTTCTATATATTATAGTACAAAGTGCCAGCGGTTTTTGCAAGGGCGAAAATGTGGTATAATTCGTTTTATGTACCACAACAATACCTCCGCAAAAGAAATCGTGCGTCGTACTTTGGTGTACACTACCATGACGCTGATGGTGATTGGCCTAATCGTCGTTCTTTTGTGGCACAACTTTGGCTATCAATTCAATTCAAAAGACCTGAAAATCGAGCAAAACAGCTTGGTGCAATATGATTCGTTTCCGCGTGGCGCACAGGTGTCAATCGACGGCAACGCGTTTAACCTGACTCAAACCAAGGGCCTGATCGTGCCCGGGCAACATCAGTTCACCATGAAATTGAACGGCTATGAGCCATGGCAAAAGACTTTGGACATCAAGGCGGGTACGGTGACGCATCTGGTGTATGCTCGGATGATCCCCGAGAAGAAAGAGGTCACCAATTTGAAAGAATATCCAGTGCTAGAATCAGCTAAGTTTGCGCCTGGCGGGCGGTTCATGGCTGGTACTGGCGTGGTGAACGGAACGCCGAAACTGTTTTGGGGTGATGTTCGGTCGTACAACAATCCTAAATTTACGGAAACCGACATTAGCACGCAACATTTGGCGCAGTATGATGTAGCAACGACCAAGCATCAATTTGCCATCGCCGAGTGGGACTTTGCGGGTCGCTACGTGCTGCTCAAGCACACTTATACTCCAGAGGGCTCTGAGGGCAAGATTCAGTGGCTGCGCTTTGACCGGGATAATCCAAAAGAGATGATTGATGTGACAAATATCGCTAGCGTGGATATTTTGGACGCGCATTTCATCGGTACGAATGGTAATGAGCTATACGTCTTGCAAAATGGCGGTCATGTACGCCAGATGAATGTGGGCGGCGCTTCCCTGTCGCGTCCAGTGTTGTCTGGTGTTCAATCGTTTGTGTTGTACGGCAGTGAGACGATCGCTTATGTTGGCACTGAAGCAAATGTCAAAGTGGCTGGTGTGTGGAAAAAAGGTTGGGAGCAGTCGCGCATCATGTATCGGGCTACGTCAGCGCAGACTGATGATACAGTCAAGATCAAGGCTTCAAAGTATTTCAATAAGGACACGGTGGTTGTGACGGTCAATGATACAGCACAGATCTATCGCGGTGATTTGCGTCCGCCAACCGAGGACTCAGAAGCGGTGAAGAAGTTTTTGAATTCCGTGAAAAAGGTGGCGTTTGGGCGGACCATCAAAGATCTGACGCTAAACAGCGATGGTCGAATGGTGATTCTCAAAGATGAGACTGGTTTTGTCAATTATGACATTGAGCGAGAGACTATTTCGCCAGTCATCGCGCTTGATGCACCAAGTGAGCTCAAATGGTTGGATGAGTTCTATGTCTGGCGACGCGATGCTAGTGGTAAATTGATTATCCAAGAGTTTGACGGCACCAATGCACACACACTGACTCCCGTGGCTACTGGCTACGACGCAGCACTGTCCCCTGACGGTAAATATCTCTACTCGTTTGTTAGTGATGGCGACAAATTGATCCTCAGTCGTTTGAAGATGACAACAGAATCATAAACTCAAGGAGGTGATTTTCCGGTTATCGAGCGCCAAAGATACGCTCCAAGACAGTTGGCGATGGATTACCTGGTATTTGTCCTGTTGCGTTGTTTTCAGCAGCAGCAGAAGCGGTGTTGGGGTCTGGGCTGATTTGATCAGCATAGACCAACAGACGCTTGTCGGCAGTGCCAACAGGAACACAGCTGACCAACGTGAGCATTGGTTTTTGGGTGCCAGTTTGGATTTTGGTGACCTCGTTTGGTTTGACGACTTCTGAACCAGTGATTTTATAGGTATATCGTTTGCCCTCGTAGTTAAGATATATAACATCGTCTTTTTGAAGTTTTTCGTTTTGGGCGAAGATGAATTTATATCCTCCGGCGGCAAAGGCGTCATTGCTTGAATGGCCGGCCAAGACGACATTTCCCGCCTGCCCTGGCAATGCGCTGGCTCCAGAAACGGCAAAGTGCGCTACGCCTTTTTCCATGGCTTTGCGCTGTGATTGTACATCTGGTGCGGCGCCGTATACGACTGGTGCGTCAACATTGATCTTTGGGATGATGATTTTTGGTTCAGCACTGACTTTGGTGTCAATGCTTGGGTCGACGATGATGTTTTGTGGCTCAATATTGCCGGGGCTGGTATAGGCTGCGACAGTACCCAAAATGACTCGGTTGTATTGCAGGAAGACAAAGGCCAACATGACCATGGTTCCAGCAAGGGCTGGGATGAAATGTCGAGAATTGCGCACTTTTTTGGCGGAGTTGTTGACGGTATTGCGGATTTTAGAGCGCAGATCGCGAATGGCCTGCTGTTGTGGTGACAAGGTGTCTGCTGCCTCTGGAGTGCTGGTTTGCGGCCGCTGAGATGGAGACTGTTGGGTGTTCAGGTGGTTAGCGTAGTACCGTTCGTAGTACATCTGATAATATTTTTGCCAGGCACTGTGGTATTGCTGCCACTGATCGGGCGTGGCTCGCGGTGTGCTGTTGGCTAGTTGAGTGGGCTGGCTGGTGGTTGCGACGGTCGTGTCAGTAGGCGGTGTAGTATTGAGGCGGTGGCCCTGTGGTTCGGTCTGTGAAACTGGCTTGACTACTGGTGTAGCGGCTTGTGACTGAGGTTGTGGTTGCAGTGTTGGCCCTTGTGGGGTTGTGTTGGCTGGCGCGGGTGTGGTGTGTGGTGTAGCTTCGGACGAATTGCCAGTATAGATCGAGTTGATTTGTCCGCGGATAACATCAGCAGCAGCATTGCGCGTTGATGATTGGTCGCGCGCTGGCGGTTGGAATGGTCGTGGACTTCCGGGGTTCATACTTATGTTTAATGATACAGGAAAATCACCAAAAAAACAAAAATACCCCCTTGTCGAGGGCGAGGATGGCGTGATATAATAACCAGTAGTTTTGGAGCGCTCTCTCGTGCCGCGGTGGCGGAATTGGTAGACGCGCTAGACTCAAAATCTGGTGAGCAATAGCTCGTGCCGGTTCAAGTCCGGCCCGCGGTACCAGAGGTCGCTCCAAGCAACCATCGCCCACTGATTGGGCGATGTTTATATATGAGCAAAGAAAATAGCCCACCGAGAGGCTCAGCCGAAACTTTGAAGTCTCAAGGCGAGCTACTCGGTGGGCAGGCTCCTGCTTACTTGTTGCGCAGGAGCCTAACACCGTAGTAGATGTAAGCAACACCCACCACGACGCCAACTAGACAGGCGCCAATCGTTTGCCAGTCTAGTTGTTTGGCGGTAGCAAACCCGCAGGTCACCGCCGCCAGGAAAGTCGCTCCCAGGAGGAATGCGAACACGCAGTCCCCTGGGTTACCCCGACCGTACATGATACACCTCCTCTCAAGGTGTATCGCTCAAAGCTAAAGGGCAACTTCCGCCCTTTGACGAAGCTTCGAGCGAAAGCTACCTTGCATTATATCACTAAAAACATAAAATGTCAATGGTTAGCGTAAGCAATTACCCCGCGTAGACGGCGGTGCTGGCAGCAGCCAGTGGTGAACTGGGTGACCATACCAAGTAGCTGGCAATTTTTGCACCAACGACTCCACGCCAAATGGCCATTGGCTCGTCCCAGGCTTGGGTGACAACGGTGCCGCCGTGGGCGATGACCACGTGTTCGGCGTGGAAGGTGCAGATGGTAACCGGATAAGTGATGGTGAATTTGTGAAGTATGTCGACGAACTGTGCTAGTTGGATGCTGAACGTCAGCATTTTTGGATAGTACACTGAACGAAATATTTTTTGCACTTGAGCAAAAGAAGCCACAAATACCACATGCTGATTGTCCAAAATCTCCGCAAAACTGTTTTGTAGTAGATCGATGGCGTCGCGGGTGATGACGACTGGTTGTTGTGAGCGCTTGACCAGTTCCTCGTGGACGATCGCGGTTTGACTGTTTCTGCCAGCGTCGCCGATCAGTAAGAGGACGTCGGACCAGTCACAGAGCGACACGGCTTCCGTGAGTGCTGCTTGCGCTAGGCTGCCAGATGGATTGGTTGGCGCGAACAAAACATCAGTCATACTGGACGGTACGCTTTTTTTGAGAACGTCGGGCAGTAATACGCGAACCTGACCAACACCAGTTGCTTGAGCGGTTGCGTAGGCCTCAGCGACAGACGAAAAGCCCAGTTTGTTACCACCGATGATGGCTAGGCGCCCAGACTGGTCAAGCCGTTCGGGACGATTCCATTCAACATCAGGAAACAGAGGTTTGCCTGGCTCTTGACGCTGCCAGTATGACGAATTCATGAGGTCTCACGAGCTTTCTTTAGCTGTGACATCACTTCTTCGAGCGTGAGTTTGTTGCGGTGCATGAAGCTTGCCAGGTCCTTGCCGACATAGCGGAAGTGCCATGATTCTGGTGCGACGCCAGTGATGGCCTGTTTGCCTTCTGGATAGCGCAAAATGAAGCCGTATTCGTGGGCATGAGCCGCCAGCCACTCGGCGGAAGCCTTGTCGAGGCGGCAGGCGGTAAATTTTTCCATGCATGGTTCGGTGTATGATGAAAAATCCACCGCCAGTCCTAGCTGGTGCTCACTTTTGCCTGGTTCTGCTACAAATTCATCAGCATACAGTTGCCCGTTGGTGCGAGCCAATTCTTTGCGAGTCTTTTCTTGGTCGGCGTAGGAGCGATAGGCGCTGGTAATCAGTATGGGATGACTGGCTGCCTCTGCGGCTTTTGCAAATGGCTTGAGATTGTCTAGTGCTTGTGGGCGCAGACGCTTGTCTTCTACCCATTTACCAACCTTCACCTCCTCAAGGTTGGCCAACTCTGGCTGGTAGTTTGGGTCGAGGCCGTGTTGTTTCCAGACGTGTGCCCAGATGTTATTGTCATCGAGCCGTCGCCAGCTTGGTATAGTCAACTTCTCGGTTGTATTATTATGAGTGAACTCCACGACGGCGTCAGGTTTCCAGACCGAGGTCGCTGCTAATTGATTAACTTCTTGACTCTGTTGACTGGCCTGTAAGCCACCCCATATCAGCAGTCCGCTAAACGTTATCCATGCGGATAATACGAATGCCAGCCCTGCCCGCCCAGCTGATAGTTTCATGACGATGTCTCCTTTTGCTTCAGTTCATTTTGTGCTTTTTCTAGATATGGTAATGCTTCTTCCAGGGTTAAGCCGGACTGGTGCAGCGCGCCAGCGAGTTCACGGCCGACGTAGCGGAAGTGCCAGGCTTCGTATTGATAACCAACGATTGATTGTTTACCTTCTGGATAGCGCAGGATGAAGCCGTATTCGTGAGCATGGGCCGCCAACCATTTCCCTGCTTTGGTGTTTTTGAAACAATCGTCCACCCAGCACCTGCCGTCTGGTGAGCCAAAGTCTAGGGCGAGGCCGGATTGGTGCTCGCTATAGCCAGGTCGGGCACTAAATCGTGCTGCCTGTGCTTCACCAACTTGACGGGCGTATCGGTTAAATAGCCCGACTTGCGTCTGATAGCTGCGATATCCACTCCCCAGTCGTACTGGCGAGCCAGCGCTTTCGGCGGCCGCCATCAATGCTTTTAGGTCCGGCATAATCGCTGCTCGTAGAGATCGCTCTTCTGGCCCCCTACCTGGCAGGGTCGGTACGTCCGCGGTTTGTAGGTCACTCGGCACGTAGGTTGGCTGTTTAAAGCCACGGGTTTGGTTGACGATTTGCCAGATGCTGCCGTCGGCTTGGTAGTCCTCTTGTCTGGCTGGGATTGGTGTAGCTCCAGGTAGTGTGACTTGAACCTCCTTTGGTGTCGGTGCTGGTGCTGGTTTAGCGGTGGTGGGTTTTTCCTGGATTTGACCTGGCGTGTTGTCGACTGGCTTCTTTTCGTACTGGTTGTTGAGATACAGTAAATAAGCAACGCCAAGACACGCTAAAACAGCGCTTCCCCATTTGATCAGTTCTTTCCAAGGAAATTGTCTTTGAATTTTCATGCATTACCTCTAGATATTCTTTATTATAGCAGACTTACAGAAACCATAAGCAATATATTTATACATTTTTATTGACAAATACAAAAGTTTGTGCTAATATGGACCGTAACAACCGGTGAGAAATAGTAAGGTTGAGGAGGAAACAATGAATAAAATAGTAAAGAGAGTACTTTTGGCTGGCTCTATTACTGCCGCGATTATCGGTGGTATTTGGTATGCTACGCCTTCAGACGCCGTCGGCTGCTCGGATATCAAGATCGTTCGCTGTGGTACTATGACCCACAGTGCCATGAAGTCGGCTTATCACAGCGACAGCGAAGTCCGTGGTATTTACAACTACTTCGGCATTACACAATCAATGGTTGAGGGCGCTGGTATGCACGAAGGTGTGGCAGACGCTTCAAACAACACCGTTACAGTGAACGGTCGTGTCGTAGCAACGAATGCAAAAACCATTCAGCGCCGTCACGTTAACTACACCAACCCAATCAACTACCAGCAAATTGGTGGTAAATCATACCCAAGCTACTTGATTCGTCACAGCTTTATGCCAGTGGCAAGTAAGAAGCCAGTGTTCGTATGGTTGGACGGTAATGGTAAATTCGTTCAGGCAGTTATCAAAGACTGTGGTAACCCACTTTGGGGTGAACCAACACCTCCACCAACACCAGCTCCAAAGCCAGTATTGACGTGTGACGCATTAAGCGCTCAAAAAGTCGCTGGTACCCGCAACAAGTTCGCCTTTGCTGCGACTGCAACTGCAAAGAATGGTGCAAGCATCAGTAGCTATACTTTCGACTTTGGCGATGGCCAAAAGACAACTGGTAGTAGCAACAAGGCTGAGCACACCTACACAAAGGCTGGTACTTACACTGCAACTGTTACCATCAACAATGGCGTAACCAGCCAAAACTGTAAAGTTACCATCACGGTGACTGAAGAGCCAAAAATTCAAGTTTGTGACTTGAAGACTGACACGATCGTCACTATCAAAGAAAGTGAATACGACACAAGCAAACACTCAAAGAACTTTGCTGACTGTGAAAAAGTCAAGGTTTGTGACACCAAAACTGGTGAGATCATAACCGTACGCAAGAGTGAAGAAAACAAGGAAGGTTACTCAAAGAACGAAGAAGACTGTAAGGTTAAAGTCTGTGACATCAAGACCAAGCAGATCATCAGCGTCTGGACTAAGGACCAAAAGAACGAGGGATACGCATCAGTGGACAGCGACGCATGTAAGCCAAGCACTCCTCCGACTACCCCTCCTGCTCCTAAGCAACCTACCCCACCAGCTCCAACGACAACTGAGTTGCCACGAACTGGTACGACTGACGCGCTCCTTTCAATCTTTGGTCTCGGCTCACTTGCTGCTTCTGCCGTTGCCTACATCGTAAGCCGCCGCCAATAATCTGAGCGCTTACTAACACTAAAAGCACCCGCACAACTCGGGTGCTTTTTCGTGGTCTATAGTTCTATACTGACTGGGCAATGGTCGGAACCCAGTTGCTCAGGGTGGATGTGTGCCTGTTTGATGGACGGTGCCAGCTCTTGGCTTGCCAACCAATAGTCAATGCGCCAACCAACGTTTCGGGCTCTGGCATTGGCCCAGTGAGTCCACCAAGTATATGCGTCTGTTGCTGTTGGATGCTGTGCGCGAAATACGTCAACGAATCCAGCATCCAGATATGCTTGAAAGCCGGCTCGTTCCTCGTCAGTAAAGCCGTGCTTACCGACGTTATCTTTGGGTCTGGCAAGGTCGATGTCTTGATGGGCCACGTTCATGTCGCCGCAGTACAGTACTGGCTTGGCGGCGCCGTAACGTCCCTGCTCCAACCCTTTGAGATATTCTAGACAAGCTGGATTCCATTGATTATGACGCAGGCTGAGGCGGCTGAGATCGCCTTTAGAATTTGGTGTATAGCACGTAACCAGCCAAAACCCGTCAAATTCAGCGGCGATGATACGCCCCTCATCATTGGGGTCGCCATATTCGTCGGCGGATAGGTTGTATTTGTCGGTGATGTCCGCCGGAAAGCCGTCATGATAGTTCAGGGCTGGTTGCTTTGAAAATATGGCGGTGCCAGAATAGCCCTTTTTGGCTGCCGAATAGAAATGCTCGTAAAATTGTGGCAGATCTAAGGCTACTTGCCCGCGCTGGGCTTTAGTCTCTTGCAGGCAAATAATATCCGGGTCATAGGTTTCGATGAATGTGGTAAACTCACCTTTATTCAGGACTGCGCGGATGCCATTGACGTTCCAGGAAAATAACTTCATGTGGCTATTGTAGCGGGTTTTGTGGGCTGCGTATAGGCTTGGTATGGCGGGGTTTGTGCAAGAAGCGGCATAAATTGTTACAATGAAAGTATGTATAACAGGATTCTTCTCAAGCTTTCGGGCGAACAACTACAAGGACAATATGCTGGTGGATTTGATCACGCCAGAGCGCGGTGGATTGCCGAACAAATCAAGCCAGTGGTGGCGAGCGGAACGCAAGTCGTCATCATGGTTGGCGGTGGTAATTATGTGCGTGGGGCGCAAATTGCTGGTAGTGGCATTGGCGACGTGACGGCGCACAACGCAGGTATGCTGGCGACGCTGATCAACGCCATCACCCTGGCTGATGTCTTCAATGATGATGGTTTGGCAACGCGTGCCCTGTCGACAGTTGAAGTGAATCAATTTGTCGATCAATACACCTACCGACGAGCGGTCAGTCACTTGGAAAAAGGTCGTGTGGTGGTGGTTGGCTGTGGCACCGGACGACCGTTTTTGACCACCGACACAGCAGCTGTCAATTTGGCGCTGGAGATGCAGTGCGACGTGGTAATCAAAGCCACCAAAGTGGACGGCGTGTACGACAAGGACCCAGTCCAGTTTGCTGATGCTGTCAAATTTGACCAATTGACCTATGACGAGGTTTTGGCAAACCCAGATATTGGTGTGATGGACAAAGCGGCTATCGGCTTGGCTGCTGAAGAGAAAAAGCCAATGATTATTTGCGACTTGCTGAGTGACGGCAATATCGTGCGTGCGGCCAGGGGTGAAGCGGTTGGTACGCGACTTGTGGTATAATAGATAGCATGACACGCAAGACTCGACTGAACGTCGATATGATTTCCGAGAGTGAGTTTACTGTCCAAGGCCATGGTGTTCACACTGCTTTTGTAGAGATGACAAATGCGCTTAAGGCGAGAAAAGACATGTCCGTCGTGGTCAATCAAGCCCGCTCTGATGCAGACATCGTCCATGCCCAGACCATCGGCTTGTATTCAATGTGGATGCTCAAACGTTCACGTGGCAAAAAGATTATCTCTGGTCATGTCATCCCTGCTTCCTTGGTTGGGAGCATCAAAGGTATGAGTAGAATGCAGTGGTTGGTGCGAGCGTATATGCGCTGGGTATATAACCAGGCTGATTTGGTGTTGGCCTGCTCTAACATGGTCAAAGAAACCATGACTGGTCCGATGAAGCTGAAAACGCGCGTGGAGGTGCTGTACAATACGGTCGACATGAGTCGCTATGCGTCCACTGCAAAAACTAAACAAGCTGCTCGTAAAAAGCTGAAACTGAAGCCGTCAGACTTTGTGGTGGTTGGTAATGGACAGGTTCAGCCGCGTAAGCGTCTGGACACGTTTTTTGAGACGGCCCGAGCTTTGCCTGACGTGACATTCATCTGGGTGGGGGGCATTCCCTTCAAGCATTTGGGTGCAGAATATGGCAAAATGCAAGACCTGATAGCATCGGCTCCCAAAAACGTGATCATCACGGGCGTGATTGATCATGCAGACGTCATGACCTATTTACATGCAGCCGATGCGTTCTTTTTGCCTGCTGAGCAGGAAAATCATCCGATGTGTGTCCTGGAAGCTGCGGGCGCTGGACTACCAATCATCTTGAGAGATATCCATGAATACGATGATACATTCCGCCCAGATGCTCAGTTTATCTCCTCGGCTCAGGATGCTGCCCGGGTGATAGACAAACTGCGAAATGACGCCAAATGGTATAAGCAGCAAGTTACTGCAGCTGCTCGGATTGCCAAACGGTTTGACAGTCGAGCTGGCGGTGAGCGATTAGTGGAATTTTACAGGAGCGTAGTAGAATCATGAGGATTGGACTGTTTACCGATACCTATCGACCATCAATCAATGGCATCGTTTTTGTGGTTGAATCGCTCAAGCGAGAGCTGGAAAACCTAGGACATGAGGTCTACGTATTTTGCCCTGCCAAGTCGATGAGTCCGTCCAAGCAAGCCGAATTGCTCAACGAAGATGCTGATTCGCGCATCATTCGTTTCCCGTCGATCAAGGGTGCATTTTTTGATGATTATGATACATCGGTGTTCTTTCCGCCAGCAGTACAGCGTCGCATCAAAGAGATGGAGCTGGACATGGTGCATGTGTTTACGCCATCACAAATTGGTCTGGTCGGCGTGAAAGCCGCCAAAAAGAATGACATCCCGCTGGTGATTCAGCACTGTACGGATATCTACGAGTTTGTTGATCATTACCCAGCAGTGTTACCTGGCGCTTTGGCGCTGGCAGGAATTGTCTTCCCGATGTCGGTGAGATTGCGCGGTCATGATCTACTAGAAATCGCCAAATTATACAAGCCGCGAGCTGGTGTTACCAAGTGGAACAAAGACATCATTGAAAGCGTCATCACCATTTTGTATAGCAAAGCAGACGCGGTCATTGCTCTGTGTCGAAAGAGCTGTAAGCAACTGAAGTCTTGGCAGTACGATGATTATCACTATGAGCTGGTGCTGATGCCAAATGGCGTAAATGCGCTGCCTCGCCCAACGAAAACAGAGGTGAAGGCATTTCGTGAGCAGTGGAACTTGGCAGAAGATGATGAAATCTTTGGATTTGTTGGTCGGTTGGGTGAAGAAAAGAATTTGCCGCTGCTCATCAAATCGTTTGAGCGGCACATCGCCAAGAAGCGACCTAAGGCAAAGCTATTGTTTGTTGGTGATTTTGAATACCGAAAGACGCTGGAGGAAATGGCTGCCGCGACCAAATATGCTGATAGAATTATTTTCACTGGCGCTATGCCGCGCGAAAAGCTCGGCCTGGCGTACTCGGTGCTGGACGTGTTTGCCTTTCCATCTCTGAAAGACACGCAGGGTTGGGTGCTGCATGAAGCGGCTCACGCAGGACTGCCGATCGTGCTGGTGGACAAAGAGCTGTCAGAAGTGATCCAAGACGGCGTGAATGGCTTCATTGCAAATGATAATCCGACCAGCTTTGGCCGAGCGATTATTGCCCTGCTGGAGGATGCTGATAAGCGTCAGGAATTTGGGGCTATCAGTAAAAAATTGGCGGCCAAATTTACTGAAAACCGCCAAGTGAAGAAACTGGAAAAATTATACCAAGAGCTTATCGACCAGAAAGTTGCCGACGAGTCTCACGATCTTGATCTCGACGCTTGATGGTCTCACGTTTATCGTAGCGTTTTTTGCCCCGTCCGAGTGCGATGACAATTTTGATGAAGCGACCATTGGTCAATAATTTCGTCGGTACAATTGTCAGTCCCTGTTGTTTGGCAGCAGCGAATCGGTCAATTTGTTTACGACTGGCCAGTAGTTTTCGCGCTGAGGTGTCGACACTCTTTGAATTCGCCTGACCACGAACGTTCAGCCGCAACGAAAAACTTGCGTTATTGAGCCACAATTCATCATTTCTCAGACTGACAAAGGCGCCTTTGAGTTGGACATGGCCGTCTCGTGCAGCTCGTACCTCTACTCCTGTCAGCACCAGCCCAGCTACGATTTCCTCGCCCAACTCATAGTCAAACCGCGCTCGACGGTTAACGACGGCGTGAGTAGCTGGTTTTTTTGCTTTGGGCTTTGGCATGGTCCCATTATAGCAGGTTTATCAGTCTGCTGGTGTGTAGACGCCAGTGTGAAAGTCGTAGTCACCTGGGCTGCCGCTTGTTACGAGAAGGGCTTTTCGAATTGCATCTCTGACTGGTCGGTAGCTTGGATGTCGTTTTCTTGCTTGGAAGTTGGGGTCATATTGCATATTAAGGACGACACCAAGCAACCTTACGAAGTTTGGGTGATGGACTACTGCTTTAGAGAGGTTTTCGTGGGACTCGCCCAGCACGCTGGTGAGCTTGATGGCTAACGCTTTCTTTTGGTCAGAGCTAAGCTCTTCGTAGCAATCCTCCAATTGATCATTAATGGTGTCTAGGAATCCTCCTAGGTCACCGTCATATTCTGGCAAAGCTTCAAAGTTTGTTGTGATATCTTCCACCATTTCTGCAATGACTTCCCTTTCGGTATCTTGCTCCCCAGTAGCGATGTCTTCTTCAACGGCAGCTTCTGGAGCTGTAGTTTTTGGGAAGCGACTCGAGATATCATAGACTGGAGCTAGCCGTTCTGAGAATGGCCTCTTAATGTCGCAGCTAGGTATTCCGAGAGCTGCTTTTCCTATCTGTCTAGTCATTTTCTCAGCAACACGCCGGTTGTAATGGTAAGTAAAGTCGATAACTTTAGCACCTTGAACATCTTTTTGAGTATCGTGAGAATCATTTTCCATAACTTTTATTATACCACAAAAAATCATATATTTCAATACCTTTATGGTATGGTGTGTGGTACAATAGCCCAATGATAGCCGACATTCACATTACCGAGAAGAGTTTTGGCGACAAGACGTTGATGCGCAACGTCAAGTTTAGCGTGGATGACGGCGAAAAGGTCGGTGTGGTCGGCCGTAATGGTGTCGGCAAGTCGACGCTGTTTGGTATCTTGGCCGGTACAGACACTGACTACACTGGTGAGGTGATTTTTCGCCGCGGCATCACCGTGGCTAGTACGGCGCAGGAGCATCACGGTTTGGGCGATCAGACGGTGCTGAGCTACATTTTGTCGGGGCTGCCGGAATATGCGGCCTTAAAGAAAATCATTGATGAATATCCTGAAACCATGGGCGATAATATGCGTAAGATTGAGGAGTATACGCAGGCACTGGAGCGATTTGACCAGAAAGGGTTTTATCAGATTGAGGAGAAGATTGGGCGGGAGCTTGATAATTTTCAGCTGAGCGGGTGCAGTGAGCGGCCGCTTGGTTCCCTGTCGGGCGGTCAGAAGCGGCTGGTGGAGATTGTGAAGATTATACATGCGGGGGCGCATTTGGCGCTGATTGACGAGCCGACTAATCACATGGATTATGTGGCCAAGCAGCAATTCATCGACTGGATGAGCTCACAGCCGCGTCAGGCCATGCTGATCATCACGCACGACCGCGATGTGCTGGGCCGGGTGGATCGGATTATTGAACTTAAAGATGGCCGAGCGGTCAGCTACCGCGGTAATTATGATGCTTACCTCAAGCAAAACGCTCAGGCGACGGCGGCGGGTATGAATAATTTTGAGCAAGTTGAGAAGCGGATGACTAATCTTCGACAAAAGGTGTTGGATTATCAGCGGCTAAAGGAAAAGTCGCGAAACCCCGGCACTATCCAAAAGTTCAAGCGGCTGGAACATGAGGCGCGGGCCGAGCTGGCGGAATTATCAGAGATGGACAAGCCGACGTTTTGGATTGACAAGGAGTCGGCTGAGCAGCTTGATTATAAGTCGGCTGAGCGCTACGGCAAGTTCAAGGCGCGCAATATTCGGCTATCGATGAAGGACGCGGCTAGCCGTAGCCAGCATGTGCTGGTGCGAGTTGAGGATGCGGCAGTTGGGGTTGGCGAGCGGATACTGTTTGAGGGGGTGGATATTGATTTGCGTGAGGGTGAGGCGGTTGAGCTGCGCGGCCGCAACGGTGCCGGCAAGACGACGCTGATTCGGATGTTGTTAAATAGTAGGGCGGCAGTTACTCCACCGTCCTCCGCCAGAGCACACTCTTCGCTCAAATCTCCACCGGAGATTTTTCGCGAGCGTTCGGCTGAAACGTCCGCTACTCGCGAACGTTCCACAGTCTCTGGCGTAGAAGGTGTCGCACCTGCCACTCCTATCCTCTACTCCGGCAACCTCTTCCTCGATCCGCAGGTGCGGGTGGGTGTGTATGAGCAAGAAATTGATGAGCGGTATTTGGCGGATCCGCTGGAGGTAGCGATTGAGAAATTATACCTTAGCCGCGACTTACCGATTTCTGATACCAAAATCCGCCAATTGCTAGCCGATTATCTGTTCACCGAAGCGGACCGAATGACACCACTGGCGCGCCTGTCGGGTGGGCAAAAAGCCCGCTTTCAGATCATTGCTATGCTGGCGAATGACCCGCAGCTGCTGATTTTGGACGAGCCGACCAACCACCTTGATTTGCCGAGTATCGAGGAATTGGAGATGGCGCTGGCGAAATATTCTGGCGCCATCCTGTACGTCAGCCACGACAATTATTTCCGCCAAGCAATTGGCGGTGAGGTTGTGCAAATTGGTGCAGTATAAAAATCCCGCCACTGTTAGGCGGGATAATTCGTATTCAGACGCTTATTTTTAATCAGCCAACAAGCCGTTCTTGCGCAGCAAGTCTTGTAGTTTTGGTCGATCAAAACCAAGCACCAACTCGCCGTTAATGTCAGTCACTGGCACGCCTTGGAAATTGCCGCCATTTTTTGCTAGTAGTTCTTCTTTGGCTGCAGGTTCTGCTTCAATGTCTTTCTTGATGAAGTCAATTCCCAGTTTTTCCAACCATTCCATTTCAGTGTGACAAAATGCGCACCAACTGGTACTGTAGACGGTTACTTTGGCGCTGTGGTTGGTTGCTGTATCTTCGCTCATATATTCCCCTCAACTTTCTTTACGTAAGTCTATTATAGCATATTGTACATGCTTATCGACAAGTGTATAATGATGAGTAATCATGGGTGCGGACAGCAAAAAAACAGGATTTACCTTGCCAACAGTTCTCATCACTTCAGTAATTATGCTGACCTTACTTTTGGTGGCCATGCAGCTGGCTGCTTCATATGCAGCGGCGTTACGGGACCGGTATTATAACCAATTGGCGCGCGAAGCTGCTGAAAGTGGTCTTGCATATGCTGTGTCTTGTTTGCGCAGCAACGGTATGATTTCGCCATGGGGATCAAAAAATCTAGCTCCAGAAACAAACTGTGCGGGTGATCCAGAGCCTGGTCAGTCAAATACTGTGATGCATGAGGGCAATATTCGAACGCGGTTTACTGTCCCTCCTCTTGGCTCAACCGGTGGTGAGGTCCAGCAGGCCTACGCTACCGGCTATGTTGAGTTATTGCGACCAAGCGGTGGCGTGTGGAAAACGTATACCCGAGTGTTGTCATTGGCCACTGGAGCGCAAACACGTGTCGACACCTTGGCGTTTGGATATGAGGGTGATATGCACGGCATACAGCACAAAGTATTCTTTGCGACAATTGACTCTGCTGGACGTGTCCGGTCAGTTGGGGCGAACGACCGCGGTCAATTGGGTGCTGGATTGATTTCGACAGCTCAGCCAACGCCAGTGAGATTTAATATGTCCCAGCGCGCAGTTTCAGTGCACACCAACTTTGTCTCTGTCGGTGGAAACTTGATGATTCGAGATGAGAACGGTGCGGTGTATGGTGCGGGCAAAAATGATCGCGGTCAATTGGGTGCTGGCTATATGAGTCCGACCGTCTCAACACCAGTGAGGTTTGGCTTGCCGGTTGGAGTTAAAGCAGTTACTGTCAACTCAGGTTGGGCAAACTTTGTACTGGGGAATGATAAAAATATCTATGCTGCTGGTGAATGTACCTACGGCCTATTGGGTACTGGTGATTATACCGTTGCTCCGGCGTATGCGACCGCCTGTAGTAATAGGTCTACTCCAAAGCGTGTTGCCTTGCCTTTCCCGAACCCTGGTAATCCAGGAACGATTCCGACTGCTCACTTGGTGCAGGACCGATATAACGCTTATGTCATCATGCAAAATGGTGCCGTGTATGGTTGGGGTGCGAATGACTACTATCAGTTGGGTCGCGCCAATATATCAAGTTCATCAACGCCAGTAAGAATTGGTGACTTTGGTAATCCCGGTAAACCACGCGCCATGCAGCTGGCCTTTGACGGAGGTACACTATATATTTTGGCGAATGATGGTAAGGTTTATGGCGTGGGTGGCTCAAACCATTTGGAGGTTGGTAAAGATAACCTAGTGTTCCGTTGGCGATTTTTAGAGGGTCGTTGCATGGAGGCGGTTGGTCCTACTACAGTAGCTCCTCGTAGTTGTAATGACAGCTCCCAGCAGCAGTTTGAATACACGCCGCAAGAGCAGATCAAGATAAACGGTAAATGTGTGGAAAATACTGCCGGTGACTTGGTGAATATTCGTTTGGCGAATTGTAACCCTTCGGCTGCTATTCAGCGCTGGCGCATGGTATCATATGGCTCGGATCGTATTTTCCGTCGAGGTGCGAGTAATCACTGTTTAGCAGCTAACGCTTCTGGTACAGCAATGGCGATATCTGCTGGTTGCCCACCAACTAATAAGCATATATTCTTCAGGCTTCAGACACCAAAAATTCGAGATCTTGGCGTCCCGGGTTTTGTACAGCAGATTTCTACGGACGAGTTATTTGCATCATATCGTACATCTGATGGAAATGTGTACAGTACTGGTAGTAATTATCATGGTGTGTTTGGTAATAGTGCCAACCATGCGAACGGGGCGACTAACTGGAGGAACCCAACCCCAGTAAAATTCATGCTACCAGCCGGCGTGAAAGCGGTTGATATCTGGTCAACGGCATACGCAGGGCGTGTCAGTAACCTGTTTGTGGTGGGTGACGACGGTAAGGTTTACGGTGCTGGTTCAAATGAGAATGGTCAGTTGGGTACTGGTGATAAGGTCAGCCGTAATACACCAACGCCAATGCAACTGTTTGGTAGTGGTCCGACTGCTCCTCGTGCTAAGCACGTGGAAAGTGGTGGGGGTACAACTGTGATCTTTACGACTGATAACCGTGTGTATACAGTCGGTAACAATAACCGAGGACAACTTGGTGACGGTACAACGACTGATTCAACGGTACCAATTTTGGGTCGTTACACTAATGTGCCAATCCAAGAACACCTCGTCTTCTAATGATCTGAGTGGGATGTAAGGTGCCAGCCGCCGCACCAATTGCATTTGTAAGTTGCCAGAGACAGGTGTGGGTCGGTCAGTTGTCGGTTGGTTATTTCCCTTTCGGCCTGCTGTTGTGTAGTAAAACGGCGTTTTTGGCGACAGCTACTCAGCTCATGTACAGTAGTCAGTGACTGTCGATGTTTCTGGAGCGGTTGAGATTTTGGATAATTTTTCCTGGGCATATTGTCAAATAGTATAGCAGATTGATATAGTATAGGTAATGGCTGGAAAACCTAAGGTTCAGAGCGACCAAAAAACAGATGTGGACGCCACTGCGATTATGATGAAAACCATCATCGGGACGACGTGGCGCATGTTTGTGCCGAGCATCGGTCTGATGTTGGTGGGGCTGTGGGCTGATCTGGTGCTACACACGAAACCGTGGCTGATATTTGTAGGGATTATCGTGGGTCTGGCGACGTCAGCAGGGTTGATTTATCAACAAATACGATTCATAAAACAGAGAGAGGCTAATCAATGATACACCAGTTTGCAAGCAGTCTGCATATTTCAGTGAAAGCAGATGAAATATTACAGGTTGGCGGTATTTCCATCACTAACTCTCACCTGTTGGGTACTTTGGGGCTATTAGTTTTGCTGTGGATTATGCTGCGAACACGCGCGGCAGCGCTAGGCAAAAAGAAGCCTACCTTTGTGACACGTTTGGTTAACTGGACGTTTGATGGTTTGTATGGCACGGTCAAACAGGTTATCCAAGATGGTGTTTGGGCGGCGCGAGTGGCACCATTGACTATTACTATATTTTTCTTTGTGATAGCACAGTACTGGCTGGGGCTGCTGCCTTTCGTTGGTCCTGTGACAGTTGGAGAGCACGGCACTCCCCTGTTTCGTGGCGGTGTAGCTGATTTGAACATGACGTTTGGCCTGGCTATCATCACCATCATTGCGGCGCAAATTTATGCGTTCCGCTACTTGGGATTCCGTGGCAATATGGGGCGATATTTCGTCAATCCGCTGAAAGATCCAATTATGTCATTTGTCGGTATTTTGGAGTTGGTAGCAGAATTTTCGCGTCTACTCGGGCTGAGTTTTCGTCTGTTCGGTAATGTGCTGGCGGGTGAAGTGCTGCTGATCATGATTGCTTACCTGACAAAGTACGCTTCACCGGCAATGCTACAGCCGTTTTATTTGTTCGAACTATTCATCGGTGGTATTCAGGCGTACATTTTCTTTATGTTATCAACGGTATTTATTTCCCTGGGACTCACTCCTCACAGCGACCACAACGAGTCCAGCCATACGCATGTTCATTCCCCTGTTGATATTTCAAAGAAAATGACAGAGAATGAAAATAAGTAGTTAAGTAATAATTATAAGGAGAATATCAACCATGGAAGCATTAGCTTTTGCCTTAACTTACGCAATCCCAGCAGCCTTTGCAGCAATTGGTGCCGCAATGATCGGTGCCGCAGCGATGAACGCCGCAGGTCGCAACCCAGAGAAAATTAACGACTTGCGTACCATGATGATTCTTGGTATTTCATTTATCGACGCCTTGGCAATTATCGGTTTCGTGGCTGCCATCGTCGGTAAGGTTATGTAATTTAGAGGTAAATTGTGGAAAGATTGGTAACACAATTTGCGAGTGCTGAAGCTCACGCAGCTGATAAGGCTGATTTGTTTGGTTCTTTGGGGATCGACTGGAAGCTGTTGATTCTACAGTCGGTGGCATTTTTGGTATTGCTGTTTGTGTTGAGCAAATGGGTATATCCGCCACTAGCAGCGATGCTGGACAAGCGTGATAAAGACCTTCGAACGGCCGAAAAAGCCGCCAGATCAGCGCGTGAAAATGCTGACAAGACTGAGAAAATGATCAACGCATCGATGCGTAAAGCGCGAGCGGAAGCACGTGACATCGTTGCTTCAGCCAGGAATGAAGCAACGGAAATCGTTGAAGCCGCAGCCAAGAAAGCCGAAACACGAGCCGACGGCATCATCGAGGCGGCTCGGACAGAAATTGCTGGTGAAGTTGCGGCTGCGCGCCAAGCGTTGCATAACGAAACATTGCAATTGGTGGCTGAGGCAACCGGCACCTTGGTGAACGAGAAATTGGACGCTAAAAAAGACGGCAAATTGATCGAGAAAGCTTTGAAGGAGGCGCGCTAATGCCTGCACGAACGTCGCGTCGTAAATTGGCTCGGTATGTGGCTGAACGATTGTTAGACAACGACACCAAGGTTATGGACGAAGTAGCGGCGCTACTCAGCCATGAAAATCGTCAGCGTGAAGTCGACTTGTTGGTGCGTGATATTCAGACAGAACTGGCGGAGCGTGGCTTAACGGTGGCGACGGTTGAGTCAGCGCGCTCGTTGACTGATGAGGCGCGTTCGGCCATCATGACGCTACTCAAGAAACCCCAGACGGCTGTTCAATTGAGCGAAGTTGTTCGCCCAGAACTCATCGGCGGTTTCAAGCTACGGACGCCAACTGCAACACTGGACGCAACGGTTTTGAAGAAGCTAAACGACTTGCGGGCGAAGAAAATCTAGGAGGAAAAATGAGCAAGATTGATGTGACAGAACTAGCCAAAAGCCTGCGGGAAAAAATCGCGCAGCTGGAGGCGACGGAAGGACTAGAGGATGCTGGTGTCGTCATCCGCGTCGGCGACGGCGTGGCGTGGGTGCATGGCCTCAGTAAAGCTGGCTACAGCGAAGTGTTAGAAATTGAAACTGATGGCGGCACAGTGGAAGCGTTTGCGCTGAACTTGATGGAAGATGAAATCGGTGCGGTGATCCTCGGTGGTGAAGAAAAAGTCAAGGCTGGCGCTAGCGTTCGCCGCAAGGGTGCGGTGCTGGATGTACCAGTTGGCGAGGAGCTGCTCGGCCGCGTGGTTGACCCGCTGGGCCGGCCGCTCGATGGCGGACCAGCCATCAAGACCAAGCAGCGTGGGCTGATTGAACGGCCAGCCATCGGCGTGATGGGCCGTAAGTCGGTGCATGAGCCATTGATGACCGGTATCATGTCGATCGACGCCATGTTTCCGATTGGCCGCGGCCAGCGCGAACTGATCATCGGCGACCGTCAGACCGGCAAGACGGCGATCGCTATCGACACCATGATCAACCAGGCGCGGCAGAAGACCGGCGTGGTCAATGTTTACGTAGCGATTGGACAGAAATTATCAAAGATTGCCCGGTTGGTTGATCGCCTGAAAGAAGAAGGCGTGATGGAACAAACCATCGTGGTGGCGACCAGCCCGTCGGACGCGGCTTCCCTGCTGTATCTGGCACCATATGCTGGTACGGCCATGGGTGAATATTTCCGTGACAACGGCGGCCACGCGCTGATGATTTATGACGATTTGACCAAGCACGCGGTGGCCTACCGCCAGATGTCGCTCTTGCTGCGCCGTCCACCGGGACGTGAGGCGTATCCTGGTGATGTTTTCTACCTACACTCTCGCCTGCTGGAGCGTTCAGCCAAGTTGTCAGACGAATTGGGTGCTGGCTCACTGACTGCCCTGCCGATCATCGAGACGCAGGCTGGCGATATCTCGGCGTACATCCCGACCAACGTGATTTCCATCACCGACGGTCAGATTTTCCTGGAGACTGATCTGTTCTACCAAGGTATTCGCCCGGCGATTTCTGCTGGTTTATCGGTCTCCCGTGTTGGTGGTGCTGCCCAGACCAAGGCGGTTAAATCAGTTGGTGGTAACCTGAAGTTGGGCTTGAGCCAGTTCCGTGAATTGGCATCATTTGCGCAATTTGGCTCGGATCTGGATGATGCGACCAAGGCACAAATCGACCGCGGTCAGCGCCTAACTGAGCTGCTAAAACAGTCGCAATATCAGCCGATGAGCGTGTGGGAGCAATTTGTCAGTATCCACGCGGTAACCAGCGGTGCCTTTGACAATGTGCCAGTTGTCAAGATTAAGGAGGCGCAAGCTGGTCTGCTGACCCAGCTTTGGAACAACGCCAAAGACACCATGCGCGAACTAAACAAGGGTGCCAAACCGACTGATGAGCAGCTCCAGGTTATTGATGAGGCAACTCAAGTGGCGGCGAAAGGATTTGAGGAGTAATCCATGCCGAGTACTCGTGCGCTGAAAAATCGCATTCGCTCGGTGGATTCAACCAAGCAAATCACCAAGGCGATGCAGTTGGTGGCCGCCAGTAAAATGCGCCGTTCGCAAGAGGCGGACAAGGCCTCAGCTCCTTACACCATGGCGGCTGAGGAACTCCTGGCCTACCTAGCCAGTCAAGGTGCGACGGATAATCACCCGCTGTTCAAGCGCCGCAAAATCACTAAGCGTTTGATCATCGTCATCGCCAGCGACAAAGGCCTGGCTGGTGCGTATAACACCAACGTCTTGAAGAAATATCTGGAGTTACTGAAGCGTGATGATGAGCGCGGCATTGAGAATTTGACTTTAACAGTTGGCCGCCGAGCTTCACAGTTCGCCTCGCGTCTCAAGGACACTGAAGTGGTCGGTAGTTATGATAATTTGCCAGACCAACCGACGGGGCTGACCTTTCACACGATTTTAAACACCGCCATCAGTATGTTTGAAAATGGCGAGGTTGACGCCGTAACGCTGGTATATACGCGTTTTGTCAATAGCATGGTGCAAACAGCGGAGTTGTCGCGGTTATTACCAGCAGGAACCAAAGCATTAATTGACCCAAGTGAAGTTTCAAATACGGTTTCTGATGCCAAGTATGAGCCAAGTATCCCAGAGGTACTGGACGCCGTCGCCTACCGTTTGACGGGCGCGCGGCTGTTTCAGGCATTGCTGGATGCCCGTGCTAGTGAGCACTCCATGCGGATGATGGCCATGAAGAATGCAACGGATAATGCGTCTGATCTGGTGGACGATCTGACACTAGCGATGAACAAAGCCCGCCAAGGTGCGATTACCCAAGAGCTGGCAGAAATTTCCGGCGGCGTGGAGGCGATGGAACAATGAAAATCCTAGTTTCAGCATCAATGCATCATGCGGATAAGTTCGCTGCGCTGCATGAGTCGTTGGAGGCGGCAGGTCATCAAGCTATACTGCCACAGACTGAGGAAGGCCTGACGAAGCGGCAGTATATTGATGAACACATGAGCCGATTACAAGACAGTGATGCTTTGCTGTTGGCGAATTTTGATGACGAACGTGGCGATGGCTATATTGGTGCGTCGTGTTTCTTTGAGGCTGGCTGGGCGTTTGCGCTTGGTAAGCCGGTGTACACGTTGCAGCCGATTGACGCAACATCGCCTTTTGCTGAAGATTTGATGGCAATTGACTGTCAGGTGATAAACGGAGATATGAGTAAGATTAAAGGAGGCACTGATGAGTAAAACACTAGGAAAAATTATTCAAATCGTTGGCGTTGTGGTCGATGTGGAGTTTCCACGTGACGTTAAGCTGCCAGCAATTTATGACGCGTTACACGTTAAGAATGGCAAAGAGACGCTGGTTTTGGAAGTAGCGCAGCACCTCGACGAGCACACGGTGCGAACGATCGCCCTGTCGTCGACTGACGGGTTGGCTCGCGGTGCGGAAGTGGTGGCGACTGGTGCGCCGATTTCTGTGCCGGTGGGTGCTGAGACCCAGGGACGCATGTTTAACGTGGTTGGTGAAGCGATTGACGAAAAGCCGCAGCCAAAGGGTAAAACCGCACCGATTCATCGCCCTGCTCCGGATTTGAGCGAGCAGTCAAACAAGACGGAGATTTTGGAAACTGGTATCAAGGTTGTTGACCTTATCGCGCCGCTGGCCAAAGGTGGTAAAGCTGGTCTATTCGCCGGTGCTGGTGTCGGTAAAACCGTCCTGATCACCGAGCTGATTAACAACATCGCTAAGTTCCACTCTGGTAACTCGGTGTTTGCCGGCGTTGGCGAGCGTACCCGTGAAGGAAATGACTTGTACTACGAAATGGAAGAAGCCGGTGTACTGGACAAGACCTCGCTGGTGTTTGGTCAGATGAACGAGCCACCTGGAGCACGTCTGCGCGTGGCGCTCTCAGGTCTGGCGATGGCTGAAGCCTTTCGTGATGAAGGTAAGGACGTGCTGCTGTTTATCGACAATATTTACCGCTACACGCAGGCTGGTGCCGAGGTGTCGGCGTTGCTTGGTCGTTTGCCAAGCGCTGTGGGCTATCAGCCGAACTTGCAGCAAGAAATGGGTGCTCTCCAGGAGCGCATCACCTCGACGAAAAAGGGTTCGATTACCTCTGTTCAGGCGGTGTATGTGCCAGCCGACGACTTGACCGACCCAGCGCCAGCCACGACCTTCGCCCACCTGGACGCTACCATCGTGATGAACCGTGCTTTGACGGAAATTGGTATTTACCCTGCCGTTGACGTGTTGGATTCCAGCTCTAATTCGCTCGACCCAGAAATTGTCGGCGAGGAGCACTACCGCGTGGCGCGTGAGGTGCAGCGAGTGCTGCAGCAATACAAGGAATTGCAGGACATCATCGCCATCCTCGGCATGGAAGAATTGTCGGACGACCAGAAGCAAATCGTTGCTCGGGCTCGCCGCATCCAGCGCTTCCTGGCGCAGCCGTTCCACGTGGCTGAGAAGTTTACTGGCAACCCAGGCGTGTACGTCAAGTTAGAGGACACCATCCGCGACGCCGCTGACATCTTGGCTGGTAAATACGATGACAAGCCAGAAAGCTGGTTCTACATGGTGCAAGGCACATTGGCTGACCAGGTAGCTCGCGACGCTGAAGCAGCAAAGCAACCAGAGGCAAAGAAGGACTAGTCTGATGAATTTAAAGCTAGTAACGCTCGGTGGTGTCAAGCTGGATGAGATGGTCTACTCGGTGACCATTCCGACGATTGACGGTGAGATTTCGGTGCTGCCGAGTCACGAACCGCTGGTGACGGTGGCGAGGGACGGCGTCATCACTGTCCGTCGCACCAAGGAGACGCAGGAAGAAGAATTTTTTGCTATCTCCGGCGGTGTGGTAGAAATTGATCAAACGGGCGTGCGGATTTTGGTTGACGAGGCTGACCACGGCGACGACATCATTGAAGCGGAAACTCAGGCGGCGCTAGAGCGAGCTATTGCAGCCCGAGACAACGCCGACGACCAAATAGAGCGCGAGAAAGCCAAACAGCTCATCGACCGGCACTTGGTGCGGTTGAAGGTGGCTGATCTGCAGCGGCATAAGCGACGACGCTAATTACATCGCCACCAAGGGCCCTGACATCAGGCTCCTTGGGTTATGTCTTGTTTGAGATTTTCGATTGATGTTTGCATAATACTAGCGGTATCGCGAGGAAATAGATTAGAGATATCCTCTTCGTATGGCTTAATAAAATGCTCAATAATAAGTTCGGGAATTAACATTTGCTGACCGTCATTATTGGATTGACCGCTCATTGAATAAACACAGCACTCAATATCTCGTCCGAATTGACCGATTGATGATGGGTCGTCTTTGTCTGTCGATAGAAATTTTTCAGCGTCAATACACCACGGTTCGGTATTGATAGTAAATGCAAAGTTCTTTATTTGTGCGTCGTTCATTGTATATGGCTTTGGGAGGCTGTGAAAATAGTGCATAGTAGAGAATGCGGTACGGGCGATAAGTCGCGCTTTTTCCTCAGGTAGTGTCGTTTCGCGGTATGCATCAACTAGGCTGTCGCAGCTACGTACACCCTGTATAAAATCACTAATAACCGCCACCTTACCATTTTCGAGACGAGCAATACCTCTTGGTTCAAAGGTGCGGATTGCTTGAGGATGTTGTAGGCTATTAATGGCTTGCATTGTAGCGATATCCTTCACGGCTATACGAGAGGTAAGATATGGCTTGATTGCCCAAGGCTGAGTTACGAGGGGTATGTCTGAGCAGTACAATGTTGCGTCATAAAACCCAACCTCATTGATGCTGTTACGACGACCTTCTGCGTAATCATCACGAGGCGTTAGTTCTATGTCGAGCTGCTCTAATGGTATGCCGAGTCGGTCGGTGCCTAATAAAGCGATACTCCCTCGAGGTAGTCGAGTTACTTGTTTTGATAGATTATGCACATCACCGATGGTGATTGGTGTTGTGAGTGAATATCCTTCGAACTGGCGCATCTTTTGTATTATATCATATAATCTATATTTTTTCAAGCAATTTGCGTATAGCGCTAAGACTCTAATTAATACTAATCTAAATAGCGACGTCTTCCGTCGTCTCTTCTCTGTCTTCAGCGATGCCAAAAGTAACAGCCACGAATAGAGACAGAACTACTACAAACCCTGAGATAATGGCGATAGCTTTTGATGTTTCAAATGAAATAGCGTTATTTGTATACACGGATAATGTTGAAAAGGTCTCTATGTCGCTAAAATCAGGCATTGCAAGGCCGCAGATAAATAATGAGATTGACATGACGATAAAGGAAACACGTACTATTGTGGTGAGATGGTCTTTTGATGCATGGCGTTTTTTCACTTGTCGGGAGATGATTGCAAGACAGATACAGCTAACGATAAGTGCCCACGGGCCAAGTAGTGCTAGTACCCAACCGCCGATGCCAGTAATGAATCCGCGTGCGAGCGAGAACCAGATAGCACTCGCCCATAATGCTATGACGATCCATGTGTCTATAGTCTGTTGTTTTTGCAGTTTTTGTTTTTTTGTTGTCATGTCAATAAGTATAATGTGGACGATCGTTGTGTGCAAGTATTGATCGCACCTCGTCGGTCGTCTTGGTGTGCATCAGTTGGTCGCGCAGTTCTTTGGCGCCGTCGAAGTCGCGGATGTAGATCTTGAAGAAGCGTTTGAGGGTCTCGTAGGGGCGGCCGAGGGTTGGTTGGTAATGGTCGAAGAGGTCGAGATGGTAGTATAGTAAGGCAATCAGTTCAGACTTGTGATGAATAGTTGAACTGTCCTCTGTCTCGGAGGACTCTTTACGGGTAGCTTCGCCAGCCCGTGGCGTTCGGCTGACGGGGCTTGACGCGCCCGTCACAGCTTCCTCGACTGAGGATAGTTCAACTGCCCTCCGAAAGCAAAACGGATCGCTAAATACTCCCCGCCCGATCATGATGCCATTGAGGCCTGGGTGGGCTCTAGCTAATTCCTCACCGTGGGCTCGGTCGCGGATATCGCCGTTGATGGTTAGCAGCGTCTGCGGGGCGATTTCATCGCGTAGTTTGACAATGTTGTCGATGAGTTCGTAGTGCGCTGGGACTTTGCTCATCTCCTTTTTGGTGCGGAGGTGGATGGTTAGGTTGGCGAGGTTTTGCGCCAGTAGTGTGCTCAGCCACTCTCGCCATTCGTCAATATACGTATAGCCCAGCCGTGTCTTGGCACTGACTGGTAATCCAGCAGTTTTGGCAGCGGCGATGGCAGCAACCGCTACGTCGGGTCGGCGAATGAGTGCGGCACCGCCAGATTTGATGGCGGATTTGGCGGGACAGCCCATGTTGATGTCGATGCCGTCAAAGCCGAGCTTGGCGCAATGGGCAGCAAATTGTTCCATATCACCTGGCTCACCACCCCAGATTTGGGCGACCAATGGATGTTCGTCGTCAGTTTTGACGAGCCGACCAGCGATGGCTTTGTCACCAGCGTGTACCCAGCCGGTGGCATTGGCAAATTCAGTGAAAAACACGTCGGGCGCGCCCGCCTGTTTCACGACATGACGAAACACCACGTCAGTGACGGCTTCCATGGGTGCCAAGATGAAAAACGGCTGCGGTAGATTGTCCCAAAATGATGTCATCTCTGTTATTTTACCATACAAAGGAGAAAACCCCTCACTCTCGCCATTGAGAATGAGGGGCGTTGGTGGGCTCAAGCGGTTCTGCTCGGAGTTGATCTCGACGGTGAGAAAAACTGCCACGAGTGAATCTCGCGAACCCGGGGAGGGAGAGATGACACGCCATCGTGCCATCTCAGTGGATGTGACGGGAATCGAACCCGCGAGACGGTGGACTTTGAATGTCCTGTCTCCCTATCTGGCACACCCTAGCAACTCTATCTTGAAAACATGGGGACCTCGGTATATATAGCGGTATTCATACCTTGTTTTGTATAACATAGTACGCCTTTGTACTGTGCCAGACAAAACTGAGGAACCAATGAAACTCGGGCGGAGTGGCGGAACACCCAAGTTTTTTCGCTTACATACGGCTTCACACGGGTGATGAGTCCGTGTGACTGCGCATGCAACCGCGACGGCGGACACAGCGGGACTCGAACCCGCAACCCCCCATTGCGCCAACATCGTTGTCGACGCGGGTGCTCTGCCATTTAAGAGCTATATGTCCTGTGATTCTTTTCTGGCTGGGGAATCTGACCCAGTGGTGGGCGGACAGACGCCCTTTGCTGACTGCGAAAGTCAGCGGGTTCCGGGGTCGCACAAACCTCGACTGTCGTATTTGTGTGGTGTTACACCATGAAATGCCCGCAGTATGGGCATTTAAACTGCGTACCGGCATCTCCAGGACGCCTATACGCAACATGGTGGTTTCTACCACTGCATGTCATTGCAGTGGTATAATCTCCGTAGCTATACATTGATGCTACGGGATAAGAGAAAAACACCAAGGGTTTCACCCCCTCTCTGCCGCGAGTTGCGGCGATAGAAAAAGAGTTAACCCCCTCTCGAACCATGCTTTTGTGCGAAGCATGATCAGGGTTTGATATCATTTGCGATATCTCACCAAGAGTTAGCTCCACGAACAAAAGCTAATGAACATCATAACATGAACTGTAAAAAATAGCAACAATATATGGAAAATAATTTATATTTCCTCTGTCAATAAGTCCTTTTCGAACTGCAGCATACCTTTGTAGTCTGCGGAATACCCAGAGATGTCTGGCAGGTCCAGGGTGGTGATTTTACGCCAGACGACGCCGACAAGCCGAGCAAATTCAGCTAATTTCTCCTCGGAGAACGTATCCTCTAGGCTGAGAATGTTGCCGGTTTTCATGTCTGGCTCGACAAATTGCAGGCGGGCGCCGGTGAAGCTGAAATTGCCATAATCACGTGATGACTTGACCAAGAGTTGGTAGAACATCAACTGCTGGCGGTATTTGTGGAGCTTGATTTTTTCATAATCAGACGTGCCCTTCCAGGAGTGCGACGGCTTGCCGGTCTTGTAGTCGGTGACGTAGATAGTCTTCGCGGTTTTGTCTATATCGACCAGGTCCAGCTTTCCTGTCAGCTGCGCTTGGCCGACGAAGGAATTTTGATTGGCAAAACTCAGTTCAGCCAGCTGCTGCTGGGTGAAGCTGCTTTGCTTGGCGTCCAGGAAATTAGCCAGGACTGACTGCCCTTTGTCTGTGAATAGTTTGGTATCATCTGGCGATAGGTGTTGTGCTGCCAAGGTTTGAGCGTATAAGCGCATAATCTCTGGGCGTGGTGGCAAGTTTCCGTCCGCGACGAACATATCGTGTAGTTGTTGTAGGCAGGTGTGAATAGCGGTTCCGTAGGCGGCGGATGGGCTTTTGGCTTGCGGAAAATGAAGCAAATTATTTAACAAAAATCCTTGAGGTCCGCCATGTGAGACGTCCAGGAAATTGTTCAGATGGGTGGCGGACAGTTTGTAGTGCTGTAAGATTGGCGCCAAGATCTCCTGTAGGGTTGTGCCGTGTGGTTCAGTCAGTCTGGCGTGCCAGTCGGTGAGCAGCGTCTCGGTCGCGTCAGCAGTCTCAGAGGTATCAATGGTCGATGTATCTAGCTGTAGAGAGCTTAGGAAGCTGGCGATCAAATTGTCTTTGCCACTAGTGTCTGTGAGGCTGTGACTGATGTGTAGGGTTTGCTTGGCGCGAGTCATGGCGACGAAGAATAGACGTAGGCGCTCGTCGTAGTTGTTGCCTGCCGGCTGGAGCTGTAGGTTAGCTGGATAGCGGATGAGCCGACTGCGCGCACGGACTTTCTCGCCCCATATGTTATCAGTAGCACCGATGATGAATACGTGCGGAAATTCCAACCCCTTTGATTTGTGGGCGGTCATGAGATTGATTGAGCCTGATTTATGCTCGGCAGCTGGCCTGATGCTGGTGAGGCGAGTCTTGGTCAGATGGTGGAGATCGATGAACTGGAGAAGCTGTGTCAAGGTTGGCGTTGCCTCGGTGTAGTGGTCGCGTAATTTCTGGCGCAAGGTGCGCAGCGCTTCTAGGGTGGTGAGGTAGGCTTCTGGGTCTGACTGTAATTTGTCTGGTGAAAAGTAGTAGGTATAGAGGGCGCGGTTGGTGGCGGTTTCAGTGAGGCCTAGTAGCTCGTCGATGTGTTCTTCGAGCGTGAGGTTGGGAACATTTTTGGCTTGTTCTAGCAGCCACTGAGCCAATGGTTCGAACGTTGTTTGAGCGAGCATGGCTTCCAGCCAGAACTGTCGTTTGTGCCAGGCAGCTAGGCTCAATTTCCAGATGTCAGTGGCGGCAAAGCTAAATGCTGGATGCGCCAGTAATTCTGGCAGTAGGCTGTTGGCAGTGGTCAGGTTGTTGTTGTGAAGTGAGATGACGATGCGGGCTACGAGCTCCAGCGCTTTGATGCTGTCTAGTTCCAGGATGTCGTCATGATGCTCGTAGTTGACGCTGATGTTATTTTGATAGAGGTGAGGTAATAATTCGATCAGTTCGTGATGTCGGCGAGATATAACGGCGATGTCCTCGGGCGGTGTACCTGAGTTGATGAGATGTGCAATTTGCTTAGCAACACCTGCCCTTTCATCCAGCGGCGTCATGAAACGACTAAGGTTCACGGTGGTGCCTGATGATGAAGCGTGGGCGGTGAGTTGTTTGGATAGGTCGGGAATGGTGTTTTCCAAGCGGTCGCTGCCTTGGGTGATGACGCTGCGGGCGGTGGTGAGGATTTGCTCTGCCGAACGATAGTTGTCGGTCAGGACGATGACGGCTGGGTCGTGATAGTGCTGACGGAAGCGTTGAATGTTGCCAACATTGGCGCCTTGAAAGCTAAAAATGGCTTGGTCGTCGTCACCGACTGCCATGATGTTTGGCTCAGGCTCGTCGCCAGTCAGATTAAATAATAGTTGTAGTTGTGCTAGGTTGGTGTCCTGAAATTCGTCAACCATGATGAACTGGTATTGCTCTTGGAGGTTGGCGCGCAGATCTGGCTGGTGTTTGCAGGCATCTAGCACGTTCAAAATCATGTCGTCATAGTCAAACAGTCCACGCTGTGCCAGTGCGCTGCGGTATTGGTCGTACACGTGAGTGACGGCACGCAGTTTAGCGATTGACTCGCTGTCCTTTAAGACAAACTCCCCTGCTGCATTCTTTTTGCACCACGCGTTTTTCCAGGCAGTGATGGGCTTGGTACTGTCATTCTCCAAGGCTTCTTGTGCAGCGTTGGCCATGCTGAGTGCCAGTACATTGGCGTACGGTGTGATGGCTGCTGGCAAAGACTGTGGAGTGATGGTTGCTGCCACCTCTGCGGCGTTGGCAAATGCTGGGATGGTTGATTTTTTGATGGTGGTTTGGAAGAGCTGCGCGATGGCTTCAGCGATTTCTGTGATTGTGCGCTCCACATCGTCCAAAATGTGTTGTATTTCTTCAGAGGTCAGACCGTTGCTTTTGAATTCGGAAATAGTTTTAAGTGTTTCTTTCAGATAGATAAATTCGTCATTGTTTTTGACGTTGAGTGGATTGTCCCAACTCATGGCCTCAAAAATCTCTTGTAGAATCTGTTGCTGTGTCAGTTCGTCGGTTGGTTGCCGATCTGCGCCGTGGAAGAAATATTGTCGGTTGGTGTTGATGATTTCTGAGCCGAAGCTGTGGAAGGTGTGGATGGCGACTTTGTAGGCGTCTTCGCCGATGATTTGCTGCAATCGCTGGCGCATATTGACCGCACCAGAATCAGTAAACGTTAGACATAAAATATTGCTTGGCAAAGTGTCAGTTTGGCGCAATATATGAGCAGCTCGCATGCTCAAGAGCTCGGTTTTGCCAGTGCCAGGACCCGCGATGACCAACAGCGGTCCGTGAATTTTGTCGACGGCAGAACGTTGATTGGCATTGAGGTTGGCGTAGCGTGTAGAAAAATCCATACTTACAGTATACGCGTGCGGTTGAAAATGGTAAAATAAAGCCATGAAACCTACAGTGACCGCGTCGGAGTTGGAATCTTTAATCAGCGAAGCATTTGATGTTGATGTCTCAGTAAAACGATTTATCTTGCCGTTGGTTGATGTTGGCCGCACGGCGCAGGCAACGGTATTTATGGCATCGAACAATCAATTGCTGCTCTATTTGCGCGCGTCTTCCAACATGACGCTGGCGGATGTCAAAAAAATAGCAGTACGCATGGGTCTCAGGCTGGACGAGTTCTATCCGCCTAAATACCAACCGAATTATTTTGATATCCTTGGTCGCCAAAAATTTCAAGAAGTATTCCCTGGCATGACGGTACAGTCTGAGGAGGATTTGATTTTTTACCGAACCTTGGCACCGTACAACCCTGCTCTGGCAGTGGTTTCAGAGATCAAAAATGGCGAAATCCATCAGTTTGATCCTGACGTTCACGGTGAATGGCGAGTGGGCGCACGGTTTGCCTACAGGAAGGTCCGCGCCAAGTAATGAACGGCTACTGGGAAATTATTCGTCGTAATTTGTTTTCGCCGATTGTTATTGCGATTTTTCTATTGGCGGGCGCGCTGATTTATGCTCGCGAGTACCGCGATGCATGGTTTATCTCAGTGGTGATTGTCGTGAACTCGTTGATTGGTATTGTTCAGGAAATTCGCGCTAAGCGAGCGCTTAAAAAGTTAGAGTTGATGAGTCAGCCACGAGCACGGCTGTTGTCGGCTGATGGTTCCGTGACGGAAGTGGCGTATGATGCGTTGCAGGTCGGCGATAAAATTCAGCTGATTGCTGGCGATGAAGTGCCAGCAGACGTGGAGATGCTGGAGGTCAAAGGCTTGGAATTAAACGAAAGTATGTTGACTGGCGAATCGGCGGCCGTCGAAAAAAGTGTCGGCGACACGGCTTGGGCGGCGACCACTGTGTTGGCTGGGTCTGGCGAGGCTCGTGTTACGGCAGTTGGTGCGGACACAAAAGCCGGTGCCATTAGCCAAGTGCTGAAGCAGTACAAGCCAGAGCTAACTCCCCTGCAGCGAGCGATTCAGCGAGCTATTAGCTTTTTGACGTTTGGTGCATTTGGGCTGGCGGCGTTGATATTCATCGCTTACATGACATCTGGTCAGGACTCGGTGCAGATATTGAAAACCATCACTTCGGCGGCTGTGACGGTTGTACCAGAGGGTTTGCTACTGGCAAGTTCATTGCTACTAGCGTTTGGTTCGATCAAATTAGCGCAAGCTAGAGTTTTGCCGCAAAAACTGTCAGCTATCGAAGCAATGGCGCTGCTCAATTTGTTGTGTGTCGACAAAACCGGCACGCTTACCAGCGACGAAGTGACCTTGGAAAAAATCGTTGCTTTGGGTAGTGGTGATCAATCAGATGAAACGCTTTCGGAAATTGTTGCCTTGATCGCTGAGCAAACCAGTGGTGGCAATATCACCGGTCAAGCCATCTTGGAAGCAGCCACGCCGCTCAAGGACGCCAAGATTATTGACGTTATGGCGTTCTCATCTGCGCGCAAAATGGCGGGTCTGCGGTTTGAGTCTGAGGGCAAAATTCGCACAGTCGTCATGGGCGCGCCAGAATTTGTGACGGAACTAGCGCCAGTTGATGCAATGGGTCAGCGTCAAATTAACGAATGGGCTGACGCGGGTCTGCGTGTGCTGCTGTTGGCTGAGTTTGATGATTCTCGGAGCGCTCTGAAGGATTTGCCTGTTGGGTCTGGCCGTGCCATCGGTGCGGTGATTTTGCGCAATGCGCTGCGCGATGGTGTTCAGAAAACTGTTCAATTTTTGCAAGACCAAGGCGTCAGTATTCGGGTGATATCTGGCGACAACCCGCGGACGGTGCAGTTCATCGCCTCGGCGGCTGGCATCAATAATTCTGACAAAGCCATCACTGGTGCGGCGCTGGCTGCGTTGAGTGACAAAGATTTTGTCAAGGCGGCTGACGAACACGTTATATTTGCTCGGGTACATCCAGAACAAAAGGAGCGGTTGATTGCGCATTATAAAGATCAGGCCCTGTTCACCGGCATGGTTGGTGACGGCGTCAATGACGCGCTGGCGCTCAAAAAGGCTGATCTTGGCGTGGCCATGCACGCGGGCGCACCAGCATCGCGTCGCGTGTCAGATATTATCCTATTGAACAATTCATTTACGTCTCTGCCGCTCGGTATGCGGCTAGGCAACCGAATTATGCAAGCGATTGAGGTGATCGCTACCCTGTTCTTTCACAAAATTATCTATGGCGTAGTTCTGTTAATGTGTACGCTGTCGTTGGGCATGCTTTATCCATATCAGCCGCGTCACATCACCTTTATGAATATTTTCCTGGTGACACTGCCGACTTTGATGTGGACATTTTTCCCGCCTGTGCCAAACCATCGCATCAATCCTCGCCTGTTTTGGCGCCATACGCTGATCAGCGTGATGCCCATCGCGCTGATCACGGGTCTGACAGTGGCGTTCACCTATTGGATCGGCTCTGCCATCTTCCCTGATCGTCCGGAGGAAGTTGCCACCATGACGGTACTGACGGCGACATTCTATGGCGTCTATCTGGTATTTTTGGTCGGACCAATGCTGGGCGTCACCTTAACGCGCAACGCCAGAAAAGCGCGCCTGTTGTATATGCTGGCGGTGAGTATTGTAGCAGCTGGTAGCTTTGGTATCGGTCCACTCCGCCGATTCTTTGACTTTACCAAACCAGACATCATCGTCCTGTTGCCAGCGCTTGGTGTCATCGTCCTGGCGGCAATCTTACAGTGGTGGCTCGCACTGCGCGCTGGTATAAAAGTCAGATCTTCGCAGTCTTAATGCGGCATCTTGTCCAAAACCACCAGATTCTCAATGTGTGGTGTGCGCGGGAAGAAATTGTAACCCTGATGGTGTACAATGCGATAGTTCTCACTGAGTAAAGCAACGTCTCGAGCTTGGGTAACGGGGTTACAACTCAGGTAGACGATTCGCGGCGGTAATTGTTCCAATAAGCGGTCGACGACGTCTGTATGTAGGCCAGCCCGTGGCGGATCGACGATGATGAGATTGTCAGGATTGATATAATCAAGGGCCTGTTCACTGGCTGCCAAGATGGCTTTGGCATTGTGTTCGCGTCCCAGAGCGTGAATATTTCGCTGCATTTCCTGGACGGCGTGTTCGTTAATTTCTACCAAAGTGACATGTTCTCCGCCGATAGTGAGGCCGATAGTGCCAACACCCGAATACATATCAACAGTTGATGGAGCGTTATTTGACTCTACTGACGCGGTACGAATCCACGCTGCCATGTCGGTGAGTGCCTGCTCATACACTGGCAAATTGACCTGGAAAAATCCTTCAGCGACATAGCGAAATGGAACGCCTAGTATCTCGTCGGTGAGAACGGTGTCGCCAAACGCCGCTAGCCGTTCGGTGATGACGCTAGCGGGGCTTTTGGGGTTAGAATAGATGATTTCACCGCCTTGGGCTGACAGTGCGGCTGCTTCTTCGGCAGTGATGACATCTTCCAAGCGGTCTTTGAGGTACAATTGCCAAATGCACTTTCCTGAGCGGCTACACCTGATGAGTACTGTCTTGAGGTTGCGTGCGGTGACTGGTTTGGTGCGCAGCAAGTCGCGAATTTCTACGGCTAGTGTGTTGATCTCGGGACGAGCGAGTGAGGTGCCGTCGACGGTGATTTTGCCCTTTGAGCCGCGCCGGAAAAACGCCAAATCAAGGGTGTCGGCCTCCGACTCCGGGTCCGTGTCGCTGTACCAGCTGTATTCAACTTTGTTACGATACACCAGTTGCTGCTCGTCCGTATAGACCGTCGGCGCAGTCGGCAAGGTAACGTGATGTAGTTCAAACGCTTCGGCGATTAGCTGGGCTTTGTATTGCTGCTCTGCTGAAAAGTTCATGATTTGCCAGGGGCTGGTGCTGAGGTAACTGTCTGGATCGACCGGAGTGATGCGCTCAGGACTGGCGTGATGGACCTCAGTTACGACGCCTTCGACGAACTTTGATTTTTTCTTGGTCACCCTGATAGTCACTTGTTCGCCTGGCAATCCACCCCATACAAATGCTTTACGGCCATCTGCCAGCGTGCCGATGGTCTGGCCACCGCCAACGATGTTTTCTAGGGCTAAGGTTGCAGTCTGCGCTTTCTTCATTGCCCTATTGTACCCCAACCAAGCGCATTTGGAAAATAGCCAAACGCTAGATAATATATAATTAGAAATCACAATTCTCAGCGGCTGGCGCTGGCGTGTTCCACCACATCGCTAGGATGCCTTTGCCGACGCGACATTTGGTGCCGTTAGCTCGGTACATCAGTAGCCCATAGCGATTGTCAGGGCTTTTGTTGACGGTGTATTCGTAGTGTTTGCCGCGCCAGTCTGTCGGTAATTCTTTGAGATATTTTGGTACTAACAGCGGATTGAGTTCGCCAGCGTCGCACGTCCGGTTGGTCGCCGAGCTGTATTTACTGCAGGACGCAGGCCACGGATATTCTCCATTTTGGCTGTAATATTCTTCGACGGCGTTTTGGATGGTTAATAATTCAGTCTTGCTTTCATTGTTAATGGCGTCTTCGCGGGCAGCGCGCCATGCTAGGCCACCGAGGGTCATCAAGATACCGAGGACCAAGACAACTACTAATACTTCGACGATTGTAAAACCATAGTGCTTATGCATAGTTTGATTATACGGCGGCGTTGGCGGATTGGCAAGCTTGGTATCTCTACTCTGATGTGGTACAATGTTACACGTAGCTACGCTCACACGCGTTGCTCGTATTGGGCCGTCGCCAAGTGGTAAGGCACCAGGTTTTGGTCCTGGCATTCGGGGGTTCGAGTCCCTCCGGCCCAGCCACATTGTATATTAACCGTCTAGCCAGAAGTGGTTGGGCGGTTTGTTTGTATGATTTGGTCTATTGTATAGATACCCCCTATCTTTGTGCCTATATCTTGCGTAGGTCTAGCGCCAAATGTATTGAGTGTGAGGAATATATTAATCTCTAAACCGCTCTTGCTTAATTATGCGGTTTCTTTCTCTCTCATAAGTCTCTGCAAGCTCACGTAGTGATGTTGCAAGATTTATAAAACCCAAAGACTCAATCTCATTTGCACGATTCTGCCATTTATCTCTCAAGGAGGCCTCAGCCTCGCCCGTTTCGTCCACTGCATGAACACCACGTGAATTGTATACTCCTCTGCCGTATCCGGACCTCATAGACACTGAGTCGTTTCGGTCTAAAGTTTTTGCTACCGTTTTGTTGATCCATAAGCCACTTTTGTCTTCAGGGGAGTTTATTAGGTATCCACCTATAACAGACTGGGCGACATCCAAGTATCCACTCGCCTTACATATCTCTTCAACCTTGTGTATCCAGGCAGTAAAGTTATCTTCTTGAAATGTGCCATATTGGTCTATGCCTGGCATGACCATAAAGTCATTAAACGATAATATTTTTAACAGTCTGTATTGGATAGCGTCGTCAATCTTTTGGTGCTTGGCATCGGGAAGGTCTGATTTGTAGGCAGTCTTAATTAGATCGCAGAAAAAATCTGCATCATTTGCAATTCGATATATTAATGCTCGTGGTTGTCCTATGCCGTGTTTTCCGAATAGTTTAAAGTAGAACCACTCTGCCTCCCATAAGTTCGTTTTTGTGTAGTCAATGTTGTCGTATAAATACTTGAATACTCGACCTATTTCGTACTGTAAGTTATTTGTGCTTGAAATGTTTTCGGTGGTATTTAATGATGCCATTAGTGCTTTTAGACATAGTTCTGGATCAATTTGCTGTTTGATGGAGTTGTCACCCATCATGATCGTTGAGGCAATATATTCAATTGTAGCCAGAGGGCGTCTGGCCTTCAGAAGATTTCTAACTGCAGCTTCGGAATATTTATCATTAATCGTACGTCGAAAATTATCGACCCTGTCCCAATATCCTTTAGTAAGGTCTTTATCTTGTTGTGCGGCCAATAGGTCCCAGGTGCTTTGACTGAATGGCAAAGCCAGAAGAATTAGAATTTTCTGTTCGTTATTCCAGCTGGCAAAATCTAACTTATCAACCCAGCTGATGTCACCTTTATAATAGAAATATCTCGTATAAATGAAGTTACTAATGAATTCTTTTTCAGCTTTATTTTCGTTGAGGAATTTGGGCAATAGCATGTTTTCGATGGATGGATAATTTATAGAGCCCAGGCTAGATCCTATGGTGTACGGCATCTTGGCTTGGTTAATAAGCTCATTCAGCTGGCGAATGGCATTATCTGAGTTTAAAATCTTGAGAAGTGATTCTCGCTGTTTCTCTTCCAGTTCTTTCTTGCCTTTTTCCCAGTCGTTATAGCCTATAAGATCATGGTCATAATTACTAAATAGATATATAGACTTACACAAATCATCTTCAGGCTCTACATCACCGGCAATTTTTTTGAGTATCTTTACCCTTTCGTCTTCATCTTTACTGCGCCGATCTAGATTATTTATTTTTTTAAGCAATACCTCCCATACTACTTGCCTATCTTTATCAGTCATGTTTTGCAGGCGCTTATTTAGTTGGTTGGTAAAACTCGGCAAAGTATCATCGGTAAGATGGTTAACGCTATTGATTACATCAACGATTTCTTGAAGAGACTCGGTTGTATCTATGTAGAGATTTGAGTAGTATGAACTCTCCTTCCACAGCTCTTGTTGCGTAACAGGCTGAAGAGTATTGGTAATATCTAGCCATTCTGGAAGTTTCCTCTCCATGGTTGTTTGAGTCATATTCGGCAGTAAACCCTTGAGTAGCTCTCGCCCGACAGCTTTATGCTCATTGACTATTTTTTCGACCACACCGTGTTGAACCTCTAAGGGGGCAAGCGTTTTCGGCTGCCACGGCAGGATCGTATGTAGGATGGTATCTAGGGAACGCTTTTTATTCTCTGTCTGATCAATTTCGAGGGTTGCAATCTTAGCTAACACTAGACTAGCTCGTGAAAAATATTTTTTATCCCAAGATAAATCAGCCAGCGCCCAGTATAAACCAGTCATGTAATCTGGCTGAAAGAATGAGTCGCCCGAACTTTCCTTTATGACTATTGCAATTGGATTATTATTTTTTATTTCAAGGGTGTTCTCTAGCTTTGACAAAAATTGAACTGGAGATGCTTGGGCGATTAAAGAGGTGTTGTCCGTGATGCTCATCCATAGTTTGGGATTTTCATTATCAGAAAGCAATCTTAATACTGTACTATTTACTGTGTCAGCTATTTTGCTGGCAGAACACTTACTAAGTATATCCTGGTTATTTGCAAGCATAGCCATACCATTTGCTACGCCAGTCCTAAGTACCACTGAATATGCTCGGCTCTTTTTGTAAATATTAGCCATATATCTTTCGTCTATTGGCAAATCCAGCGCTGGATCGATTTCGCCCAGGATCTTTAAGTAAATATTGGCAAAATCATCAATATGGTTATCATAAATGTATTTACTTAGTTGCTCAATTGTAAATTTAATATCAAGAACCTTCCACGTGGTATTTCTTAGTTCTAGTACTTGATCATCGGTAGAATTTATTTCTTGGACTACATTTAACAAGGAATCTTCATCACATCTTAGTAATTCAGACACTATTTTTTTATCATTTGAATTTGCAGAGTCAAACTCACCAATTAAACATAGTAATGCTAACTCTTTTTTGTGTACTGTTTTAATTGTGATCTTGTTTTTTGACGGTTCTGTTTTTTTGACTAATTGATTTTTATCCGGCAAGCTCATTATATTATCTTGTCGGATTACTTTCTCTTCTTCGAATATCTCAAGTAGTTTTTTAGGCAGATTATCTTTTAATATCTCTAACTGGTCTTTATTACGAGTAGCTACATAATGACAGAGCCGTTCCCATACAACTTTAGGGCTTACGTTATCTTTCCATTTTTTCTGTGCCAAGATGCTATGAATCAGGGTGACATTAATATCGCCATTTTCAAACAGATTTTCATGCATGTCAGATTTTATTATGAAGAAAGATTTCAAGAACTCAAATTCCACTTCTCTATCTAAAGCGGTACTATCGTTGGCTAGTATTAGTTTTTCGCGCAGACGTTCAAGACCCTCGCGCTCCGACTTGTTTCTACCCAAAACCTTATTATCGTAGTTTTCCCAAAACTGATCAGCCGACCGATAAGAGCTCTGGATATGAGTCAGTATATTCTTCAGCCCAATTCCACTCTTATCAAGACCGCCAGTGACGAGCATTATTCTATCAGAGTTCCTATCAAAGCTCTGGCTGTTAAAATCGTTCCAGGCATCTTTTATAGTTTTTGTAAATTCACTACCTGAAAGGCGGCGGATATTTCGTTTTACCTGAACCAGTAGTGTTCTTTCTTTGTTCGGGTTGCTCAGGTCTTTAAGGGTTACTTCGCAATCATCAGTACTCCTTCCGTATCGCTCTGCCTGGAGTACTATCCTCATTACTTCGCAGTTGTCCATCCTCGGCACTAGTCCACCTGTGATCATTTGGATCACAAAAAATGCCTGCACGGAATGCTCAAAAACATACCCATCACCAGCTGCAGATATGGGATTTGTGTATTTCTTGTGTATTACTGGGTCGCCACCGCTCATAATATAGAATTATAGCACTTATATTAATACATAGCTTGATAGCTCGCCGACGGTTACACGCCTTACAACGGTCTATATTTATCACGTTCGTTTGATGTGATAGGTTTATGTGTGTATAGCTAATATATCAGCGTGGTTATTTTCATTCATGACAACGCACCGACTAATATCTTTTGAAAGGTCCAGAGAATAACGATTAAAATAACCATTTAATGATATTGTTACAGGGTTTATAATAAAGATATTGCATGGCTGGTGAAGTTATTGACAGAAAGGAAAAAGATGGAAATTAACAAAGTTGCATTAAAGGTGTTTTACGAGCTTCATAAAGAGGAATATTTTCGGCGACGGCGTTCTGGCGATGCTAAGCTGTGGGATGAATTATATAAATGGGATATTCTGCCTCGCCTCAACAAGGAGTTGGCGCAGTACCAATCAGTTACTAAAGAGTCAGTTGCAGAGGTTGCGCGCATCCTGACACACCACACAAGTGCTAGTAATTTTGCTAATTGGCGGGATATTGATGATTTGAAAGATTTTTTGCAGCGCCCGAATGCTCACGCTGTCATTAATGAGCTATGGCGTGCAACGCCTGAGTCTGTCGATCAGAATATTGATAGCGCTGGGGCGATGACACAATTCTTGATGTCAGACAAAAAATTTGCTCCATCCACTTGGGCTTACCTGCTCGCAGCGCGTGACTGTCATTCATTTGCGCTCTACCGTGATGTGGTCATGAAACAGGTCGCCGAAATATGTGGTATAGATAAGCCCGCTGCCGTATCTCAGGGTAAAAAATATGCCCTAGTGAATGATGCAGCACTATATTTAGGTGAGCTGATGCGACGCGATATCACTGAAGCGCCGTATATACAGGCGCTGGATGGTCAGGATTTCTTGTGGGTTGTGCTGATGTATAGCGAAGACTAGATGATATTATCTTAGCCCTTACTCTGCCTCGTAACATACTTATGCCATTCAGAGACGACAATCGGGATGATGAATGATACCAGGCTGATGATGATCATGTCGCTGAGGGCGACGTGTGCGATGTGGAGGATTTCACCGAGCGGGCCGAAAAAGACTAGAATTTGCAGAACGATAGATAGGCTCATACCAGCGTAGAAGCTCTTGTTCATGACTTTCAGGCGCTTCAACAGTGACTCGTCATCGGAGCGAGCGTTGAAGGCATTTGCCCACTGGCTGACCACTAGGGCGATGAAGGCCATGGTTTGGGCGTACGCATGTCCTTGCCGTTGTTCGAAGAATATGTAAACCGCCAAGGCGATGGTCGACATGGTGCCGGCGACGATAACCATTCGCCAGACCATCATGTGGTTCAAAATTGGAGCATCTGGCTTTTCGGGCGGACGGTTCATAACTCCCTTCTCTGTTGGCTCCAGTCCAAGCGGGATGACCATCGAGGTGTCGGTGACCAGGTTGACCCACAAGATTTGCACTGGCTCCAGCGGGGTTTTGATGCCAATCAGCAGCGCACCAACCATAGTAATGAGCTCGCCGGTGTTGGTCGATAGTAGGTAGAACAACATACGGCGAACATTGGCGATGATAGTTCGCCCTTCGCGCATGGCGTCGATGATAGTCTTGAAATTATCGTCCAGCAAAATGATAGCTCCAGCGTCACGCGCAATGTGCGACCCCGAACCCATAGCCACGCCAATGTGAGCATTGCTAAGCGCTGGCACGTCATTGACGCCGTCTCCTGTCATGGCGGTGATGTGATGCTTTTTAAGGATAGTGAGCAAGCGGTATTTTTGTTCGGGGATAACGCGCGAAAAGACTTTGGTCCGCTCGACGATTGGGTCAAGCTGCTCATCTGTTAGTTTATTCATCTGTCGGCAATCGAACACCTCGTCGCGGTCCTTGACCATGCCTAGTTGATGTCCGATTTGGTAGGCTGTTTCAAAATGATCGCCAGTGATCATGCGTACGGACACGCCGGCCTTCAGAGCAGCGCGAATTGCCCGAGGTGCTTCTGGGCGCAAGACGTCACTGACTGCCACAAAGCCTTCAAAGGTTAATTTCTTGCCTTTCAATTCGTAAAATTCATGAACTGGATGTGCTGACGTGTAGGACGCCAGGCCGATGACTCGCTGTCCCTTGGCAGCGAATGCTTCCAGGGCTGCTAGAGCTTGTTTTTTGACAGCGGCGGTTACTTTGCAGGCTGCCAAAATCTGCTCAGGCGCGCCTTTGAGGTACAGCTGAAAATCCTTGCCATGATGCCACACCGCAGCGGACATACTGAAATCTTGGTTAAATGGTAGTTCACGAAATGGCGAGTTTTTGACCTGGACGCCATGTGTGCGCACAAATTCTTCCAGCGCAATATCAAGCGGGTCGTGGCTTTTGGCGTCGCCACGGTTGATGGTGCGGGCGATGATGTCGATGATGGCCGTGTCATCAGGTGACCAGGTTTCTTGGACGGTCAATTTGTTTTTGGTTAGCGTGCCAGTTTTGTCTGTGGCGATGGTAGTGATGACGCCGATGGTCTCGATGGCTCGCATCTGATGTACCAAAGCTTTTTTGGCAGCCATGCGCCGCATACCCAGAACCAGCACAACAGATATGGCAATTGGTAGACTCTCGGGAACGGCGCTGACAGCCAGGGCCATGACAAAGCGCAGGCTCTCCAGGACGTCCATACCGCGCAGCAGACTGAGCCCAAAAGCTACGACACTGACGGCGGCAACAACAGCGATGATTCTGGTGATCAAAACGTCGATTTTTTGCTGGACGGGACTTTGGGTATTTTGTCGTTTTGACAGCGTGGCAAGGTTACCAAACTCAGTGTTGTTGCCAGTGGTCACCACGACGCCAGTGCCAGTGCCGCTGATGATGAATGACCCCTGAAACAACATGTTGGTTTGCTCGTACAATTCTTTATGACCCTCGAGTACGTCAGGTTTTTTGCTGATGGGCAATGATTCGCCGGTCAATTGTGACTCATTAACTCGCAGATTAGCCGTTCGGAGGAGTCTGATGTCTGCTGGGATTTTTTCGCCTTCAGCCAGGGTGATGATGTCGCCAGGTACCAGCTGTGAAGCGTCAACGCGAGCCGTGTGATTGCCGCGTAGTACGTCAACCTTTTGTACGCTGCGTTTGGATAGGCTGCGGAGAACCCGGTCAGTCGAAAACCGCTGGACGTAGAAAATAATTGCTGAGATGGCGATGATTACCAAAATGATGACCGCGTCAATGTTATCGCCGTGCCACAAGCTGATGGCTGCAGCCACCCCTAGTACTAGCATGAAAATATCCAAAAACGGTTCTACAATCTTTTTCCAGAGCGGCTCAGACTCGATTTTGATAACGTTGATGCCGTACTGTTTTTGGCGGCGTTTAACCTCTCTAGCCGTTAGCCCATATTCATTTGTGCGTAATTTTTTCAGGGTTTCGTGAGCGGGCGTGGCGTAAAATGTCATACTTCACAGTATAAAACAAAAAGCATAAGCGGTCTAATTCTTACTGCACGTATTTTTTGGCGCGAGCTTTGTCGACCTGAACTGTTTCGAAGACGGTTTTGGCCATTTGGTCAAAGGCATTCTTGCCCTCGGCGTTGTAGCGGCCAGTCCCTTGTAGTATCACGCCATCCTTTTCAAAATAGTAAAAGAACGTGACGTAGCTTGTTGGGTCACTTTGTGGCGCTGTGTGTCGTACTTCTTTGGAATTATACTTGGTAATTTGGTCGTATTTGTGGGTGCCAGCCTTTACATAATAATCATCTGCAGTCGCCTGCTCTAGTGTTTTAGAGGTGGAAACAGGACGAACTGTGAGGCTGATTTGGACATTGTTTCTGGTGCCAACAAAGGTGATTTTGTCATCAGCACTGGACCGTTGCGTGATGCTAAAGCCGTCGATTTCATTAGCGAACTTGTTTACCTTCACGATTTCTCGGTCATCTGAGGTGTATTCTTGGTCGGGCGCTTGGTAATTACTGTCGTACCTGACAGACTTGACCAATGACTGGATACTGGATGACTCGAACAAGGTTTTACTACCTGAAGCATTGCTGATATTTTCAATGTCTAGGTGGAGTTCGTACCATTCTTGGTCACGCTGAACTAGTGGTATTTTGACGATGTAGTGATATGAATTGTCATCATAGGCGTAGCCTCCTAGCGTGCCAGTAGCTTTGTCGGCTTTGAGCTCGGTGAAGTTGCCTCGTTTTTTGGCTGCCTCGAGGTCATTGGCACGGCTGGCTTTACTAACCTGCGCAATTTTGGCAGTGATGGTGTACGTTTCGCCCTTGTCTTTGATGGTCATGGTTGGAAAGCGCGGACGCTCTTCGTTTTTGATCTCGTATGAATATTGATCTTTCGGCAACAACATAGTAGCAGCGATGTTATAGCCATCAGAGGCGAAGTGGACCGTGTTGGCAGCCAGACGCTGATTGATCTGCTCTTTTTGATGATAATTATAAAATATGATTCCCAGGATACTGACTGCAATGACAAATAAGCCAATGAAAACGCCAATAAAGATTTGTTGTTTTTGTCTTCTACGCATAAGCGGTATTATATTTTGTTTATGCTAAATTGTCAATCGCACCAAAAGAGCTTCCGTCATGATGACGGAAGCTGAAGGGGGCGTGGTGGTTCGTAGTTATCGGATAGCGACCAGCTGGGCGCGCTGCAATTTGACGCCAGCGCACCAGGAAACGGTGTCTTTGGGGCGCTTGTCTAGTAGGCTGCGACCCAACGGGCTGTCGATGGATATGCGGCCATCTGTCGGATTGGCCTCCAGGCTGTCGACTAGTATGTAGTGAAGCATGCGACCTTGCTGATCGACTAAGTCAACGATTGAGCCCAGAGCGACGCGTAAGCGGTCGCGTTTGCGTGGTAGCGGTTTGGCATTCTTTAGCATGTGGCGTAAATTGGCCAATTTACCACTGACCAGTTCCAGGTTCATGATGACTTCATTGCGCTGCAATTTATCGTCGCGGGATTTAGCGCGACCGATTTCACGCAAGGTGAACTGGAGCGTTTTTTCTTGTGCTTCTAACTGAGAAATTTCTTTGTGTAATTCTTTAAAGCCTTTTTGACTGAGATGCGTCGTTCGTACATTACTCATAGTACCCCTTTCCCGGTTGCTTACCCAACCGACACTATCTAGTACACCATGCCTACCTGAAAAATACCTGAAATTTAGCGTTTTGGCAGCGAAAGTGTAAATGTCGTGTTTTTTCCAGGGGTGGATCGTGCAGAAATATGCCCGCCCAAAGCACGCGTTAGTTGATGCGCTAGGCTGAGCCCCAGCCCGTAACTATTGGCGTGTTGCTGCCCGCTGTAAAATCGTTCAAAGATGTGTGGCAGATCTTTGGCGTTGATGCCTGGGCCATGGTTGGTGACAGTGATGATGACGGTTGTTTTGAGAGGTTTGACAGTGAGATCAATGGGCGAACTATCGGGGCTGTGCTTGACCGCATTGTCCAACAGCACTGCAATCACCTCTCGGACTGCTGGCCGGTTCATGGTCACCGTCAAATCATCGGGGGCGTGCAGCGTCACCCGCTCCTTGCCGGGCCTGGAATTGATCAGATTGTTGGTTAATTCTACCAGGTCAAATTTTTCGATGTTGGACGAGAGCTGCCGTTCGCTGTGGGACAATTCTAAAAGCATGGTGGCGAGTTCGTTTAGACGATTGATTTCCTCAAGGTTGCTTGCCAAGGTTTGTCGCAACTCGGACTTGGGCGTTTTGGGATTGTGTAGTGCTAGCTCGGCCTCGGCTTTCATGATGGCCAGTGGCGTGCGCAGCTGATGGCTGGCGTTAGCGACAAAGCGTGATTGGGCTTGATGGGCGGCCTCGATGGGCTCTAGGGTGCGCTGAGCCAGTAGATAAGCGATGACGCCACCGCCGAGCAAGACCACCAGGTTGAGATATGCCAAACTGATGATGAGATTGGCGTCGGTGGCTTCCATCTGCTCGCTCAGCGGCTTGTCCAGTGAACTGCCACTGACCAGCCCCCGCTTGACGGCGAAACCTTGCAAACGAGCGTCAATTTCCGAACGCGCAATGTTGAAGATGATGCAGCTAAATAGCAGACTGACCATCATTAATATCAACAGATACCAGCTCGCTAGTTTGATGGTGGCGGAGGTAAATAATTTCACGCGCCAGCCTCCACTTTATAGCCAAAGCCACGCACGGTGTGAATCAGTGGACGGCGAAACGGCTTGTCAATTTTCTTACGCAGCTGTTTGATGTAGGCTTCGACGTTGTTTGGTAAAATATCAGCGTCAAAATCCCACACATGGGCGATGAGCGTTTCTTTACTCAAGGTCTGGCCAGGATGGCGCATCAGATACTCCAACAGTGCGAACTCTTTAGCGGTCAGTTCAATGGTTTTGCCGCTGCGTTTCACGGTGCGCTGGGTTTGATTGAGCGTTAGATCAGCAACGGTCAGTTCATCATCATGCGCCAAAGGTGGCCGTCTCAGGAGCGCCCTGACGCGGGCAGTTAGCTCATCAATGGCAAATGGCTTGACCAGATAGTCATCGGCGCCAACGTCCAAACCAAAGGCTTTGTCTTCGGTTGTACCGAGCGCCGTGAGTAGCAAAATAGGCATTGCTTTGTTGGCTTGGCGCAGTGAGGTGATGATATCGGTACCGCTCTTGCCTGGTAGCATGCGGTCCAGTACCAGTAGGTCATACGGCTCAGTTTCTGCCATGGCTAACCCTTCTTCTCCGTCATGAACCATGTCGACAGCGTGACCTTCTGACCGCAGCGCAGCGGCGATAACTCGGGCGATTTTTCTTTCGTCTTCGACGACCAACAGTCTCATACGCCCATTATACCTTGGTTTTCTGAAAAAGCCCTGAATGCTATAATTGATAATGACAATAACCAAGGAGGTGTATGGGTAAAGAGGTGAATCCCATTATTCAGATCGAAAACTTTAGTATGAAGTTTGGCACCAAAACGGTCATCAAAGACTTGAGCTTTGAAGTGATGCGCGGCGAAGTGTTCGGATTTTTGGGTAGCAATGGTTCAGGAAAAACCACGACACTCAGGGCGCTATTGGGGCTATACGAGCCAACGGCCGGCGAGCTACTGGTTGACGGTAAACAATTTGCTGTCGAAGATGGTGTCAAATTGGGCTATCTCCCGGAGGAGCGCGGCTTGTACAAAAAAGAAAAAGTCATCGACACGATGATTTACTTTGGCCGGCTGAAAGGCCTCAGCAAAGAAGAAGCTCGTAATTTCTCCATGAATTATCTGGAGCGAGTAGGCTTGAGTGACAAAGCAAAGACCAAACTTGATAAATTATCAGGTGGTCAGCAGCAAAAGATTCAGCTGGGTGTAACCATCATGGGTGACCCAGAGCTGCTCATTTTGGACGAGCCGACCAAGGGTTTTGACCCAGTCAATCGCCGATTACTGATGAATATCATTGAAGAGCGACAAAAAGCCGGCGCTACTGTGGTGTTCGTGACCCACCAGATGGAAGAAGTCGAGCGCTTGTGTGACCGAGTAGTTCTCCTGAAAGATGGCAATGCAGTAGAATACGGTGCCGTGGCGGATATCAGAAAGAAATATGGTGGTAAGAGCCTGGACGATATTTTTGTGAAGATTTACAGCGGTGAGGAAAAGGAGGTGGTCAATGCGTAACATGTACAATTTGGGAACAGTGATCAAATTTGAGATTATGCGCATGCTGAAGAAATTCAGCTTTTGGGCAATGGCACTGGGCTTCCCGCTGATGTTTGCTGCTATTTTTGGTATCATCTTTTGGTCAAATCAAGCCACCATGGAAGCTACCAAAAAGCTTCAAGAACAAGACTTCAAGGCAGCCATTGTTGACGACTCAGGCGTCGTTAACCCACAGCTAGCTGAGCAGATGAAGCTGGAAAAATTGCATAGCAAAGACCAAGGTATTCAGCGCGTCAAGGACGGTAGTCTGGATGGATTTATCTACTTCCCTGCCAACTTGGAACAGAACGCCGTGCAGACCTATGGTAAAGATGTCGGTATGTTCCAAAATAGCCGCTATTCTGCGGTGGCCGAGACGTTGCTGACTGCTTCGACTGAAGGAAAAATAGATCCACAGTCCAAAGCAATCTTGCAAAAGAAAGTGAAGACGGAAACAACTACGTACCGTAACGGTGTCGAGTTTGATGGCGTGAAGGAAATGATCGTACCGGGCTTCTTCCTGGTGCTGTTCTATATGCTGATTGCCTTCTTTGGTGGGCAGATGCTCAACAGCACGGTTGAGGAAAAAGAAAACCGTACAGTGGAAATGCTACTAACGACAGTCAAGGCTAAAACGCTGATCACTGGAAAGATTCTGGCGATGATCTTGTTGGCATTAATTCAGGGATTGGTTATCATCCTGCCAGTATTGGTGCTGTACTTCACCTTAGGTCAAAAGCTTCATATACCATCATTGGATTTGAGTAATTTAGTGTTTGACCCAGTGAGAATTGGCATCGCTCTGGGAGTATTTGCTACTGGATTTATGATGTTTACTGGTCTTTTGGTCGCGGTTGGAGCCATGATGCCAACAGCCAAAGAGGCATCCTCCTGGTTTACTATTGTCATCCTTGCCCTATTTGCTCCGCTGTATGGTGCTAGTGCGTTTGTATCATATCCAGATTCACCATTTGTGCAGTTTTTCAGCTATTTCCCATTGACTGCACCAATTCCACTACTGCTCCGCAATGCCGTCGGTAACTTGCCAGCTCACGAGGCGGTTATCGCCGTGGCTATTTTGGCAATCAGTGCCTTTGTGGCAGTTGTGGTGGCGGTCAAACTGTTCCGCTATGGTGCCATGCAGTATGACAGTAAATTGTCACTGTCGGTCTTGCGCGCTCGACGTGACGAAGCGGCGAAAAATTAACCGTCAAATACGCAGTTATAATGCGAGGCGTTCAGTGGTTGGGCGCCTCGCGTTGCTTGCGCTACTCGGTATAAGATTGTACAATGTTACCTATGAAAGTACGTATTGAAATAGACACTAAAACTTTTGTGCGATTCTGGCTGGTGGTGATTGGTTTTGGGCTGGCGGGGATGGCGATTTATTCGGCAAAGAGTGCGCTGATTCTGCTTGGCATTTCTCTGTTCTTGGCTTTGGCCTTAAATCGGCCTGTTTCGGTTTTGGCAAAGCTATTACCAGGCAAAAGCCGCTTGGGCGGTACGGCGTTGGCATACGTTATGTTGGTGACACTACTGGGTTGTGTGGCGTGGTTTGCAGTACCACCAATCGTCCAGCAGTCCGCCAAATTTGTTGAGAGTGTGCCAGGCTTGGTTGATCAAGCTGGTTCGCAGTGGCACGGCATCAATGAGCTGATCGATAAAAATGGCTGGCGCCCACAAGTTGACGCGACGTTGAACAACTTGAAACAACAGGCCTCATCGTGGGCAGCCAGTGCTGGCACCAACTTGATTTCAAGCGTAGGTTCGCTGGCGTCATTCCTTGGCTCCCTGTTCTTGGTGCTGGTTTTGTCGTTCTTGATGCTGCTAGAAGGTCCAACATGGATGAAGCGATTGTGGGGACTCTACAACGATCAAAGCAAGATGGAAAATCACCAAAAGTTGGCTGGACAGATGTACAATGTAGTCACAGGCTATGTGTCTGGACAATTGACGGTATCAGGCATCGACGCTGTATTGTCGGGTGTGGTAGTGTTCTGTTTGAGTTTGGCATTCCCAGCTATTGACTCAAACTTGGCGATGTTGACTGTCATGGTTACCTTCATCTTGACGCTTATCCCGATGTTCGGTGCTACTCTAGCTGGCCTGTTGATCGCGTTGCTATTGTCCTTTAACAACGTCACCGCTGGTATCATCTACGCTGCCTACTTTATTATTTACCAGCAGATCGAGAACAATTTCATCGCACCGTCAATTCAGTCAAAGAAATTAGAGCTTTCGGCATTGATGGTGTTGTCATCAGTGACCATCGGCCTCTACGTTGGTGGGCTATTGGGAAGCTTAATCGCTATCCCAGCTGCTGGTGTGGTCAAGGTCCTACTAGAGAACTACTTGGAGCAAGCCAAGAAAAATCGCCTTGAAAGTAAAAAGTCGCTCAATAAATTAGTGAAGAAAATCAAAAACGAAGATTAATCAGTGCACCTCATGAATTAGCCCACTTGGTCATGTTGGTGGGCTATTTCCATGCCCAAATGCTGCCGCTTGGCGTGTCGCGAATAGTGATGCCAGCTGCCAATAGTTCGTCGCGAATGCGGTCGGATTCTTGCCAATCTTTCTCAGCCCGTGCCCCACGCCGCTGGATAATTAGTCTCTTCAGATCGTCAGTGATGTCAGGGGTCGATGCCGCCAAATCCAAGCCCAAAACCTCGTCGATAATTTCAATCAATTGCAACAAGCCGCCGCGATGGATTTTTTCTAACGGCGCATGATCTAGCCGTGAAAACGCTTCGTCGATCAGCGCCAAGGCCCCTGGTGTATCCAAGTCATCATTCAGTTTTTCAACGAGCGCCTGCCGCGCCGCCAGCAGCGACACGGTGCCTTCCTGCTCATCTTTCTCGTCGTCATCATCCAGCGTGTCGTGCGTCTGGTGCCGCAGCGCCGCATAGCCGCGCCAATGGTCCAGCCGCGCCTGGGCCGCTTCCAGAATGTCCCAGGTGAAATTGCCCTCGGTTTGGTAATGCTTGCTGAGAATCGCTAGCTTAAAGGCCATTGGGCTAAAACCGCGCGCCGTGATGTCACTGAGAGTGATGATATTACCTAGCGACTTACTCATCTTGCGGCCATCCACCTTGATGTGATTATTATGTAGCCAAATTTGAGAAAATTGCTGCCCAGTCAAGCTCTCGCTCTGAGCAATCTCGTTGGTGTGGTGTACCGGAATATGGTCAATGCCGCCAGTATGAATGTCGATTGTATCGCCCAGCGTTTCCCGGGCAATGGTCGAACATTCGAGGTGCCAGCCCGGAAAACCGACACCCCACGAACTATCCCACTCCATGTCGCGCTTGGCGTCTGTTGGTGAAAACTTCCAGACGGCGAAGTCGGTGATATTGCGCTTGCCCTCGACGCTGACCCGCGCGCCGGCCTCTAGGCCCGCCACGTCCAGTCGTGCCAATTTGCCGTAATCTGGTAGAAGTGACGTATCAAAATACATACCATCGCCGTCAATTTTGTACAAAAATCCCTTTTCGTCCAGCCCCTTGGCAAAGTCAATTTGCTGCTGGACATGATCTGTTGCCCGCACCAAATGGTCAGGCCGCACCAGCTTCAGCACCTCGTAGGCTTCGTGGTCAGCGATAGCGATGTACTGCTCGGCCACGTCCCAGGCAGTCTTGCCCTCGCGGCGCGCTCCCTTCTCCATCTTGTCCTCACCGTCATCATCATCGCTGGTCAAATGTCCAACGTCGGTGATATTCTGTGTACGAATCACTGGAATGTCTTGCCAGCGCAATAAGCGCACCAACACGTCCCAATAGATATAGCCAACCCAATTGCCGATGTGCGGCTGCGAATACACCGTCAGCCCGCAGGTATACATGCGAACCGTCTGCCCGTCGAGTGGCGTCAGTTCATCTTTACGGCGAGTGAGGGTGTTGTAGAGCTGTATCATCAACTCTATTGTACGGCAGACAGGCCGCTTTTCAAAGTTCGCTTTCGTCGTTTCCGACTCATCAGCACAGACACACATCCATGGAGCGAACTGACAAGCAGGAGAATAATACCGCGGCGGAGAGAGCCGCCAGATATGGTTCTCGGCGGCTTGTCAGCTCGGAATTAGGAGAGAAATTGTTTAAGTTCTCTCTCGTCTATGGCGTATAGAGCATAAGGGGTTTCCTTATACTCTAATTGTTGATATCGCTCAGCGGTATCAACGATTAGCAGAACCCTATGTGTTGGGTACTGGGCGATGGCGAAGAGGGTCTCGCCATGTCGTAGGTAAAAGGAAGCCTCTCCATAAGAAGAGGCTCCTATTCTACGCCCGATGTCGCCGGCCTCGAGAGCCTTGATGATACGGTTGATGGTTTCGGTCTTGATCTCCATTGTAATTACTCTCTCCTCATCCAGGCGGAGTGCCTGTGCTTTCTTGCAAAAACACTGCTCAGCACCCGGATGGCGCGTGAGCAAGATGAGGTTTCATGGCGCCATTTTCACTTCAAAATACCACCACAAAATCTCACCTTGCTCTATTCTCAACTGCTTGTCAACATACAACTTTTGGACAAAGCCATAAAACTTCGTCAACAAAAGTCTACTATCTTTATACCACTAATTAAATAAAATGTCAACGTCTATCATCAAAGACACAGCCCTGATCCCCTGTTAGCCAAGGCATAATCATTGACATAATGAATGATATAGTGTACAATTTGATAACTATGAGTGAGCGACGCCATGATGGCATGGCACCCCTCGCGGCGCGCTCCCTTCTCCATCTTGTCCTCACCGTCATCATCATCGCTGGTCAAATGTCCAACGTCGGTGATATTCTGTGTACGAATCACTGGAATGTCTTGCCAGCGCAATAAGCGCACCAATACATCCCAGTAAATATAGCCAACCCAATTGCCAATGTGCGGTTGCGAATACACCGTTAGCCCGCAGGTGTACATGCGAACCGTCTGTCCGTCGAGCGGCGTCAGTTTGTCTTTACGGCGAGTGAGGGTGTTATAGAGCCTCAAAGACCTATCTTACAGGAAAATTGGCGGTCTGCTATGAGTTTGTAGTTGTAGATGAAACTAGACTAAGCATACAACAAATATAGCAGTTACTTTTTAAGCATATCTGGCAGGGGCGAATCAAAGGTGACGTTTCGTATCGAGGCGATGGTATCAAATGGAGTCAAGTGGGGGTATTGTGCTCGGTAAGCCGCCATAACATCACCAAAAATTGCATCGCCCCATGAAAGACCGAGAGCCTCGGCGGTTTCCCTGACTACATGTTCATCGTTCGCTTCGATTTCGATATACGGCGCTAACCATGGCCATTCATCGATGACAATTTCGGCATCACCTAACCGCCATGTTTCGCGTTTGGACTCTTGGAAAGAGGTATATGGGAGACCAGCAGCCTCTAGGATAGCGATGGTTTCTTCAAAATTATCGACGTTCACCTCGTGCTCTTTGGCGCCGTCAACGGACAGCTTGTCAAATTGCTTGTAGGTCATCGTCACACAGTCGCCCTCGTCGCGGACGCGCAAATAGCCTTTGTTCTGCTTCATTTCGGGGCTGTCAATCGTCACTCGCCGCATTAGCCGCTCAGGCTTTTCTAATAATCCACCAAGACACTGCAGCTTCTGCCGAATCTCCAGGGTGTTTATGTTGACAAATTTGGCTTCATATTCGATTTTCATTGTAGTCACACTCCTTGTATTAAGCTGGTTTACTAAAAGTTATGCTGAAAGTTCACTAAGGCTACGAATTCTGGTGATACTTATTGGTACTTTTTTGTTATTGATGGTCACTTCTGTAGAGTCGCCAACTGATAGATCAAGTATGGCTTTGCCAATAGGGCTAAATATTGTCACGCCTTTAATATCACTGCGTCCGCAGAAATCCTTAACATCATGGGTTGCGCCAGTCACAAGAGTCGTTATAATGTTCCCAGTTTTGTCATATCTGATATCGACAACGCTGCCAAGCGATACCGTATTACCTTCGGTCTCATAGTCAAACTCCTTGCCATACCGTAGAAGCTTTATCGCTTTGTCAGCTAATAATGCGGCAACTTGAGATTCATTTCGTATTGCTTCAGCAGGCGCATTATCATGCCACGTCTCGGACGACTGATGCATGGCCTCACCTAACAAGTGTCCTAACTCTTCTTGTTTGCTAATTTGCTGCGAAAAAGATAGTCGTGCACACTCTAGCTCAAACGGTAGTACGGGTATCTCGCCTTTATTAACGGTATTTCTAATTAGTTCGTTTCTCGTCGTCATCTATGAGTCCCTTCTATCTGTGTCTATCAGACGATTACAGTAGTGTTGCTTGAGTAGATTTAGTTCTCTCTCCCTGTGTTGCAGAATTTCACCCGGCAGAGTGCTATTGATAAAATCATCTATATCTTGAGTAAGATCCATCCGTAAAAGACATATCCCAATTTTATATTTTCCGTTTGTATCAACATAAAGTCGAGTACCATAATATCCCTCCTTACAGTCGGTGGGGTTATTAAGAGTGCAATCGCCGCAAGTTTCGGGTAGCATAGTTTTACGTATCTGTTTGAAGATAATTACTTCACCAGTGGGCATTCTATATCTAACTCTTGCATCCGCAGTTCCCGCATCAATCCTTAATTCTTCGGGCTCCGCATTGACCATTGAGAGGAATTTATAAATAGCCAATCGTGATTCACGTTGATTATCAAGATCATTTTGGATTCTGATCGTCACTTTCTCACCATATCTATCTAAGATTCGAGCTACACGATCAGCATGCGCGAGAGACGACATAACAATATTTGCATCGACCTTCAGACCGTGGACAAGTGCTTCGTTTATGGATTCGTGGAGGGCATTAAGCTTTCTTGCAGCCAGTGCAGGGTTTTGATACCTTTCATGCTGTGTCATTGCTAGTTCTTCAGGGGTTGTCCCGAAAATGCTGAAATTTATTTTTGACAATCCTGCGCTAGCGCATTCTGCGATTTGTCGTTTACCATTTTCACCATTTGATGTCATCTTCACATCTAGGTCCGCCCTTGCCGCCATTGCCACGATTTGAGGTAGCATTGGATGGAGGGTCGGTTCACCACCGGTCAGATGAACTTCTTTGATGCCAAGCGTCTGCTTGGTTTGCAGTAAGCTATCTAGAAAGTTGTCATCGGGTTGCATTGTGCCAGGTATAAAATCTACGTTATTGGTCTTTTCAAAAATAGACACTCGCCCTCCCCTGTATCGTGGGTTGGGTAGTAGAGTTGTTTTGCTATAGGCGCTTGCAACAGGGGTTCCCTCGTTATGGCAAAAACTGCAGGTCATTCCGCAGGAGTCGATAATTTTAGGCCTAATACCTTCATCTATACTGATCGTAACTGGAATGGCTCGTTCTTTAACAATCAAGTCTTTGATGTCTTGGTCATTAATGCTATCGAGGTCTATCATTTCTGCAAAGCTCAGGGAGACTTTGCTATCTAATCCATGATTTGCTACCTGTAAACTCCTTGGGGCGCATATAGTATTATATAGCGTAGCTGAAGGAGGAAGTCAACCTTTCATAGGAAACTAGGTGTACCCAGTGCTAATCATGAAGTGCCTGTAGTGGCATCTTTGAGCGCTTTATCCGTCACCGCTACCAGCTCCCGCACAATCTCGTCATAATCCTCATACACGCGGAATCCGGCCGCGTACGGATGGCCGCCGCCGCCGAAGTAGCCAGCCACGGTGTCGGCGATTGGTAGGTTGCCGCGCAGGCGGGCCGTTAGTTTGCCGTCAGGGTAGGTTTTAATGACGCAGCTGAGCGCTACGCCCTCGACCAGTCGCAGTTCGTCACCGATCAGCGCGCCGGGGTTATAGGCGTCGCTGTAGGCTTGAATTTCCTCAAATGGCACGTGCACCAGCGCTAATTCCCCGTCCAGTAAATATTCGATTCGCTCAATCAGCTTGCCTTTGTATGCCAGAATTTCCGGCGATTTTTTCATAAATTCGCGCCGCCGCTCTTCAATTTCGGCATTGGAGACACCCAGCTCGGTCAATTCACCAGCCACGTGAAAGGTCGACGCGGCAGTGTTTGGTGTGGTGAGGCCCAGGCTGTCGGACATGATGGCGATGAGGAGATTTTCGGCGGCCTGCTGGTTGATGGTCCAGCCGGCATGCGTGAACAATTGGTATAGTAATTCCCCAGTAGCCACCACGGTGTCAGAGAGCATGGTGTGCTCAAAGCTCAGCGTTGACTCGGCAGTATGGTGGTCGATGACCAAGACTGGATGTGTCTCCAAAAAATGCCGTACCCCCGGCGTTTCCAAGACCTTACTGAGCAAAATATCAGCGCTAGTGTCCACGATGATGGCCAGGTCAGCATGGGCTGGAAAATCGCCAACCACCCGGTCCCAGCCATGGATGTAGCGTAGATATTTGGGGATGTCAACTGGGCAATACAGCGTCACGGTCTTGCCCAAGTCACTCAGCACCTCCTCTAGCGCCAAACTAGAACCCAGGCTGTCGCCGTCGGGGTTTTCGGCTTGGATGATGACGATGTTGTTGGCGGATTGGATAAGTTGTTGGGCGGTATCAAACATGGTTTTATTATAGCAGACAAGGTTTTTACCGATACAGCAGCGTTTTTAACAAAACCACCATTATTATTGACAAAAAATAAATTTTATGATAGTATGGACACATAAGGTCCGAAGTGAGGATCGAAAGAAGAGGAGTTTTTATGAATAAATTTAAGAAAATCGGTATAGTTATCTCTTTGGGGATTGCTCTCATCGGTGGTGTTTGGATGGCAACTCCATCTAAGGCTGCCAACTGTAGTAACTTTAATGTTGTCCACTGTGGTACAAATTCTCTGTCAGAATTGAAATCCGCATATGCTCGTCCAGAGATCAAATCATTGTACAACCAATGGTACATCAATGACGAAATGGTACAAGGCGGCTCAAACATGCGTGAAGGTGTAGTTGACGCCAATGGAAACATTACTGTCGATGGTCGTGTTGTTGCCACCAATGCGGTCACTGTTCAAGCAAAAGCTGGTACTCGCCAGGTAACCCCTTCTCGGCAGTACAGCGCTGCTGGTCACACGTATTACCAATACACAACTGGTCAGAGCTTTATTGACGGCATTACACGGTACCAAATTTATGCTTGGTTTGACAACGACGGTAAATTCATTACTGGTGTGATCAAGGATTGTGGTAACCCGGTTTGGGGTCCTCCTACAACTCCTCCAGCAAAACCTGTGTTGACCTGTGATGCAATGCAAAAAACGGCAGTATCTCGTGACACCTTCAAGTTCAGCACCAAAGCAACTGCCAAGGGCGGCGCAAGTGTCACCAGCTACACCTACAACTTTGGTGACGGCACCACTAAAACGACTACCTCATCTGAAATTCAACACACATACGCAAAACCTGGTAACTACAAAGTTACCGTTACGGTGAACGGCAAAGAAGGTTCTGACGTTCAAAAAACCAGCCAAAATTGTCAGACGACTGTCACGGTCAATCCTGAGCCTACAATGGAAGTTTGCCGGTTGTCAGACAAGAAATACCCAGTAACCATCAAGGCTTCAGAGTTTGACGCCAAGAAGCACTCAAAGAATCCGAACGACTGTAAGGAAGCTCCAGCTAAAATCAAGGTTTGTGTCATTGAAACCAAAGAAATTCGTGAGATTAAAAAGGAAGAGTTTACTGAGTCAAAGCACACGACTGATATGAGTAAGTGTCAACCAGTGCCAACGACTCCTACTCCTCCAACAACTCCTGAGTTGCCACGGACTGGTACCGAGAATATGGTTGTATCAGTACTGGGTCTTGGTGGACTAACTACAGCAGCTGTCGCTTACGTCATCAGTCGCCGCCGCCTGTAACATAGTTGATAATGAAAGAAATACCCGCTTGATGTCAAGCGGGTATTTTGATTAGTTAGCTTTTCTTGCGAGTTGTGGATTTTTTGGCGGCAGTTTTAGATTTGGCTGAGGTGCGACCGCGGCGAGCGGGCTTGGCGGGTGCGGCTTTGAGGAGCTCTAGCGCCTGCTCGTGAGTGATGGTTTTTGGGTCGGTGTCTTTAGGGACCTTGGCGTTTTTCGTGCCGTCGGTGATGTATGGACCAAAGCGGCCGTTGAGAACCTTGACGCCATCACCAAAGTCAGCGATGTTTTTTTCGGCTTCGGCCTGGAGTTTGGCGGCATAGAGCTCGCGGGCTGTTTCTAGGGTGATGGTGTGTGGGTCTTCGGGTTTGATGGAGACGAAGAGTTTGCCAACTTGGATGTATGGGCCAAAGCGGCCGATGTTGGCTTTGATGTCTTGCCCGTCTTCGGTTTGGCCGACGACGCGCGGCAACTTGAACATTTCTAGTGCTTGCTCCAAAGTGACGGTCTCAATTTTTGCGCCTTTTGGTAACGGTGCAAAGCGTGGTTTATCCTCGTCGTCAGTGGTGCCCAGCTGCAACATTGGGCCAAAGCGGCCAAAGCGCGCCAGGATTGGCTTGCCAGATTTTGGATCGATGCCGACTTCGCGGTTAGCGCCGACCTTACTGCGGTCGATGCCGCCTGACTGTTCAATCAATTTGTGAAACGGCGTGTAAAATCCGTGGAGCATGGCGCTTTTAGCCAGATCAGCGGCGGCGATTTTATCAAATTCAGTTTCGACGTTGGCGGTGAAATCATAGTCAACGATTTGCGTAAAATGGTCAGTCAAAAAGTCAGCGATTAGTTCCCCGCTCGGCGTTGGGATGAGTTTACCGCGGGTGGAACCGGTTTTTTCCTGAACGATGTCGCGGCTGACTTCCTCGCCGTTGTAGCTGAGGACGATGACGTCGCGTGGCTGGCCTTCGCTGTCGCCTTTTTCGACGTAGCCGCGGGTTTGCACGGTGTCGATGATGGTGGCGTAGGTGCTTGGCCGGCCGATGCCGAGATCTTCGAGTTTTTTGACCAGGGAGCCTTCGGTGTAGCGGGCCGGTGGCCGAGCAAAGGTTTGGCGGGCGGTGACTTCGTGAGTTTCGAGGGTGTCGCCGGTGTGGAGTTTTGGTAAGATTTCGTCTTTGCCGCCGCCGTAGACGCGTAGGAAGCCGTCAAAGGTGATAACTTCGCCTTTGGCTTCAAAATGTAACGTGTCATTTCCTTGAATATCTATGGAAATTGTCGTCTTCTCTAATTTGGCTGCCGACATTTGCGACGCCAGGGTGCGACGGCGGATGAGGTCGTAGAGTTTTTGGTCGTACTCGTTGGAGGTGACAGTTTCGCGGGTGATGTCGGTTGGGCGGATGGCTTCGTGGGCTTCCTGGGCGGAGGCGGATTTGGTCTTGAACTTGCGCACAGTTGAATAATCTGGGCCGTACAGTCGCTTGATAAAATCAGTGGCACTAGCGATGGCCTGCCCGCTCAAATTGACCGAGTCGGTACGCATGTAGGTGATTTTACCATCTTGGTAGAGCCGCTGGGCTGAAGCCATGGTGGCTTTGGAGCTGAAGCCAAGTTTGGCGTTGGTCTCCTGTTGCAGAGTTGACGTCGTAAACGGTGCGGCTGGGTTGCGTGTGCCGGGTGTCTTTGAGATATCGCTGACTGTGAATGTGGCTGGCTTGAGGCTAGTTAAGAACTCATGCGCGGCCTCTTCAGAGTCAAATTTTTGGTTGAGCTCGGCTTTGAATTCTTGATTGTCGTGGATGAATATGGCGGTCACCTTGAACTGCGAACTGCCTGCAAATTTCATAATTTCTCGTTCGCGCTCGACTAGTAGCCGCACTGCTGGGCTCTGGACGCGGCCGGCTGACTTGCCACCCGGCACTTTTTGCCAGACCACGGGGCTGAGCTCAAAGCCAACCAGCCGGTCGAGGATTTGCCGGGCTTGCTGGGCTTGCACCAGATTCATATCAACAGTACGCGGGTTTTTGATGGCATTGGTGATAGCGTCTTTGGTAATCTCGTGAAAGACGATGCGTTTGGTCGTCTCGATCGGCAAATCTAACACCTTACAGAGGTGCCAGGCGATGGCCTCCCCTTCGCGGTCTTCATCGGTGGCCAGCCAGACATTGTCTTTGCCGACGGCTTTGACGTTTTTCTTTAGCTCGGTGATGACTTTCTTTTTCTCGGGATCGACTTCATAAATGGCAAAAAAATCATTCGCCACATCAATCGGCGGCGTACCATCTTTAGTCTTTTTGACAATTGATCGAATGTGCCCCACGCTTGACAGAACGTGAAAATCCTTGCCCAAATATTTCTCAATAGTTTTGGCTTTAGCTGGTGACTCGACGATGACGAGATTTTTCATAACTTTATATTATATCATATTGAGCGACCCATCAAATAATGGCCAATTAAGTGTGATAGTTGCTGTGCTATTTCTGGCTGCTATCCATCAGATCGCGGGCGCGCTTAACGTATTGCCCGGCTGCCACTGCTGCTGGAACATAGGCTGCAAAGCCCAGTTTGCCTAGTCCCTTCAGTGTTTTGGCGGTTTTCTGATGACCCAAAGACTCTGCCGAACTACCGATGATGAGTAGCGTCGTGGTTGTTGCGACGAGTGCGCTACTGACGCGTCCTGCTTGGGTTGGGCGAAGGGGCTCGCTCTCCTCGGGGAGCTGATTATGTTTGTATTCGGCAGCAGCGGTAGCAATGGCTTTTGTTGATTCTAGACCAGCAATTGTCGCCACCATAGCTTTTGACGCAGAACCTTCTTGTGATAGCTTTAGTAGTGCTGCTGCCGCAACAATTTTATCCCTGATGGGGTCTAGCTTAATGCCCAGTTTAGACCGTTGGTTGAGGGCGGTTGCCAACGAACCATCAAGTTTGTCTGATAACTCACCAGCGACCAGCGCCGCCATGCCCTTGAGGGAATCGGCATGTTTAATTCCGTATAGACTGAGTATTCCACCTAGTGCTGTAATAACGTTTGGTATTGTTAATACGTCGTCTGAGACAGGTTGCTCCTCTGGGTTTGTGGTGAGGTGTGACTGTGGTTGACGTTCTGTATTCATTGACAATATCATACTACTATGGTGAAGTATATTCAAGCATAGGCGTTATCGTAGTGTCCAGTTGTTTGCCCCGAGTGGTTTGATCACGCCATTGATTTCCAGCATGGTCAGCGCTGTGGCAAAATCAGCCGCTGATAGCCCCGACTGTTTTTGTAGCTCATCGCCGTTGCGCACGCCATGTTTGATGAGCTTGGCGATGGCAATTTCGTCTGGTGTAGAACCAATCGGCAATGCGCATTGGGTGGGCTGGGTGGATTTCCAAGTTGGGGCAATGGCGTTCAGTACGTCTTTGGCTGAGAGTGCTGGATTGGCGCCTTGAAGCAGCAGGTTGTTGCACCCTGCGGATAATGGGCTGGTGATGTTGCCAGGGACAACAAATACGTCGCGTCCCTGCTCGAGGGCGTATGCGGCGGTATTGAGTGTACCGCTCCGTTCGGCAGCTTCAGTGATGATGATAGCGTCTGCTAGTCCGCTGACCAGACGATTTCTTTGCAAAAAGCTCCATTTGCGTATTTTCATGCCGTCGCCGCGCATCCATTCTGACAGGACTGCACCGCCCTGGTTGATGATGTTCTCTGCTAATCCTCGGTTGCTACGCGGCGCAATATCTGGGAGCTCTGACGTGATGACGCCAATAACTGTGCCGCCAGCATTGAGGGCTGCGGTCTGGGCGATGCTATCAACGCCAAGTGCGAGTCCACTGATGATAATCACCCCGGCTTGCGCCAGGTCTGTCGCTAGCCGTTCGGTAACCTCGCGTCCATAGCTACTTGGCTTGCGTGTACCGACGATTGCTACTCGAGGAGCGTGGGTGTCTGGGAGCTTTCCCATAAAACATAACCTTTTTGGTGGCTTGGCAATATTGACCAACCTCTTGGTAAAAATATGCTCCTCTGGTAGTAATGTATTGATTTCCATAACTTTTTATTGCAAAAAGTATTGACACTATGTCAAATCTTTGCTATAATGATACACGATTGGTTGATCAGCGAGTTCAACCAAATGCACCTTATACCCCCTATTCTAACTATATGTTAGGTTGCGCGCAATGGCATTAAGTATCTTACCCTCCACTTTTTGCGTTAAACGTTACGCGCATACTAACCCCTTTAACTGCCCTTTTGATTAAGGCGACCTCTGTTTCATGGTGAGTACTCACTGTATTGACGATTCGTCAGGCGCCGGTCTTTTGGAGTTTTGACCGCAGACGCTTTGCCATGACATGGAAGCTCGGGTGGGTTGAAGGGTAACAAAGCACCAGGTGATGCCCACCCTTACCTGGTGCTTTTTTAGTTGGGAAATTATTTTATTTCGTTTGATGTTTTTGACAATTTTTACAAATGCCTTCTAGTTCAAAGTGGTGTTTGACAACGGCAAATTGATGTTTGCGGCTGAGATAGCCAACAAGTTGCTCCAACTCTGGTGTTTGGATGGGCTCGGCGTTTTGACAGCGGATACAGTAGAGATGGTGATGATGTGGGATGAATGGTTTAGCGAGCTCGTAGTAGCTTTTCCAGCCAATGGCAACGGCACTGACGATGTGCAGTTGGTCAAAGGTAACAAGTGTGCGGTAGACGCTAGCTCGGTCAACGTTTTTGCACTTCTTTGCAATATCACTAATGGTTAGTGGAATAGCTGACTGCTGCAATACGTCAAATACTTGTTGGCGCGGTTTCGTCAGACGCAAGTTGTGCTGTTTGAGCAATTCGTCTATCGTCATATTGTTGCAATTATATCACTTATTGCGACAAATTTGCAATAATTTGGAGGGTTTGGCATTATGAAAAGCTATGGATATGGCAATTAAAACAGTGATGAATTTGCACGATTTTGTACCATCGCCAGACGTCAATGCGGCTTTTTCTGGCTTGGTGGCGGCGGTTGTGCAGGCGACAGCGTTACCGACCTGGTGTAATGATGAGGTGTGCCGCGAGGTGCAACGCCGTTGTTCCCTGTCAGAATCAGAGATGGAAATGTATTGGTCGCGGCGAATTACCAGCTCAGCTCGTCCGCAGCAAGAGCTGGAAAAGTTTTGGTATATTGACAATTACCGCGAGCTGGTGCGGCGTGAAGTTAGCTTGTTGGCCGGGTCGGGTTTGTCTTTGACTGACAGTAGCCGCGCGGTGATGATTGGTAGCGGCCCCCTGCCTTTGACCGCTTGGTGTCTGTGGTGTCAGACGGGTGCGATGGTTGACTTGGTAGACGTGGCGCCAGCTGCTTTAGCGCAGTCATATGATCTGGCGCAGTTGATTGACTGGCCGGTTGGCGAGTGTCTGGTGGCGGATGGAGCGACGGTGGCTCTGCCGGACAATGCGTATGACGTGGTATATGTAGCTGGCTTGGCAGGCGATTCGGCTGAAGCCAAGCAGCAAATTATCGATAATATATTGCCGGCTCTCCGACCTAGCGGGCGGATCATTGTGCGCGGCGCCCATGGCGCGAAAACGTTGTTATACCCAGCGTTTGACCCGAATAGTTTGCGGCGTGTACAGCTGTTGGTTGAGTATAATCCTGACGACGATATTATCAATTCGGTATATGTATATAAGAAAGGTTAACATGAAGAATAAGATTGCATTATATCTGGTGAACGGCGCGCTAGGTGCTGGCAAAACCACGCTGGTTGATTTTTTGGTGCAGCAACCGGAGTTTGCTGGCGCGCGAGTGATTGAAAATGAGTTTGCATCGGAAAGTATTGACAGCTGTACATTAGCACAGCGCGTTGATGAGCTGGCGACAATTGCTGGCGAGTGTATCTGCTGCAGTAGCGGCGAGGAGTTGGTTGATATTTTGCACAATTTTGCAATAAGCGGAAAAGCACCGGTGATCATTGAGTCAACTGGCGTCGCTAACACTCTGCGGGTGGTCGAGAAATTGCTGGCTGGTGATATCTTTGAGCAGTATGATTTGAAGCAGTCGTTGTATGTCGTGGATGGAGCTGAAGCCAGGGCTGACGGTTTGGCGGAGGCGTTGCTAGCGGAAGCTCGGGCGGTGGACATGGTATTGATCAGCAAGCTGGATTTGCTGGCTGAAAAAGACCGCCAGCAGCTAATTGAAACATTGTTGCAACAAGGGGTAACCGACGTTGTGAATATAGATCACGGCAAATTTGATCTGGCCCAGCTTGGCGGCGAGTCGCACATTTTGGATTATTTACTACTGCACGAGCCTGTGAAAAACGCAGCTGAGTATGCTTTAAATTATAGCGTGATTGATGTGGCTGAATTGGCTATTAGTGCTGAGAAGATTGAGAATATCTGGGCTAGTTTGCGAGATAAATACGCTTTGCGGCGCATGAAAGGCGCGGTTGCTGATGGTGACGAGATATTTCACATCGAAGCAACGCCGCAGCAAATACAAGTCACGCGCGGTAGCACTGACGAGTCATTAAAATTGGTTGTCATTGGTGAGCGGGCACGTGAGATTACGCGCGCAGTAATTATGAAGGAGTTGGGATGATGGAAGGTACGAATAGTGCGAGAGCGGCGGTTGATAAGCTGCTTGATATGTATGATGAGCATAAGGCTTTGACAGCAAAGATTGTTGCTGCGGAGCGCCGTTTGGCGTTGGCGAAATTGAAGAATAGCAGTGGCGAACAGATACGGATAGAGCTGGACGACTTACGGCATAACCAGCAGCAACTGTCTGATAATATGACGTTTGATACGCCACTAGTTTGGGTGATGTACAAGTTCGAGGCCTACCAGGATGAGGCACAGCCGATCAAAACCATGCACGATTTTCGCTTGCACTGCTCAAAGCCCGGCTATATTTGCACTAAACGCTTCACATTTTTAAATGCACACTTGTGCAATAACGGGCAACGTCCCCTGACGGACAGCGAACAATATCCCGACGAAATGCTGCTCAGTGAGATTTTTCCGCTCCTTGCTGACATTGAACAAGATGAAGTTTTCTTATCCACTTGGCGTGCGCATGAGTACTATCAGGAGGATGGAATTGTCAAAAAATGGCAGGACTATGTGGACTGTAGAGGATAGCCTTTTGCCCGCTGGTTTGAGGTAAGCGTAAGATTGCGCTACATAGATATGCTATACTAAAGCAATATGAAACATCTCTGGCATTCACATCATCCATTTCGAATTTTTTGGTTTTCAGCACTATTGACATTGATTTTGGGCAGCTTGACGTTCATGCACTTGGGTCTTGGCGGCCTCTGGCTATTTGCTATTTTGGTAGTGCTGGAAGTTACGTTTAGCTTTGATAACGCGGTGATTAACAGTAAGGTGTTGGCTGGCATGAGCTCGGCATGGCAAAAGGTATTTTTGACGGTCGGCATCTTTGTGGCGGTCTTTGTGGTACGGTTTATTTTGCCAATTTTTATCGTTATGGTGGCGAGTGGTCATGGTTTCACCGAGGTGGTTGACTTGGCTATCAATAAGCCAGCCGAGTACGGCCATATTCTGCATGAGGCATCGCCGATGATTGATGCGTTTGGTGGGGCGTTTTTGATCATGATTGGGTTAAGTTATTTCATCGACTACAACAAGCGTATCCACTGGGTCAGTCATGTTGAGCCGTGGCTAGCTAAGGCTGGACGGTTTGAGAATTTCAAAGTTTGTTTGATGTTGGCGGTGGCGACGATTTTGTACTTTACGGTGGAGCCGGCACACCGATCGCTTATTTTGATCTCATCTATTTTAGGAATTATGCTGCACATCGGGCTAGAATTGTTTGGCTCATTTTTCCACGAGGAAGATGCTCAATCTATCAAAATCAAGACTGGTTGGGCGGCATTTGCAAGTTTGTTGTACCTTGAAGTATTGGACGCTAGCTTTAGTTTTGACGGCGTCATCGGTGCGTTTGCTATCACCAGTAGTGTCCTGTTGATCGTTGCTGGCCTGGCGGCTGGAGCGGTTTGGGTACGGTCTTTGACAGTGTATCTGTTGCGGACGGGTGTACTCAGTAAATATAAGTATTTAGAAAATGGCGCACACTGGGCGATTACGGCACTGGGCATGATGATGATCGCGAAGCTGTTCCATCTGAAGTTGCCAGAATGGGCGACAGGCGGCCTGGGGTTGTTGTTTGTGAGTTTGGCGGTTGGTAGTAGTATTTTGGAGGCGCGAGCTATCGGGCTGCGAGAAGCAGCAGCAAAAATCAAACGTCGAAAACGATAAGCGTTTTGCAACGTTGTTGCAATTAGAATTTGACGCTTAGTGGTTCAATGCTACCATCAAGAAATGCGCTAACTAGCTTGATTGACTCAGGGATCGTCCAGTCGCGGAGAATTGTTCGTTCGTCGGCGTTGAATTTACTGAGGACAAAGTCGACATCACCGATTTGCCGGCGTAGCAAGTTGTCGGTGCCGATGCGGATGTGCCAAAACTCACTACCAACGTGTCGATGTAGTGATTTCAAACCGTTATTGCCAGCACTTTCGCCGCCCTTGCGGACGCGAATTTTGCCAAAATCAAGCGCCGTGTCATCATGAATAATCAGGAGATCATCAAGTGTTAGCTTATAAAAATCCATGAGCGCCCGCGCCGTAATACCGACCTCATTGTAGTAGGTAGTTGGCTTGACGAGTAGGACTTTGCCTGGCACTTCGGAGTGGCTAATCTCGGCAATGTCGGCAAAGAATTTTGGCTTATTGCTAAATTGTGCACCTTGCTCCGCCGCCAACTGGTCAACCACCAAAAAACCAGCATTGTGCCGGGTGTAGATGTACTTGTCGCCAGGATTGCCGAGGGCCAGAATGACTTTCATACCTTCAGTATATCACCTCGGACATGATGGCGTATAATAGCTATATGGCAAAGCGCGATGATGATTTGGAATTTAGTATCAATGCAGCGTTTGATGAGACGCGGACGATTGTTGACAAAGTACCGCTGTATCTGGTGAATGGCTCGCTCGGCGCTGGTAAGACGAGCGTGCTGGAATTCTTATTGCAACAACGTGACTTTACGGGCGCGCGAGTGATTGAAAATGAATATGCCAACGAAAATATCGATGGCTACCGGTTGGAGGGCTTGGCGGACATGGTGACGACCTTGGCTGGTGACTGTGTTTGCTGTGGCTCGGAGGATGCGCTGACCAAGATGCTGATGGACTTTAGCCGCTATTCCCCTGCGCCAGTGTTCATCGAGGCGACGGGCGTGGCACGGACGATGAATTTGGTGGAGCGATTGATTAGCGCCAAGATGTTTCATAAGTACGAGCTGATGCAGAGTTTTTACGTGATCGATGCGTATGAGATTTTACGCGGTGTTGAGCCAGCGCACGAAATTGAATTGCAAGCGGCGGATGTGATTTTGGTGACCAAGGAAGACTTACTGAAGGACAGTGAGCGAGCTGAATATGAAATAAAATGCCGCGCCCTGCCCTACGCCAAGGTTTTAAGCGCCCCGCACGGTCAGTTTGACCTCAGCAAAATCACCACGCCGTCGGGGCTGTTGGCATTTTTTGACCAGTATGATGGCGAGTTGGCGGTGCCGGATAATCCGACGTACAGTGTGATTGATTTGTCGACCACTACTGTTGGTGAAGCGGTGTTTGAGAAGCTATGGCCAGAGCTGTTTGCGGCATATGGCCTCAGACGTCTGAAGGGTTGTTTTGTGAACGACCGTGGTGAGCGGCGGCACATTGAGGCGACGCAGTATCAGATTGAGATTCGTCATGCGCATTCGGATGAGGCGGCGAAAATTGTGCTGATCGGCGAGCGAGCAGATGAAATTACGCGTGATGTTTTGCAAGCGCACATTCTCATGTATGGTGGATGATTAGCTTTCGTCCGCGGTGTCTGGGCTGTCGGCGGTGACGGTTAGGTAAAAATCACCGCTTGGCTCTTTCTGGTCTCCGGGCATGAAGGTGATGACAAAACCTTCGTTTTTTAGTTCAGTGAATAATGATGCACGAGCCGCAACCTTGCCAACTGCTTCTAGAAGCTTCTGAACGTTTTGTTCTTGTTCTTCTAATGTTGCTGGATCCCCTCCTGCCATTTTTAACATCTTAGCGCCAATGATAGCCTCGCTGAAATTTTGATATCCTCCATCACCAGGTTCTGCAGTAATGGACACGGTTGCTTTTGTGCAGCCAGTAGCTTCAGGCATATCAATAACTGGCGAGGACATACCAGCGCGCTTAAGTAGTGGTGTATGATTACTGGTGTCTCCTATGTAGAGATCGACGTTCACTCTTGCTTCTTCGTCTTCGCCGCCTGGTCGCTCTACGGTGATATCTCCGACTGCGCCGATACGCATAGTGCCGAGGGTGGATTCAAAGAGAGGTGTTATGGCTACACAAAAGGTAGTTGTTTCGGGGTCTATGATATCAGCGGGAGTTGTTAACAGATCTTTTGCGGGGTATGTGTCTGGAGTATTGTTCATAACTTTTTAATTATATCACTAATAATACAAAATGTCAATAAATGCTGCTGAGGTTGTGGCTTGTGTTGTCTATATACTCTTCTCGGCGTTTTTGGCTTGTTTGTAGGCCTTGGTGACGGGTGCCAGGCCGCGGGCGACGCGTTCGCGGTTGGCTTTCAGCTGTTTTTCGTCGCGGAAACTGAGTTTAATTGGTGTGCCGGCGAAGTTGAAGGCTTCGCGCAGGGTGCGTTCGAGGTAGCGTTTGTAGCTCCAGTGGACGAATTTCAGGTTGCTGCCGTAGATGACGAACCATGGCGGGGCCGTGTCGGTCTGGACGATGTAGCGGAGTTTTGGATGCGAGTTCTTTAGGCCGGCTGGCGGATGAGCGGCGACGGCTTTTTGCAAGAGGTCGTTGAGGATGCGGGTTTTACACTCTTGGTGGCGGCGCTTGTAAATGTCGAGGGCTAGGTCGAACAATTTGGCGACGTTTTGGCCAGTGACTGATGAGGTGAAGATCAGTGGCGCGTAGGGTGTGAATTTGAAATGATAGCTAATTTGTGGTGCTAGCTCGTCGTGAGTGTAGGCGTCTTTGCCTTCGAAGGAGTCCCATTTGCTGACCACTAGGACGAGCCCCTTGCCTGCTTCGTCGATGATGCCCGCCAGGCGTTGGTCCAGCCCGACATTCAATTCATTGACGTCCATCAGCAGAAAACAGATGTCGGCTTCGTTGATGGCTTGCATGGTGCGTAGGACTGAGAACTTTTCGATGCCAGTCTCTTGCTTGCCTTGGCGGCGAATGCCGGCGGTGTCGAGTAGCTCGATGGTCTGGCCATGGTAGCGGACTTGGACACGGTTGACGTCGCGGGTGGTGCCGGCGACATTGGCGACGATGGCTTGCTGCTTGCCTGCTAGGGTGTTGAACAGGTTGCTTTTGCCGACATTTGGCCGGCCAATGAGGGCGACGCGGATGATGTCGTCTGGCGTGGTGTCGGTAGCTGGCGGGATGAGCTGGGCGATGTTGTCAAGTAGCTCAGAGATGCCGATGTTGTGCTCAGCAGAGGTTTTGATGATGGTTTTGATGCCGAGGCGCTTGAATTCGTCGGTGTGGAGTGAGCCTTTGAGGTCAGCTTTGTTGGCGATGAGCAGGACGGGCTTGCCGCTTTTGAGGGCTTTTTTGGCCAGTTGGCGGTCAGCGTCTGATGGGTAGACGGTGGAGTCGACCATAACGAGGATGACGTCGGCCGCGGCGGAGGCGTCAGCGATTTGGTCTTGGATGGTGGCTTCGAATTCGTCTTCAGCGGGTTTGAGGCCGGCGGTGTCGATGAGCCAGAATTCGGCGGTTGTGCTCGCGTCAGTCACAGCCTCCTCGAGAGATGAAGTGCGGCGCTTATATGAAACTTTGCCGACGACGTTGTCGCGGGTGGTGCCGGCTTCGCGGGCGACGATGGCAGTGCGGGCGCGCGTCAAGCGATTGAACAATGAACTTTTGCCAACGTTAGCTTGGCCGATGATGGCGACGGTAGGTAATTTATGAGACATAATTACGCCTATTATACCAGAGGCGTGAGGATTTAGCGAGGATAAGCGGTATGCGAAATGGGGCTAGCCTTAGCCTGCCGGAATGGGTGTTGCCGTAACAACTGGTGTTGGGCTGCTTTCTGGTGCTTGTGAAGCGGTGCACTCGGGACTTTTAGGGATTGCTGTGATGCCACCTGGCCCTTTGTAGGTACGATATATGTATAGTAGCGTGGTGCCATCACAAGCTTTCTCTACGGATGATATTTCACCCTTGCAGTCAGGTTCATCAAGACAGTTCCGGTTAACAGTCTGCCAGTCGAGCTTGGGCTGGTTGGTTGAGGCTAGCTCCGGGCTGATTGTAGATCCTTCTGTAGTTGCCGTTGGTGCTGTTTCTGATATTGGCGCACCACAGCCTGAAATGGCTAGTGTGGCGCTGGCTACTACACCAAGCACAGCTCCTACTTGTTTCCGCCATAATCCACTATTATTTTCAATTGAAAATCTGTTACCTTCTCGCATGGTATGTCCTCCTATGTATCTATACAATACACCGATCATTGACTTGGTGTCAATTTACTTTCCTGGAATTCCCCGCGTTTGATGTCACCGAGAGTGTAATTGCCAAAGTCTGTGCGGTGAAGTTTGATGACGGTGTAGCCGAGGGCAGCGAAGGTGCGGCGGATTTGGCGGTTGCGACCTTCGCTCATCTGGACAATCCAGCGGCGGTCGTCGCCGTCGTGCTGGCGTTCAAGCGTCAAGCGGCTGGGGCCGTCAGGTAGCTGCACGCCAAAGTCATTGATCATTTGCCGGTGGAGTGGTTGGAGTGGCTGGTCGAGCGTGACCAGATAGCGCTTAATTTTATAAAACGATGGGTGTGTCATCTGGTGGGCAAAGTCGCCGTCGTTGGTGAGGAGGATGAGCCCAGAGCTGTCTTTGTCCAGGCGGCCGACGGGTTTCAGGTGATGGAGGTTGGTTGGTAATAATTCATAAATAGTTGGTACGCCACCCTGGGAAGCGCGCGAACAGAGGTAGCCGACGGGTTTATGGAGGAGAATGAGTTGGTGGGTTTGAGCGGTGAGTCGTTTGTTACTATAGCGAATGATACCAGTTGCGGTAATGCGTTGGCCGAGCTTGGCGGGCTGGCCATTCACGGTGACCTTGCCCTGCTTGATCAGCTCGTCAGCCTGGCGGCGCGACACACCAAGCGCCAGCGCCACGAATTTGTTGAGGCGCTGGGCAGGTTTATGATTCGGTATGGTATTGTCTGGCATTTATGCTTGTGGTTGTGTTGGCGGAGGAGTCTGTGGCGGCTGCGGCGGCTGAGACGGAAGCGGATGCAGGACTGGGGCTGGTGGTATGTGAGTTGGCGCAGCATTTGCTGGTGGTTGTGGGGCTGGGCTGGCAACTAGTGCTGCTGGAATAGTTGGTTGCCCTGGAGTGGCGGCGCTTTGCAAGCTTTGTGGAGCTTGAGGCGTTGGTGTGGTGACAGGAATGTGAGTAGGCTCTATCGGAGCTTCAGGAGCTGGAGCTGCTGTTAGGGTCGGAATAGTTTCTTCTGGGGCTGCATCAGGCTGCGGAGCTGGTGCTGTTTCCTCTGGAGTGTGCTCAGGTTCAGCCGGTTGCGGTTTGAGGTTTGGAATTCCCTCCAGTTCTTGTTCCATGAGCTTGGCAACATCTTCTGTTGGCGTCAGACTGGCGCCTTCAAGTGGCCGGATGACACGCTCGCCCAGGTTGGCAGGACGTGGTGCTGAAGATGAGAAAGGCGCAGTTGGCTGTGGTAAGGTAGCCGGCGCTGGTGCAGCTGCAGCCTGCAGTGTTGGCTGCGGTGATAGTGCCGAGACGTCAGGCCGGACCGGCGGCATTTGCGGTGATTGCGGCATGGTTGGCGCTGGCTGAGGTGCTGCTGGCTGTGCGGCTGGTTGCGGTTGCGGCGCTGGCGTAAGTCCTGGAACATCGCCCAAAACTTCGTGGACTGTGCGTACGACGTCTTCGATGCCGACTTGGGATTTCACGAGATATCGGTCAGCGCCTAATTGTTCACCACGAGCTCGTTGGTCTTCTGAGGACAAAGCGGTCATGATGATTACTTTGATGTCTTTGGTCTCAGTGGCAGACCGCAAAATATCCAGCATGTCAAAGCCAGAAATTTTTGGCATCATCACGTCACTCAAAATGAGTGCTGGCCGTTCTTTGATAGCCATAGCGAGCGCCTCTTCACCATCACCTGCGGACACAATGTCGTATCCCTCTGCTAATAATCGTACGCCATAGATTTCGCGTAAACTTTTGTCATCTTCAACGAGTAAAATTTTTGTCATATCTACTACCTACTATACGATATTATTATTAAAATTGCTATCATTCTTATGCTTTTATGAATTATTGTTCCTCCGTGGTATGCTGATGGCGCGGCGGCTGGTCTCCAAGTGATGTTCAATGTCGGCCAATGTGGCGTGTTCTGGGCTGGTTGGTGCTGGTTGTGGCTGTGGTAGCTGGTTGGGCTGGACAGGTGGCTCAGTGACCTGAGCAGGTTCGGTCGGCTGCTGAGGCTGTTCTGCTGGTGGCTGTGCTGGAAGATTTGCTGGCGGTTCTATGGGCGTTGTGTCAGGAATTACCGGGGCTTGCTGCTGTGGTTGATGGTACTGAACTGATGCTGGCTGCAAGGATGCTTCTTTGTGAGCGGCTTCCTCTTTGGAAATTCGCGGTATTTCCAGAAAGAACGTACTTCCCTTGCCGTACTCGCTCTCGACACGTAAATCGCCCGACATGCTTTCGGCGAGTCGGCGGGACAGGTACAGTCCCAGGCCGGTACCGCCAATTTCACGAGTGGCTGAATTGTCAACCCGATAAAACTTTTGGAAAAGATGCGGCACGTCTTCTGCGGGGATGCCTAGGCCAGAGTCCATCACACTGACAACCACCTTTGACGAGTCGCCAGTGACGTCAACCACCACCTCGCCTTCTTTGGTGTATTTGATGGCGTTTTCTATGAGGTTGGCGGTAATTTCCCGGAAATGGTCGGGGTCGACAAAGGCATAATAAATAGGCTGTAAGTGCTGATCAGCGGAATCTTTGGCCAACGCGTGTGGCCGGAACGAATAGAGCAGGTTTTTCTCGGCGGCTTTGTGCGCCAGACCCTCAAAGATGTCTGCCACAAAATCAGTCACGTTGAATAATTTTGGCTCATCTTTGAGACGCCCATCTTCAGCTCTACTGATGTCTAACAAGTCTTGGAATAATCGGCCCAGGTGTTGAGCTGAGGCGTGCGCTTTGGTGATGAAATCACGTGCTTTGTCGTCAATTTGGGCGGTTGCTGGGTTGAGCGCCAGGCCCAGATATCCCTCGATGGAAGCCACGGGCGTGCGCATTTCGTGGCTGGCGGTGGAAATGAACTCGGCTTGTTCTCGCTCCTCAGCGCGTTCTTTGGAGATGTCGCGGAACACGATGATGACGCCCTCCTTTTGTGGGCCGATTGGAGAACTGACGATGGTGATCGGTAGTCGTTTGTCTGAAGAGGTTTTGAGAAATAGGTTGTCGCTGTGGGTGGGTTGGTTTGAAGACAGTGCTTGAGCAACGGGATGTTTGCCCTCTGGGATGTCAGATCCGTCTTTGAGCACCAGTTTGAGGACGCTCCGCCAACTCAACCCCAAAGCGTCGCCTTTGTCCCAACCGATCATCTGTTGCGCGGCTGGATTGATAAGTTCAATGATACCGTTATTGGAAATAGCCATCACGCCGTCGTCGATGGTATTGATGACGACATCAGATTTGCCCTCGGCGGAGGTTAGCCTATTTTCCAGTTCAGCAAATCGATCATCAAGCTTTTTCTGCGGCTGGTATCGCCATAGAACGATGCTCAGGATGAGCGGCATGACTCCAAGCGCTGTGCTGATAGCTATTTGCTCCAGCGTCAGTGGTGTTTCCAAATGAATCATGGCGATGTGCGCCACGACCAGCAAGATGATACCGCCAGTCAGCCATAATCCGAATACGGCTGCAAAGACGGTCACCATGAGCCAGAGGCTGGTAAATGGAGAATAGATACCGCCACTGGTAGCGATGAGTGCGGCGATGGTGATGATGAGCGATGCATAGGTGGCGCATGCCAGGTAAGCACGTTGTTTTTTGGGCATCCAAACACAGAGACAAAGCGCCCAAGCTGCGGACAATACGCTGATGGCGGCGGCCAAGTCAGTTACTGAATCGCCAATAGTGAAGCGATAATTGCCAGGCAAAAAGCGAGCCGATGCGTACGTGAGGAGAATGAAGAGATTGACTAGTAGCGAAGCTTTGCTGAGACGGCGCAGCCAAAATTTGGAAAATGTTCTGTCAGACTGCCCCACCCTCGATTCTTTCATGATATTAAGTATAGCGTCAAACGGCGGTAAAACGCAAGCGTGTCTCTGTTGGCTGGTGCGGCGGTATAGACAAAAGCGGTTGCGCCGTGGTATGATGCTTAGTGTTGGCCTCATCGTCTAGCGGTTAGGACACCGGGTTCTCATCCCGGCAACCGGGGTTCGATTCCCCGTGAGGTCACCAATATAGAATTAAGAGGCTCTTTGAAGTCTTTTTTTGTTTTGTCCTTCAATCTTAAAACATAGTCAGACTGTCGGTTCCAAAGTCGAGAGTCATTGTGACGTCGGTATATAATTTATCTTTTGTCATTACAAACCGAGACCTCTATGGCCTTATTATTAATAATGTTTGGTATAATAAAAAGGTCTAACCAGTATTATAGAGTACCGCATTTTCTTTGCGTGGTATTAAGCCTTCAAAATGGCACCATGCGAAGTAAATTAGGGCTTAATACTCTATTTACTGGTTAGACACCAAGCGTGGTGTCATTTTTATTACTAAAAAGTAGGAGGGTAAATAATGATATTTGGTAGGAAACCAACGATTACAGAAGAGTTAAACTCATACGCGACGTTGTTACTTCAGTTATCTGCAAAGAGTGCAGAAGAGCTAAGAGCAGAGTATAAGTTCTCGGAGGAAATCAGCACTCTAGTAATGATTCAGATAATCGGCTTTTCGCTCATTAACCTAATGAGACAATTTTCTGCGAGTGGAATAGACCACTCTGTTTTTAGAAAATGCGCCTCAAGTATTACAGAAAACATGGTCAATATCATGGTAGACGATATTAATAAGAGACCAGCATTCCTATCATTTTTTCAAGACAAGATACAGAAGTTGATTAATATATACGGTCAACTCCCTCTAGAAAATAGTGATCGATCAAAGGGCGAAAGTGGAACATTATTGTGGGAGTATGGAAAACTGGTGTCAGAAACGGTTACGGGAGAAGAAAAAGACCTCATAGCTATTCTGGAGTGTATCTCCGTAATAACGAATATTCAAAATGTAGTAAAAACAAACAGACTCCTAAGGGCGGTCAAGTAATATGGACGCAGCAAGTATAGATTGGCTAATGGTTCTAGCTTTTGCAATCATTGGCGGTGGTTTTATCGGGCTTGTGATGGGTCATAAGATTAAAGATGGTCCAGTAAAGGTCCTTACTACTCCTATGATATTTCAGACTGGTGCAACTAATACTGTTCTGGTAATTATCGGACTTAGTCTTATTGCTTTATGTTTCACAGTGAGTGTATGGCACGGCGTGGCTGCTATAGCCTTAGGCTTCATAACTGAATCCTTCATTGGTGCTAAAGTGATGTATGATGAAAAAGGCGGCATCGGTAAGGCTATTAAAACAACCATTATCTTTCTGCTCGTAGTGTGTCTACCTTTTGGAGGCTACCAATACTACCGCTACAACCGCTCGCCAAACGAGAAAGACAAGTTAGCCTTTATATATGAGTGCGATGAGTATTATACAAACGAGGTATTTAAGGGTAAACGTTCACGGGATACAGCAAAAGCTATATGTAATTGTTTATGGCCGGATTTAGTCGGTAGATATGGAGCTATGGGAAAAATTAATGATGTAGCTAGATGGAGTGGTAGTGTAACCCAGGGAGATAAAGAATTCGACCGCATGAGCAAAGTGTGTTTGGATGACTACCACAACAGGGATTAACATAAATAGAAATAGATAGCCAATTTACTTTTGACTACTCACCCAGCTGCTCAATCACCTCCAGTAGCTTCCGGGGTGTGATGTCGGCTTTGATGAGGTAGCCGTCAATTCTGGGCAGCAGTTGCGACTTGGACTGGTCGTCTTGCTCAAAATTGGTCATGATGAGAATCTTGCTATTAGGCACCAAATCAGTTTCGCCGTTTCTGAGGGCGTCTAAAATCTGATCGCCACGCTGTTCTGGCAGCATCAAATCCAAGATGATCAAGTCGTAGGGCTGGTTACGCGCTGCCACCAAACCGTCATTGCCGTCCACCATCCAGGTGACGGTATAGCCTGCGCGCTCCAAACTGCGCACGTACATTTCGCCGATAAATCTGTCATCTTCGATACATAAAATTGTTTTGATTGCCATGATTACTCCCTATACATTTTGTGATTTTTTATCCACCCGCCGTCAGTGCGAATGAGCCGATTGTTTAGCTGACCGTCTTCTAATAATTTTTCTTTCACCGAAGCGTAGACAGGAATGGTGAAGGAGAAAATTGAGCCTTGGTTTTCTTGGCTGCGTGCGGAGATGCTGCCGCCATGTGACTCGACAAAGGCTTTACAGATGTATAGACCGATGCCGGTGCCGGCCACTGTTTCGCGTGATCGGTGTGAGCGGTAAAATTTGCGAAAGAGGTTTTTGATCACACCAGCTGGCATGCCGACACCGTTGTCTGAGACGGAAACTTCCACGAATTCGCCCTTTTGTACGGCGGAAACTTGGACAACTCCGCCCTCGAAGCTGTATTTGATGGCATTGTCGATCAGATTGGAAATCACTTCCCCGATGCTACCACGGTCGGCTGCTACGGTCGGCAAGTTGCTGGGGATGGATACGTTCAACATGCGGTGCTGGGCTGAAGCACGTAGTTGCATGTCGTCAGCGATGGTGGCGTAGATGGCTTCCAGAGTGTCCTCGCGCAGATGTACGTATAGGTGGTGCCGATCAAATTTTGAAACGTTGAGGATATTGTTGATATAGCCAGACAAACGATTAGCAGAAACGGTTAGACGATTGAACAATTGTGGCTCATCATCCCGCAGGCGGTCGTGAAGCTCTTGTTCCAAGATATCCAGGTAACCGCGAATGACGGTGATGGGTCCACGGAGTTCGTGCGCTGCAAAGGCGATGAAATTGAGATCCTCTTCCTCGGGTAAGTATTTGGCTGAGCGGTCAAAGAGGATGATGACCGTTTCGCCGGCTGCACCTTTTTCGTAGGAGGCGCTGACGTCATAGAACTTTTGTGGCGCAGAGGTTTTGGCCTGAGCTGGTACGCGCGTCCATTGGTGATGGGCGGTGATGTTGTCTTTGGCAACTTCTTGGATCCACTGGTTGATGGAAATTTCATCAATAAAGTCTAACCCCAAAGTCAACACGCCGTCCATGTCGGAAACGACTGGCGCAGTTTCATTGGCAAAGATGATGTTTTGTTGGTGGTCTAACACGACGATGCCACACGGGGTGTGATTAAACGACTGAATGATGGCGTCAAGTTGGGACGAAGTTTTTTTGGCAGTCGGTTTGGTGGGCGCACCGTTGGTATATATGGCCTCAAGCACGGTCTGGAAACCAGTGCGTGTGTGTGCTGGTGAATTGATTTTGGTTGGCTTTTCGGCAGTCAGCTCCCCTGTTTTGTAAGCTGCAGCGTAAAGCACGTCGCGCATTGGTTTGCTAATGAATGGCGTGATGGTTACCGTGCCAATGACACCTCCGGCTGCGCCGAGGAGGATGATGACGTACCAGTTGACCTCGACGGCAGCCAAGTTTGTCAGTATGAGATGAGTGATGGTAGCAAAAGTAGCAGCGATACCGACAGGCACCAGTAATAATAATACCAACCGACGCATGTAATATCGATTGTAGTCGCGAATCGATCGGCGACGGGTTACTGCCATGCAATGCTTCCTCGCCCCGGTGTAAAGGCGGCGATCCACGTCTGGCCGCGGTTCAACGCGATGTCTTTGCCAGCGGCGTCGACTAATTTCAATTCGGCACTTTCGTTGTCACGCTTCCAGGTGGCTTGAGCTACGACGCCATTTTGGAAAATATATGCTTTGCCAGTGCCAACAGTGGTGACGTCTTCATAGCCTTCGCGGCTGCCTGGGCGATGTTCGACGTTCACTTCCAGCGCTACGATGCTGTTTGGCGCAATCTGCCCAGCCTCGGCGTCATTGTGTGGCTGCCCCGCTAGCGTGCGAGCGTAGGTATTAGAATCTTTGTTGTAGGTGTAATTGGTGTTAAATAGCGGACCACTGAAATTGATGGCAATTTGAGTCGCATTTGGCGTTTCGGCAGGCTTGCCATCGGCGCGCTTGAACCCAGTGAACACTGATTCGTTGTGACTTTTGGCGGTGTTGGTCTGATCAATTTTCTCACCTGAAGTATAGGCATTGTGCGGCGCGCGTCGATCATTGGCCCGCCAATACGAATTGCCATTGCTGAACTCGTCGATGTCGTGATATTTGCCGTTACGAACTGTGCTCAAGGCGTTTGCGCTACCGCCAACATGGAAAATTGAGGCTTTGTACGGCGTTGACCATTGCAAATAGTACAAGCGCAGGCTGCGTACTGGACCAATTTTGGCTGGTTTATTTCCCTGGTACAATGCAAAGAAACGAGTAATTCCGCCTTCAGCGACGGCTTCATAGACGATGCCAGCTTTTGATAGCCCAGACTGTGGCCGCGCGTTAGGACTGTTTTCGACAATTACGCCAGCGACGGGAGCTTTCACAGCATTTGCGTCAGCTACTTCCAGACCGGTGAGTGACGAGTAAAACTTCTCTTTTGGCTTTTTAGTGCCAGCGAAAAATGGTGAGCCGCCGTCTGACTGGACAGAGTACATGGCGATGATGAAAATGATTGCGACAACCGCCGCGCCTACAACAAGTGCCAGTGCCAAATGGTGCTTGTGGACCCACTGAGTGAACGCTTTGAATTTAGAATGATTGATGAGTTTGTCCTGAGGAATTCGAGGCTTTTCCATATGATTAGTATAGCATGTCGCTTATGCTAATAAAACTAAGACAAGGTGCGTCGGCCTTCGAGTGCGTGCGACAACGTGATCTGATCAGCGTATTCTAGGTCGACTCCCACAGGGATGCCGCGAGCCAGTCGCGAAACAGTCAGCGTCAACCCAGCTTCTTGGATGTATCGCTGTAGAAACAGCGCGGTCGATTCACCTTCTACTGAGGCATTGGTGGCGATGATGATCTCAGTGACGCCGTCATTTTTGATGCGCTCAATCAACTCGGGAATGTGAAGCTGCTCTGGTCCAATGCCGTCGATTGGTGAAATTGCTCCGCCCAGCACGTGATAGGTACCATCAAACTGACCAGTGCGCTCTAGCGCCATGATATCCAGCGGCTCTTCGACGACGCAGATGAGCTGGCGATTGCGGCGACTGTCGGTGTAAAGTGGCGACAGATCATCACTTTCGTCAATCAACGCAAACGTCACCGGACAGGTTTTGACGCGTTGGTGTAACTCATTCAACGCCTGAGCCAGTCTTTTGGACTGCCCTGCTTCGCGGCGCAAAGCAGCATAGGCGTAGCGTTCGGCAGTTCGCGGACCAACTCCCGGCAGACTACCAAACTCATCAATCAACGCCGTCAGCGCTTTTGGTAAAATATGAGTACTCATCGGTAGGATTAGATGCCCAGGTTACCCAAGCCGCCCATCAATGGCTTCATTGTTTCAGCAGCAACTTCTTGAGCTTTTGCCAAGCCGTCACGCACCGCAATTTGAATCCAGTGCTCGAGCTGTTCGATGTTGTCTAGATCTACCATATCAGGATTAATCTTGACTGATTTGATCTTCAATTCACCAGTGATCTGAACGATGACTGCACCGTCGCCAGCCTCTACTTCAATGATTTCTTTACCAAGTTGTTTTTGTGCTTTACGTAGCTGTTGCAGCATTTTCACCTGATCAAAAGCCATAATGTTCCTCCTTCAATTAACTCACTTATTATACCGCATTATTCACTAAGTTTGTAGACATAAAACCGATCGCCCGCCTCAGCCCAATCATTGGTAATGACGCGCGTAATAGTTCCTGGGATGCCAGTGATATTTTGGCGAGCAGCGCGCGTGACGACTACTTCTTCTTGAGCACCCTCTGCTGGCAGGCCGTCGCTGATGGATATCGCTCTATTATGCTTATTCATGTGGCTGGACAAGGCGTCGTACAGCGGTTTTTCGGCAGCTGCTACGACGAATATATATTTCTTGTTTGCGGTGTCGCGCAGTAGTGTGTCACGCACAAGACTCAAATCTTTGGAATGTTCGCGCACGGCGTCGGGTAGATCGTGGTAACTGTGGACGTATCGATTGACACCACTCAGGGTCATGACACCGACCAAGATGATCATCAGTACCAGTCCGGTGCCACGCGCGTATGGGTTCTTTGGGAATAATCGATACCACTCGTACAGCAGTCGTTCTACGCCAGTAGCCAGCAAGATAAACATCGGCACAGAGATGATCATATTGACTTGAGGCGCCAGGGCGAGTAGCGGCAATGACAAAAATAGCCAAATGTTGACCACGTAGGACCGAGCAGTGTGCCAGTTGCGGAAAGTGATGATCATGCCAAGGAACATTAGCGCTACGGTGCTGACGTCGATAGCTGGCAGCACTTGTCCGTTGGAGATGTATGGCACTGGCCAGAAATAGGTTCGAACGATGATTTTGAGGTTTGCTAAGACATCAAAGTTGAGCGATGACCAGCCTGACACATCCAGTAAGAAGCCGTGATTTTTCAAGCAGAAGTACACCAATGGCGCGCTTACCAGTAGAAAGACGATGGATGCTGGTGTCCAGCTGGCGCGATACTTTCGTGAAACGATGATGTAGCGTGTGTATGGGTGTAATAATGCCACCAAGATGAGGCCAAGGTTGAGATACCAGAAAAATGGCGTGTATAAGCTGGCAGCCATGACAGCGGCCAACAGGATTTTCCAGAGTTGGGCGAATTTGGCTTTTTGGATTATGAGGCTAGCGAACAGCAAAATCAATGACGCCGTGGTGATGTAGATGATGCCAGGCGTGAAGCTTTGCGCTAAGTAGATGAATTGACCAGTGGCGATCATGAGAGAAAGAGACAATACGGCAATGCCTGGTTTGAACCAGTGCCTGAGGAGGAAAAAGAGTGCCAGCGCCGCTAAACACATCAGTGTGACGGCTGGTAACTTGACGGTGAGTGTGCTGACGCCAAATAACAAGAACAGTGCTGCTTGGAATGCGTGAAGTGGCAGATTGACGATGGACCAATTGCCTTCCATAAGCAAGTTGGTTCGTGCGACCATGTTGATCTCTGACTGGCTAATGCCACCTGGCGCGTACAACAACGCCACGCTGATGACCGCGGAAAATATCAATATCAAAGCACTATAGCCCCAAAGATAGCGCCAACGGTAAAGAAACAGATGAGACAGAGTTTTCTTTTTCACTGCGGTTTATTATAGCATGGTTTGTTAATCGTGTCGTCTGTCGAGGCTCATGAAACGGAGACGTTCTGGGTGGAAGTACAATTGGACTTTGCCGACGGGACCGTTACGGTGCTTAGCGATGATCAGGTCGGTGATATTTTGAACCTCTGGATTGTCTGGTTCGTAGTAGCCTGGACGGTAGATAAAGCTGACAATGTCGGCGTCCTGTTCAATGGATCCGGACTCACGCAGGTCGGCCAGCTGTGGAATTGGTGGCGTGCGCGACTCGACGGAACGGCTCAACTGACTCAGGGCGATCAGCGGCACGTTAAGCTCACGAGCGATCAACTTTAGGCCACGGGAAATTTCTGACACTTCCTGGACGCGGTTGCCGTTGTGATTATTAGTGGCCTGCATCAGCTGCAAGTAGTCGACGATGATTAGGCCAATTTCGCCCTCATGTGCTAAACGGCGAGCTTTGGTGCGCATCTCCAAAATGCTGAGGCCCGGTGTGTCATCAATGTAAATCGGCGCTTCTGCCATCTCGCCCATGGCTTCCGACAGTTTAGCAAAATCATTATCACTCAAGTTTCCGGTGCGGATATTCCAGCTGTCAACACCTGATGCGTCCGCCAACATACGATCAACCAATTGCTCTTTGCTCATCTCCAGGCTGAAAAACAGCACTGGCTTTTTCTCAATTGTTGCCACGTTGTACGCCAAATTGGTCACCAGCGTGGTCTTACCCATGGCTGGACGAGCGGCCAGAATGATCAGGTCGGAACGCTGCAGTCCGGCGGTCATGTTGTCGAGGTCGCGGTAACCAGTGCGAATGCCACGGAGCGTGTCTTTGTTACGGTGCAATTCTTCAATTCGGTCAAAACTATCAGTCAGAATATTTTCCAGGCTAATCAAATCTTGCTTGAGTGACTGGTCGGAAACGCTGAATAGTTCAGCTTCAGCCTTTTCTAATAACTCCTGAGTGGTTGTCGATTCGTCATAGCCAAGCTCGGTGATGTCAGCACTGGCTTTGATGAGTCGGCGCCGCACTGCTTTTTGCGCCACCATTTCAGCGTATGCTTCAGCGTGCGCAGCGGTCGGCACGTAGTTGGTGAGCTCTGTCAGATACGCCGAGCCGCCGATGAGTTCTAGCTCATCTTTGCGCTTCAACTCATCGGTCAAGGTCAAGAGGTCAACTGGCTTGTGCTTCTCAAACAAGCGCATCATCCCAGCGAAAATCAGACCGTGATTTTTATCATAAAAATCAGCAGGATGTACGTGCTCAGTCGCATCTGCTAAGACTTCTTCGTCGATCAATATCGCGCCCAGCAAACTCTTTTCGGCATCCAGATTTTGCGGTGGCAGTTTGCCCGATGATGTATGTTGACTTGCTTCGCTCACTTATAGTTCCTCCAGATTCACTTCTTCGCCACCGCCCATCATGGCAGCGATTTCCGCCAATTTTTCGTCTTCAGGTGGTTTCTTCTCTCCAATTATATCAACTTCCAGCTCCATTCCCGTCTCTGCGGTGATGATTTCTGCCAGTAATGGTCGATTTTTGGCATCATCCAATTTTTTCTTGTAGAACGCACTGCCAGCAAAAATAGTTAGTTTATCTCCGTCAAACGCCCACTGACTTTTTTGGAGCAGTGATGACAGGCCGACTGATTTTTCCTTAGCCTGCTCGATTACCTTTTGCCAATCTATCTCTAGTGGTGCATCAGATTTACGTGGTTTTGTAGGCGATTTTTTGGTTGATTGGGCTGGTTTGGTGTCTTTGCTTTCGGACGTTTTTTTCACTGGCTCAGTTGATTTGGTGCTTTGGCTTTTTGGTGACTTTTCTGCTGACGATGCTGGCTTGGCTGGTGTCGAAATGACGGTTGGCGTTGCCGTGACGGCCTGGGCAACTGTCTTCTTCGGCCTGACTGGCTGAGCGTGATGTTGCATGAAAATAGTCAATAATTTCAGGTCTGGGTGTGGGTGGCGATCAACTTCGATGAGCTGCTGGATGAGTTCAACAAGACCTGGGTTTGTACTCAGTCTGGCGCGAGCGATTGACAATAGCTGGTGCGACACCACAGTCGGGCTGATGCCACTTTGCTCTAGTTCTTGCAGGATTCTAAGGATGTCAGCGCTGTCCTCTGATTGATATAAATCAAGCAGCTTCTCTAGCGTGGCTGCGTCGCTTAAGCCTAAGTATTCAGTAACCATGGCGACGGTCAGTGGCTGGTCGGGCGTGGCTAAAATTGATAATTGATCAAGCATGCTGATACCGTCGCGAAACCCGCCGCGCGAGCGCTCGGCGATCAGCCGAGCAGCGTCTGCCTCGATGGCAAAGCCTTCTTTTTCGGCGATGGCCATCAGCTGGCGTGCCATGACATCGACTGAGATGGGATGAAAGAAAAATTGCTGGACGCGGCTGAGAATGGTGGCGGGCAGCTTGTCGGCGTCGGTGGTAGCCAGGATAAAAACTACGTGTGCTGGCGGCTCCTCCAAGGTCTTTAATAGTGCGTTGAAGGCGGGCTTGGACAGCATGTGGACTTCGTCAATGATGTAGATCTTCTTTGGCGCGGAAACCGGCGCGACTTGGGCTTTTTCGCGTAATGCCCGAATGTCGTCGATACCGTTGTTGCTGGCGGCATCAATTTCGATGATATCCAGGTGCGAGGCTTCCTCATCATACGGCAACTGATTAATCTCATGCGCCAAAATGCGCGCTACGCTGGTCTTTCCCACGCCGCGCGGACCCGTCAGCAAATACGCATGGGCGATTTTCCCCTGCTCCAAGGCTCGGCGCAAAATGTTGGTCACGTGATCTTGCCCCAACACCTCGTCCAAGCTACGACTGCGATATTTGCGGTACAGTGCTTGACTCATTACCTATGTATTATAGCGCAAAGTGCGAGATTAGTAAGCTATTTAGTGGTTAGGAATGGGCACTTCTTCACCACTTTCTAAAATCATGGTCTTTCTTGGCCATAGTTCTATCGGTTCGTCAATATACGGCAAGTCAGTCGCTTCTGCGATGGCTCGCATGGCCATGTCTATCGGTGCACGTAGGGCCTGGCGTCGAGACTCACGGTCTGTCGAAGCGGCATAATTTCTATACGCTGCTGTATAGTCAATAGGATCACCCAGAGTAACGTGGATTTGCTCATCTTGTGGCATGTATGCATCCAGATCAGTAGGCCACGGCTCGTAGCGAATACCTACTGGCAATAAGTTAGGCTCCCCCCTACATTTGCGTCAAATAAAATTCGTGACGCACCCGTTCACCCTTTGGTTACCTGAGCGTCACCCGTGTATGCACCTTCTGGAAAGATGAGCAGCGAGTGTCCGTCAAGTAACGCGCGTCTGGCCATTTCGAGCCCAGTTTTCAAATATTCTTTTCCGCCATGTACTTCAAGTGGTATCGTATGCAGCGCATTTTCTATCATTAGTCGCCGCACTGCCGTGTCCACAGAACTATTTTTATACGCCAATCGTGAACTAATAACAACGTCGCAGTCCTCCGGCAGACTTGCTGGTATGGCAAAGATATCGCGCATGCAAGCATGATTGGCGACGAATACATTCGGGCCTTCTGGTATGTCGTCAAAGCCATGAGTAGTAATGGCCATTTCCCGCCCTATGGTCTGTAAGAGTGGCTTCTTTCCCTCGTTCACATCTGCCTCGCTTTCAAAGCTTGCTTAACGGCGTGCGCCACTAAGCGATGCCCTTTTGCTGAAAAATGAATACCATCCGACAGTGGTATGAATGGCAACTCAATATACTCACCGAGCGCCTCCTTATTCTGCAAGATTTCTTGTCGTATAGCTTCTGATTGTTCGGTGAATTCTGGACCAGAATCTTCACCGGTCGAAAATGCTGGCGGTAAGATATATATAACGTCAGCACCGTGAGCCAGTTTTTGATACTCTATTAAATCTTGGATGATAGCTTGTGCCGTCCTACTGTATTGCTGTTGTAAATCATTGGTGCCAAGGGCGATGATGATGGTATCCACGTTGCCCGCTTGCTGGAGGGCTTTCGTAAAAGCTTGTTTGCCATTTTTGTATGGCTTTGCTTCACAAAAATCTCCCGCTACGCGACCTGACAGCCCGTCGGCGATGATATGCGCTTTGCCTCGCAGTTCTCGCTTCAGGCGGTTAACCCACCGGTCGCTGTGTCGCACTCGTGATCCAACGAAACTGTCTCCCCGAACATTAGAATCGCCATAAATAAAAATCCTTTTCATCGTGTGGTCACTGCTCATATATAAACTCCGTTTTTCATATTATACCATATTCTGTCAAAACAGCGTCAGCTGCGTGTTAGGTATCTCAAGGTCAACCACCCCTTGCGTCGCCTGCGCTCGGTAGCCGATGAACTTTTTCACGTTATACGCCAGTAGCTGCCCGTCATATTCAGTGATGAGCACCGAGCCAATGACGCTAACAACCGTGCCAGCCAAAACCTTATTCCCTGCCATATCAATCACACTGCTGAAGTCTCGACCCTCGGTGTGAAAATAATCTTCGCACATGATGAGCGTTCGATGTGGAAAATCCAGCCCCAGCTTTTGTTGGATACGCACCAATGCGTCAGCTAGGGCTTGTTCCGCCGTTGCAGCATCGAGCGGCTGCTTAATCAGCCCCAGCTTTTTACTGGCGGCCACTGTTTCCATGATGCCATCCAGCTTGGCAATCTTCGCTTCATATTGCCGGGCGATCAACGCCGAAGCAAACGTCTCCAGCTTCAGCGCCAGGCGCGCTCCCTGTTCCAGTAGTCGCCGAATACCGCGCTCCTCCTGTGAAATGCCAACTTTGATCACCTCTGGTGAAAAGTACGCCAAATACAAAAAATGTGGATTTTGATTGATTTTTTCCTGCTGCGCCGACACCGAATCGGCGTGATAAAACGCTGGATTAAATCCAGTGCGATTGCGACACTTCAAACAATTCTCATATTTCTCATCAACCGTGGCACCGTCAGGACAAATCTGGCTGCAGTGATTGTCAAAATCCACCCAGCCCGTACAATATTTGGTCGAAACATCAAACATCAGCGACAACTCCCGCCCCACAACATCACCACGCTCAGTCTTGCCATCAACCTGCCACTCTAAGAATGGCCGATTTTCAGCGTCAAAGCTAGCGTAGCTTAGTAAAAACTCCTCAGGCATAGCACAATTATATCAAAAACCGCCCGGCAACTGCGCGGACGGTTTCAAGTGTAAAAATAGGCTACAACGCTGCTTCAACGGCTGCCCAGGTAGCGTCAGGATTGTCCTCTGGCACGATGATGGTGACTTGGTCGCCGATGTTGATGCGGAAGAAGGTGACGCTGGCGAGCAAAATGCGATACTCGCGACCGTTAGCTTCGACGTAGTAGACGCCGTCGTGTTGTACCAGTGTACCGATGACTTGCTTGCGCGCCACCGGGCCGATTTGCTTGTAGATGAAGCTGCCGTCATCAGCAATGGTTAATTTCAAAATATCGCCTTCAACAAGCTTTGATTTTGAAGCGTAGTTGGCTGGGATTGGGTAGTTCTTGCCGTCTGGGCCAAGCATGGTCTGACCATCAAACACGCCTTCGACGACCTTGCCAGTCACATCTTCGGTGGAAGTTTTTGGTGTAACAACTTGACCGTCATCACCGATGATGCTGATCAATAGTTCTTTTGCCGCTGCCAAATTGGTTTCTGCCTCTTGTATCAATGAGCGAAGCCGCTTTACTTGTTTTTCTGGTAATTCAGACATAGTGATTCTCGCATTTCCCTGTCTATTTTTGATAGTTCTCGTTCTATATATAGCATAGGAAAAAGGTTCGGTCAAGGCTTGCATAAGCAAGTTATTTCAGATTTCCACAGCATTTTAAGGGGTGCTTGCAAAATTGTTGCAAATTTTACCCTTGCAATCAAAATACCGCCCATGGTATAGGGCGGCATAATGATTTCGAAAACAAATTGGCGTCATGTTTAGAATGAAATTAGCTGAGCTCAACGCTAGCGCCAGCGTCTTCCAGCGTCTTCTTTGCAGCTTCAGCTTCGTCTTTTGAAACTTTTTCCTTGACTGGTGCTGGTGCGCCGTCAACGATAGCTTTAGCTTCACCCAGACCCAAGCCGGTGATTTCTTTGACAGCCTTGATGACTGCAACTTTCTGAGCACCTGCGTCTTTCAAGGTAACGGTGAACTCAGTTTTTTCGTCAGCCGCAGCAGCGTCACCGCCAGCAGCTGGACCAGCAACAGCGACAGCTGCAGCAGCTGGCTCGATGCCGTATTCTTCTTTCAAGTGGTTTTTCAATTCGTTAACTTCCAGAACTGTCAACTTGGTCAGTTCTTCAGCCAATTTCTTAATATCAGCCATGATATATCTCCTTAGATTATTAATTGATTGCTAAACTTAAGCCGCAGCTTTGGCTTCGATGCCATCCAAAAGACCGTGCAAATTGCCGCCCAGCGCGCCCACGGTGTCGTGGACTGGTGAAAGCAATTGTGCCACCACTTCGGCGACCAGCTGGTCTTTGCTTGGTAGACTCGCCAGTGCTTTGATGTCAGCTTCGTTGATGCTGAGGCCTTCACCTGAGAAACCACCAGCCAACTGTAGTGCTGGGTGCGTCTTTGCAAACGTGTCCAGCACTTTCGCTGGCATGACCTCGTCTTCGGCACTGATGGCGTAGACCAACTGGCCAACCAGGAGGTCGGTGTCGGTTTCTTTATAGGTGTCGACGCTCTGCAATGCTACGCGTACCAAGCGGTTTTTGACCACCTTGATGACCACGTTTGCTTCGCGAGCAGCCTTGCGCAACTCTTGTAATTCAGCCACGCTCAGCCCCTGGTACCGCGCAAATGCCGTACCTTTGGCGTCTTTTAGAAGCTCTGTTAGTTCAGCAACCAAAGTTTGTTTTTTATCGCGTGAAATTGCCATAAAAATCCTTTCTTTGATTGAGTTAATTTCATTCTTTTCGCCAATTTGTTAACGTGCGGTAATGGAGAATCAAAAAGACGTCTTTGATTCTCGCACTACCAAAGACGTCAAATAAAACTGTTCGTTTCATCCCTCGGCGGCATGTTTACATCTGTTTGTTATGCAGATCGCCGCTGTCTTTGGTAATGTTCCTTACCATTGTAGCAGAAATGACAACGAAATGCAACAGGCATATTATATCAAACCAAAGAGAAAGCCCGCTCCGTGGTGGAGCGGGCGGTGCGAACCTCCTCTCTTCTCTCTGTATCTCGTTTCTCTTTACCGAGGGATGCTAGCCGTGATGACTAGCATCCCTCGGTGGTATGTCACTCCTTGCGCGAGGAGTGACTGTAGCTGGCCACGAGGGCCATGAGACCCAATGCTATCAGGGCTGCAGCCCCGATAGCCGCTTGCTCGCCGGCGATGCCGGTGTGCGCCAACAGTCCCCCGCCCGGCCGCTTGTGCGGCGGCTGGTTGGGGGGTGTCACGACCTCCTGGCCCCTTGTGGGGCTTGGGGAGGTTGTGGCCGACGGCACCGAAGGCGTCGGCGTCGGTGTGACCGACGGAGTCGGCGTTGCCGTCGTGCTAGGCGTCGGCGTCGGCGTCGGCTCCGGGCTCGGTGTTGTGCTCGGTGATGGTGTTGCGCTGGGCTCCGGAGTCGGCGTTGCCGTCGGAGTTGACTCAGGGCTGGGCGATGGTGCCGGACTTGGCGTCACTGACGGAGTCGGCGACGGGGCCGGTGTCGGCGGGGGCTTCAGGAGGTAGCTTGCGCCACCTCCCGCCTCCGGCCGCCGCACGGTGGCGGAGGCATCCCAGGAGCGATCCTGGGATGTAATGACAGCCGAGTCGGTCCATGGCCCGGGGTCACCCGGGTTCACAGACAGGGACAGTTCAAAACGGGCTTTCTCGCCCGCGTTGAGCTGGATTTTGACGGTCACCACAGTGGAGGTACACTCCACTACCGTGACCGGGACATAGCGGGTGTACTGGGGCTGACCCCAGACACCCGCTGTTGAGTAAACACCAGCCTGACCGGCTGGCGTGGTGCAAGCAAACTCCTGACCAGGAGACGTTAATACGTCCCTGATCAGGAATTCTTGACCATCGGCAGTGGCGACTGGCGTCGCCACCGTCACGATGGCCTTTGAGGGGTTGTCCTGGGGGATGTACCCCCATTTGGAGCCCCAGCTCTCAGGCTGCGAGCAGCCCGGGCATTGAGCCACCTGAATGGGAGTCCGGCGGACCTTGCCGCCGATCTCCCACAGGAGGTCCCGGGTCTCGCCCGGGACGAGGACGTCCTTCATGGACACTCTCCACCATGCATGCCCCTCATAGGCATAATGCTTGGTGTTTTCGACGGCATCGGTCAGTACGACACTGACCTTGCCGTCGGAGAAGACGGCGTGGGCGATCACCACGCCGCCGTCTGTGGTCAAGTCTACTGGGGAGCCGTTGCTCCCCAGTTCTTGCGGTGGCGTGAAGGTGATGCTATCACCTTCACAATGGCCCTCCTGAAGGGCCAGGCCAAATCCGAATTCAACCGCCTCATAGGCGCTGAACTCGGAAGATCCATCAACAGTGCGGACATACTCCGCACTGACTTCCTCATCCGTGATCGGGCGGGCTGTGCACGACGTTGCCGTCGTGTCGTCAGGCTTCTCGGGGGCGGCAGCTGCCACCCCCGAGAAACCGAATAGCAGAGCTAGCAGTGCAAACAGCGCTGCTAGCCCACGACGCGTAAGCATAGGGATCTCCTAGGGATCTGATATGAATGGATACAGATGTTAAAGAGCTTTTTTGGTTCGCGTCCAGCTGGGCTGGCAAGCGAATCAAAATCGACTCAAGCTTTTAACATCAGCATCCTACTGGGCTTTAGTATTCTAGCATAAAATACAGAAAAATGCAATACCCTCACGACTATCTCGGCGACGCCACCTCAGTAAAAATCCCGCCATGATTGGCGGGATTTGATGGGTCAAACTGTCAAATTAACCATGTCTAGAGGTTGTTTTCAACCTTGATGCCGGGACCCATGGTAGTAGTTACAGCAACGCTTTTGACGTAGGCGCCTTTGAGGCTGCTTGGTTTTTGGGCGTTCAGGCTGCTCAAAAATGCGCGGGCGTTGTCTTGCAATTTGTCTGCACCGAACGACACTTTACCGACGCTCAAGTGAACGATGGCTTGTTTGTCGACACGGTATTCAACCTTACCAGCTTTGGCTTCGGTGACGGCAGTTGCCACGTCTGTTGCTACGGTGCCAGACTTTGGATTTGGCATCAAACCACGTGGACCGAGCAAGCGAGCGTATTTACCAAGTTTTGGCATGTACTGTGGCGTTGCTACCAAAATGTCAAAGTTCAGCTCTTCCTTGTCTAGTTGCTTCAAAAATTCTTCATCACCGATGATGTCGGCACCAGCCTTTTTGGCAGTAGCGTGTTCTTCTTCTGGTGCGAATACTGCGACGCGTACGTCTTTACCGGTACCGTGAGGCAGTGACACGGTTGAGCGAATGTTCTGGTCTGCCTGGCGTGGGTCAACACCGAGCCGAACGTGCAGTTCTACTGACGCGTCAAATTTGACTGGGCTAGTCTCGGTCGCTAGCTTCAAGGCTTCTTCTAGAGTGTAAACTTTGTTTTTCTCGATCTTTTTGGCAGCTTCTTGGTATTTTTTACCGCGGCGCTCTAGGCGTGGTCGAGTGACTGGCTTTGGACCCTTTTTGATGTGTGCTTCAGCGTCTTCGTCCTGTGGAGTGGTGTCGCCTGCTTCTTTGCGAGCTTCCTTCTCTGCTTTAGCTTCAGCTTCGTCCAAAGCTTTTTGACTGCGCTTGCCTGCTTTGGCAACGTGTGCTTCGCGAACTTCGTGTTTTTCTGCGCCCGCGATGGCAGCTTCGATTTCAGCGATGGTGTTCTTTTCGCTGACTTCCAGGTTTAGTTCTGCTGCTTTTTCTAGCAACTCGGCTTTTTTGGCCATGAGTGATATCCTTTCTGTGGTGCAATCGGTGCTCGGTTCCTCCGAATTCACCTCCCAACATTGATTGTTATTCTCGCTGATTATATCAGTTTTGGTGACTGTTTTCAATGAGGCTCGTGTGTCGAACGCCGAAAGGCTGTGACGAAGGTGTCGCTCGGTATCACAAACACGTCTGCTTGTGAGCTGTCATCTGCTGAGATGAGCCGTAGTCCAAATCGCCACTGTCCGGATATCTCCTCACAGTCTAGTTCTGGCTTGGCGTTGATAATATAGTCGTCAAACGTCTCTTGCCATTCACCGTTGTTGTCGGTGTAGAATATCCCGTCAACATAAAACTTGCCTGGTTTAAGCATATGTTCCGTCAAAAAATTCTCATCAGCCATGAGTTGCGCGCACCGCTTTGCGGTCTCAGTCCGCATTGATTCAGCTATATCTTCAGCTGAATTGTCGCCTTGGCTCAAGTTAGTGGCTGCGTCCGTGAGTACATATTCGACTGCTTCGATTGACCGACTGCGCCATTCGTCTCGGAAAATCGCCAGGTAGTCAAATGGCTGGCTTTCATCTCTCTGTTCGTGATAGATGAGGTCGATATCTGCTAGCTGATCAAACGGTACGATGGTCTTTGTTGCACCGTGAGTCATTTCGATATGAAGTTTGGGCAGCAGCTTGGCTTCCCCGTCTTCTAAAACGACCGGCACAAATACAGCAAGCTTGTCAGCGATGATTGGCTCGGTTTGTTTAAAAATATTCACAATGGCTTGACAATGCTCTGAGTCGGCAAGCAGCTCATCAAACTCCCTGGTAGCTTTTTCGGTGAGTCGTTGTATGATGAGTTGCTGTTGTTCGGGGCCAAGCTTGTTGAATGATTTCCTCGACAAAACTCGGTTGACTAGTCCACCGGTATCATAAACCAGTTCGGCGTAGTCCGACGGCTCTTCTGGCTCTTGCTGACGAATCTCCATGATGTGAGATACATCCAAGCGGTCGCCGTTATCGAGCGCCAAGCGTACCGTGCGTTCGCCCAGCTCTGAACTGACCTCAAACCGTGCGACTGCTTCTGAGAACTGTTCAATACCTAAGGTAGGCTCGCCGTCACTGTTGTTGTGGGAGGTTATGGCGGTGATGTCGACCGGCTTGCTTAGTAACTCAGGAGTGAATAGTTGGTTGTTCAGAGTTTTCTGCAATGTCTCATCTGGTAGGTCTTCCCTGCTATAGGCTATGTCCATCAGGCCGTCCAGAACAATTGGTCGCTTTTGGGGACTAGGAAAAGGTGCTTCACTCATGTACATATATTATACCAGTGAATTGCAGAAAAATCAATAGCAGTGGGTGTATTTCATGGAATATTTGCGTGTTTAGCAACAATATGATAATATGCGTAATTACTATGGAACGTGGAGAAAACAGTAATCTTACACCTGGTGGGCACGATGAAACAACTATTGGCGCGACCTTTGATGACATTATGGCGGGCGCAGACATAACTGGCGAAGACATGGCTGATGTTCCCAGGAGGTGCCGAGACTGTCCAGTGTTAAAGCACAACCTAGGAGAGATAGCTTGTATACGTAAAGAAGTACAAGAAGGTCTGAACGCGAACCCGGAAGAGCTAAAGAAGCGTTTACTGATGATGAGAGAAGCGGGCCATGAGGCTTTGGCGCGATTAACAGAGGGCCAGATAGATCAAATAGCTGCTAGTGCTACAAGCCATCAGCAAAGAGAGGCTTTAGCAATATTAAACAACTTTGATCAGCAATCGCCTAAACTACAGGCTGATGTAGATCTTCTTACTGGTCACTGTGCGGGACCTCTTAAGATGCGTGGTTCGCGGGATGGCAAGACGGTGACGGTAACGAGCTGTATGTCGGGTATAATAGCCCATTCAGGTAAAACAGGATTTGCCGACGTACACTACAGTTAGTGGTCTATCACGTGTTCTGATACAATAGATCATATGGACTTTATCACAATTACACACATCAGAGCACGTCAAATTTTAGATTCTCGAGGCAATCCAACGGTTGAAGCAGATGTCATATTGAGTGACGGCTGTTTTGGTCGGGCTGCTGTTCCCTCTGGGGCTAGCACCGGGTCTCACGAGGCGGTAGAGCTACGAGATGATGAATTGCCATTTGGTGGTAAGGGTGTTCTCAAAGCGGTTGAAAATGTTAATACGGAAATCGCTGATGCACTGCGCGGCATGAGTCCGTTTGACCAAGAAGCGATCGACCAAAAGATGATCACCCTAGATGAAACGCCAAACAAGAGTCGTTTGGGTGCCAATGCCATCTTGGCAGTCAGCTTGGCGACTGCTAAAGCAGCAGCAGCGTCACGTGGTGTGGCACTGTTCACCTACATCAACACCTTGGCTGGCAATCCACAGATGAGCTTCCCGATGCCGATGGTCAATGTCATGAACGGCGGTCAGCACGCGTTGGGTGCAACGGATATCCAAGAATACATGATCATCCCAGTTGGTGCATCAACCATGCAAGACGCAGTGACCATGAGCGCCGAGGTGTTCCATGTGTTAGCAAAAGTTCTCAAACAAGAGGGCTACCCAACGACTGTGGGTGATGAAGGTGGCTATGCGCCTCGCGTTCGTTACGGCAACTCTGAGCCGATCACCCTGCTCAGTCGAGCCATCGAACAGGCTGGATACTTGCTGGAGCGTGACTTTGCCTTTGCACTTGACGTGGCTGCCAGTGAGTTTTATCAGAGCCAGACGGAACAGTACAATTTGTCCACGGAAAACCGCGTGATGGATACTGACCAAATGATCAAGATGTATAAGGAGCTGCGCGCACAATACCCAATCGTTTCCATCGAAGATGGGTTGAATGAAGAAGCGTGGCGTGGTTGGCAAAAGCTGACGCTGGAACTGGGCGGCACCACACAGTTGGTTGGTGACGACTTGTTGGTAACCAATGTCGAGCGTCTGGAACAAGCCATCGAGCAAAAAGCTGGCAACGCCATCCTCATCAAGCCAAACCAAATTGGTACACTGACCGAAACCATCGCTGCAGTTAAGATGGCCAAAGAAGCTGGTTGGAACACGGTGATGAGCCACCGTTCTGGCGAGACGGAAGATACCACCATTGCCCACTTGGCTGTTGGTTTGGGAACTGGACAAATCAAAACTGGTTCAATGTCCCGTTCAGAGCGCATCGCTAAGTATAATGAGCTGATGCGTATCTCAGAGCTGCGCCCCGACATCGAGCTGGCGCGACCGTTCGTTCAGATGTAGGTTGTGTTAAGCGCGAATAGTGACGATGTCGTCGGCTTGTAGCTTGATGATGCGTGACGCGACTGAGGACGTCACTTCCCCGCCGTCGACATAGACACTCACCATATCACCGAAGTAATTGATGGCTTCGGTGATATTTTTGGCTGGTGGCATGCCGGCTGGGTTGGCGCTGGGCGCAAGGATGGGACCCGTCTGGTGGATGAGACGTGCCAAATTTCCAGTGACCAGTCGAAAAGCTAGGGTGCCGTTTTGGTGGGTGGTGTGCAAAAAAGCGTTGCTGGCTGGGACTATGATGCTGGTCGGTCGTTCGGCATTAAGCTGCAGGTAGTGTTGACGTTGAGTGGGCGTTAAGCCTGGGATGTCTGATATGTTGGCGACCAGGATGATGCATGATTCGTTGGTTGGGCGGTGCTTGGCGCGGTAAAGGCGTTCCATGGCATGACAGTTGGTAGCGAAAGCGACGATGCCGTAGATGGTGTCGGTTCTGAGAACGACTAAATTGGCACTGGTCAGTGCCTCTGACACACGGGGGTCGGATATGGTATTTGTGATGAGCATTGAATTTTACTAGAGGTTAACCGCCAAGATTGTCGATAATGGTTTCCACAAGACCTCTAGGAGTTGGCAGTGGTGTTTGGTCTGGTTCTTGGGTTGATGATGTTTCTTCAGCCGAAGGTGCCGAGGTGGGCTCGGTGTTGATGTGAATAGAAGTGGCAGCGGTATCAGCTGCTTCCTTCAACATGACCGCTGGCGGAATGAGCAAAGCAGAGGTGATGGCTACCGCACCAACAACGGATGTGACGGTGTCTTTGAGCCCTCTTTCGTTTTCTGTTGATAACCTTGCAAATTCTGGCAGATCCATACTTATATTATATCATATTTAGCCATAACATACAATTACTCCCGCTTGAGCGAGAGCAATTGTGATTGACACGAAGCTAATTAGTCAGTAACTTCAACACCCATGCTGCGAGCAGTGCCGGCGATGATTTTGACGGCGCCCTCTGTGTCGATGGCGTTGAGCTGGTCTTTTTTGACTTCAGCGATCTCTTCCAGCTGAGCGCGGGTGATTTTACCAACTTTGTCGGTGTGTGGCTTGCCGCTACCCTTTTGGATGCCGGCTTTTTCGCGGATCATGTCGTCCACTGGCTGACCCAATGATTTCCATGCGAAAGTGCGGTCTTCGAACACTTGAATGTGCACAATGACGTCTTTGCCCATCAAATCTTTGGTGGCATCGTTAAATGGATTGATGAAATCCATCATGTTTAGTCCCCACTGACCCAAGGTTGAACCAACTGGAGGCCCAGCGGTAGCGCGACCAGCTGGAATGCGTAGTTTTAGATTTCCAATGACTTTCTTTGCCATGATGATAAACCCTTTCAAAATTAGTTGAAGCGTATTGAAAGTGTGCGTAACATAGGTATTATACAAAAAAGTGTGGTATAATTCAAGCATGAACGTGCGAGGCCCGCTCCCGATTAAGCGCATCATTAACGCGTTTGGTGCGGTGGGCTACACATTGCTCTTGTTTGTTTATGCGATCATCTCCTTGTCCGCTGTAGTGTGGCTGATGCGTCGCGGTAAGTTCTTTGGACTGTCAGTGAATTTGCGCACTGCAGAACCATTGATGCAGGCAGCTCCGACAGAGCCAGAGCCGTTGACGGCTCAGTTGTTGAGTGCTGCGTTGGGGATTGCTACGGCGTTGGTGCTGCTCATCACCCTCACCGCTCTTACCTATTGGCTAGGACGCGGCGGTTCACGGATGTTGAAGCGGTCAGTGCGGTTTTGTCAGTGTCCCGTCACCTTGGTGACGTTGCTGGTGGGTAAAGTGTTGGCTTGTGGTGTGGCGACGGTGCCGGTTTTGTTGGCTGGTATTTTGCAGATGGGTAATCTCTGGGTAGTGGTCATTTTATTGGTGTTTATCACTGTGGCGTTAATCATCTTTCTGCTGCAGCACTATCTGGCACACACCAGTGAAGTCGTGCAAGCTAAAGACGTTTGGTAGCTTGATGCGCGATGCATTATTTTTTGCGTGACAGAAAGTGCGTGATGACATTGCCAGTAACGATGCCAACTGCCACGCCACCAGCGATAGTCAAGGCTTTGACGGCTTCTTTGCCAATTTCTGAGAGCATCAACATGCGAGCTATTTTGGGGTCTTTGATTTCAAGGCTGGTTGGAATTTCAGGTGGAGGAGTATCGTCCTCTGGTGCCTGCGCCTCTTTTGATGCGACAGGTAAGCTGTCGTATGTGGAATTTATCATATTGGCCTGGTGTTGCCCCAGGGATATTGCAAAATTGGCAGCAAAATAAGCAGGCATACGTGAGAGGTCTTCTTCACACTCTTCCATGGACTCCTCGTACAGTTGGTTTACATGTAGTTTAGCTTGCGCTGGTATGTCTGCCTGCTTTTCTGGAATACTGTCTGGAGCGATGGCATGTGCTGCAGCCATAACCGCCTGTCTATCGCTTTCCATCAGATCGGCAAACCAAGCGAGCAAAGATTCCTTTTGCTTTGGCGTTGTCGGTAAGTCTTGTAAATAATGGGTGGCAAGTTCTCGTAGTGCTGGGAGATACTGCATATTTAATAAGGTGCTGGACTTATTTAAGACACGCTGTTGCTCATCAATAGTCTGGTTGGCAGATAGTTTTCCAAAGGTTGTGATTAAACTATTTATGGCGACTAGATGTTTACGAGAGGCATCTGCTAACTCATTGCCATCAGGCTCACCCAGTGCTTCTAACCATTCTTCTGAGGGTTTGGTAGCCTCCTGGGTGGTGTTGTCACTGGGCTGTATGATCCCCTCGTTTTCCTTGGAGTTATCATCACTGGGTTCCGGCATTTCTAGTGTACTCATGGTAAAACCTCTCCACCCTTTTGATAATATATAAATTGGACTGTTTGGTCTACGTGTTAGACTTTTTTCACCTGCAGGGCGTCAAGCTCGACTGGAGTGTCGCGTCCAAACATGCTGACCATGACGCGGATCTTGCCTTTGATTGGGTCGATTTCGGCGATAGCACCGTCAAAGCCTTTGAACGGACCGTCGGTGATGGAAACAACTTCACCCTCTGAGAAATCAATCTGGTGCTTTGGCTCTTCGACGCCCATGCGCTTTTTGATTTTGGCAATTTCTTTGTCAGAAACGGGTGTTGGCGTAGTGTCGGCGCCGACAAATCCAGTCACGCCAGGCGTGTTGCGGATGATGTACCAGGTTTCGTCGGTTAGGTTCATTTCTACTAAAACGTAGCCCTGGAAAATTTTGGCTTCAACGACTTTACGTTTACCATTTTTGATTTGGATTTGTTTTTCTTTTGGGACCATGACGTCGAAAATTTTGTCTGCCATGTCAACACCGTTGATGCGCTGACGAATGGATTCTGCTACCTTTTCTTCGTAGCCAGAATAGGTGTGAATAGCGTACCACTGACGGGTTGAGTCGTAACGATTATTTGCCATAAAAAACTCCTTTTACCTTTATTTCAAAATTTGCTCAAAGACCCAGTTAAATCCAGCGTCAAGTAATAAAATCAATGTGGTAAGCAGTAAAGTGAAGCCAATCACAGTGCCGGTCATGATCCAGGTGTTGGCGCGGGTTGGCCAACGAACTAGCTTCAGCTCGGCCCACGCTCCCTTGAAATAACCAACAAATGAGTCGCGCATGCCTGAATCTGCTTCAGTCTTTTGAATAGCGCGTGCTGGTTTGGTGGTTGGTTTCTTTTTGACGGTTTTTTTAGGGGAATCATCCGTTGCCTTGATGCGGCGTACGGTGGTTTTCCCTGTCTGCTTACCCTTTTCTGCCATGTGTTTCTCCCAAATTAAAAAGTCTGTTTTTCACAGACTGTCAAGTATAGCTTAGCACAAAAAATGCATGCATTGCAAGTTTGAGCAGTATTATTGCTTTTTGGCGGGCTTTGCCGGTGGCAGGCTGAAGCTGAAGGTTGATCCGTGATTGAGACGGCTTTCGAGTTTGATGGTACAGCCGAGTTTGCGGGCTAGTTTGGCTGCTACGTACAGCCCCAGTCCAGTGCCACTGGTTTCGCGGGTGCGGTAATCTTCGGCGCGGAAGAAACGGTCAAAAATCTTTTTTTGATCACTGCGCCCGATGCCGATGCCGGTGTCCTTGACGCCAAAGTAGACTTTGCCGCCGCTGCGCTTCATGATGAGGGTGACTGAGCCTTTTTGGGTGTATTTGATGGCGTTGGTGATGAAATTTTGCAATAATTCTTCAAGGTATAGTCGAGAGACATTGACATTGCCAACGCCTGCTCTGACGTCCAAGTTGAATGCCAATTTCTTTTCTGTGGCTTGCGGCTCGTATTCGTGGCGGAGTTTTTCGGCCAGTTCAGTGACGTTGATGAGCTCTGATTCATCAGCTATGCCACGTTCTGCGCGAGACAGCGTGCTGAGATCGTTGACGATGCGTGCCAGGAACATGATTTGTTTGTGAGCTTCGGCAAGCGAATCGTCTAATTTGTCGGTCATGCCGCGGTGCATCATGAGCTGAACGTTGGAGAGTGAGGCTTCGGCGATGGTGATGGGGGTGCGTAGTTCGTGGCTGATCACACTGATGAATTCATCGCGCTCTTCTTCTAGACTTTTGACTCGAGTGATGTCGCGCAAAATGAGCACATAGCCGTCCGAAGTGAGTGTGTCGCTGCCGCCCTGTACTGGTGCAAAGGTGGCTGACAAGCGCACGCGGTCACCGCCTTCGAGGGGCATGATGATATCGTCACGGGTACGAATGGCTGGTGATTTTCGCAACTCTTTGAATACAGGAACTGGCTGTTTGTCGTTGGTCTCAAAATTTAATAACTCATCGATGTGTACGCCCTGAATGCTGGCGTTGGTGTCAAGCAGACTCAAAGCGGCAGCGTTGTAGAGGCCGATGATACCGTGGGCGTCCATGCTGATGATGGCATCAGTGAGGTTGTTGACTAGTGTCAATACGCGGTCGCGTTCCAGCCGTTCACGGGAGCGACTACGTCGTAGCTCTTGGCGTGACTGGTGTCGTCCACGATAGGCGATGACGACGACTGCTAGAAACATCAGCCATGATATGACAAGTAAAATGATGATGGCATAGATAAGATTCCCTCCCTGCATATGTACCAGTATATCATAAGCATTATACGTGTGGAGTGTATTTTTTCAGGGCGTCGCGGTGTCGTTTATAGTGCGGGTCGATGGCAGCGACTTCGCGCCAAAATGCTGACGAATGATTCATCTGGCGCGTGTGGCACAGTTCATGGATGAGGACGTAGTCTAATAGCTCAAACGGTATATTCATGAGGGCAATGTTTAGGCTGATGGTGCCGTTTGAGGAGCAGCTACCCCAGCGACTGGATGAGTGTGTGAGTCGAGTTTTGTCGTAATGAAAGCCGTGTTGCTCTGCTAAGAATTTGAGGCGGCGTGGCAAATAGCTTTTGGCTTCTTTGCGTAGGGCTTTGACGACATGGTCACGAATGGATTGTTGAAAGATGGGGTCAGCGAAATCTTGGTCGTCTCTTGTATTGATGATGATGCTGGTGCTGACGGTTTTGACGGCGGGTTCTCCCTGCTCTACTAGTAGGTTGTGACTTTTGCCAATTTGCTGAGGCGTGCTGTATGGAAAATCGCCTTGCTGCTCGGCGATGAGTTTATGAATGCTGCGACGTGACCGTTTGATGAGCAGTTTGGCGGAAGCCAGCGGTGCGTGAAGCGGCATGGTGATGCGGATGCGACCGTTGGGCGCAATGCGCAAACTGACGCGACTGGCTAGTGCGCGCCTGGTGACAGTGATTTCGCCAAATTCAGAATCAGTGATGGTTGGCATTGAGCCCTCGTTTATCCAACTCGACCGCGTCCGCTGATGAATCGTGGCTGAGTGCGTATGGAAGCAGCTGGACGGGTGGCGTCGCTGAGTTTTTTCAAAAGCGTTTTTGCCTGTGTGTTGTAAGTGTGACGGCCGCTGATGACCATGTATGGCTCGCTGGCGTGTGGTGGTGAGAAGGTTCGTAATTTCTGTTTAAATAGGGCCTCATCGCCGTTGTGCGAGCGGAGCCACCTGGCTCTAGACATAGCAGGATCGGTCTGTACCCACACGAACAGTGGTTTAAATCCAGCTTCGCGGGCTACCTTGGCGATGTCGGAACGCCAAGCACGCTTTTCGGTATTACCGTCAAAGATGATTGTCTGTTTTGGCTTGAGTAGTTCTCGCAGTAAGTCAACTGCAGCTTTGTGAATCAGTGTGTCATCGCTCGACAATTCGCGCAGTGTATCACTGCTTAACATTGGCGCATTGAACATTTTGGCAAATTCAGTCGCAAACTGTGTTTTTCCCGCCCCCGGTGCGCCGACCATGATAATCAAGTGCGGCGAAGATAACTGCAATGGTTTCATGAAATCAGTATACCATACGCCTGGTTAGAAAAAAACAGAGGGAAAACCTCTGCTATTTCACGGCTCTATGGCAGGGGAGACAGGACTCGAACCTGCGACACCCGGTTTTGGAGACCGGTGCTCTACCAACTGAGCTACTCCCCTGTGTCTTGGCGTTATTTTACATGATTTTTTTGTCTTCGGCAACTCATTTTGGGTGATTTGAAGAGGCTATCTGACAGGTCGTGGTGTGAAATACTCCTGAAAAACCGTGAAAAACTATTGAAAAAACATAAGCATCGTTTTATGATAAATAGTAGGTATGAAAATATTGATGCTTGGGTGGGAATTACCTCCGCATAATAGCGGGGGTTTAGGCGTCGCTTGTTATCAGATGTCACGGGCATTGGCTGACTGTGGTGTGGACATCGACTTTGTTGTTCCCTATTCTGCCGAGCATCCGAACATTGACTTCATGAATGTACACGCGGCAACGCATTTGGAAGCATCAAAAGATGGCTTTGGCGCCTATGATGATTTGGGCACTTCGGACAAACAAGCGCATGATTGCGGGTTGGGTGGTATGCGTGCGGTGCAGCGACGGTATAACTGCTTCGTTAAAGAATTTGTCAAACAGAATCCTCCGGATGCCATTCACGCTCACGACTGGTTGACCATGGAAGCTGGCATCATCGCCAAAGAGCAGTGTAATGCACCGTTGATCGTGCATGTGCACGCGACTGAATTTGACCGTTCTGGCGAGAATGAAGGCAATCCATTGGTACACGAAATCGAGCAGCAAGGGCTGTTGATGGCTGACCGAATCATTGCAGTGAGCCACATTACCAAAGACATCATTGTGAAGAATTATCACATTCCACCAGAGAAAATCGAAGTTGTGTACAATGCCATCGATCTAGATGAGCTACCACCACATGAATATGACCAAGGAACCTATCAATACTTGGAAGACTTGAAAAAAGAGGGCTATATCATCGTTGGCGCGTTGACCAGGTTGACAGTACAAAAAGGTTTGACCTATCTGATTCGGGCAGTGGCTGAGGCCATCAAACAGCACCAAAAAATCGCGTTACTGTTGAGCGGTAGCGGCGAGCAGCGCGACGAGCTGGTTGCTTTGGCGGCGCACCTGGGCATCAGCGACAAGGTGGTGTTTACAGGCTTTGTTCGTGGTCGGCAGTGGCGCGACGCCTATCATCTGATTGACGTATTTGTCATGAGTTCAGTGTCGGAACCGTTTGGTTTGACGGCGTTGGAGGCGGCGCACCACGACACAGCTCTGCTCATCAGTCGCCAATCTGGCGTCGGCGAAGTGTTGCACAACATTTTACGATTTGACTATTGGGACACCAACAAATTGGCGCGACAAATTGTCATGTTGGCGCGCTCACCTGCTCTTTTGGAAATTCTCAAGGAAGATGTCAAAACAGAATACGCCCAATTGTCCTGGCATGACGCGGCTCAGCATTGCTTAAAATTATACAAACAGGCTCAATCAAAAGGCGGTGGCGCATGAGTCGTCCAGTAGTCACCCTGTACCTGCACGCCCATCAGCCATGGCGCGTCCGCAGCTATGGCGCACTTGACACTGCCAACCGTCATGATTATTTCAGCGGTGACGGCGACCAAGACAACAAAGAGATCTTTCTCAAAGTGGCAAACAAATCGTACCGACCGATGAACGCGCTGCTGGAAAAGCTGCTATATGAACATCCAGAATTTTGCCTGTCACTGAGTCTGTCTGGAGTATTTTTGGAGCAAGCTGAGCAATTCGCGCCAGATGTGATTGAGAGTTTTCAGCGACTAGTGAAAACAGGACGCGTGGAGCTACTGGCTAGCCCCTACCATCACAGCCTGGCCTTTTTCTACGATCAGTCTGAATTTGAGAAGCAGGTCGCTCTGCACGCTGAAAAAATCAAACAGCTATTTGGCGTTTCGCCCAAAGTGTTGGCGAACACGGAGTTGGCGTACAATGATGAGCTTGGAACTTGGGCGGAAGCACACGGGTATAATGGCGTGCTGGCTGAAGGCTGGGACAAAGTGCTGGGTTGGCGCAGCCCAAATTATGTCTATCAACCAAAGGGCGCCACGCGTACAAGACTATTACTAAAGAACTATCGCTTGAGTGACGACATTGCCTTTCGTTTTAGTAACAAAAAATGGAGTGGCTGGCCACTGACGGCTGAAACCTACAGCTCATGGCTCACAGCATCGGGCGGTCCATTGGTCAACTTGTTCATGGACTATGAAACGTTTGGTGAGCATCAGTGGAAAGAACACGGTATATTCACCTTCTTTGAGCGGTTTGTTGGGAAATGGATAACGGCTGGCGGTCAGTTTAATACGGTGTCGCAAGCTCTATCGAACGCACCAGTCGGGGACGTGAGTATGCCGGAAACTATCACTTGGGCCGACAGCGAGAGAGATTTGACGGCGTGGAATGGGAATGCTTTGCAACAAGAAGCTCTGCGCTATGTGTATCAGCTGGCGCCGCGAGTACTGGCGTCTGGCGATTCTCAATTGATTAGCGATTGGCGTAATTTGCAAACCTCTGATCATTACTACTACATGTGCACCAAGTGGGCGTCTGACGGTGATGTTCACGCCTATTTCAGCCCGTACGATTCACCATACGAAGCTTCGCTGTATGTGATGAATGCTTTGCGGGATATCTATTGGCGCTCGAGACATGCTCACTCAGCAACATAAAACCCACGGTTGTATACGTGGGTTTTTAATGATACGCGTGATAAGAAACTAGCTTTTACGAGCTTTGACTTCGTTGCGACCAAGGTTTTTCTTGGTTTCGGTGTAGGTCGCGTGCTGACGAGCGATTGGGTCGTATTTACGCAGCGTCAACCTACCTTGACCTTTGGTAGTGCGGTTCTGTGTATTGATTGTCGTGTAGTAAGTTCGGTGCTTGCTTTTGTTGCTCACCAAAGCGATCAACTTGCGTTTCGTATTCTTCTTTGCCATAGTTTCCCTTTAACAATTTGTACTTAAACTTCGATTATACAATATAACAGATTATGCAAATTAGTTCAAGCAATTATCAAATGTTCATTCATTGTGCTTCTGTAAAATATATGATACGGTAGTAATAGTAAGATATAACGCATCAGGTGGAGATGATGCAGTAAGGAGTGAGGGTATGGCTAGACAGTCGTGGAAAACATATATAGCTCGCTTGAAGCAAGCAGTGACGACATCAAAACAAGCAACTGTAAAACATTTGGGCATCGGTATGATGGTGATAGCCATGGTGCTGCAATCAGTAGTTTTATTCCAAGATTACGCACAAGCTGCGTCAGACGATATGATCCAAGGCGGTGTCGGCAGCAAAGAAGCAATTTTGGCGCATTATGACAAAAATACCAACAATTTCCGCGACGTACTGACCTATAACGGTATCACTAGAGCAGAATTGGCGAATATCTCTAGCACCAAGGTGCGCTATGAGGTCGACTCCTCTGCTCAATCATGGGGCTGGACTTCACGGTTCTCTGAGGCCCAAGGCCAAAAAGCCCACACCGTTGCTGGACGCACCATTTACTCCCGCCCGCAGAAGTTGTGGGATAGTAGTTGGTACATGGGCTGGGAAGGCAGTTCGGCTACTCGAGGTAAATTCCGCATCATGTCTTCTTGCGGTAATTTGTTGACCTATAGTGTGCCGCAGGCCGTTCCGGTGGTACCAACGCCACAACCACAGCCAAAACCAGAACCTAAGCCGCAGCCAGTTGCTACTTGTGACAGCTTGACTATCACCCAACTGTCACGTAACCGCTACCACATGAGTGCCAAGGCATCAGCTAAAAATGGCGCCACCATCCAATCAATTTACATCAGGGTTTATGACCCATCGGGCAAACTTGTTGACGCTGGTGGTGTGACTGGCGATCAGACTGGCATGGGTGTTGAGCTCAAGACGCCGGGTACATACAAAGTTCAAGCAACAGCTGTCACTAGCCTTGGCGAAGTAACCAGCCCTAATTGTACCGGTAGCTTTACCGTCACTGAGGAAACCAAGCCAGAAGAACCAAAGCCGTCAGTCAGTATCACTAAAACAGTTAACAAACAAGAGCATGTTAAAGTGGCAGTCAACAGTGATTTCACCTATGAAATTACCGTCAAAAACACTGGCAAAACAGATCTGAAAGATGTTGTCGTCAGTGACACTGCACCAAAAGAAGTTACTCTGTCAACCAGTAGTGCTGGTAAGGTTGATGGTGCTAAGTGGACACACACCATCGCTAACTTACCTGCTGGTCAATCACAAACATTCTCATTGACCGCTAAGTATGCGAAGTTCGTTGAGGGCAAGCACAAGAACACTGCTTGTGTCGACACGCCGACCATCACTGGTTCTCCAGACGCTTGTGATGACGCGACAACCGAAACCTACACGGTGACGACACCTCCAGCAAATCCACCAACTCAGCCAACGCCGACTGAGCCGACGACACCACCAACCACCAATCAAACAACACCTCCTGCTACCATACCGCAGCCGCAGCCAACGCCGACTGCGCCAACCACTAAGGAATTGCCTCTCACTGGTACTCTGAACACCGCTAGCGGCATCTTGGGACTTGGTGGACTGGTGAGCGTAACATGCGCTTATGTGATGAGCCGTCGCAGCTTGCGCTAAGCAATAGATAACAATATAAACACGATAAAATCCGCGCCACAGAACCGGCGCGGATTTATTGTTGGCGGGCGAACAGTTACCGATAGTTGCCAAAGCTCAACGGAAAATCAAAATCTGCTTGATTGAGCGTAGCCATGACGGATTGTAGCTCATCCTTGCTGTTTGAGGTACAGCGCACGCTGCCACCTTGAATCTGGGTTTTTACCTTGGGATGTGCTTCTTTCAGAAGCTTGGTGATCTTTTTGGCATTTTCTTGACTGAGGCCGTCTTTGAACGGTACATCTTGCCAGGCACGCATGTTGGCGGCATTGTGTGCCCCGCCAAGGTTGAGCACTTTGCTGGTCATATTGCGCTTGGCGAGCTGCCGGCCGATCATATCAATGATTGATTGCACCTGAAACTCATCTGCACCGATGACTTTGAAGCCCTTTTTGTCTGGTAGCCACTCGACATCAGCCGGCGTCCCTTTAAAGTCAAAGCGGTTGGCAATTTCCCGCACCACCAATTGATGAACGTTATTCATCTCTGGTTTGTTAAATGTGCTTTCTATATCAAAACTAAATTGAGCCATAATTCCTCCTGATAATTATTATAGCAAACGCTTTTCACCGAGAGGATAATTTGGTATAATCAGCTGTGAGTATGACGCCGCGATAGCTCAGTTGGTAGAGCGCATCCATGGTAAGGATGAGGTCTCGGGTTCAAGCCCCGATCGTGGCTCCATGTTGATTTTATAGAAAAGGCCGCTACGTGAGCGACCTTTTTAGTTTGCAATATGTACGAGCTTATTTTTGGTTTCGTTTGGTTGCCTTTTTGGCTTCGTGCTTTGGTAGGATTGGTGCGATGAATGCATCGAGCAGCGCCCAGGCGACGCCGTTGAAGATGTATACGACGGCGGTAAAGGCAGCGATGATCATGAGTACGCGTCCGAAGTCGCTGTTTAATAGAGATAGAAAGCCCGCTACGACTGCCAGTGAGATGATGATCAGGAAATACGCCTGTTGCAGTTTGGTACGCTGGTTTTTGTTGCTATTCCATTCGGTTAGAAATTGTTTGAATAATAAGAACATAATTAGATTATAGCATGTATCTTATGTTTAGTCAATGGACAGAGGTCTACTTGACGGAATTATGGGCAATCAAAAACCGCCTCGTGATGAGACGGTGTTTGATTGGTACCGGAAGTAGGACTCGAACCTACGAAGCCTTACGGCGGGAGATTTACAGTCTCCTGTGATTGCCACTACACGATTCCGGCGTGTGTTTGGAGCCGCTTCTCGGGCTCGAACCGAGGACCTACGGTTTACAAAACCGTTGCTCTAGCCAGCTGAGCTAAAGCGGCACTGCTGTGATTATAGCAAAAAAAAATAGGCTAAGCAACTACATTACCAACTTTTTGGGCTGTTTTGGCTGACGGCGCTGACGCGGTACGGTGCCGTGGCTGTCTGGGACCAACATGGCCGCAGCTTTTTTGCGTAGTCCAGAGGCCAACTCTGCTTGTCCGTTGTTGTCGTAAGCCTCGGCCAGAACGGTCAATGTCTGTGGAATTGGGTCAAGTTCGACTGCTTTTTCCAGTGCAGCGATCATCTTTTTACCATTACCCATTTTCTCTTGGACTTTGGCGTAGGCGATGTAGCGTGCCGCCAAATCGTCTTCCATCTCCAGAGCTTGCTCAAAGGCTAGCGCTGCTTTGGGATAATTCTTTGTTTCGTAATAAATCAAACCAACGTTGTGCAGACTGGAAGCGCTCGGTTCCAAGCTCTGGGCGATCTCAAAGCACTCAATGGCATCTTTGTAGGCCTGCTGCTTGGCGTACAGAATACCCAAACGGTTGTAGGCGGTGGCGTTCTTCTCGTCGACACGCAAAATTGTCAGCAGTGCTTTCTCTGCCCTGAGATATTTGTTGTCGCGAATGGATTCTTGCGCAATGGCCCACAATTGATCGAGTTTTTCAGAAATCTTGGCTGGAAAATCTGCAGAATTTTCTTCGGAAGGTTTGTAGGTGATTGCCCAAATGATAATTGCTAAAATGAATATCAAACTTAACATATCTGCTTAATTATAGCACAATTTTCAATAAAGCGAGGCGCGTATTGCCATTTGCTAGGAGAGACTTCTCGGCCTCTAGTACTTTTTGGAGTAATCGGTGCATGGCTGGCGGCTGGGCGGCGTGTTTTAGCTGGAAATGGATGAAGCGCAGGAGAATGTCGATGAGCTGGAGGGCGCTTGACCGATCGGTGTAGCGCATGGCGCATTTCATGGCTGAGTAGGAGCTGGGGTGCTCGAGAACATGTTTGGCGTCAGCGGCGATGGCCTGGCGCTCTGCTAATTTTGTAGTGTCGTGGCTCAGCTCGGTGATGAGTAATGGTAGACCAGCCGCCAGGAATGATATCTGGCGCTTTTCTTGAGGCGTCAGTTTGGCCTTTTCCAGTAGCTGAGCGTCTTGACTGGCGGTGGTGCGGTGGAGCATCAGCTGCTGGCAGCGGGACTGGATGGTTGGAAGGAGATCTGTACTGGCAGTGGTAATCAAGAGAAAATGAGTATTGAGATTTGGCTCTTCCAGGGTTTTGAGTAGCGCGTTTTGTGCGGACTCGGTCATGGCGTTGGCTGGGTTGATGATGACGACGCGGCGGACAGAGCTGTAGGTGCGCAGTATGGCCGTCAGATTGCGAATCTGTTCGGTCGAGATAGTGTTCTTTTGCGGCAGTGGGTTGACGGTGAGGATGTCTGATTGATGGTGTTTTGCCAAATAGCGGGCGACCCCCGCCTCGTCCAAGCCAGGTTCAGCGATAACCATCAGCGACTGTGGCAAATGGTTTGCTAATTGCTCAACTGTGGTCTGGTCGTTGGTGGAGATGAGAGGTGGCTGGCTCATTGATGGCTCGGTTCTTTGGTGTTTTGGGCACAATCAGGAAATAGTTCGGTAAATATACTAGGAATAGCCGCTTCAAAGGTTTTTCGTTCACCTGACGGCAGCGTGATTTCTAACTTGTGGGCGTGGAGCATCAAGCGGCTGGCGTTTGGCTTGCCGTAGACGCGGTCGCCGAGAATTGGTGTATTTAGGTGCGCCATATGGACGCGGAGTTGATGGGTGCGACCGGTGGTGGGTTTGAGTTCAATTAGCGCCTGGTTATCAGTTGCTGCCAGTACGCGGTAGGTCGTTTGGGCGGGTTTGCCGTTGGGGTCGACGCGGAAGGTGCTGGGTGCGGCTGGGTTGCGACCAATCGGTAGGTCAATCTTCGCGGCGGCTAGTTTTGGTACGCCGTCGGTCACTGCGAGGTAGGTCTTTTTGGTGGTGCGCTGAGTGAATTGCCGTTGCAGGTGGGCGGCAGCGTCAGCGGTTTTAGCGATGATGAGTACGCCCGAAGTGTCGCGGTCGAGCCGATGGACGATGCCCGGCCGGTCGGTGCCCGAGGCAAACGAAGCCTTGGGACGAATAATTTCCGCCACCGTTGGTTCGGTCGATAACCCGCCTTTGGCGTGGGTCAGGAGTCCGCTTGGCTTATTGACTACAATTACGTCATCGTCTTCGTACAATATCGGCAGCTCTGCACTGGCCTGCTCCTGCTCTGGCAGCTTGACGGCAATCTCATCGGTCTCGTCAACCTCAAACTTCGGCGCCGTCACCACTTGATGATTCACCGAAACATGCCCGGCTTTGATGTATTTTTGCCAGAGACTGCGCGAAATCGACGGGTCAAATGCCGTGGACAAGTGGACGTCCAGGCGCTGCTTGGTCGGCACGATTCGAAACATCATGACGAATTTGCCCTGAAATGGCGTCTCGGTGCAGCTCGCATCAAGCGGGTTTGGTAAAACCTCAGTATTGACGGGCCTACCGGGCCATAATTCGTCAATTGATTCCTCGTCAACGATCGAGCCGTACAGCACAGCGAAATGTTGCTTGTTTAGGATAAATTCCGCCACAATGTGCGACTCGTCCGTCTGGACCTTCAGATGGCGCAAGGCCTTGACGGGCGTGTTGTCGTCTGCCAGGTGGTACAATCTGGCGATCTTGAGGACGGTGCGCGGCGAAATTTTCACGCGAGCGTTCCTATCTCCGTAGCCCCACGGCCGTTTGGACGCGGTGCAAGGTTTCATTGGCGACGAGGTTTATGTCGCGCTCGCTCGACTCCAGTTTGCGTTCGATAGCTTGCTCGTCAACTGCCGCCAGACGCGCTTGGAAATTCGCTAAGAATTCGGTCACTTCATCCGCCACGATTCGCTTAAAATCGCCGTAGCGCTCCATGCCGGTGTATTCGCTGATGGTCTGCTCCAAGCTGACGTCTCGTCCAGCGTCCTGGCGTACCAGCGTCAAAATCTCCAACAGATTGGAGATGCCCGGTTGGTTGTCGCGGTCGTATTGTACTTTGCCTAGCGAATCAGTGGTGGCGCTCATGATTTTTTTGTGCGCCGTATGCGGGTCATCGCCCAGGAAAATCACGCCTTTGCCGCTGTCGTCGGATTTGCTCATCTTTTTGGTCGGGTTCGCCAAGTCCTTGATGCGCAGACCCTGGTCTTTGCCGAAGAATTGATGCTGCTGGGCGACCGGTTTGGGTACGACAAACAAATTGCCAAATTTGCGGTTCATCCGCTCGGCAATGTCGCGGGTAAATTCCAGGTGCTGCGTCTGGTCGTCGCCAACCGGCACGTAGGTGGCGCCGTAGAGCAAGATGTCGGCGGCCATCAGGACTGGGTAGTTGAAGAGACCGACGGAAATCTGGTCGCCGTGAAGCTTGTCAGATTTATCCTTAAACTGCGTCATTCGGCTCATCTCACCAAACCCGGTGAAGCAGTCCAAAATCCACGCCAGTTCGCTGTGGGCTGGGACGCGGCTCTGGCGATACAAATGAATCGCCTGGTTATCTAGCGGCAACCCCGCGGCCGTGTAAATCCGGGCGTTGCTGAGGATGCTGTCATACAACTTGCTGTGGTCAATTGGCGTAGTGAAGCTGTGAAGATCGGGAATGAATAGATTGATATCAAAATCAGCCGAGCGACGCTTCGCCATATCGACAATCGGCAAAATGGCCCCAAAATAATTGCCAATGTGAATATCGTTGTTGGCGCGCACGCCAGTGAGGATGACGGGTTTACTCATAGTCCTATTATACCATTGATTCGGCGTGAGGTGTTTTGCGAAATGCCGCAACAAAAAACGCCTCAGTTAGCCCGCCCGGCATCAGGCGCAGACAGCCGCCTAGGTCATGCGTAAGAACGCGGTTGTTCCACGACTGGACGACGGGCACACGATGTGGCAGCGGTGCGATGTCGATCGGTATGAGCTCAGCATCAGACTGACGGCGCAGCAGCCAATCGACAACGACTTCGTTTTCCTCTGGCGCCATGGTGCAAGTGCTGTAAACAAGTGTGCCGCCAGGTTTTAACAGTCGCCAAGCCTCGAGGATGAGGCGCTTTTGCAGGTCACTCAGTCTCCGGATATGCGCCACCGACCAGCTGTCAAACAGCGAGGCGTCACCAGCGTTCAGGCTCATCAGCCCTTCGCCAGAACACGGAGCGTCGAGAAGGATTTTGTCAAAGGCCTCCAGCTGACGGCGGGAAATATGCCGAGCGTCGGCTAACATAAACGCGGCCGGGGCGTTGAGACGCTTGAGATTAGCCTGGAGTTTCATGAGGCGCGGCTTGGAATTGTCATTGCACACCAGGTTGGCTCGACCAGCGGACACGGCTTGCATGTGGCTGGATTTACCGCCGGGCGCAGCGCATAGGTCGAGGATGCGCTCGCCAGCCTCAGGTGCAAGCGCCAGCACCGGCAGCCAACTGGCGGCATTCTGAATATAGCCGCGGCCGATGTCGGCGAGGTGTTGATAATCAGCGATGTGCTCGGGGACAATTTCATAGCCATCTGGACACCAGACAACCTGGCGAGCCAGCAGCTCGGGGGCGACTTCCCCGTCAACCAGCGGATTGAGCCGAAAGCTCTGGGTGCGCGTCCGTGCCAGTATCGTCTCGACCTCGGCGCGAGACAAGCCACTCCACTGCATTGTGCGATTGATCCAGAGCTCACGTTTTCTCTGGCGCTCCTGAGCTGGATCTTTACGCTTGGCCATAGTCGTCTCCGATTGCGTGCCGATTAATCGCTTGAGCAACAACTTGGCCATAGCGTTTGTCGATCTCATGACTTGCTAACATTTTAGTGACAGCGATGTGCTTTTGTTTTGCTAATTTTCGCAGGTTTTTATTGATGATGACGGGGTCAAATTGCCCATAAAATATTTCAACCGGTATGGTCAACTCGGCAATTTCCGTCAGCGCCTTTTGGTTGATGATGGCTGCGTCTAAGGTGTCGAGAAAGATTTGCAAGTTTGACTCATCGACGAGAAAGCCAGGGTTGAATAGCTTGTATTTTTTGGCAAAATCACTGGCAATCACCTTGCCGAGCGCCGGTTTATCGATAATTTTTTGGTATAGGCTGCGTAGTTGGCGTTCAGCCAGGCGATCCTTGCCTTGTTGGTGATACAGCGGCGGGCTACACAGGATGAGCGAATCGATCAACGAAGGATAATATCGGGCGGCGTGTACCGCTACGAGCGCCCCTAAGCTATGACCGACCAAAATGATTCGTCCGTCAACCTTTTGCTGCGCCAAGGTTGCGACTAGTGAATCGACCTGTGTCTTAACATCATACGTCTTCCAGTGCGGTCGCGGCGAATTGCCAAAACCGAGTAAGTCAACCGCTAGTACGCGAGTCGATCTATCAATCTTACGGCGCCCTACAACTCGCTTCCACATGGCTGACGAGCTCCCGATGCCATGAATCAACACGACGGTGGCGCGAGGCTGTTTGGGTGTTTGAAAATCATGCACGTATAGTTTATACGGGACACGCAGCCAGCGATGGATGAGTCGGTCAAACATTATATCAGTATACTATGAAAATACCCCGCCTGTACATGACGGAGTATTTTCGAGAATCGGTTTCTCCTCTGTTTTAACGCTTGGAGAATTGTTCGCGCTTGCGGGCAGAACGCAGACCGTATTTCTTGCGCTCTTTCTCGCGTGGGTCGCGCTTGAGCAGCTCAGCCTTCTTTAGGACTGGGCGTAGGTCAGCGTGAGCAGCCGTCAATGCTTTGGCGATGCCAAGCTTGATGGCGTCAACTTGACCAGCGAGACCACCACCTTTGACCAAGATGCTAACATCGTATTCCTTTTGCTTGCTGACGACAGCTAGTGGGTCGGTTACTTCAGCGAGCAAGGTTTTGTTGCCATCCAAGTACTCAGCGGCTGCTTTGCCGTTGATGGTGATGGTACCTTTGCCAGGAAGCAAGCGAACACTTGCTGAAGCGCTTTTGCGTCGTCCCAAGCCGTAGAAATAGGTATCAGTAGCCATATTACTTTACCTCAACTTTCTCTGGGGTTTGTGCTGTGTGGGCATGTTCGCTGCCGGCAAATACGCGCAGGCGCTTGAGGCGTTCTGCTTGCAATTTGTTCTTTGGCAACATACCTTTGACAGCTTCTTCAATAATTCGCTCTGGGTGGCGTTCACGCATTTCTTTGAACTGCGTTTCTTTGATACCGCCCGGGAAACCACTGTGACGGTAGTAGTACTTGTCAGTTTCCTTGTAGCCAGTAACGACGGTGTTTGCAGCGTTGATAACCACGACGTAGTCGCCACCATCAACGTGCGGTGTATAGGTTGGCTTGTATTTACCAGTCAAGTGCTTGGCGATTTCAGTTGCCAAACGACCGAGTGGTAACTCGCTTGCGTCAAACAATACCCAGCGGCGAGAAACGTCAGATGGTTTTTGTGAATACGTCTTCATCTTATTTCTCCTCCTTTGGCATTGGTTTGATGTCGTCGACAAACTCGATGATTGCCATTTGCGCGCCGTCGCCAACACGTAGGCGGGTGCGCTCAACGCGAACGTGTCCACTGGTGCGGCCGCCGAGTTGTGGGGCGATTTCATCAACGAGCTTGTAAGCAGCAGCGCGGGTGCTGAGTGCTGCGATCACCTGGCGGCGGCTGGCTAGATCGCCCTTCTTCGCCTTGGTGATGATTTTTTCAATGTGGCGCTTCAGCTCTTTGGCTTTCGGCAAGGTGGTCTCGATTTTGCCGTGCTCAACCAGGCTGGTTGCCAGACCCTTGAGCAAGGCTCGCCGTTGATCACGCTCACGGCCGAACTTGCGCCCTTGATATCCGTGTCTATGCATAGTTAAAACTCCAACTCCGCCATCTTGTCGCGTACTTCATCCAGCGCCTTTGAGCCAAAGCCTTTCAATTCTCGCAAATCTTGCTCGGTCAAAGTCACCAGGTCGCGAATCGTGCGGATTTCATTGTTAATCAGCGCGTTCGTCGTGCGGGCGCTTAGGTTTAATTCTTCGATGGATGTGTCCAATTCAGCCTCACTGTCTTCAGTGGTTGTACCAAGTGCAGGTGCACTCACAACAGTGGTGCTACCAGCCAAGGCTGTGTATTGATTGACCAAAATAGCTGCAGCCTCTTCAAATGCCTCACGTGGCGTCATGGTGCCGTCAGTCTCAATCGTCATGGTCAATTTGTCCAGGTCAGTTTCGTCACCAACACGAGTTGGGTCAACCTTGTAACGCACGCGCAAAACTGGAGTAAAGACTGCGTCTAGAGCGATCATGTCTGAGTGCAGACGTGATTCGCTGGAGTCTTCAATCGTCTGGTAACCGCGACCAGCTTCTGCCACCAAGTCCATGATGACCGTTTTCTTTGGATCATCAACGGTAGCGATGATGTGGTCTGGGTTAACAACTTCTACTTCGCCGTTTGCTTGGATATCGCCAGCGGTGATAACACCACCAGTTTTCTCCAGACGCAACTCAACTGGCTCGTCAGTGTGAACGCGGAGTCGCACACCCTTCAAGTTCAGCATGATGTCAACGACATCTTCTTTGATACCCTCGACGGTGGTAAACTCGTGTGTCGCACCCTCGATGCGGAAGGCGACGATTGCGCCACCGCGGATGCTTGAAAGCAAGACGCGGCGCATTGAGTTACCCAACGTGTTGCCGTAGCCTGAGTGGAGCGGTTCAATCAGAAAGGTTGCGCTGGTGTCAGAAACATCTTCGATGCTTGCCAGAGCTGGATTATAAATTGCTTTTGCCATACTTTTCCCTAACCCTTCTTTTATCGTGAGTAAAACTCAACAATTAATTGCTCGTTGATATCAGCTTCTGCTTCTTCACGCTTTGGCTGTCCAGTGATCTCAATTTTCAATTTCTTGACATCACTCTTCATCCAGCTGAGCGGACCTTGAATTGAGTTGCTGACAACGTCGTCGATGTGCGTAAAGTATACTGACTTGGTACTCTTTGGACGTACTTCGATCACATCGCCTGCTTTGACGCGAATTGATGGAATATCAACACGACGACCGTTTAGTAGGAAGTGACCGTGTCCAACCAACTGGCGAGCAGCGCGGCGACTGGTTGCAAAACCAGCACGGTACACAACGTTGTCCAGGCGGCGTTCCAGCAGCTTCAACAGGTTCTCGCCTGCCAGACCTTCTTGGGCGCGTGTGGCCTCGTCCATCAGCCGAGCAAATTGCTTTTCAACCAAACCGTACAAGCGGCGAACTTTTTGCTTTTCGCGCAGCTGTGTAGCGTACAGACTTGGTTTGTTGTGTCGGCTGTGTGCGTGCTGACCTGGGATGCCAGATTTTCGTGCCAAAACTTTATGTGCTTTTGGATGAAGCGCATAACCTTCGCGGCGGCTTTGCTTGACAATCGGTGAATTATCTCGTGCCATAATTATGCCCTCCGTGCCTTTCGTGGACGAACACCGCCGTGAGGCACGCCAGTTACGTCCTTAATGCTTTCTACTGAGATGTCGAAAGCGCCAACCGCACGAATAGCGGCGTCACGGCCCAAACCGACACCTTTGACGAAAACGTCAACTGATTTCAAACCATACTGCGTTTTCGCAGCTTCAGCAGCTTTTTCAGCAGCAACCTGTGAAGCATAGGCGGTGCCTTTTTTGCTACCACGGAAACCACATGCACCAGCTGATGAAGCGGTCAACACGTTACCCTTCTTGTCAGAAAAGGTAACAATGGTGTTGTTGAATGTTGCTTGAATATGCAGCTGACCAGCTGGGACTGATCGGCGCTGCTTCTTCTTGGTAGATTTTGCGTCTGCCATTTCTTAGTCCTTTCTTTAGGTCTTACTTGCTGCTTTTGGTTGTGTACCGCCCACGGCGATGGCGCGACCCTTGCGAGTTCGTGCATTCGTACGAGTCCGCTGTCCGCGTGTCGGCAGTCCTGCTTTGTGGCGAAGACCGCGATAGGCGTTGATATCCTTCAAGCGCTTAATGTTGTTAGTTACCAAGCGCTGGAGATCACCTTCGACGGTGTATTCGCTGTCGATAATTTCGCGAATCTTGTTTTCTTCAGCCTCGGTGAGATCTTTCACCCGAGTGGTCGGCTCAATCTTAGCCGCCGCAAGGATGCTCGAAGCGTGCTTTGGCCCAATCCCATAAATATAGGTGAGCGCGATTTGCACTTGCTTCTCTGTTGGGATAACTACCCCAGCAATTCGAGCCATGCTTAACCCTGCCTTTGCTTGTTCTTAGGTTTTTTCTTGTTGATGACGCGCAGTCTGGCGATACGCTTGCCCTTTTTACGGCCAACGCGGCGCACGAGTACGTCATCGGGACTGATTTTTCTAACACTTGCACGAACTTTCATAAAGTGCGTAAATCTCCCTTCCCGAGTAAACCCGAGATTAACGTTAATATTTGACTAGCGACCTTGGTGCGGTCGGTCGTCGCGTAGGCGGAAGCTGATTCGTCCCTTTGTCAGATCGTAAGGGGTCATCTCAACCTCAACCTTATCACCAGGCACCAGGCGAATATAGTGCTTGCGCATTCGTCCTGAAATGTGCGCGATGATACTATGGCCATTCTCTAGTTCCACCCTAAATTGAGTATTAGGCAGTGCTTCCACTACCTTACCAATCATTTTGATGACTTCCTTTTGACTCGCCATAAGTTACAGTTGTCAATTATACAGCACGCAGCGCAGTTTGACAAGGGGTATTTCCATAAATTTATGTGCTATATGTATTATCTCACAACATTTCTTAGAATAGACTTTTTAAGTTTTTTAATAAAAAATACCTTATTCAATCTAAGAATAAGGATTTTTTTATATCATTTCTACAAGTTTGTAAATTGCTATTTATTAAAAGGTATTAAGTCATTTTTCTATTTATAAATTATAATATTGTAAACTTCAACCTATTTTTTAAAATTCTATTTAACTTTAAAAAATTTCAATCTTAAAGCATTACCCAAAACAGATACTGAACTAAACGACATTGCAAAAGCCGCTATCATCGGATCCAATTTTGGTCCATTGAAAAATGCATAAAATATTCCAGCGGCAAATGGTATTCCAAGTACGTTATAAAAGAATGCCCAAAATAGATTTTCCTTTATATTTGTGATTGTTGCTTTACTTAATGCTATTGAACCCGCAACATCTCTCAAATCGTTTCTAATTAAGACGATATCAGCGGATTCTATAGAAACATCCGTTCCATTTCCTATCGCAATTCCAACGTTTGCTTGAGCAAGTGCTGGTGAATCGTTAATTCCGTCTCCAACCATTGCAACAAATTCATCTTTTTCCTGAAGTTCCTTTACTTTTTGAGATTTCTGATAAGGCAGCACTTCTGAAATTACATCATCTATTCCCACTTGTTTTGCGATAAATTTGGCAGTTTTTTCGTTATCTCCAGTTAGCATTATTGTCTTGATTCCCATTTTTTTCAGTTTTTCTATAGCTTCCTTGCTTGTTTCCTTGATAACGTCTGCAACTGCAACAAGTCCCGCCAATTCGTTATCAATCGAAATGTACATTGGCGTTTTTCCTTCATTCAACAAAATATCATAATCTTTTTGAGAAATTTCCACATTGATTTTTCGATTTTCCATCAATTTTCTATTTCCAATTTGAACTTCCTTGCCTTCAAATATTGCACGAATACCGTAACCTGGCATTGCCCTAAATTTTTCATACGGCTTAATTTCAATATTTTTCTCTTTTGCTTTGTTTACGATTGCTTCTGCCAATGGATGCTCTGAATCATTTTCCACACTTGCAGCAATTTTTAACAATTCATTTTCATTATATTTCCCATAAGCAATCAAATTAGTAAGTATAGGCTTTCCTTTCGTAATCGTACCAGTCTTGTCAAATACAACTGTTTTTATTTTGTATGCTGTTTCAAGAGCTTCCCCGCTTTTTATAAGAATACCGTTTTCAGCCCCTTTTCCAGTTCCAACCATTATTGATGTAGGTGTTGCAAGTCCCAATGCACACGGACACGCAATTACAAGTACAGCGATGAAAAACGACAATGCAGTAACCAATCCACTTCCACTTAGAAACCAAGCAATTCCTGTAATTATCGCAATCCCAATAACAATCGGCACAAAATATGCCGACACAATGTCTGCCATTCTAGAAATAGGAGCCTTTGACCCCTGTGCCTCCTCAACCAGCTTTATAATTTGTGACAAAACTGTATTTTTACCAATTTCAGTCGCCTCAAATCTGATACTTCCATTTTTATTTATACTTCCTCCAACAACCTTATCTCCAACTTTTTTGCTTACTGGCAAACTTTCTCCTGTCAACATTGACTCATCAACAGAAGTCGCCCCTTCCACAATTCTTCCATCCACCGCAATTTTTTCTCCCGGCTTCACAATAACAATATCTCCAACTTTCAAGTTTTCAATCAGAACTTCCTTTTCCGCTCCATTTTCAATAATTTTAGCCTTTTTAGGTTGAAGTCCGATAAGTTTTTTTATTGCCGATGAAGTTTGACCTTTTGTTTTTGCCTCCAGCAGTTTTCCAAACAAGATTAACGTAATAATTGCACCAGCCGACTCATAATATAAATCCATATGTGCTTCAGGGTCTACAATTACAATTCCAAAAGTTGCGTAAATTCCATAGAGTACCGCCGCTGTTGCCCCAATAGCAATTAATGAATCCATTGTTGGAGATTTTCTTACTAAATTTTTAAATCCATGTGAAAAAAAATCTCTCCCAGCATAAATAATAGGCAAAGTCA
>CAURKX010000001.1:0-219343 GCA_963525915.1 uncultured Candidatus Saccharibacteria bacterium | reverse complement strand
TCCGTCACCACACCGCTAGCACGAATCACAAACTCATCGCGCAGGCTTTCCGCCAAACGAAACGCTTCCGCCTGCTCAGGATTAATCACCAGCTGCACCAGCCCAGTATAGTCGCGCAGGTCAATAAAAATCAGCCCACCGTGATCACGCCGGGAGTGTACCCAGCCCGCCACGGTAATCATTTCCCCAACTTTCGTTGGTGTATCAATTGCAAAAGTCCTCTGTTTCATATCTGTTTATTATACCACAGCGGCAACAGTTTTATGCTATAATCGCCCCATGGATAGCTATACGGTGGGCACTGTAGTCATCTTTTGTTCAATTACATGGATCATCGCCAGTCCTTTTGTAGTGTTTTATTATCATAAACGATATATCACAGCCTACCGGGAGCTAGAGGAATTACGCCAGGAAGTATCGCCCGCAGTAGATATCCAGTCAACCAAAGTGTCTGCTTCGGAAGGGGCACAATCAACGAACAAGCAGCCCAGTACCGAGAACAGGTCTAATCCAGCCACACCACTCAGCGACCATGAATTGCTCACCAAAATTCGCTCCATGTCGCCGTATGATTTCGAAAAATACATCGCTCAATTATTTGAACATTTTGGCTATTCGGCTGTAACCACTCCGTATAAACGCGACGGTGGCATCGACATTGTATTATACAAAAACGGCGTCCAAAGTTATATCCAATGTAAAAAATATATCGAAAAAATTGTCAAAATATCCGAAGTGCGTGATTTTTATGGTGCAGTTGTTGATCATTTACATGGAGGTGAAGCATTCTTTGTCACGACAAATATCTTCTCATCGGACGCGCGAAGATTTGTGAAACATTCTACCAACGGCAACAAAATACGGCTTATTGATAACACGGGACTACTTACCATCATTCGCGCCCTTGAAGATAAAGGTGTCGTAATACCAATTCCTGACGTATCAGACATATCTCAAAAAATTAAACCATGCCCACGCTGTCGTGGCGGTCATCTGGTGATAAGACACAGCAAAAATAATCATTCACCATTCTACGGATGCTCGAATTATCCCGAATGTCGATACATGCAAAAGATAAATTCTTAAATAGTTTCGGTAGTTTTTGGGCTATTATTGCCGCGTGGATTGTGCTCGGCTACCTTACGTAAATCTTCATGGGTATCAAACTCATCATTAATTTTCTTTCCTAAAAGCGCCTCCAAAGTATCTTCCAAGCTCAACAGTCCGACTGTTTCACGGTACTGGTTGATCACGATAAACAGATGGTGTCTGGTTTTGATGAAGGCAGCCAAAGCTTGCTGCAACGATTGGTCTTCTCGAATGTAAAACACAGCGTGCTCCATGGCGTCAGTAACGTGGTGCGCTTTTTGCGACTTTTTGGCATTACCGATGGTCACCAAATCTTGCACATACAGCATACCCACAACATGATCAATATCCCCATCAATCACCGGAAAACGACTGTGCCCTGTTTGATACAGCCCATCCAGAACGATGGGACCTAGTACTTCATCTTTACCTATGCTATCAATCATAGTACGTGGAATCATGGCGTCAGCGACTTTCATATCCTTGAACTTGAGACTATTGGTGATAAGCTTTTTTTCGTCCTTGGACAATGCATCGCCAGCATTCTTGACTATCTCGAGCAACTCCTCACGCGATTCAACATCCAATTCACTACTTTGCGATGGCACAACAGAACGGATCGCCCAAAATACAACTGAATACTTTTCAATGCAGCGGATGATCGCTCCTTCATACCGTTCATAGATGCGCTGTGAAAATTTCTGCAATGGCGACAAGCGAGCCACGGCGCCCGAATAAAGCGCGATGACTAACGACACCAAAAAACCAACTAGCCAGTGAAACAACTCCACACCGATGACACTGAGCGACACCAATAATAATGCCGTGATCACCCGCTGCAACGAAAATAAATCAGCCAAGTAGGTGCGGCGTTTCAGCAGCAGCCTGGCTTCTTCGTCGCCCCGATGCGCCCGGCGCTTCAACTCAAATTGACTGTGCGACGAAAGTTGTGGATGTACCCCCAACACCAATATCAAAACGACAATAATCAATCCATATATAACACTTAACAGCAATACACTCATGGTTTTATTTTACCTGATTTTATGCTATTATTGCTAGAGTTAATTTGGAGGACAAGAATGAACGGAAAAACCTGGGGTGTATTTATCGCAATCGTGGTGACGATACTTGGTGGCATGGTATATCTATCAGTAACACACCGCTTAGATATTAGCGATATCGCCAAAGATCAACTCACAAAAATCATCCCTGCTGAAAAGCGCAATGGTGACATTCAGGAGCACACATTTGGGGCTGACAAGCCGAAAGTTACGATCATTGAATACGGTGATTATCAATGCCCGGGTTGTCGCACTGTTGCACCACGCATTAAATCAGCTGTCGAAAAGCACAAAGATAATGTGCAGTTGATCTTCCGCAACTTCCCACTGTCTGGTCACACTCACGCTCGCCTAGCAGCGTCAGTAGCTGAGGCGGCAGGCTTGCAAGGTAAATACTGGGAAATGCACGATTTGCTGTACGAAAACCAAGACGCGTGGAGCAACGCCCAAAGTCACAAACGCAACGATATCTTCATGGACTACGCCAAGCAGCTCAAGCTCGATGAATCACGCTTTGCCAATGACCTAACAAGCGACCGCGTATTGCAAAAAATTAGTTTCGACACTGCCGTTAGCCGTGCACACGAAATTACTGCTACACCAACCATATTCATCAATGGCAAAAAGGTAGAAGACCTCAATAGTATTGACACTGAGGTAGAAAACGCACTCAAAGCAGCGGGTGTTTCTACTGAGGAAAAGAAGGCTGAGTAGATTACCGTAAATCAATCTAAAACCGCCCGGGTTTAGCGCTCGGGCGGTTTTAGATATGTTATTGTGCTATGTATGTTTGCCATTCGGCAGGCACTACATCCACTGCGATCTTTTTGCGTCGTGATGACACAAAATTGATTGCTATCGGCATGTATTTGTACTCCTTCGTACTAAATGCAGCCTCACGCGCTTCGACCTTTATTACAAACCGCAACTCAATGCTTCGGCGCGAGACACGTCAACCATAGTACCAAAGGAAATATAGCACGTCAAGTGCTTACTCCCTACTTTATTACTTTTAATTTTAGAATAAGCGGAATCGCTTGGCAAGTAGTAATGTTAGTAAAATTAACAACAGTGTAATACCCATGATGCCAGCGTACGCCCACCGCTCGCCCTGAAATGGCAATCCGATATTCATGCCATACATACCGTAAAACACATTTGGCACCGCTAGTAGAATAGTGATAGTCGTGAGTACCTTCATGCGCTGGTTCAAGGTGTTATTGGCAATGGTTGAATAAGCGTTTTGAATACTGTCAATCGTTTGGGCACTTGAGCTAATAGCCACTAGCAACTGGCGAGCATGCAATATGATATCACCAAAGGCTTCAATATCACGCAGATTAAACAACTGCCGACGATTTGCCTCCAGTTGCCCAACAACCGTGACCAAGCCCTCTAAACCACTTCGATATTCATTGAGGCTATCTTCAATGGCGACAAATTCAACAAAATCCTCGTTTTGGACATCAAAATGTGTGAGCCGCTTGCGAGCACTGGTAATTTTGGTCGATAGCGCATGCAGTCGCTGCTCATATTCGGTGATGATGGAGGCGATGACAGCTGACACCACCGCCGAAGGTTGACGCGTGTCAGTAGTCATAAAAGCATCGGTATCTAACGGCGAAAAAGAAGTGTGCGGACTGGCGGTTACCAGCCGATCACGCGACACTGCGATAAGTATCGGGGCAGTTTTAGCGGCATCAGCCAGACCAACTGGTAAACGCAAGAAAATGTATTCTACACCATTGCTAAACTCTGCTCGTGACAACTCACGGACATCACAAACGTCACGCAGGATATTTGCATTCAATAAGAGCTTGTCTGACAAGTCGTCCATATCCAGCAATTTACCAGATATATGCACCCACGCGTGAGAGCGAGGACGACTTACCTTTTCTAGACGCTCACCCGCCGCTGATCGCTCAAAGTATTCCACCACCATATACTTTGATTATACGAAAAAAGGTTATGTTTTGCTACTAGCAGCAGTTATTCCCAGCGGAATAGTTTAATAGCCAAGGCGTAGACGATGACGATACACAACAGAACTCCACCAAACTGCGGCAGAACTTCTGTCAGGCTGGCATGTTCTGTTGATATCAATCGAAGGCCATCAACGACGGGAGTCATCGGGATACATTGACTAATAGACCTGAGCCACTCTGGGAACAGGAATGACGGAAAGAAAGCACCAGACAAGAACATCATCGGGAAAGAGATAAGATTAGAGAGTGGCGCTGACTGATTTTCGTTTTTGGCCCACGCACCAACAATCAATCCAAGCCCAACCATCATCACGGCAGCCAATGTCAAGAATGGCACAAATAACAACCAGTCGCCACGCATCGTAAATTTAAACAGCAGCATACTGACAACCAACATCAAGGCAGCACTTGCCAAAGACACCAAGGTGTAGACGATAGCCGTAGAAATAATGAGCTGGCCAGAAGTAAACGGCGCAGCCCGCAGGCGACGATAGTTGCCTTTTTGCTTTTCGGTTGGCATTTGGTTTGCCAGACCAAAGATACCCATGCTCATCAAACTAAACGCTAATAGCCCAGTGAAGGTGTAATCAAACGTCTTCAGAGCTTCATCGCCAACCGCCTGTGAAGCTACCTTAAACGGCGGTTCTGGCTGACCCATAGCTTTGTTGATACTACCAACAATCTGGCCCATCACAGCAGTCAGCGCACTAGCAGCCTGATCTTGCCCTTTAGCGTGTAGCACGTTCAGCGTACCAGACGGGCGAGCTTTTGCGCCTTCGCCCTTAACCTCACCAAACTCTTTTGGTAGCTCAATGATACCGTCAATTTCCGAACGCTTCATCTTTTCTTTAGCTTCATCAATGTTTTTCACGTCCTGAACTTGCAGTAGTTTTGATGTGTCATTTTTTGCACCATCGACAAATTGCTTGGCGAACTCAGTGCTGGAATGATTGATGATGGCAACCTTGAAGTTAGTCGTCTGATTGTTAAAAATCGAACCGAACACAAACAAGAAAATCAGCGGGAACAAAAAAGTAAAGAACAATGCCATTTTGTCGCGCAGCAAACGCTTAAGGCCAGCTACGACCTGACCAATGATACCTATCCAATATTTTTTCATACTACTAATCCCGTATCGCCTTTCCTGTAAGATCGATGAAAACGTCTTCCAAATTTGCCTGTTCAACCACCTGCTTTTTCTTAAAACCGCGCTTGAGTAACTGTTGAATCAAGTTGTGTGGCGAATCAGTGGTGATGATTTGGCCATTGTCCATAATCGCCAATCGATCACACAGCAGTTCAGCCTCATCCATGTAGTGTGTGGTTAGCACGATAGTGACACCCTCTTCGCGTATTTGCTTGATCAGCTCCCACAAGTTGCGACGCGCTTGTGGATCTAAACCAGTGGTTGGCTCGTCCAGAAACAAGACCTTTGGACTATTGACCAAGGTTGACGCGATGGCAAAACGCTGTTTTTGTCCACCGGATAGCTGCTCGACATAATTCTTAGCTTTCTCTGTTAATTGAACCTTGGCTAGTAGCGCAGCCACGTCAACTTTACTGCCATACAAACTGGCAAACATCTTCAATTGCTCAGTTAATGTCAAGTGGTCATAAAAGTTGGTCGACTGCAGCTGAATACCAATGATGTCTTTGATCTTTTTGGGATGTTTAGCTACGTCGATACCATCAATGACAGCCGTACCGTCATCGATAGTACGCAATGCTTCCAACATTTCTAGCGTTGTTGTCTTACCAGCGCCATTAGGACCCAAAATACCGAAGATTTCGCCCTTTTCGACACTGAAATCTATGCCTTTTACCACTGTTTGATCGCCGTAGCGTTTGGTCAAACCGTGGACGTCAATAATGTTACTCATACTTCCAGTATAACACTATTCAAAAAATGGGGTTATTATTTTTTGGGTGATTATCAGCGGCGGCGCAAGAAATAATAGCCAATCAACAATGCCGCCACAGCGCTGACGCCGGTGATTTTCCAAAACATTGCCGGGTCATCCCCACCAGGGACTGGCACATTCATACCAAACAATCCAGCGATCATAGTCGGTATGGTGAGCGCCAATGTGATGACGGTCAGCAACCGAATGGTTTCGTTCAGGCGTGTATCCATCACTGCCCGATAGCTATCGCGCACGTTGGTGATGGTACGCAGCAATGATTTACAGCGACTAATCACCTGCTCCAGATCAATGGAAATATCTTCCACGTCTTCCTTGGCATCCGACCGAAGCATCAACGCTTTGTGAGCAATCATCCGTTCCACTGACAAGTTCATCGGCACCAAGGCATCCATATAATCATTCAGTTTGCGCTCATATTCAGCTAATGTGGCAATATCACGCGCTCGCAATGTTCGAATGTCGCCAGTCGCCGCCCGCATTTGGCGGTTGATGGCAGCCACCCGGCGCTGATATTGTGTTGCTAGTGCGTCAATCATGTCAACCAGCAGGGCAATTCGACTTGACGTGGATACCACATGTCTATCAATGAACGGCTGCCACAATCTACCTAGGCTGTCTCGCGAAATGGTGATGATATAATCCGCATGAATCACAAACAAAATTGGTGTAGTAAAGTCATTAAAATCATCGTCAGTATCCGGCAATCGGGCAATCAAATATGTCCGCTCATTGTCCGCGTCCAAACGAGGAACCTCATGGGGGTCCAGTGCGTCGGTGATGATATCAGCATCAATCCCCAATGACAACAACTGGGAAATCTCCTCTTCATTTGGCCGCTCACAACGAATCCAAGAGCCCTTGACTAAGTTCTCTCTGACAGTAAGCTTGCCAGAATCGTCAGATTTAAGATACTGCAACATACCTGTTATTTATATCATGAAAATTAGATAAAAGCAATGGCTTGGCTATGAAACAATCCGCGTGCCCGCCGTCCCGTCGATAGCCTCAGTGGTTTTTTCCAATGAGGTAATGACTGCGGTACGACCCTCGCCACCTGACACAAATTGTAAGGCTGCTTGCGCTTTTGGCAGCATGGATCCAGCTGCAAACTGACCGTCGTCAATGTGTTTTTGCATCTCTTCTACAGAGATTTGCCCCAAGACTTCTTCGTTTGGCTGGTTGAAATTAACCTTGGCGGCATCAACCGAAGTCAAAATCAGCAGAGTGTCTGCGTGCAGCAAATCGGCCAAGGTTGCCGCTCCAAAGTCTTTATCGATGACTGCTTCAACACCCTTGAGCGTGCCGTCTTCCTGACGCAATACGGGGATGCCGCCACCACCAGTTGACACCACCAGAACACCCGCTTCAACCAAGGCTTTGATGATCGGTGCTTCAACAATTTCCACTGGTTTTGGTGATGGCACCACACGACGCCAACCACGACCAGCATCTTCCTTAACAACATAGCCACGCTCAGCCTGCACTACTTTGGCTTCTTCTTCTGAATAAAATGGACCAATTGGTTTGGTTGGGTTTTGGAACGCTGCATCATCCCCAGAGACAATGGTCTGCGTCACCAAACTGACGGCATGTTTGTCAGTCATCTGATGAGCCCTGAAGCTATCTTGAAAGGCTTGCTGCAACCAAAAGCCAATCAGACCTTGGCTCATAGCCCCACAATCATCCAGTGGTAAGCTCGGTACATCATCAGTATTAACAGCCTCTTCATGCAAGACAATGTTTCCCACCTGGGGACCGTTGCCATGAACGATAGCTATTCTATGTCCTGCTTGAACAAGTGGTAATAACTGTCGTATCGTCTCAGCCGCTACTCGGCGCTGTGCTTCTGAAGAGGCTTCGCCCTGCTTCTGCAGGGCGTTACCTCCAAGAGCAACGACAATAGTTCGCTGCTTATCCATAGGCTATCCTAATACTCCAAAGGCAGCGATGACCGCAACGCTGATGATTGCGAAAACTGCCATGATTGGTGCTGAACGTCGCAGCCATGCACGGTATGAGACACCAGCCAGTGCCAAACCACCCATCAAGGAAGCGATGGTTGGTGCCATCATGTTGATCAAACCTGAAGCGGTTGCAAAGGCAGCTACCATGATCTCTTTGCTGGAACCAACCAGGTCGGCGATTGGCGCGATGACTGGCATGGTTGCTGCTGCCAGACCTGATGATGATGGTACGATGAAGGACATTGGCAAGTAGAACAGATATGCCAACACACCAACAACGCCACCGCCAGCATCTTTCAGAAGCGCTTCACCCCAGCTGATAATAGTATCTTGAATCTCACCATTGGTCATCACGACAGAGACGCCGGTTGCCACTGCGATAATCAAAGCAACTGGTAAGATATCTTTCACGCCGTCAATGAAGGTGTCAACTGGGAAAATACCTTCTTTTTTAAACTCTTTATAGTAAATTGCGGTAATAACAATTGTTGAGATTAAGAATAGTGCGGTAATTTCATTAAAGTACCAGTCGCCAAAGGCCGCACTGTGCACTACGCCAAATACTGCACCGATAATTGGCAACTCTGAAGCCCACTTAAACAGGTCGGCGAATAATGTAATTTCCCAACTTCCCCAAGGAATCAGCGAAAGAACCATCAATACAAATGTAATAGCGAAGACGCCCATGACGACTTTTCGTGGGCCAGTAAATTTCGGTACGTTCGTCATATCCAAGGCTGCTGTGACTGGCTTATAACGAACATCTTCCTTGTACTTGCCTGCTTTTACCTTTGCTGCGTAACGCATAGTAAAGATGATTGCCGCGATCAAACATAGCACCAAAATGATAGACATAATTGGAATAACATTGCCCAATTTAACATCAGCAGTCTTTGCGGCAACACCGGTGGAGAATGGGTTAATAGTCGAACCAAGCACACCAGCACCAGCACCCAACACAATGATCATCACACCAGTCATTGCGTTATAGCCGGCAGCGATCATCATCGGAATAACTAGCGCGTAAAACGCCACAGTTTCTTCCTGCATACCGTAAGTTGTACCACCGATAGCAAACAACGTCATTAAGATTGGAATGAGCCATTTTTCTTTGCCCTTCATCTTACGAAGTAGCGCACCGAGTGAAGCATCCAGGGCGCCAGTCTTCATGGTAACGCCCAAGAATCCACCAAGTACCATAACGAAGACTATAACGTCTAGCTTATCGGACATACCTTTAATGGGTGCCGTGAAGACGTCCCATAAGCCTTGCCGGTCATGCTTGTCAACTTTCTCTTCTTTACCGTCCTTTTCTTCAGTGACGGTGCGGTCTTTTTCAACCACATGATACGATCCCGCAACACGGTTACCATCGTCATCAGTCTTATAGACGCCCGACGGAATAATCCATGTCAATGCTGCCATGATCGCAATCACGACAAACAAAATCGTAAACGCCGATGGTGATCGAAGCTTCTGCTTTGTTTTTTTAATTTTTTCTACCATTGCCTCGGAGCCTCCTTCACTCCCTTATTACGACAACTACTACAATGTCAAAGCCATGACAGCTTTAATTGTATGCATACGATTTTCCGCTTGATCGAACACAATCGAATGCGGCGAGCGGAACACCTCATCCGTTACCTCCATAGAATCTAGACCAAAATCTTCCTGAACTTTCTTGCCAGTGATAGTCAATGCGTCGTGGAATGCCGGCAAACAGTGCATGAACTTAACCTCAGGATTTCCTGTCAGGTTGATCATGTCACGGTTAACCTGGAAGTTGCGCAATTGATTGATGCGCTCAGCGAACTTGTCTTCCTCACCCATCGACACCCAAACGTCCGTGTAAATCACGTCAGCATCACGCAGAGCTTCCTCAAAATTATCAGTGATAGTGATGCGCGCGTGGCTTGATCGTGCTAAGTGATGCGCCCGATCTACTAGAGACTGCTCTGGGTGTAGTTCACGTGGTGCCAAGATACGGAAATCAACGCCCATGATGGCTGAACCAATCATTAGCGAGTTTGCCATGTTATTGCGGCCATCACCGACGAACACCAACTTGGTGCCTTTGAGTTTGCCGACATGCTCCTCGATAGTCATGAAATCAGCCAAAATCTGTGTCGGGTGGAATTTGTCGGTCAGGCCGTTCCAGACCGGAACGCCAGCATGACGAGCCAATTCCTCAACTGTCCCGTGATCAAACCCGCGAAATTCAATACCATCAAACATGCGGCCCAGCACCTTAGCAGTGTCTTCAACTGTTTCTTTTTTACCCAGCTGAATGTCGTCTTTGCCGAGGTATTCTGGCGCAATACCAAGGTCATTAGCCGCCACGGTAAAGGCACAGCGCGTGCGAGTTGAGGTTTTCTCAAACAACAGTGCCACGTTTTTTCCTTCATGAATTCGGTGCGATACACCAGCGTATTTCAAGCGCTTGTATTCACGTGCCGTGTCCAGCAACAGGCGGATTTCTCCAGCAGTATAATCATTCAGCGTCAGGAATGATCGTCCTTTCAAGCTCAACGCCATTATACGTCCTCCCTCACTATTGGCATACTCATACAGCGTGGACCACCGCGACCGCGTCCAAGCTCTGATCCATTGACCTCAATCACTTCAACGCCGGCATCACGCAGTTTTTGGTTGGTAACATAGTTACGGTCATACGTCACCACAACGCCTGGTGCAATAGCCAGGGTGTTGGAGCCGTCATTCCACTGCTCACGGGCTGCAGCAATTCGGTCGCCACCACCACACTCGATCAACGTGACTGCTGGCAAGCCCAAGGCGACTCGCAAGACATGTTCCAAGTCGGTCTCACGCGTGATGCGCGGGAATGGCTGACCTTCAACCTTCTCCAAAATAAAGCAGTTGATTTTACCACCGTGGTCGCGAATTTCTGGGTGAATGGTAAACTTATCATAGTCAATCATGGTAAACACTGTGTCGAGGTGCATGAACGCATGCGACTTTGGAATTTCCATGGCGATAACCTTTTTGAAGTCAGAACCAGCAAACAGTTTGGTTGCCATTTTTTCAATTGCTTCAGCAGAGGTACGCTCGCTGATACCAATCGCCATCACTTCTCGATTCAGCACCAACTCGTCACCACCTTCGATGGAATAATTTTCGCGACGGTCATACCATACTGGCACGTTTTTGCCAGCAAACCGTGGGTGATGGTCGATGATATAGCGCATGAACAGTGACTCACGACGGCGAGCTGGCCAGTGCATCTTGTTGATGGTCAAACCACGGCCGATGGCTGCACCTGGGTCACGCGTAAAGTACAAGTTTGGCATTGGGTCAAGATAAAATGGATAGTAATCTTTCTCGACCATGTCATGTAGCTGCTGATGGTGCTCTGGTGGCAAAGTGATTTCATCTTTACGAACACCAGCCATCAACTTGCGAACCATGGCGTGGGTTGGCAAGTCTAGCAAAAATTGACGCAACGTTTCAGTGACACGACGAGTGCCTTGCTTGGAGTTAGCAAGCATGTCGTCGACAAACTGCTCACGCAACGCATCAGTTGCCAAGGCTTCTGTCGCCAATTGATCCAAGTACAACACTTCTACGCCACGCTCACGTAAAACTTGTGCAAAAGCGTCGTGCTCTTCTTGGGCCTTTTTAAGATATGGGATGTCGTCAAATAAAAGGTCGGTCAGATAATCCGGAGTCAAATTTTCCAACTCCTCACCTGGCCGATGCAAGACAACTACTTTTAATTTCCCGATTTCCGATGTAATATGTATTGGATCCATACCCCGTCCCCTTTTTGTTTATGGTTATACTTAATAATATAGCATATACCAAATAGAACACAAGCATCATTCAGAGGTTAGCTCATCGCCGAATGATAGCCAATGATGACTCGACTACCACCCGAGCTGGATGACGCTTCAGCCACTCGTCAACCGCCCGTGCTGCGCCTGGCAACGCTTCATTGGCGTAGTCATCGACGATGATAGTCGCTGTTTTCTGAAACTTGCCGTCACACACGCGAAATGAATCGGCAATTGACTCATAAAAATCGCCGTCAAAAAACGCAAACATAATATCCTCTGGCACGTCCTCAGGAGTGAAATCGGCAAACCAACCCTTGTGGATGATCGGCAGCTTCAAGCCAGCCTTTTTGAAGTTTTGGATGAAGGTTTTGCGTGGCGCCAACAGCTCGCCCGCTTTGAACTGCTCGCCCGCAGCACTGGCGTCAGCTTGGGTTTTTTCTGGCAAGCCCGCGAACGAATCGTAAACATGAAACTCACCGGTAAAATCATAGGCGTCCAACAGCCGCCGGATGAACAAACTTGTCGTGCCGACATAACAGCCAAATTCTACAATATTGCCAGTCACACCATTCCGCAACAACTTCTCCAGCTCCCGCAGCAAGGTGCCAAGCTCTTTGGCGTCAACTTGGTCGGAGATAATGGGGTATTTGGCGAGGAGCTGGTTGGTGATCATTACTGTCATTAGTATACCAGCTTCTTCATGCTAAAATCATAGTATGAAAATTACGAGCCCTGCGTTCGCCGAAAACGCTAAGATACCAAAAATTTACGCCAAGCTCGGCGGTAACCAACGCCCGCCACTCGAGATTGATGGCATGCCAACAGACACCAAAAGCCTGGTAATCGTCTGTCACGACCCTGACGCGCCTGGGCGCGATGGATTTTATCATTGGACAGTTTGGAATGTGCCGAGCAAAACCACTGAAATCACTGGCGAATCTCTACCCGCGGGCGCCGTCGAAGGGGTTACCAGCTGGGGTCGTCCCGGCTGGAACGGGCCGCAACCGCCATTTGGTACGCACCGCTATCAATTTTACGTGTACGCGCTGGATACGACACTGGACTTGCCAGACACCACCAAACCCAAAGAACTCATCGCCACCCTCACACCACACATCATCGACCGGGCCATGTTGACTGGAAAGTTTGACGTGTTGGATATTTTGCGGCGGGGCTAGATTACTGTCATAATGTACATAAGACATAGACCCTACTAAGACAACGGGTAGCATACTCACAGGGTACTTAGATTATCTATTATATAATCCCACAAATATCTCAAATCCTGCCACTTATTAACATCGGCAGCGTCTTTTCCTTTAAATCTACTGCCTACAGCATCTTTGTTAATAAGTGATCCTTGATATTTCTTAACACGATTCATATAACCACCCCACTGTACCAATTCTAAATTTCCATCATTGCCAGTAAGTATATCTTTACCCATGTACATTTCAATTGACCCCGCGAGGCCATTAATATTCATATTAATCTCGCCCTGGGGTCCAATAGTTGGATAAGATGTCATTAAATCTAATTCAGGATATTGTATCACCTTGATGTTGTTAGGTAAATTACGGGGTAAATTAGTCATTGCCTCACTTGCAGCAGCATCATTATCTAGAATAGCTAAGATCCTGTTATTAATACCCGCGGCAGCAAAGCTCTTTATCATTTTCACTATAGCGGCGGCGTTAGTCTCTGGCCTAAAACTTGTATCCAAAAAACGTACGTTACTCTCAAGCTTAGGGTAAATAACGTGCAGTGCCTTCTTGAGGGTTTCGATATCGGTAATCCCTTCGGTCAAAATTATGGGGATTTCAGGTATAAACTCGTCCTGCGGTATAAGAAAATTGCTATCAGTATTTTCAAGCTCATCATTTAACCAACCTCCTTCAACTAAATCACTAATATCAAGCACTGTCATATCGCTATCTTTTACATCTTCGAGATGCAATACACCCCAAATAGCAACAGTTTTATTATAGAAATCAATTTTTTCAAAAAACCTGTACGATAGATCTCGAAGTGGAATTTTACCGCCCCTCAAATCATTAATCTGCTTTATATTATTTTCATAGTACGATTTCATCTCGTCACTAGAACCGCTAGACAATTCTGCTAGCCATCCAATATGGGCATCTAATGAGTCATTAAATAGCTGAGCATTATATCCATATATAGAAAGCCTTTGCTTCAGAGTAGCTACGTCAATTACAGCCAGTGCAATCTCCCAGTCTACATCATCTTCAGTATAGTCATTGTCATACATAGAAAGGCTATACTGCTTAATTAATCTTACCCCGTCTTTTCCTTGACCACGAATAATATCATTTTTCGTAAACAGACTGGTCACCAATGGACTAAGCCCATTTCTCCAATGTAAAAGCTCTTGACCATTGATATAAAAACTAGCGTAACTGCTCATTATTATCACCTACTCATCACTCAGCAAACTGACTATTATACAGCTCAGCGTAAAAGCCATTCTGCTTCAGCAGTTCGTCGTGCTTGCCTTGCTCAATGATATTACCGTCGCGGACGACTAAGATCAGATCAGCATCGCGAATAGTGCTCAGCCGATGAGCGATGACGAAGCTGGTTTTGCCCTGCATCAACTTGTCCATGGCTTTTTGGATGAGCACTTCAGTGCGGGTGTCGACCGAGCTGGTAGCTTCGTCCAAAATCAGCATCGGCGTGCGCGCCAGCATCGCCCGGGCGATCGTCAGCAGCTGCTTCTCGCCCTGTGAAATGTTCGTGGCTTCCTCGCCCAACATCATGTCATAACCGCCCGGCAGCGACCGCACGAAATGATCAACATGCGCTTCCTTGGCAGTGGCGACCATCTCTTCTTCACTGGCTGCTGGATTGCCATACAGCAAATTTTGGCGAATCGTGCCGTTAAACAGCCAGGTGTCCTGCAGTACCATGCCAAACATTTGCCGCACATCGCTGCGCTTCATTTGGCGAATATCCACGCCGTCAATTTTGATCGCGCCGCTGTTAATTTCATAAAATCGCATCAACAAATTGACCAACGTCGTTTTGCCCGCACCCGTTGGACCGACGATCGCCACACGCTGACCTGGCTTGATGTGCGCCGACAAACCTTTGATGATGGTTTGGTCAGGTTTGTAGCCAAAGACCACGTTGTCAAATTCGGCTTCGCCCTTGACGTGCGTCAATTTCACCAAATCCCTACTCTCCGCCTTTTCTTCTGGCTCATCCAAAAATTCAAACACACGCTCGGCGGCAGCGGCGGTCGATTGCAACACATTGGCGATGTTGGCAACTTGCACCAGCGGCTGATTGAATTGGTTAATGTATTGGATAAACGCCTGAATGTCACCGATTTTCAGCCGACCGTTGATCGCCAGCCAACCACCCAAAATCGCCATCACGACGTAGCCAATGTTGCCGATGAAATTCATGATTGGATAAATCAGACCCGACAAAAATTGAGCTTTCCAGGCGCTTTCCTGCAGCTGGTTGTTAATCCGTGAAAACTTAGCCAGCGACTTTTTCTGGCCGTTGAACACCCGCATCACTTGATGGCCGCCGTACATTTCTTCGATGTGGCCGTTCAATTCACCCAGCTGCGTCTGTTGGCGGAGGAATTGTTTTTGTGAGCCTTTGGCGATCAGCGTCACCACACCGCCAGCCAGCGGCAGCACCAAGAGCGCCACCAGCGACATTTGCCAGCTGATGGAAAACATCATCACCAAAATCCCCAGCACCATCACCGTCGAGGAGACGATTTGCGACAGGCTTTGATTGAGCGTCTGACTGATGGTATCAACGTCGTTGGTAACGCGGCTGAGAACTTCGCCGTAGGTTTGCTTGTCAAAATAGCTCAGCGGCAGGCGGTTGATTTTCTCGGACAATTGCCGACGCATTCTGAAAGTAACCGTTTGCGTGACTTGGGTCATTAACCAGGTTTGAATATAGCGGAAAATGGCGCTGAGCACATACAAGCCAATTAGCAAACTAACGACTCGCCAAATTGCCTCAAAGTGAAATTCTGGGCGCTGGCTAAGATCTAGCTTTTTGATGGTCTCGAGCTGGTTGGACGGAATTTGGCTTTCAATTTCTGACTTGTTCGGCAGACGCTTCAAAATATCAGCACCGGTCGTGCCAGCTGGCAGCGAAGCACCCTTTGGCAGCTTGCTGGTGATGGTTTCATAAGCCTTCATGCTGACATAATCTTCGACGATTTGGTTGGTGGCGCCACCCAAAATTTTCGGACTGGCAATCGCAAACATCGTACTACCGACTGCAAAAACCGCCACCATAAGCATGTGCCAGCGGAACTCCGCTAAGTATTTGGCTAATTTCTTGACCGTACCCTTGAAGTCTTTGGCTTTTTCGCCCGCACCCATACCGCCGCCCATTGGACCGCCCATCTTCATTGGCTGGCGTTTTTTCATGCTTTGCTGAGCCATTATGACGCTCCTTTCGCGGTCGTTGCCGACATTTTCTGCAAGTCGTCTTCCGAGAGCTGGGAAGCGGCAATTTCTTGATAGACTTCGCAATTTTTCATCAATTCCTGGTGTGTGCCTTGACCGACAATTTTACCTTCGTCCAGCACGATGATTTTGTCAGCGTTCATGATGGTATTGATGCGCTGGCCGACGATAAGCACAGTTTTATGTTTGGTTTCTTTGGCAAGCGCCAAACGCAATTTGGCGTCAGTTTTGAAATCCAGCGCCGAGAATGAATCGTCAAAAATGTAGACATTCGGCTCGACGGCAATCGCCCGGGCAATCGACAAACGCTGCCGCTGGCCGCCGGAAACATTGCTGCCGCCTTGAGCGATGTCGTTTTTGTAGCCATTTTTTAGCTCGCTGATGAACTCGGCGGCTTGGGCGATTTTAGCAGATTTTTCGACCAATTTTTGGCTGGCTTTGGCGTTACCGTACTTGATGTTGCTGGCAATCGTCCCGCTAAACAACACGCCCTTTTGCGGCACGTAGCCGATTTGATCGTACAAATCTTCCAATTTCACATTTCTGATATCCACGCCATCCAGCAAAATCTGTCCCGCCGACACATCGTAAAAGCGCGGGATCAAATTGATCAACGTTGATTTGCCCGAGCCAGTACTGCCAATGAATGCCGTGGTTTGCCCCGGTTCGGCCGTGAAATTGATATTAGAGAGCACCGGCAGATCAGCGTCTGGGTAAGTAAACGTCACATCTTTGAATTCGATTTTACCCGTAGCGTCATGTGGCAATTGCTGCGGCGACTGCGGATCAACAATTGATGGCAATGTATCCAATACCTCGCCCACCCGCTTTACTGACACGGCCGCCCGCGGCACCATGATGAATACCATCGACAGCAGTAGGAACGAAATAATCACCTGCATGGCGTATTCCAAAAACGCCATCATATTACCAATTTGCAGATTACCGCTACTGATCAAATGCGCGCCGAACCAGACAATCGCTACGCTAGAAAAGTTCATCACCAGCGTCATGATTGGGTCAAGCAGCATCATCAGCCGATTGACAAATAAGTTCATTTTGTTTAGCTCAGTGTTGGCTTGCTGGAATTTTTTCTGCTCAATTTTTTCGTTGTGAAAGGCGCGAATAACTTTCAGACCGACCAGGTTTTCGCGCGTCACCAAATTGAGCTTGTCCACCAGCGTTTGCAATTTCTTAAACCGCGGCACGGCAATCACAAACAACACGGCAATGACCACCAGAAGCACTGACACTGCCAGCGCGATGATCCAGCTCAAATCCGGTGCATTTTGCATGGCTTTTTGCAGGCCGCCAATTGCCATGATCGGCGCCATCAACGCCAGACGCAGCAGCAGGATTGACGTCATCTGAATTTGCTGAATATCGTTGGTTGAGCGGGTGATCAGCGAGGCGGTGGAAAATTTATTGAAATCCGCCAGCGCGAAACTTTCGACTCGCTCAAACAGTTCTGTCCGCAGTTTCTGCGCCATACCGGTGGCGATCCGAGCCGCCAAAAATCCGATGACGATCGAACACAATCCGCCCGCCGCCGTCACCACAATCATAGCTAGTCCGTTGTGCCAAATCGCCGGCATATCTTGTTTGATGATGCCGTTATTGACGATTTCCGACATCTTGTCAGGTAGCCACAAATTCGCCATCACCATGGCGTAGGTAAAGCCGACCAAGAGGATAAACATCAGCCAGTAGCCGCTAAAAATTCGTAAAATATGCTTCATAATTGTTCTTTTCGTACCTCAAATCCAGTCTCTATTTTACCATAATACAAGCCAACCGTCACAGCGCCTCATTGGACAAAAGTATCCGCTGGACGTATACTGTTTTTAGCGTCGGGGTGTGGCGCAGCTTGGTAGCGCGCACCGTTCGGGACGGTGAGGTCGCTGGTTCAAATCCAGTCACCCCGACCACGGGAATTATTTGAAGCGCATGTTCACCAACGAGAACCTCTGGCGACTACGAAAGCAAAGGAGGTTATATGCGGCGACGAGTTAATGTGCGCGGGATCATCATCAACGATCAGGGCGAAATTTTTTGTCAACAATTGACCGCCAATAATGGCAAAGGACGGAATTTTTGGTGTACGCCGGGCGGCGGCTTGGAAATGGGCGAAAGCTTGCTGGACGGCCTACGCCGAGAAATGATTGAAGAAACGGGCGTCAAACCAGAAATCGGTAAGTTGTTATTTATACAACAATTCGCCGAATCCGGCGAGCAATCAGCGCACGGCCTGAATGAACAATTGGAATTTTTCTTTCTCATCACCAACTGGCAAGATTACCAGCACATCGACCTGGAACAAACATCGCACGGCGTCAAAGAAGTGGCGAGATGCGGCTTTGTTGATCCAAAAACCACGCGAATTTTACCAAGCTACCTGACAAAGGTTGATCTGGATTGGCTGATGAACAAATCAGCTGATGTCCAGATCATCAGCGAGCTATAACTACTCCGCTCCGTCCTTGCTATCCTCAGGCTTATCGGACTGTTGTTCGGCGGCAAGTTCTGCACGAACTTCCTGCTCGATCTCCTGGCGTAGTCGTCGACGCTCCTCGTCAGACATAGCCGACCATGCCTTTTGTTTATAAGCCTGCGCCCGTATCAACACTGGCGTCACCACCAACCCAAACACCGTTAAGATGCCAAAGATGGTCAATAATTGCCAGTTAGCGGTTAAAACATCACCACCGTGTTTTTGCCACAAAATACTCAAGCCCACCAAGCTCAGCAAACTAGCGCTACTAATAGTCAGCGTCACCAACCCTGAAATGATCGAATCATTACGTTTAAAGGAAAGAAACTTGGCAATCAATGTAGTCAATGATGTGATAATAAACGCGGTGATTGTCAGCTTGAGCAATGTTTCTTTGAGCCGACCGCAAAGCATATAATCATACCCTTCGGCAAACTCGTAGCTGGCGCTCGTATTACAAATACCCAAAGAATGTAATAACTCCCAGACTAATATCAACGCGCCCAGCAGCCACAAAGCATTAATAATTAACGACACGACCGACAGTGTTTTAATTAAACGCTGGTCATCCTCTAGGCGGGCAACTCCTCCCATGGCAAACAACGAGGCGACTGCAGTAAACAAGGTGGTCATCAAGATGCGCCAGTCCACCGGCCCAGACAAGGCAGCCATGATTCCCATGAGAGCACAGACTGAGAAAAGGCTGATGGATATATATAACAAAAATTGGCGTATTTGTGATAATTGGTTAGTTTGTTTCATGTTGTTACTATACCATATAGCTTATGTTTAGCGCATAGCCCGAATCATTTTCCTCAGCTGCTCAACCGCCCGAGCACGGCGTTCTTCTGTCCAATAGGTGTCAGCGGTGGCCTTTTCGCCGTCGACCGTGGTTTCCTGCAGGAAATGACTGACCACACGACCATCCTTCAGCGCCGTCACGTCAGGAACATACACTCGCGGTTGGCCGTTCTCATCAGTGCGAAGATGTGGCTTTAGTTTCTCAACTATTTTTTTATAGGTAGCGTCATTGGTTTCGCGGGCATGGCGAATGTCGAGATAGTAAATCTTGTCCAGCCCTTCAGCTTTGGCAGCTTTATCAACGATTGGCGCTAGCTGCTGACACCACGGACACTGCTGAAAACCAAGGAAAATCAAGCCACTGCCTGATTCAAATTTCTCCAAAACCTCACCAGCCGAAGCAAAGACAAAACGATTGTCATCAGCCACCCGGGAGTAAGCGGCCTTGAAACGAGCAGCGTCTGATGGCTGCGATGACGGAGATGTCTGCGGGCGCAACCACATATGCCAACCGCATATAAAGATGACAATGATACCAACAAAACCGATAGTCAAACACAGCCATTTGTTATGGTTTTTAGTGACTGTGCCATGTTTCATCTGGACCTCCTGTTAGTTACCTTTGACTCCGAAAAACTTCCGTGCTCGCTCAGTCACCGGATGATCCATCACCTGTTCCGGCGGACCATTTTCGATGATCTCGCCCTTATCGAGAAAAATCATCCGCGTAGCCACTTCCCGCGCAAACTTCATTTCGTGCGTGACGATAACCATGGTCATGCCTTTGGCGGCAACCTCACGAATCACGTCCAGCACTTCGCCAATCATCTCGGGATCAAGCGCCGAGGTTGGCTCATCAAACAACATGATGTCTGGCTCCATAGCCAGGGCTCTGGCGATGGCGACACGCTGCTTTTGCCCGCCCGAGAGCTGTGAAGGAAAGGCCCCGGCTTTGTCCGCCAGTCCCACGTCCACCAGCAATTTCTTTGCCAAACGCGTCGCCGCCCGATCAGACAGTTTGCGCAGTTTCCGCGGCGCTAGTTTGATATTATCCAGCACGCTCAAGTTCGGGAACAAATTAAACGACTGAAACACCATGCCGACTTTTTGGCGCAAAGCGTTCAGGTCGACTTTCGGCGCTGTCGTTTCCACGCCGTCGATGACAATGCGCCCGCCCGTCGGCGTCTCCAGCAGATTCAAGCAGCGCAAAAAGGTTGATTTACCAGAACCACTCGAGCCAACGACCACCACCACTTCACCTTCGTGAATCTCAACGTCGATGTCCCTGAGCACACGGTTACTACCAAACTGTTTTTTGAGGTTAGCCACCGTGATGATCACTGGGCGTTCGGTGCTTGGTTGCGCCACTTCCTTCATCTTATTCACTGCCATCTTTTAGCCTCCTTTCCACTCGGGTCATCACGCGGGTAAATATCGCGGTCAATGCCAAGTACATCACCGCTGCGGCAAACAATGACTGAAATGCCGTGGCCGTTTGAAACCGAATATTATCAGCGCCACGCATAATATCATTCAGCCCAATCCAGCCAACCACTGACGTCTCTTTCAATAGGGCGATGAATTCGCTGATCAGCGCCGGCAACGAATTTTTGAGCGCTTGTGGCAAAATCACCAGACGCATAGCCTGCCAGCGACTAAAACCCAGCGAACGAGCTGCTTCCATTTGCCCCTTGTCAACACTCTCGATACCACCGCGGATAATCTCGCCAATGTACGCACCGCTATTGATGCCAAAAGCAATCGCTGCCACAAAAATCTTCGGCATGAATTGATATGAGCCAAAGACCACATAGTACATAATTAACAGCTGGACCAGCAGCGGCGTGCCTCGAATGATGTCGACATACACTTTGCCAAGCCACGCTAGCGGATTCCAGCGACTCAAGCCTTTGGCCCACGAGTAGCGACCAAGTGACTTAAACGGTCGTACGTCCGAAGTTCGCAACAGGGCGATAATGATACCAATAGCTGTACCGAGGAGTAGTGACAAAACGGTCAAAACCAACGTTACCTCTAGACCGTGCCACAAATACAGCCACCGACCGTCGCCGAAAATCACCTCCAGGAAATTCACGATTCAAGCTCCTTTTTCTTCATCGATTCAAGCGCTGCGGCACCAAAATGCTTGCGGATGAGATTGTCATATCGACCGTCCTTTTTCATCTCCGCCAACACTCGGTTAATTTTTTCGAGCAAGTCGTGGTTATTGTTTTTGATGGCAATCGCATAGTGCTCGCTTGATAACTCACCCGGCAAAATCTCTAGGTCTGGAAAACCAGCCGTGTACTGAGCAGCCGGCGCATCATCCAAAATGACCGCCTCGACGCCACCAGCATTGAGCTCGGTCAACACGCTTGGTGCGGTCGGGAATTGCGATACTTTGGCACCAGTAATTTTTCCAGCCAGCGTGTCTCCCGTCGTGCCCAACTGCACACCAATTTTCTTGCCCGTCAGTTGATGCCTATTGCGAATGGGGCTACCTTTTTTGACAATGATCCGCTGCGATGCTGAATAATACGGCTCGGAAAACAGCGCGTTTTTAGCACGCTCCGGCGTCACCGACATGCCAGCTACCGCCATGTCAATTTGCCCTGATTCCAACGCTGGTAGCAATCCATCAAACGACATGTCTTCAATCCTCAATTCTTTATTTATGCTGCGTGCAATCTCCTTGGCTAGATCAACATCAAACCCAACAATTTCATTGCCCTGCTTGTACTCAAACGGCTTAAAGCCAGCATTGGTACCCATCACCAATACATCATCACTCTTGCCAAATCCACCTTCGCGCTGCAAAATATCAAATGCCATGAAACCAATCAACGCCACAAACAGTCCAAGACCGATCCACCAACTAATTCCAAAGCCTTGACGTCGCGTTTTCGTTCCGTTCATGCTTATCAGTATACGCGCTTTGTGCCAAAATGATAAGCCCTAAGCGCATCAACACTCACTGCGTATAGTGGTATAATTAGATAGTATGAGCAAACAATTTCTCGGCCGTGTCTGCAGTTTTCGCACTTTTGTCCGCATTAGCATCGTCTTGATGCTGGTCCTCAGCGCAGTATTCATCGTTGCCAGCCAGTACAAAACCGTGCAATTTCGCGACGCCAAAATTGATGAGATTTTGTTCTATTTTAACAACGGTCTAGCGGGCGGACAATCCAGTAGCCTGGTTTCAGCAGTTTGGAGCAATGTGCCATATGCTATTGGATTATTTGTCATCTTACTACTCCCCATACTCCTCAAACTACGCTGGAAAACAATGCCATTTCGACTGCGCCACCAAACCTATTACGCAAGTGGTATTTTTGTTGTCAGCCTGACGCTCCTGGCACAAAGCTTCAGCATCCCAGCCTATGTCAGCGCTCTTACTCAATCATCAAAAATCTACGACAAGCACTATGTTGATCCGCGCGGCGTCAAATTAACCTTTCCTAGCACCAAACGTAATTTGATTTATATCTATGTTGAATCGCTAGAAAATACGCCCGCCTCCAAAGCCAACGGCGGCATGAGCGACAAATCAGTCATTCCAGAGCTGGAGAAATTGGCGCTGACCAACACTTCATTTTCACACCAATCCTCCGGCCTTGGTGGCGCCCTACCTGCCCACGGCACCACCTGGACGGTAGCAGGCATGACTGCGCAATCCGCTGGCGTGCCACTCAAAGACGGCGGCGTGTTTGGCGGTCGCGACCGCAACGGCATGGGTGATTTCAATAAATTCTTGCCCGGTGCTTATACCCTCGGGCAAGTGCTCCAAAAAGCTGATTATAATCAATCATTTATCATGGGCTCAGATAAAACTTTTGGTGGGCGCGATAAGCTACTAGAGCAACACGGCGATTACCACATCATCGACTTCACCTACGCTCAGCAGCACGGCTTGATTCCTCAGGACTACAAAGTGTGGTGGGGCTATGAAGACAAAAAACTTTTCCAGTTTGCCCGCGATGAAGCCACTCGCCTCAGTAAATTAGACAAGCCATTTAACTTGCAAATGCTGACCGTTGACACGCACTTTACTGACGGCTGGCTGGACAGTGACACCTGTAAACAACAATTTGAAGCAAAATACGACAACGTACATGCTTGCGCTTCCAAACAAATCGCCGCCTTCGTCGAATGGGCTAAACAACAACCATTTTACGCCAACACTACTATCATCATCAGTGGTGATCACCTCGGTATGCAAACGCCGTATTACGAAGAGAAAATCGCCGGCGCTCCCTACCAACGAACCGTCTACAACGCCTTCATCAACCCTGCCATTCAGCCAACTCGTGCCACCAACCGCCAATTTGCCACCTTTGACATGTACCCATCGACCTTGGCAGCACTGGGTGTGACAGTGGATGGCGACCGCATGGGACTGGGCACCAATTTATTCTCAAATCGCCAGACACTGGTTGAACAATTTGGCGGTATCGACCAACTCAACGCTGAACTCAGCAAACGATCGAGCTATTATGAACGAAAAATTTTAAGCAGCTCATAAGCACATCACCTCACACTGCCTCTTGCCGCAACGTAACAATACGGGGCTCAGCCCACAGAAAAAGGAGGACATATGCCACCAACCATGAACCAAGAAGAAACCACCAAGCCCCTCGAGCAGTTTGGGACGGACATCACGGCACTAGCGCGTGAGGGCAAACTCGACCCGGTCATCGGGCGCGATGAGGAAATTCGCCGCACTATGCAAATCCTCAGCCGACGCACCAAGAATAACCCGGTGCTGATCGGCGAACCGGGCGTCGGTAAAACCGCCATCGTCGAGGCCCTGGCGCAGCGTATTGTCAAAGGCGACGTACCAGCGTCACTCAAGGACAAGCGGCTGATCTCCTTGGAGATTTCGAGCTTGCTGGCCGGCGCTAGCTTTCGCGGTCAATTTGAAGAGCGCCTCAAAGCAATTTTAAAAGAAGTCGAAGAGACTGCTGGCGAAATTATTTTGTTCGTTGATGAAATTCACACCATGGTCGGCGCCGGCAAAACCGAAGGCAGTATGGATGCCGGCAATATGCTCAAACCCGCCCTAGCGCGCGGCAAACTACATATGATTGGTGCGACGACGTTGGCGGAATATCGCCAGCATGTCGAGAAAGACGCGGCCCTGGAGCGGCGCTTTCAGCCAGTGTACGTCGGTGAGCCAAGTTTTGATGATACCGTGGCGATTTTGCGCGGTCTGAAAGAAAAATACGAGGTGCATCACGGCGTTAAAATCTCTGACGATGCCATCGTGGCGGCAGCGCGACTGTCGACTCGCTATCTGCCTGACCGCTTTTTGCCTGACAAAGCGGTCGACCTCCTGGATGAAGCCACCAGCGCCCTGAAGATGCAGCTGGAGAGTGTGCCAATTAGTCTGGATCGGCTCAATAACCGCCGCTTACAGCTGGAGATTGAGGAAGCCGCGCTGAAAAAAGATAAATCCGACCACGCCAAGGCCCGAAAAGAGGAGATTAATCAGCAAATCACCGACCTTCGGGCTCAGGCCGAGGTGATTAACAGCAAATGGCAGCACGAAAAAGACATTCTCCAGACTGTCAATACCGCTACCGAAAAAATGGATAGTCTGCGCTCGCAACTAGAAATCGCCGAACGCGACGCCGATCTGGCCACCGCCAGCCGCATCAAATACGGCGACCTGCCAGAGCTGGAGAAAAAGCTGGCCGCCGCTCGCCAGGAACTGGCCGCCATTCCGCCGGCCGACCGCTTGCTGCGTGAAGAAGTCACCCCTGATGACATCGCTAGCGTGGTGGCGCGCTGGACGGGCATCCCGGTGGAGCGGCTGATTGAGACCGAATCCAGCAAATTAACTAAATTAGAGGAGCATATCAGCACCCAAGTGATTGGTCAAGACAAAGCCATCGCCGCAATCGCCAGTGCTATTCGCCGTTCGCGCGCTGGCCTCAGTGATACCAACCGGCCAATCGGCTCCTTCCTCTTCCTTGGCCCCACCGGTGTGGGCAAAACAGAGGTGGCCCGCAGCCTGTGCCGCGAATTATTTGACGACGAGCACGCCATGATTCGTATCGATATGAGCGAATATATGGAGCGCCACGCCGTGGCCCGCCTGATTGGTTCGCCGCCGGGGTACGTCGGCTACGACCAAGGCGGCCAACTCACCGAAGCCGTCCGTCGCCGCCCCTACAGCGTGGTGCTGTTTGACGAAATTGAGAAGGCCCATGCTGACGTCTTTAACATACTCCTGCAAGTGCTGGATGATGGCCGCCTGACCGATGGCCAGGGGCGAACAGTCGATTTTTCCAACACGGTCATCATCATGACCAGCAATGTCGGCTCGCAGGCAATCATGGATTTTTCTGGCGACGATTTGTCAGCGCTGGATAATCAGATGCTTGACGTTCTACGCCAACATTTCCGTCCGGAATTTCTCAACCGCATCGATGACATTGTCATTTTTGACCGCATTCGACTAGAGGCCATGCGGGCAATTGTCGATGTCCAGTTGAACAAAGTCGCCCGCCAAGTCAAAGACAGCCGCGACATTACGCTGGAGTTTGATGATAGCGTCCGTGACATACTGGCCCGCGATGGCTACGACCCAGCCTTTGGCGCCCGGCCGCTCAAGCGCTTGGTGCAAAAGCGAGTGCTTGATCCATTAGCATTGGAGTTAATTGACGGGCGGATTCATGATGGCATGACGGTGACCGTCAGCGTCGCTGATGACCGGGTGACCTTCCACTAATAGCCCCTTCACTCCTATCAATCACAGATACCTAGTTCCGTGTAGCTTGAGTCATTCAAAGTTGTGCTCATAGCAAGAAAAAGCGCTCCAGCCAGCACCTAGAACGCTTCTTATTGGATCGCCCCACAGACAAAATTACTCGGTTTGATTAGCCTCCGCCCGCGTCAGCTTGTCGACCATCGGCAAAATCAAGTATATACCAATGATGGCCGCCACCAGACCAGCACCAACAACCATAAAGTAGGTTGGTGTTAACACCGGCTTCAGTGTCGTCGAGAACATCTTCGTGAATACCACCCCCGTCCAAACACCGATACCACACGACAGGATCGAGGTTATCAGCAGTGGTGCCACCGACTCAACCATCACCAAACGCTTCAGTTGGGCGAGGCGCATACCACCGAGACGCAAAGTATATAGCGAACGGCGACGCTCCATCAGCCCGCCAATCGTCGAAACGATCAGGCTCGCCACTGCCACAAACAGTGTCACACCGATACCAACATACGCCAGGTCAGCAAATTCGCGAATCGTTGGATTGATATGCGGTTTTTTGGAATCAGTGCCGCCCACTACGTATGTCAGATCGTACTGGTTAGCGCGCATCACAACCATGCTACGTAACTTCTCAAGATCATTGTCTGATTTGACCGTCACTAAATATTCTTTGGCGCCGCTAGTGTCAATATTGTCGGCCATCAACGACACATTTTTGACCACTGGCGCGTCAAAATTCAACAGCGCAAATTGGTCGGACCGAGCATTACTTGGGCAGGTGTGCTCAGTGTATATTGCCAGATCCTGGCAGCGAATTGCACTGCCATCCTCGCGTGGATAGATCGTTGCTACTGACATGACATACGACTGCTGGTTCAGCTGCTTCGCCATATCGCTCGGCAGTGAACGGCCAATGACAGCTGCCGTACCGTGTTTCAACTGTGAGTATCCGTTGTCTTTGATAGCCTGAACATTTAAGTTCTCAATACCACTGGTTGCTGTCAGGTAAAAACTACCCGCAAATAATGCCAACACGACACCACTCACACCACGGAACACCGTTCGCGAGTGCACTGCCGTACGCTTACCAGCAATCAACATTGAGGCACTATTCGCCCAGCGCGCCGCCAGTAGTGATAGCTTATTTGTCAACCAACCACCGGCCAGGACAAGTCCAAACATCACCAACAGCAAGGCCGCCATCAGCAGTAGCATTGGCATAGCTGATTCTTTATTTGCTGTCAGCCAATCCAACCCCGGCTTTGACGATAACCAGGCAAAGATCGCAATACCAGTTACTGGCACCAGCGGCCGCCACGCGCGCAACTTCTTCACTTTTTCGACCGAACGCGACACGCCCAGCGGCGAAATTTGCGCTCGGCGCATCCGTCGCCAGTTAACAAATATCGTCAGCCCCAACGTCAAGCCAATAATCAGCGCGCATTGCGTGGCAGTTAACGCTAAATCGCCAGGATTAAACCGCATGCCGTCCATCTTGAAATTCTGTAGCGGTGCTTGTAATAGCCAAAACGCACCCAGCCCGATAATCACGCCAACCACTGACGCCAACAGCGATTCCAACATCAATATCCGTGCCACCTGCCGCTTGGTCGCACCGATCAGCCGCAAGGCAGCATAGCGTTTTTCACGCTGTGCCGCACCCAGCTGTGTCGCCACTGACACAAAAATGACGATCGGAAACAGTAAGATGGTTCCACCGACGCCAAGTACAGTGATAGATATGGGGTCTAGTCCGACATTTGATGTTAGCCCATTCGCATCCGTCCGGTAAACATTAGCAAAGTAGGAAGCTTGTCCTCGAGCTTTCGCGGCAGCATCACTTGCCGCCACTTCATCAGCGCTGGCGCCACGTACCATCATAAGAGCATCTGGGCCGCTAACATATTCACTAGGGAGTACGCCGAGATATTTAGTGTTACTACCAAAACGCGCCAAGATATTATCCTCAGGGTGTTGAGCCACCGCATCAGCCAACGCTTTCGATAAGTAATACTCACCAGCCTGCGGCGTTTTCAATTTGGCAAACTGCGGCGATTTAGCCGTACCGTACATCGAGTAGGCCTGGATATATTGACCGCGCCATTTTGACGCATTGCCAAGTCGCACAACATTACTAATTCTTAATGGCTCAATACCAGCAATTGGTTGCTGTGAAGCCTCTTTGCGACTAGCTTGGTGTGCCGCCAGGCTGATGGCTGATCCTCCAGCGCGTCTCATAAGCCCATTGATACCAGCCGTAAAGCAGCACACTAGTACGATCCCCAGCGCCACCGCCGCCGTCGTCAAGCCCAGACGCGCAAACGACTGGCGGCCAGACTTTTGTAGTAACATCCAACTAACGCTCATCAGACAATCCTCGCCTTAGCTTTATCAGCCCTCGTCTGTGCCGGGTTTACCGCTGCCTCAGCGCCAGAAATCTGCCCGTCACGGACGATGATTTCCCGGTCAGCGTAGGCGGCAATCGTCGGCTCATGCGTCACCATGATGACTGTCGTGCCGTGCTCTTTGGCGGTTTTGATAAACAATTCCATGACCTTTTCTGAGTTCAGACTATCTAGCGAACCAGTCGGCTCGTCAGCAAACAATACTTTTGGCTCAATCACCATGGCTCGGGCAATCGCCACGCGCTGCATTTGTCCACCTGACAACTCGCCGAGCATACTGTTAGCTTTACTCGCCAACTCAACATTGTTCAACCATGTTTTCGCCCGTTGATAGGCTTCTTCACGCTTGATGCCGTTGAGTAGCAATGGCAACGCTACATTGTCCAGCGCCGTCAGCTCCGGCACCAACTGTCCAAACTGAAAGACAAAGCCAAAACTGGTGCGCCGTAGCATGCTGCGCTTATCATCGTTCATCGTATCAATCCGCTGACCGTCAAAATCAATCTCGCCACTATCAACTTTAGTAATTGCCGCCAAGCTATGTAGTAGCGTTGATTTACCAGACCCAGACGGGCCCATGATCGCCAGCACCTCGCCCGCCTCGACATCCAAGCTAACACCGCGCAGCGCCTGTGTTTGCCCGAACGACTTTGTAATTTTTTTAGCGCTAATTATTGGTTTGCTCATGCAAAATTTCCTCCTTTAGCCGCGTTAACCGCGAAATTGTTAATTCAATCCAGCGCAAATCCGCCTCCAAATGATACAGTGCATGGTCAATCAGCAGCATGTCCGACAAACTACTATCGCGCCGCTGCGCTGTCAGCTCACGCATCCGTTGGATGTGCGCCTGGCGCTGATTATCCAGATACGGTGATGCATCGCCATCCTTCAGGATAGCCAGCACCGCCTTGATATACATCGTCGCTTGCAGTTGCGGTGACGGCGCCTCTGGCGATTCCAGCCATGCTTGCAAATCTTGCTTACCTTCATCGGTAATTTCATACCGAACCCGGTCCGGTCCGCCTGATTCGCTAGTATCAGTAATTTCTTTGACTTTGTTGTCGCGTTTGAGTCGTGCCAGAGTTGAATATATCTGACCGGTTAAAATTGGCTTGTCCTTACCAAAATAGCCGTCGTATTTTTTCTTCAACTCATAGCCATAATTTGACTCTTCCGCTAAAAAACCTAACAGGGTATATTGAACGCTCATACTCTTACTATACACCCAGTGTTTAGTTATTGCAAGAGTTCTATACACTCAGTGTATAGTATGTTCTGTCACCTAACCTCACCAGAATGCATACTATTATGCAATTTTGACGTATAATGGATGCATGGTTCAATTTTGCCGAGTATATAACAAACAGCAGTCCATCAAGTCAGCTATGGTAGGAGTTGGTAAAATCCTCAGCCTACCACAGTACGCACTGCTGGCACTTACCCTATCTTTGCTCGTTGCACTCATTATTTTCTTTGCTATCAACGCCAACTTTTACGGCCCGCTGATGATGTCGCGACTACCAATATTAGACAAAATCTCCCTTTTTGGAACCATGTTCATTGATATATTCAAACAGGGCTTCAGCTCACTAAATGGCGCATTGCTCCTTGTGGTGTCACTCCTCCAAGGACTGTCAATTACCGTCGTCATTTTCACTGCCAAGAAAAATAAGCGTAATGAACAGTCGGTCACCAGACAAGTCGGACTCAGCGGCCTGGCCTCTGTGGCTGCTGCCATCGGTCTGGGCTGCGTTCCCTGTGGCACCTCACTCATCCTACCGCTCGTTGCCGTGTTCTTCTCGGGCGCTGCCGCTGCCACTGCTGCCACCGTCGCCAGCACCATTGTCTTGATGTTAGCCCTGCTATTAAGCCTCTTTTCACTCTACAAGTCTGGACAAATCGCCTTTATATATACAGAATTAGCAAAGCAGGAGGAACTATGAATCGACAAAAATCAGCGGGTATAGCAATTATTTGGGTTATTTCAGGTATTTTGATCACGGCAATCGTCGCATTGTTTATCTACGGCGTCGTTAATCGTCCACCAAATCGCCACGTTGGTGATGGCAAGCCGTGGAATGAAAAGATGTCGCAAGGATCTGCCGAGGCCAAGCACGTGTTTGTTGATTACACTGATTATTTCTGCTCATTCTGCGCCGAAGTTGAAGCAGCCACTAACACTGATTTCTTCAAAAATGAGTATCTCAAATCAGGTAAAGTTCGCTACGAACACCGCGTGGTGACGCTGCTCAAAGAAGTTACCGACAACACAGAGACTGGCGCTCACGCTGCTTTTTGCGCCGCTGACCAGGACAAATACTGGCAGTATACCCACGACATCGTACCGCGCATCAAGCGTGATTATTTCGACAAAGGTATTGGTGTGAAAAACGTTGCTGTACCGCAAAAAATTCCACCACTGCCGTTAGACTATTTCCTAGCTTCTGCTAAAGCTGTCGGCATGGACGAGGCGAAGTTTACTGACTGTATGACCAAAAAACCACACCAAAAAGAGATCGATGACAACACCCAAAAAGCTCTGTCACTTGGTGTGAACGGTCTGCCATACATGGTGATCAATGACTACGTCGCCAGTGGATTTGCTGGTGGTGAAACTGGCTTAAAGGCGATCTTGAAAGCTGGCGGAGTGAACTAATGCCTACCAAAAAAACGCAAACAAAACCTCAAAAACTGTCAACAAAACGACAACCAGCTCGAACCAGCCATAGGTCAAGAACCAACGCAACACCTGCAAACCGACCTCGATTGAGCAGTATTATATTCACTACGTTACTTTTGCTTGCTGTTAGCGCAATGGGGGTCTTATTTTACCTCCACTCCAAGCAGCCACCAACCCAACGTCCAACTGTTCTAGAAGATGAAAAATATTATTTCACCGATTCGCGCTATGCTGGCATTCGCTCCAAGTTTGTGACGCGCGACAGCAAGCGCGAAAAGGTCTCAATTGAATACCCAATTACCAGCAATTCCAAAATCAACAAACTCATCGCCCGAGCAATTGACCGTGCTGACAGCGATTTCCGCTACACCTCGTCGAGCACCATCACCTTTGAGCGACCAATGACCGAAACCATCAGTTATCAAGTAACTCATAATAATACAGTAGCTCTGTCGATCATCGTCAATATCAAACAAGACATGCATGGCGCCCATCCAGTGGCACTGACGCTGTTTTGGACCTTTGATAAAGATTCTGGCGAGGTGATTAGTCTGGATAATTTGACTGAGAAATCAGAGGAAGCCACCAAGGCAATCGTAGCGGCCGCTCAGCGCGACGTGGCAGAGACCATTAAACAACGCCACCAACCAGAATCAAATCTTGAGGAGATGATCACCAAAGAGGCATTGGCAAACTTCACCATCGCTGACGATGGCAATACCTTAGTCTGGCCAATTGGACAAGCCTCCCTGTTGCCATCAGCCTATGGCGAATTAACCATCAAAGTGCCAACCGCAACTGTTGCCAAATACCTACAAAATCCGACAGCCCAAAAACTAGGGAATTTCCCTAAACCGCCCGAGCCAAAGCCAGAACCAAAGCCAGCGCCCGCTGCACCAGCACCCGCACCAACCACTGGCAATAAAGTGATCGCTTTGACGTTTGATGACGGGCCGGGACCATACACTGCGCATCTACTGGACATCCTGGATCAGTATGGTGCGAAAGCGACGTTCTTCTTGATCGGTAGCAAAGTTTCCGGGCAGGCTAGCGTCGTACGTAGCATCCATGCACGCGGCCACCAACTAGGCAATCACTCATGGTCACACCCAGAATTACCAAAACTATCAGTTGACCAAATTGCTGGCGAAATTGACCGTACTAACGAGGCCATCAGACAAGCCACTGGCGTCAAGCCAACCATTCTGCGACCACCGTATGGTGCGGCCAACGGTGTGGTTTTAGAACAACTTCGGGCGCGTGGCATGTCGTCAATCTTATGGTCGGTTGACACCCGCGACTGGGCTGATCGCAATAGCCAGATCGTCTGTTCACGTGCCGTCGCTGGCGCTCGTCCTGGAGCCGTCATCTTGATGCATGACATTCACCAAACTTCCGTCAATGCCGTGCCGTGCATCCTCAGCTCGCTGAAGCAGCAGGGGTATTCATTTGTGACGATACAGCGGTTACATTAGTCCGCCTGATCAATCTCAAATATCTTGTATTTCGAAGAAGCGCCGCGCAGTAATTTTACCTTTGAGGGCGCCACGCCGAGATGCTTTGCTAGTAGTTTCGCCGCCGCTAGATTAGCCCGACCTTCAATGGCTGGCGCCTTGGTGTAAATCGTCAACGAACCGTCGTCATTCGTGATGACTTCTTCGCGGTGGCGGGAGTTGGGTTTGAGATGGGCGGAGAGTTTCATAATTCAATAATCATTACCCTCAAAATGACATCGCCTCCAATTCCCGCGGTAAAATCTCCTGCACCTCCACCGAACCTACCACTAAATGATAGCCGTGTAAGTCCGACGGCAAATCACGCTCGACCGAACGCCAATTAACTGGGCGATTTTCATCAAAATAATCCAGTAGTTCTGCGTTCAAAAAATGGTCGCGCGGCAAGTCAACTGAACCATCCTGATTGATGACCAGCGCTATCGACAAACCCGATGTCACGCCATCTTCATTTTTAGCATACGCCGCCGTCACCAGATGGACCACTGGCTCAAATTCCAACACTGATTGATCGCTCGCCTCCACCTGCGCCTGGCCACGACGCGCTAGCTGCTGATTAATTTTTGTTGTTAATTCATCAACGCTATCCTTGCCATCACCAACACGGCAATAGTCGCAACCGTCTGCCGCCTCGACATACTCCGATAGCAAGTCCATATCAACGTCAGCGTCCTTAACGCCATGCTGTGACAGCTGCTCCACTATCTCATATAGCGCACCCAGCAAACTATAATCATTAGCATTTCTAGCAGCATCACCGATGCGGATGATGGCGCGAGCTATGGTGATGGTTTTGTTTGGCTTATTCATACATTCTCCTTAATATTTTTACTCCGTTCCAAAAGCGTTTGTAAACACCAAGCAGCCGACAAACGGGTGAGTAAAATAACTCGCGGGTATCAAGTGGCACGATTACCATCTCCGACCATAGTCAACGCCTGCCGCAAGCTCCGCACTGGCGCCACATATGGTACATCAATTTCTGCAAAATGCTGGCGGGCAGCAGTAATTTTACTTCGTTCATTAGAACTCAAGTGATTATCATGAATATCATCCGAGCCCTTGGTCTCCGCCACAAAGTAAATCCGCTCATCGCCATCAAATGCCACCGCCCAATCTGGATTATACTTACCAACCGGTGTATCAATCTTAAACCAACCCGGTAGCTTAATATAAAACTTAACGTCAGCATTATCCTCCAACGACTGCATGAATTCTCGCTCAACTTCTGAATCAACCGCCACATAATCGTAGATAGTTTTTGCCTGGTCGGTTACTGCAACTGCACCACTCTTCATCACCGCATCATACAGATACGCCTGTAATTCATCGTTCTCAAACAATGTCATATCATAGTGTTCACCCGTTCTGTGATATTTAACACCATCAACTGCCAAGCGCTGTTTCACACGATTAATCGCCTGGGCTATTTCATTAATCACCTGTTGTGGATTAATAGCCACCTGCTCAAACATCCCCGCCTGATCAAGCACCTCAAATATCACCCGGCGAGTCATTTGTGTCTGACGCTGAATATCCGCTAATAAATTCGGTATCTTTACCTCAGTTTGGCGCGCTGCATAGGCGTTGAAACCGGTCTCGCGCACCATAAAGCCATTATCATTACCCATGGAATCAATCAGGTTTTTAACATCAGCGATATTCGGTTTACTAATAGTGACCTGTGCTAATTCATGAGCCGCCTCCGTCACCAACTTCTCTGTATCAATCGCCACCCGGTAGGTCGTTTTATGTTTAATTTTATCCCATAGTTCCTCAAAGGCCGGGTCAAGCGCCCGTGATTTCTGAAACCTAACAGGTCGCCGATCATCATGATTTTTGATTCGTCCACCGAAGCAAATGCCCGTTTCTTCCTCAATTTCCGTCTGGAGCTTGCGGCTGAAATCTGCATAACTCTCATTAGCAATCACCGTTAGTATATTAACGTTATCGTCATAGACTCGTTGTCCGTCAACATTCACCGGCAAGCGCAGACCTCGCCCGATTTCTTGGCGTTTTTTCATTTGACTCGACGTCTCATTAAGCGTACAAATTTGAAACACATTAGGATTATCCCATCCCTCACGCAGTGCGGAGTGGCTAAAGATAAACCGCAGTGGCTCATTTATATCCAGCAGTCTTTCTTTATCCTTCATAATTAAGGTATATGCCGTATCATCGTCCTTCGTCCGTCCACCCTCGCCTTTGGTGTCGCGAGAATCTTTCCATTGGCCATTCTTATCCGCCGCAAAATAACCATTGTGCACCTCACTCGCCGATAAATTATCCATCACGCCATCATATTTTGGTTTAGACGCCACCTTGACATACGCCTCCTCAAACCATTTGGCAAATTTACCCTTACTGGCACCATTCGCCGTATATTCGCGATAATTCATGACTTTATCGATAAAGAATAGGCTGAGTACCTTCACGCCGCTGCCTAGCCGACACTGTTTATCAAAGTGATCATCAATCGTCAATTCAATCTGCCGCTTGATGATGTCATCGTGCAGACTTTCGTCGCGCTGACCAACATAAACTACTTTGCCATTACTAAACTCGACGCAATCATCGCCGTGATTAATCGACTCGATATAGTAGCCGGCATAGACTGAACGCCCCGTCTTTGCCTCCAGGTCGTCGCCCGGAAACGCCTTGATGGTCTTACGCTGTAAACCATACTCATCACTCGCATCCACCTCTATCTTGGCAAATGAACGAGTCTTCGACTGGCGCTCGAGCGACAATACATTAACATACGCATCATTATAATTATCCTCACTCTGGACACTATGCACCTCGATCTTTTTGACCAAACCTTTATCATAGGCATCGACCGGAGTCAGCCGATAAAGCAAATTATATAGGTGCTTGTGCGTGGCACTATAGCGCAACGTGCACAGCGGGTTAAGGCTAGCAATAGCATTCCGCCGTATGTCGGTCTCCATATTCTGTGGCTCGTCGAGAATAACTACCGGGTGAGTAGCTTTTATAAAGTCGAGCGGTCGGCCGTACTCGCTCTGCTTATTCATTACGTTTTGTGCCTTGGCGAAGCTGTCGATGGTGATCACCATAATCTGCAAGGTATCGTTCGTCGCAAACTCACGAGCCTGACCGGTCTTCTTACTGTCCCAGACATAGTAGTCCATCTCCGGCTTGTTATAGAGATCGGCGAAGTGTTCCCTGGTAATCGCTAAATTCTTCAGCACACCCTCACGGATCGCCACACTCGGTACTACGATGATAAACTTCTTCCAACCATAATGCTGGTGTAGCTCATGAATCGTCCGCAAGTACACATACGTTTTACCTGTGCCGGTCTCCATCTCGATGGAGAAGTTCATACCATGAGGTACATTGTTTACCGCTTGAGAAACGTTCTCGGCATTACCCTCGTCTACTAAGGTATCATTTCGTTGCTGAACTATACGCGTATTCTTAATTATCTGCGCCGTATCCAGCACCAGGCTATTCCCCTTGGCAATCGTCGCCTCTAGACTTAACTGTCTACCCTGATCCATATGACGATTTGCACCGTCACCGTCTTTTGGCTGGCCGGCAAATATATCGACTACTGAGTGAACGGCGTCGAGTTGATATTTTTGGTTGGGCTCAAATTTTAGTTTCATAACACTGCCTCGAATTCTAAGTTTTCTTTAACAAAAAGCTCTTCCATCTTTGCGTATCTGTTTAATAGTAACAAACCACTCTTATCATCAGATGATTTATTCATTACTAACCTCCTCCTGATAGGGTTTTAGTCCGTAATCCCAAAAATCATTATAGAAATAGCCATTACGAGCAATCCTAGGTGGAACATCGTCATTGTAATATAGATATGCAAGGCCGGAAGATATAAAGCTTGAGCCAGGATTGCCCAGCCCAGTTTCCTTATCTATATCTACAACGCTCAGTTGTTCGACAGCATCACATATTTGGATAAACCTGTCCCAAGTAATTTTTTCTTCCAAAAGCGCTCTATATAAATGGGCTTGGATTTTAACATGCGCCACAGACCTCATACGATCAATACGAAATAATACCTCTTCTAGTATTTTTTCATCACCGTATTTTTTCTCTAATCTTTCATAACATTCCTTATCTAGATGTCCTTTTTGCAATGTTTCTATAAACTTCACAATTTTCTTCACCGTAGAAGCTTCGCGTATAGATCTATAAAACTGAGTTATTGCAGCTATATTTTTAACAACAGGTATGCTAGTTAGTATGTCTAGTTGCTGGTCTATTAGCTTATCACCAGAGATACTCTTTGAAAAAATATCTATTGCAGCTTCCAAATTATCTTCTACAGCACCCTTCATGGATCAACTTCCTTTTCTTAGCACTTTTGTTGCCTTATCAAAATCACTCTCCAGCCGGCGCATTTCCTCGTCGCGGTATTTCTTAAACTCTCGCTTCGCCTTAACCATTGCTTGTTCGTGCTTAATTTTGCCAGCCCCGACCAGCACCGATGAATCACTAATCTTCAGAAATTCATCTAGTTTATCTATCCATTGCTGCATTGTCATCGCCCTCTGTCTGGTTGCTTGCAGCTCAGCGAAATCAAGATACTGCGAGACAATCAGGTTGAGAACATTCAGCTCTTCCTCACTCAGATAATTCTTGGCGACTTCAACATCGTCCGAAGTGATATAATCACCTTTGAAATTTGTCAGCCCCATATTAGGTTTCTTGGCATCTGCCCGCTCATAAACTAGCTCAGCCGCAGTCTTGCCGTGCGCCGCAACATGCATCTTATTTTGCACTGTTGCGAAGAATCGCCTAGTTAACTTAGCATCATTTTTATAATCAATGCTCGTCGCATAGATATCCGTCACCTGCTGATACAGATTGCGTTCACTGCTGCGAATATCACGGATACGCTGAAGGAGTTCTCTGAAATAGCGTCCGCCACCTTGTTTCAGCCTTTCGTCATCCATTGTAAAGCCTTTGACGATATACTCACGTAGCCGCTTAGTCGCCCACTGGCGGAACTGCGTGCCACGCAATGACTTAACCCGATAGCCAACAGAGATGATGACGTCAAGGTTGTAATAATTCGTTGGCTTTGTAGAAAATTCGGAATTTCCGAATTTTCTCATCGTTGCTTCTTCTGATAGCTCTTTTTCTGTATAAATATTCTTGATGTGCTCGTTAATTGTCGGCTTAGACTTACTAAACAGTTCCGCCATCTGCTCTTGTGTCAGCCAAACCGTTTCGTCTTGAATTTGGACGTTGATGGAGACTTTGTTGTCGGAGGTTTTATAGAGGATGAAATTGTTCATATTTATTATCTTTTCATTAATTATACCTTATATCAATCTATGATTTCTGCAAGCCTTTTTTCTAAAAATTCATCTATACCTAATTCGTTATTCTCTTTCTTGAGATTTAATAGACGAATAATATCACTATCCTCGAAAGGTATAATATAACCGTGACCGTCACGACAGATTGCCCGACATCTACTTATTAATCTAGCCCTATCTTCGATACTCCTTACAGTAAGTATGCCCAATCGACCCCTTCTGTCATTGAATCTAGTTGCTAGCTGATCACATTCAGGGTTAGATACATCATCTTGATAGTTTTTACACTCAACAAATATAAAGGGCGCGGGTATATTCTTAAGTCGCGAAAGACTGCTAAAGAATCCGTATGTAGCTGCATTTATATATCTTATATCTATACGTTTTAAATCATCATTTATGGGGCTCTCTTTTTTGGGATAAGTTAAAAGCGGATAAAATATGGCATTAAAAGCGCCAACGATAAAGTCATGATATTCTCCAGCTGAACCCTTGCCCGGTGGTATATTTTTCAGTTTTTCTATTAACTCATTATACTCTTGCTGTCTATCCTTGTTTTTGCTTTCTATTTTCTGGTTTGATAAGCTAGGGTCTGCCGCGTCTGTATTTTTTGCTTCTCTATATTCATTCAGAATCTCCTCATGCTGAGAAGAAAACTCGTACAAATAATCTTTCAGACTTTTTTTTGATTCATCCTTCTTAGGGTCTCCAACTCTAGTTACCTCTTCTTTAATAATTTTCTTCGTAGGCTTTTTACGCACACCTTTTACAAGCTTACATAGGGAGTTGGCAGAATTGTATAGCTCATCCTGTAAGAAATTCAAGACATAGTGATTGTAAAACTCATTAGCGTTAAGCGTCGGAATAATACGCACTATATCTTTCGGGACAAGGATTATTGGCTTGCCATTGATATCCTTAGGGAGGTCATAATAATCATTCATCCATTCCTTTCTATCATTATCAAATACATTCTCAACCGGTAGCTTGTGTATTGGAATTTTATAAAGTACACACTGTGATTGAGTGTATTTTATTAAGTTGTATTTTATAATATTTGTCGTCATATCGGATATTTTGTCTCTGTCTATACCTGCGACCATAAGATTACATTCTTCAATATCCTTGAGAACTCCTGTTTCAACAGCCCTACTACCCCTTAGGGAGTCGTATAGTTTATTTGCCTGAATTTTTCCTATTGCCACACCCTGATTACTAGGTGAATATCCGAGCCTTGTTTCGTTTGACTCATGAAGTCCGCTCAGTAGATATAGTGCCTTGTCTTTCTGATTAAGTCGTATTAAATTAATCAGTATGTCGAAAAAATCATAAACCTGTTCAGCACATTCAGCATACCAAGGTTGTTTACGCCTAGAAAGTGAATAGGGGTCAATAAACAGCTTAATGTCTGATCCACTAACTGGAACGTCCACAAAATCCAGCTCAAATTGTCCTTTTTTGAGATCATAATACTCCGAGAAAGTTATTACGCTATCCCTACTCATCACACCACCTCCACTTCAACACCCTGGCGTTCAGCTTGCAGGAGTAGGTTTGCTTTTAGATTTATGTCATAACCGAAGGCTCGGTCGAGGAAGATGATGGACGATGGTTTGACGGCGAGAATGGTCGTAAATAATTCCTCCGTCATGGAGTGCGCTAAGCAAATGGCCAGCTTTTCGGACGGGATGAAGCAGAAATTATCGTGCTGTTCAATCTTCGCCAATGGTGAAACACCACGCTTGAGCAGGAGCTCGGTCAGCAGGTCATCATCAGTTGCGCCCTCCTCCAGAGGGTCAAGGTTGGCAAGTGCCTGCTGGCGAATCTCCTCTGGATCAGAGACCAGCTCGTTCCACTGCTTGAAATTACTATCACTCACCCGATACGCCCGGAATCCAAGGTCAAGTGGGGCATCACGAGACACTAGCTTGTCCGCCTGGTCAGCACGGATTTTGGCGCCCGCCCGGCGGATGCGCTCACGAGCAATGTCTGCGATAGTGCGGTAGCCAACTTTATAAGCCTCCGACTTCTCGTCAGTTAGCTCGGGTAGCTGCACACAAATCCAGCGACGATTGCCGCCATCTTCGGCATTAAGCTCGGCAACGGCATGAGCGGTTGTGCCAGAGCCGGAGAAGAAGTCAAGGATAATATCATTATCGTCGGTCGTTAGTTGTAACATTCTCTTGATGTAAGGGATGGGTTTAACCGTATCAAAAATCTGAAATTCAAAAATCTTTTTTATTTCGTCTGCAGCATTTGCAGCATTGGACGCATCACTCCAAATGGTCTCCGGGATGTTGCCGCTATTTTCACTGACATATAGTTTTCTATAGACTTTATCAGATGACGGGGAGTATACCAGCTTATCTTCTTCATCCAACCTTGCCATTGATTCTTTATTCATCAGCCATAGTCTCTCGGAAAATATCTGTCCAGCTTTTGACTTAAACTCATACCTGGATCCACCTTGGGTTCCACGAGCCCACACACCGAGTAATCTATATGCTCCACGGGGATCATTATCGGGGTTTTTATAAGCCTTTAACGTTACCTCATCAAGTTCAAGCCTGCTGAAATTAAGGTTGTCAATTGAACGAGCAAAAACTAACAAATATTCGTGGTTGCGGCTTAAAAATTTTGCAGAATTGTCTTTGCCTCTTTTGCGTTGCCACACAATCTGCGCCACAAAATTCTCCTCCCCAAATATCTCATTCATCATCAGGCGGAGGTTGTGGACTTCGTTGTCGTCGATAGAAACGAAGATAACGCCGTCTTGGCGGAGCAGGTTGCGTGCCAAAAAGAGGCGTGGGTACATCATATTCAGCCAGTTACTGTGCTTATGCCCGCCGGTATTGGTACGCAAGCCATCGTCACGCACAACATTGCCCTCGTCATCGGTGATGCCCGCCTCTGCCTCGTAGCTACGGCGTGTCTGCTTGAAGTCATCGTTGTAGATGAAATCATTACCAGTGTTGTAAGGCGGGTCGATATAAATCATCTTAACCTTGCCATAATACGCCTTGTGCAAAATCTTTAGCGCCGCCAGGTTGTCGCCCTCGATAAACATATTGCCCGTCGTATCCCAATCGACGGAATTCGCCCGGTCGAGATGGAGCGTCTGGACAGTCTTCTCCTGGATGGCAGTAAAGACGTCGCTCTTACCCTTCCAGCCGAGCCCGTAGCGCTCACTCAAATCAACCGCCCCACCTAGAGTCGCCTGGAGCTTCTGCCAGTCGATTTTGCCCTCGGTGACTACCTCGGGGAAGAGTTGCGCCAGCTTGTCAATTTGTTGTTGATTTATGTTATCGTTGTAGCCGTTCATTTTATTCACCACTCCCGCCGTCCAGGCTTTCTTGCATATATCGATAGACCGTGGATACGATTTCTTTCACATCTTCGTTGATATTTTTATAGTACAGCTTATCGTAAGCCTCATCACCATACTTACGAATTGGATCACTAATGAGAGCATGAATAAACGACTGGGTTGCACCATCGACACCTTTGAAATCTAATGTAACTCTTTTTCGCTGAGCCAGAGTTGGCATAATTTTGTTTACGCGCAGTTCCTTAGCCTTTTCTTTATTCTCGGCAAACGAACCGACGACTGGACGCAAATGGATGATCATATAAAATTTGGTCTCCTGTATTTTATTCTCTTTCGTTCACGAATCGCCTCGCCGTATACGCTGCCAATATGAGACATGATTGCCTTAAACTCTGGCGTATTATCCAACGCAATATCTACAGCAACTAGCGTACCGTGAAAATCTCCCAAATCATTAGTCCGCCTGTTATTATCGCGAAACGGATCGGCATATAATGTAATTGATTTTTGGTCGGTCCTATTCTTTAGCAGCGTGTATTCTGCCTTGCCGCTATATATCGTAAAATAACTGCGTGTAATCTTGGCAATTGATTTGATAAAAAACAATCCGGCACCAGCATTTTCACTAGTACCGCCCTCTCGCGAAGTTGTCCCTGTTATACCTGGAGTAAGACTATACCGCACCGCTTCCAGATCATCTTTTGGATGCCACGTTTCGTTCATACTTTTCCAGATTCCTATGCCAGTATCGCAGATGGCGATACTAACTTTATTCGTTTTTTTATAGTATTGAGCGGCGACGATGGCACCGCGTTTCGCTTCAGCATGCTCTAAAACATTGCGCACCAGTTCGCCAATGATGTATTTAATAACAATCGCGTCCTTTTCCGGCAGATGCAATAGCGGTATCATTTCAGCAATAAAATGAGATTGGTCTTCAGGCGTTTTTATGACAGTTAGCGGCACAAATCGCCCGGCTGATTCTTTTTCTTTATATGTAAATGGTGATACTGTGCTTGTTAAGCCGTAAAGCCCCATTCTATCAAGATAAATACCAGTAGCTGGAACTTTACCGACAATTTTCGTATTACTCCTACCAACTTGCATGGCCAAAGCAGCCACCAAAGCAAGGTTAGCTGGGTGGACTGTTATCCATTTATCGTGCGTTGTAATTTCCAGTTCTCTAGGCTTAGACCAATCAATAGACCGCAAAAAAGTCTGTATATTGCGTAAATTCCCCTGGTTCGACAGAAATACCCTCATACTATAACCAGTATACCCGTAGGGTACATTTCCTGTCAATATGTATCCTACGGGTAAAATATGTGTTTTATATGATTGACTTATATGAATATTTTGTCAATACAATATGATCAACCAAACTAATACCTAACAATTCGCCTGCCTGGCGCAAACGGTTCGTTACTTCTCGATCAGCCTGACTCGCCTCCAAGCTCCCACTCGGATGATTATGCGCTACGATGACGCTGGCGGCACGGTCGGCGATGGCGTCGGCGAAGACCTCGCGTGGGTGTACCAGGCTGGCGGTCAGTGTGCCGATGGTCACTACCCGTTTGGCGATCAAACGATTCGCGCCGTCCAGTGTAAGGCAGACGAAATATTCCTGATTTTTATCACGAATGTCGGCCAGTAGCTCAACAGCTTTTTCCGGACTGTCAATAATTGGCTGATCGCTATCCAGCAAATACCGCCGCGCTAGCTCCAAACTCACCACAATCACCGAGATTTTCGCTTCACCCAGTCCAACCACGCCGCGCAGATCATCATACAAAATATCACCGCCTTTTTGACGCACAATTTTCAGCACCTCGCGCGCAATTTTACCAACATCCGCCCGAGCATTGCCGCTGCCAATAATCGCCATCAACAGCTCCAAGTCACTCAGTCGCGCCGTACCGTAACGCGCCAATTTCTCACGGGGACGATCCAATGGATGACGGTCAGAGATCTTCATATCACTACACCTCGCTTAAGTCCTGACTATATACCAAACTATCCAATAAAACGACCATTTGCCGAACGTTATCTTCTGATAACGACAAGCTATAGTGATTGGGCCTAATTTGATGCGATATGGACATTGCTTGGCAACTGAATCTTCCGTCTGAGAATGAGCCGTCTTATTATCAATCTGTACAGTTGTGGATTTACCAACATACCCATCAGCTTTCATACCCGTCACAGTAATCGTTCTGGTTTTTGATATATCGACATCGGTGATATCAAGTTGTCGCTGTTCACCGACCGCCCAGCCAAGATTGTTATCATCCAGCCGAATCGGTCAGAGTGAAGACAAATTATCAACTGGTTGCCAATTGAGCCGAATCGTCACCTTATCGCCATCTCGCTCAATAATTTTTGCCGAGACCCGAGGCGCTCCAGGACCAACAGGCCGATTAGGCTTGATGCCAACTTTAACGGGCGCTGATATGTTTGATACCGTGTCGTTATCAGCACTCATTCGTACCTGCATAATGCCATCAAATTTTGCAATGTAAACATGGCTAGCAACTGGGTTTGTCGTTGTTTGATCAATCTTACCATCGCCATCAAAATCCCATTCGTATTTTGTGATCTTGCCGTCAACGACATACGAATCACTGGCGTCAAACGTAATTTCCTGGCCAATATCCGCATAATATTCACCAATTTTGAGCTTAGCGTTTGGACGATTCTTGATCTTAGTTAAAGCTTTCGTTAGTGCACCAATTGTGTCATTCTCGCCACCACTAACAACGACTTGACCCGAGGTTTGTTTAGCAACATCTGTGTACGAACTCGCCAGATGATGTTCCACGACCGGATATACATCTACTGGATCAATTTCTAGCGAACGCTTAGCCACAGCCGCCACGGTCGAACCATCAACCTTATCTGGCTCGTGATAGCCAGCATCAGTCAACAGAATCATCGCTTTCGTCGCCCCTTTTTGCCATTTCATCTCATTCATGGCCACCATACTAGCATGCAGCGCCGCCTCTGGTGTGTCACCGCCACCATCAACTGAAATACTATCAAGTTTAGCAAGCAGGTCAGTAGTATCCGATTGTAAATCTGACAATTTTTTAGCAGTATATTCATCACCAGCATCACGATACACAACCAGTCCAACTCGTCCGTTTATTTCTTTGATCTTCGAGCTATAATTTCTAATGAACGTTTTCATCTGATCAATATATGGACGCATCGATCCAGTGGTATCCAAGACAAACACTACGTCAGTTCCGGTCGTACCCATGTTATTGTTTGAAGGCTTATCATTGATTATTGGACCTTCTTGTGGGGTAGATTTGATAGCCTGGTTCAACCGAATAGCCGCCTCAAAGACACCGTCGTCGATTGGTCCATTGGTATTGGCATATTTACCGTGTCCATCTGTATCCCAAGCAAATTTTGAGCTACCACACACATAGTCATGACCGAGACACCACAATCCAGTCTTTACATTATCTTCGTTTGGTAAAAATGGTTTTCGTGCACCAAGTGCACCGTTATCAACAAAACAGTTAGCAATTTCGCGGCGATAGGTTGATAACTTTTTCTTAAAGCATGCTGGCGGCAAAATACCTTCACCCTCTGGCAAATATAATTTAGGATCGCCGAACAACATCGTAAAGACTATCTTCTGCTTGATGTCAGATGATATGCCAGGCAAGGTCTGTCCAACCACCTGCGCACCCTGTGAGTAACCTCCCAAAATGAAAAAATCTTTGGGACATTTGCGGTGGCGAGCAGTTAAATAGGCTTTCAATTCTGCGACACCTTGATCGACGCTTTTGCCATAATTATATCTCATACCACCACTCATCTTGGCGCCAATGGCGTTGCCATTCATAAGATTACTAATATTAACCGCTGGATATTGATTACCCCCGTAACTTTCGCTGCCTAGTTCGTAGAAATTTAATTTATCTTTACCAACCCTATCTTGAATTTGTTTACGAAAAGCCCTAACCTCTTTAGCATTAAGCTCTTGTCCAGAACCACGAGCGAATATAGCTGTAGCCAACATACATTTGTCATCGACCTTCTTCGCCATGACACCGGTATCAAAGACAAGTACACTAGCAATTACAGTTACTGCAGGTACCATATAGGTTAATACTTTTTGCTTAATCATAAATTTGACCCTTTCTCCTTATAAATAAATATATTTCTGTATCATTAGTTGAATTTTTATACTCAACCATCACACTAAACTGATAGCGACCTCTTTCTCCGACGTACTCGCATGAATCTAAAGCCGTACCATCATCATAATCTACACATTGGCTGTGACTTGTATTAACCTGCGAAAAATTTTCAATAAACTTCTTCGCATCATTTTGTGTAATTTTACCCTTTACAATCCAAGATTTAGACATTTCTGGACAATTTCCCATCAAACATAAGAACTGTGGCGGAACTACTTTATACTTAGTCTGCTGCCACCCATCAAGTGGCTTAAAACTGTCCGCCACCGCCTCAATATCTTTCGTACTACCTCGCCAGAGTACCAAACAAATCACTAGCCCAGCCAAGACCATTAAGCCGATAACTACATATGCTACTATTTTCCTAACATTAATTTGTTTACCATTACTCATCTAGTCCTCCTTATAATCAAAAGACGCCCTAAAGGGCGCTTACAAACTAGAATAATTGACATATTGACTGGCGGTGCATAATCACAAACCATATGCGGTTATTATAGCTTATGGTTTTTATAATGTCTATTGTATGTTCAGCTTATTTTCGTGTGCGTTATAAACAACATGTACCGCCACCACCCCAACCAGTTTCGTCAACCATGCAACGACGCTGGCGCTACCAGTAGTCGGGGTTTTACTGTCTTCCGGATTCAGCCGACTGTCATCCGTCCATAAGCCCAATGATGGATGATGTTTGACAATCAATAAATCATCCGCGGCATTTACTTCGCTGTCATAACCATACCCATCAGCCACATCGTCAGTCACCAAATCATCTTGCTCGCTCAGTTCTGTTTCTGTCACCTCAGCCACCCTGTCAATGACAACAGGATCTTCTTGTTCTTCAGACAAATCACCACTTTGTTCTGCGTCGCTACCGTCCATAGCCATAGTCTCGGGCTCATCACTTCCAAGCCACACGTCGTTTCCTTCCGGTGTTGTCGTAATTACATTATCCTGCTTCTCACGAGGCAAACCATATTCCTCTGACATTTGTACCGGCGCCTCGTCTAATGTAGCATTAGACGCTGGTTCAATAGCTGATGAAACAGGAACCATACTCCGTTCCACCGGCTCATGGTCATCCTTGGTGATTTCGGGCACTGGTGTTGCCTGGAGATTATTCAACAAATCCACAGGCTCAATTTCAATCTCATCAGCCACAAAAACTTCCGGCTCATCAATTTCTTCGCTTGCCACAATCGTCACTTCCGTTAACGGCTCCGTTGTCACTGCCTCAGTCAAAGGCGCTTCTGGCTCCGCCACTGACGACTGTTCAACAAAGAATACTACATCCTCCTCGGCCCACACTTCTTCGCCATTACCACGAGAATTCTCTTCCATTACCACATCATCAAACTGCTCAACTGGTGAAATCTGCACTTCATAAACCGTCTGATCCACTGCCGCTTCCCGATTACCATCCTGCGGTGGATCGGTCCAAAGTTCATCCTCATCAACAATAGTCTCGACAGGAATAACTGGAGTCGGTGCTTCTGGCTCGATTGCGACATTCTCCGTCAGTACCACTTCCACCGCCTCGTGCACCACCGGCATATCAACAACAGGTTGTATTGAGTTATGATCAACCGCGGGCTCCTCGCCTACAGAAGACACCTCATCACCATATTCAGCATAATCTTGAATTGGCGACGTCATGACTGCCGGCTGGTCAGGTTGCTCCTTTACTGACACCTCCACCGCAACCACTTCTTTGGTAAGTGTTTCATGTTTCGCATTTTCCATCGGCACATTAACCGGTGTGTCCGACATCTGGACAGAGGGCCCCTGCTCAGTAACTGGTGGTGCGATCTTTTCTTCTGGTTCACTCACCATATGGTAGCTATTGTCATAATCTCCTGCATGATCGACCGTGGTATTATCTGGTGACGTTTCTCCTGATGGCACCTCAACCGGTAAAGTTAATGGTAAGCTGTCAGCTGGCTTCACTACTGCATCTGACTTTGGCTCTTTTACCTCAATCTGCGGTGATGCTTGAATATCACTCACTACCATATCGGCAAAATCGTCACTTACCTTGTTCACATCCTTGACAGCAGGCGCGACTGGCTCAGCTTCAACTGCCATTGACGTTGGCAAAACCACTGTGTCTTCCGGCGTTAATTGCTCGCTCATCTCAGCCGGTTCATCAAGACCAGGATCGGTAGCTTGCGACTCCACCATGCGATTGTCTATTTCCATATTCTTCACAGTCTCAACATCAACATCCGCTATCTTACCATCTTCCTCATCATGGATATTACTCTTCTGTTCTTTGGGGTAGCTATATTCCTCTGATATATCTTCACAATCCAGAACCACCTCCACCACCCCAGGACTTGCTACTTCCGACACTTCTTCAATTTGGCTTAAGTCGCCAGCTTCATCAGTCTCCGGCGCCACCTGTGCCCAAACGATCTCACCTGACGCTTCGTCCTCTCGGAGTAATTGTTCCAGTGTACTCAGCTGTTCTTCAGACTGAGGGTTATCCTTGTTTGCCATCATTGCCGCTTGACGATCTTGGCATAATCCTAAGTTGACACAACCAAAACACGCCGCGCTACCAAAATTTCGACAAAACTCAGGATCAATCGGCGTACAGTCTTCTTTTGTGTCGTTATCAGATATAGCAACGATAAGCTCTGCCTCACCGCCAGCCACCGCTACCAAATCAAGCTGACCCGCACCATCAGCCACCACTTCGCCAATGCCAGATGCAAATTTCTCACCGTCAGCACCGTCTCTTAGCGACGAAAATACATCAAAATTATCACCGTCAATTCCTGTCGGTGATAATCCTACAGTAGTCACCTCTCCAATCATTGCTCAAAAAATGTCTCCGTTGAAATATGTGATTCGTCGACACCAGCGGCGGTTAGTTTTTGCCAGACATCGCGCACAAATGGCAGACTACCACAAACCAGAAAGTGCGCCTCACTCGGCACTTCACTCACAATCTTCGCCACCTCAAACCGCCCGTTATGCCAGCCGTCTTTTTCCTCAACCTGCTGGCGGGTGCTGAACTTTTTGACCGTAATATTCGACGCTGCTAACTCTTCCGAGAACACCATATAGTCTGGTGATTTTTGACTCAAATAGAGAAAAGTCGGCTGCTGGGCATCCGCCAAAATACTCCAAATCGGACTCAGCCCACACCCCGCCGCGATGCCAACTAGCGGCCGCTCGGTTTGCGGATTGAAATCCCCGTATGCCCGGCTAATGTGCAAGGTATCGCCGGCACGGCGCGAACACAAATAGCTGGAGAATTCACCGCCCACATTTTTCACGGTAATTGACATCAGTTCCTCATGCGGACGCGAGGAAATACTATAAGCCTTGCCTTCACGCACCTGACTGCCCTCGATAAACACCGTGATATATTGCCCCGCCATAAAGTCAAACGGCCGCACAACATACAGCGTCGTCACCTCGGAGTTTTCCTGGCGCACCCGCACAATTTCGACGGTTAGTGAATCACGCATTCGTCAACATACCTTTCCATTATGTTTTGAGCAGCTCTAAATTCCTCATCGGTAAACGTGTGATAATTGGCAAACTTCGGACTGATCGTCGTGCCAGTGCGAAAATGCTGCAAAGCAAACCGTTTAGCGCCTTTAACCAACTCGCCAATCTTTTCAAAATCCGCCACCTCCAACTGCTCACGGACGATGGTCGTCCGAAATTCATGGCCAATTCCCGAATCAATCATCAACCGTACGTTCTCCTTGATAGCCTCCAGATCAATCGGCCGCGCCGCAATCTCCACATATTTTTCCAGCGGCCCCTTGACGTCCATGGCGATAAAGTCAATCGTCCCCTCCTCGACCATGCCGCGCACCATGTCAGGATGCGTACCGTTGGTGTCTAGCTTGACATCAAAACCAAGCTGCTTGATCATCCGGCACAGCACCGGCAAATCTTCATTGACCGTCGGCTCGCCTCCAGAAATCACCACGCCGTCTAGCCGGCCAATGCGCGATTTCAAGAATATCATCGCCTCCTCGACCGGAATGCTTGGTGCCAAACGCTCAGGTAGCACCAGCTCAGGATTGTGGCAGTAGCCGCAGCGCATATTGCAACCCGAGAGAAACAGCGCTGCCGCCACGTGTCCTGGATAGTCCACCAGCGACAGCTTCTGAATCCCGCCGATCGCCACCCTAAGCTGGGACAGCGACGGCGTTGACTCGCTGATGTTCGGCGGCATCGTCATAATGCTCCCTCATGTCAAATTCAGCTTGTTTACCCTTGTTCCACTGAGAAACTGGACGCAAGAAACCAACCACACGTGAGTAAACTTCGGTCGTTTCATTACAATTTGGACAGGTTGGATGTTCGCCAACCAAGTAGCCGTGATTTTTACAAATACTAAAGCTTGGACTAAAGGTGAAGTATGGCAATTTGTAATTTTCGCAAATCGTCTTGACTAGTTTTTTCAGTGTCTGCGGATCATCCATGCGCTCGCCCAGGAAGAAGTGAATCACCGTACCGCCGGTGTATTTGGTCTGCAAATTATCCTGCAAATCCATCAGCTCAAATAGGTCATCAGTGTAGTTGACTGGCAAGTGGCTGGAGTTGGTGTAGAACGGATGCTTAACCGCCGCACCCAAGCCATTGGCGAAGTGCGCTCGGTCAGGGAAGCTGGCCTTGTCAAGCTGCGCCAAGCGATAGGTTGTACCTTCAGCTGGCGTTGCCTCCAGGTTGTAGTTATTGCCCGTTTCTTTCTGGTACTCCACCAAGCGGTCGCGCATGAAATCAAGCGTTTTCTCAGCAAAGGCCTTACCCTTTTTAGTACCGATGTCAACACCCAGCAAGTTCAATGCCGCCTCATTTGTACCAATCAAGCCAATAGTTGAGAAGTGATTCTTCCAGTATTGGTTAAATCGCTGCTTGATATTACGCAAGTAGAACTTGGTGTACGGATAGAGGTTGGCATCAGTTAGTCGCTCTAATACCTTGCGCTTAGTTTCCAGGCTATCTTTCGCCATATCCATCAATTCGCTCAGACCCTTGAAGAACTCTTTCTCGTTCTTGGATTTCAGCGCCAAACGCGGCAAGTTAATCGTCACCACACCAACTGAACCAGTCATTGGGTTTGAGCCAAACAGGCCACCACCGCGGTATTCCAGCTGGCGATTATCAATGCGCAGGCGACAGCACATCGAGCGCGCGTCCTCTGGATCCATGTCGGAATTGATAAAGTTTGAGAAGTATGGAATACCGTATTTAGCACTGGCTTCCCACAGGCTTTCGATCACTGGATTGTCCCAGTTGAAGTCCTTGGTGATATTAACCGTTGGGATTGGGAAGGTAAAGACTCGGCCGTTAGCATCACCCTCAGACAGCACCTCCAGCAGCGCCTTGTTGAGCATGTTCATCTCTTCTTGATATTCGCCGTAAGTAGTGTCCTGCATTTCACCACCGATGATCACTGGATTATCAGCCATGTGCTTTGGACACTCCAGATCGAGCGTGATGTTGGTAAACGGTGTTTGGAAACCAACTCGTGTTGGCACATTAACGTTAAAGACAAATTCTTGCAACGCTTGCTTAACCTCACCGTAGTTCAATTTATCAGCGCGAATAAATGGCGCCAGTAGTGTATCAAAATCAGAGAAGGCCTGAGCACCAGCCGCCTCACCCTGCAAGGTGTAGAAAAAGTTCACTACCTGACCCAAGGCTGAACGGAAATGCTTGGCTGGCTTGGACGCCACCTTGCCGGCAACACCGGTAAAACCTTCTTGCAACAAGTCAGTCAAATCCCAACCGACACAGTACACACTGAGGAGGTTCAGGTCGTGAATGTGCAAATCACCCTCTTTGTGTGCCTGACCAATCTTTGGTGTATAAATTTTGTCCAACCAGTAAGTCTTCGTAACTTCCGCCGATACGTAGTTATTCAAACCCTGTAGGCTGTAGCCCATGTTGGAGTTCTCATTCACCTTCCAGTCCAGATTACCAATATATTGATCGATCAAATCAACATGCGCGTTGGATGTAATTTCGCGCAATTTTTTGTGCTGGTCACGGTAAATAATGTAAGCCTTGGCAGTTTTCTTAAACTTAGAATCAATCAAAATGTCCTCAACGATATCCTGGATATCTTCAACATCTGGCAACTGTTTTTGATTGCGAGCTTCCAGTACCGTCAACACTTTCTCGGTTAGCTCCTTGGCGGTTTTTTTATCAAATTCACCAGTCTCCAGGCCAGCTTTTTCAATGGCTTTTTCGATCTTTTTGCGATCAAATTTGACGGTGCGACCATCACGTTTTTTGATTGATTTGTACATACCCCTCCTTATTATGACAACAACAAACAGACCCCAACCTCCCCGAGGGGTGCGTGTTGCAAAAAACGTTATTTATTTTCTAAAACACCATATGTAGTGCTTAATATAGAATATACACGCAATATATAGCGTCTGTCAACGAAAATACATTGTATTATTTACATGTATGGGATTCTTGTATTGTTTGTAGTAGATCATAAGCGGTGGCTGCTGTTAGTGCCTGCATTTGACGAAGAGTATCGCCTGGCTGGAGCGGTGGTTTGAGGCTGCGGATAAGATAAAACCCAACAAATGACGCCAGCATTTCTGTGTTTAGTTCGTCTAGCCATGGCGTTACATCCTGACCATGGCGTGCTATGTCAACCAGAAACTCCGTTGCCCCAGACCTTCGCGGCGCATAGGAAGCCCAATTCCAATCAACCAATTTCAACTCACCAGTTTGCGGATGAAACGCCAAGTTATCACTGCGCACGTCGGAATGATTAAAGCAATCTTCTGGCTGTTTGGCAAAGTGTTTAGCACGTACCGAAATATCGGCTAATTCATCACTCCTACTCAGCAACTCCATTATCTTTTGGCAGCGCCGCTGGTTGACTTCTGACTGATCCAGCAATAATGTTTGGTAGTTATCGATCAACTGACGGCAAATATCTGGATCAGCAATAATTCTATCAATGCCGTGATCCAAGCCAAGTTCTGCCGCTGCAAATGGTTGCAGTTGCAGCTCCTCAATCACCGCGTGCGGCAGCTCTGTTTGTTCCAGCTCTCGAGTCGCTGTTACTACTGCTGAAACATATCGCTTGGCCACAGATTTTTCCGCTGGCGGCCGCCACAACCAGCCGTCAGCTGACGCATAACTACTGGTCATCAGCACGTGCCCGTCGCCATCCAGTTTTGTCCGGTCAGCAACAAATTTTGGGTGAACTTTCTGCAGTAACCGCATCACTTTATAATCTTTTTTCAGCCAAGCCAATTCCCGCTCGCCATCATCAGGCAGTACATCAACATCAACTTCTTTTACAAAAATTGTCCGATCGCCCGCCGACATCAAGGCGCGGCGATTACGCGAAAAGCCGCCACTAACTGGCGTAACTCGCAGGTCGGAAGAGTCGACACCGAGTTCCGCTGCCGCACACTGAAGTGCTCTGGCGGTTAGTAGCTTGTTGCGATTAGACAAAGTCTCCATATGGGAATTATAACATTTAAAATATATCTACTCTATTGCGCGATATCATCAAACAGATTTATGCCAGGTCATACAACGGCAGTCGCCCTATCACACTCCCGTGTCTCGCCGATAAAATCCGAGTACCGCCACACCAAGAGACACCAAGCTCACACAAACCAAAACAACCAATTTCCCTAAGTCCAATCCGTCCATCAAAGTACCCGGAATATTGTAATAATGAATCAGCGACCAAACGTCGTAGTCTTTCCAACTTTCGATCAGTTTGGCAGTGATTGACAGGGCGTACATTGCTAGAAACATTAGACTACCAGCGCCGACAGCCAGCCCGCGCCTACCTGTCACTGCCTGAGTGACAAAGGTGAGGCTGCCAAAACTAAGCCCCAAAAACCACAAACTCACACAAGCCCCGATAACGTGCGTGAGGTTTGGATGAAAATCAAACAGCGGACCGATGAGCGCAATAGTCATACACAATAGCACTGGAGGAATCACCAACAATCCTGCCATCGCCGCATATTTTTGTAGCACTATCATCACGCGAGTTCGTCGACTAGCAAGCAGCAACTCCAGTGTCCCCGAATCTTCTTCCCGACCAATTAACCCAGCGCCCAAAATAATCGCCGTAATCACTACCCCGACCATCGCCACCAGCGGAAACAGCTCAATACTCAGCCACCCTTCTGGCGTGGTACCGATCGCCAAATCGCCAACCACCGCTTTCATACCAGCCGGCATCATGTCGATGAACGGGCTTAGCTGATCGCTAAATTTATTGAACAGCGCCGAAAACAACACCGCCACAACACTAATGCCAATACCCAAAAACAGCGGCAACTTGTAATTTTGCCGCACCGTCTGCCACATCATCGCTTTGCCTCCTCGCCTTCATAATACCGCATAAATAATTCTTCTAGTTCTAACTCTAATTCGCGCAATAGTTTTGGTTGGTACTCGGCGATAAACGAGACAAACTCCGCTGCGTCGCCTTTGATCGTGAATTCGTATTCGTCGCCACGGTGTTGAATGTCGGTGATGGACGGCAATTTTTTAGCTGCCGCCAGGGACGGTTTTTTGGCAAAGGTCACAATGTAGCGGTGTGTTGACAGGTGCTTCATGGTTGCGATGTGTTCAATGGCAATCAATTTTCCATCACGAATAAAGCCAGCGCGGTGGCAAATTTTTTGCACTTCAGCCAGGTCGTGGCTGCTGACAAATACCGTCGAGCCTTGACTAGAAACTTCGCGCACCAAATCGTAAAATACCTGCTTCATCAGCGGATCCAGCCCGCTGGTCGGCTCGTCCAAAATTAGCAATTTCGGGCAGTGCATAAAAGCTTGAATCAGACCAATTTTCTGGCGATTACCCTTGGAAAGCTGGCGAATTGGTCGATCTAGCACCGCCTCAAAACGCTCAGCCAGTTCATCAACATAGTGCCAATCAACCTTCCGACCTGTCCGCGCCAAAAACTTCAGCAATTTCCGGCCAGTCATAGTTTCATACAGGGCGATGTCGCCCGCTAGATACCCAACCTGATCATGAAGGGCTGTTCGTTCTGCGGAATTCCGTCCACCCAGCAACTCCACCCAGCCGTCCGTCGGCCTTAAGAAATCCATTACTGACCGAATCGTCGTGCTTTTACCCGCACCGTTCGGTCCAAGAAAACCAAACACCTCGCCTTCATGCAGCTCCAGCGATACATTGTTGACTGCCAGTTTATGACCAAAGCGCTTGGTCAGCCCGTGTAATATCAGCGGTGAAGTATCACTCATAACGACTCCTTTTCATAGTCATCATTTGCTATGGTTTCAGTATATAACATGGTAAGTTTTTACGCCACCAGGTCAAATTTAAAACCGCTTCACTTATAAGCAGTCAACCAAAGCCTTAGAAGTGTAAACTAAAAGTCGAACCCTGGCCTAGTTCACTCTTGACGCTCAGTTGATAACCGTTTTTGTCAGCCACTACCCTAGCGATAGCCAGCCCGAGTCCATAGCCCGAACCGTGCCCACGCGTACGCGCTTCATCACTACGATAAAATCTGTCGAAAACTTTCGCCTGGTTTTGTTTGGCAATGCCAATCCCTTGGTCGACGACTGAGAGAGTTTGTTCGTCCAGCCGAATCACTACCGTACTGCCTGGCGGCGAATATTTGATGGCGTTATCGATCAGCGTACCCAGAATTTGCGTCACCGCCACGACTGCGACCACATGATTTACTGACGGTACTTGCACATCCAGCACCACTTGCTTTTTGTCGGCCACCGGCTGATAGCGATCAACCGTGTCACGGACAAGTTTCGCCATGTCGACCGCCTGTTTTTCAATCTGCTGATTATCGACCTGGGTAAGTTGCAACAAATTGTCCGTCAATTCGTGCAATCTTTCAACCTCGTCAATATTGCGCTGAAATACCGCTCTCACCTTTTTCTCATCCAGCGTTTTTTTGCGTAGCGCCACTTCGTTGGTAGTCATCAACGCCGTCAGTGGAGTGCGTAGCTCATGACTAGCATCCGACACAAATTGCACCTGTGCCTGCATTACCCGCTCGATCGGTGCCAAGGTCCGCCGCGCTAACAACAAACTCAACCAATACCCGACCAATAGCATCACGCCGTTCAGCACTATCAATGACACGATGACCGACCCGCGTGTCTCGCTGTTACGCTGCTCCAGGCGGCGAGTGAACTGACGTTCGACGAGCTCTGGTGGCTGCTGAGTATGTTCGCCCGGCGGCAACGGTCGATTCAATTGCACAGAAGTAATAGCATAGATAATCACACTAAATACCAGCGACAGCGTCATAATCACCGCCAAATAACTCAACGCCAAGCGCCTGACACGCTGCTGTTTCATGATTTGTCCTCCAGTTTATAACCAAAGCCTGGGACGGTGTGAATCAATTTTGAACCAAATGGTTTGTCGATTTTGCGCCGCAAAAACATGATAAATAATTCAACATTGTTCGGCAAAACGTCGGCATCAAAATCCCACACGTGCGAGATGATTTGCTCTTTGGACAAAACCTTGCCAGCATTACGCATCAGATATTCCAAAACTCCGTACTCTTTGGCGGTCAGGTTAATTTCCTGATTCGCCCGCATCACTTTTTTCAAACTCGGATCAAGCGTCAAATCACCAACCCGCAAGACTTCTTCCAGCTTCTCATTCGGACGGCGCAGCAAAGCACGAAGACGCGCCAATAACACACCAAAACTAAACGGCTTAGCCAAATAATCATCAGCGCCCACATCCAAGCCTTCGACAATATCCCGCTCAGCATCACGCGCCGTCAACATCAAAATCGGCGTCTGATTGCCGTCACCTCTCAGCGCCCGGCAGACTTCATAGCCATTCATTTCCGGCAGCATCACATCAAGAATAATCACATCATACTCATCCGCCGTCGCCGTCCGGTAACCCTCGTCGCCGTCATGTGCCACATCGACCGCATAGGCTTCATCTTCCAAACCTTCTTTCAGCGACTGGGCAATTGCCATATCATCTTCTACTAGTAAAATCCGCACGACCTACCCCAGCATCTTTCCTAACGCGTCAAATGTTCGCCCATTGCGGATTGTAATCAGTGGATAAAACTTTTCTTTCATTAGTAACTTGTGATATGAGGTACGCAAAAATTCTTTCTCCGTATATTTACCCCAAAAGACAGCCTTTTTACCAAAATGAACAACCTCATCGTGAAGCGGCATTTGACCGATCCGTTCCTTAATATATTCAGAATCGACGCCATCGGTATAGAACAATACGTCTTTTCGTGCCAGGGTTTGATGCCACCACTCTGGCAGGTTAGACACTTCGTCTAAATACTCATCTTTCGTCAGAATGACGTGTTTGATAGTAAATGGGAAACGCCCTAATATGGTAGTGATATTATCTTTGATTGTTGCTAGGTCATCATCAGTGTCAAATATGACGTTACCGCTATTGATATATGTGACGACATTCTGATATCCCAAATCTTCGAGTCTTGCTTTAAGGTCATTCATGGAAACTTTGTTTTTACCACCAACATTAATTCCCCGAAGCAACAGGATATATCTCATACTCTTTAGTATACTATCGCCTGCGCTTCCGGCCAAATTCGCTGCACTAGTCGTTTGCCGCGCGTGGTCAGCCGCACCCAAGCATCGCCATAGGCCTGGTCGATCACCATCAATCCTTTACGCCGCAAATCCGCCAACACATGCATCGCTGTTCGACGCGGCATGCCCATTTGTGCCGCCAACATGGCTGCATCATCGCCGCCGTCTTCGTAGACTTGCTGCAATACCAGCGCTTCGTTGGTTGTTAGATTAATTTCGTTTACATGTGCCTTGTTCATAATCATCCTTTCTGTTAGTGATATCTTGATGATACGCTGCCAATCTTTAAAAAAGCTGTAAGCAATGATTATTTAGCAGGAGTATAGAACAAGGTGTCTGGTCTGCGAACTACATGTGTTATGTTGCTACTGCGATTACCGTATTTACTCTGTAGGTCAATGATGGTGACGTGCTGTTCTGTTGGTTCTGGGCCTGTTTTGAGCACCTGAACCGTGACAACGTCATTGGTTGTCGTCACGCCATATAAGCGCCCGGCTGACAGACGAACATTATCTGGCGAAGGGTCTTTGACTGACTGATTAAAATAGAACCGCCACTGCGCAACACTACCAGATTTTGGTGCCGGAATATATTCGGCACGCCGCAACCGTGGACCTTGCCCGTCAACCAGCACAAACATGATAGCGACAATAATGACGGCAGCCGCCATCACCCATTGCCATCGCTGTATTCTTTTCACAACACTAATAGACATACTGGTTTTTCTCCTTATCAATCGGTCTGACATAATCAGGCGACAGGACCGTACGATCGGCGGTGTTAGTATTTGGATTGGCGATAAACACCCCGCTGGTCTCTACCCACTGATCTGGAGCAAAGGTTTTGCGCCAGCCTGGGCTGTACACTGGTACACCAATTGGGCGAGCATCCAAAGCACAACACGTCACCACAAAACGCGAAACAAAGAAAACATTCTCGTCATTGCTAGCCGTGATAAATCCGCTCACTTTGGCTGGCTTGTTTTGGTATTGTTTTGGGTCACTGGATTGGGATAATAAGAGCGACCAATCTTTGATGGTGAAGTTAGTATAACTACCCCGTTCTTTGAGAATGGCTGATTCACGAGCATCACCAGTTGCCTTCGCCCCACTATTCATCACTCGCTGACTCACTGTCAAGCTGGTTAGCGCTGCTGGCTGAATAACTAGCAACATACCTATTGAAACTATAACTATCACCGCAGTGCCATACGAGCGATATCGTTTAGGTGAGGTTTTGTGATTGTGCTTTGGCAGAGTGATGATCGTGGCGAGGGCGAGTAAAACACCAGTTGTCGCTAACGCCAAGGAAAATAATTCATAGCGCGGATGAATATACCACTTGAGTTTTTCTTCGAATGAGAGCCATATTGTAGCGATACTGGCAACTAGCATCAGCAGGATGCCACTCCATTCGTCCAGCTTATTGATCCAGTGTAATACTTTAGAATACATAATTTACCACCAATCCCAGTAGCGCTGTTAGTAGTACCACCAACAATGACACTTGCACCAGTACCGTTCGGCGATACGTCGTGCGCATCAAACTCAGCATTTTGATGTCAATCATCGGACCAAACGTCAGAAAGCTAACCAATGAACCAGATGTAAACGTACCGCGAAATGCCAGCGCAAAGAACGCATCAACACTGGAACAAATCGACACCACAAACGCCAGCAGCACCATGACCAATACTGACCAGGCTGGGCTGTTCCCTAGCAGCAAAATGGTTTCACGTGGCACAACAACTTGGATGAGACCAGCAACCATAGCGCCAATGATCAGCGCTGGCATCATGGTGCGCGTTTCATGCTTGAAAAAATCTAGCGCGTCAATAAGCCTGTTTGAATTGTCATCTCTCTCTTTGCAGCTAGCGATAAATTCTGGACGCAGCATGGTGTCTTGTCGTGTGGAACTATATATCCAACCGATGAGATTGGCGATCAAAAAGCCACCCAGAATTCTGGCAATCAGTACTGTATTATCATCAGAGAATGCCTGCTGGGTAGTAATGATGGTCACAGGATTAAGTATTGGTGCAGCCAGAAGGAAGGTGAGCGATTCTGCTGGTGTTAACCCCTTAGCAAGCAACCCACGCGCCAACGGCACATTACCACATTCACAAACCGGCATAAACACCCCAAGTAGCGAGATGAGGGCACGGCGCAGGAATGGTTGTTTTGGCAAATGCTGAAGCAGCCAATTCTGAGGCAACCATACGCGAACCGCCATGGAGAAAAACATACCAAGTATCACGAATGGCAATGCTTCGATGATGACGCTCAAAGTCAGGGTGATAAAGTCTTGGAAATGCTTGGGTAGCTCTATAGACAGGTTTCGTCCAACAACCTTCACCACAAGAAGCACTGCGACTACCACTGCAGCCAGTAGCCAACGTTTGTTTGTACTTTGACGTTTTTTCACTCATCTATTATACGTCTGATTTACCATTTTTAACAATCAAGAAAGCAGCGCCCGAGGAGCCAGACGCTGCTTTTTTGCTGATTTGCACGCCGGTTAATTGGTCTGCGGCGCGGTGTTGGTGGTTGACGGCTGTGCTGACTCGGTTTGGCCTGACGGCGTAGTTTGGTTATTTTGCGCGGCGCCGTTACCACTCTGCGGCGCTGGCGTTTGTGAGTTTTGACCAGTCTGACTCTGACCACCACCCGGTGCACCGCCCGTTTGTCCACCTGGGCCGCCTGGCTGGCTATTCTGACTTCGGCTCATACCCGGCGGACCGCCAGCCTGATTGTTCATGTTGTTGTTTTGTGAACCGCCGACCTGCATACCGACGACAAAGCTGAGCGCACAAGCCACTACGCCACTGACCACTATGCCGGTGATTGCCCCGACACTTAACCCGTTCTTGCCAGAGTTTGTATCATTTGGACGCGGCACGGGCGGCTGATCATAGACCGCTTCTGGCGTGGTTAGTTGTGCTTGCTTAGTTTGTGAAATTGCCATAATTTCTCCTTTCGTTACGTTACTCTCTTGATAATTCGTACAGTGTTACATCACTACCTCCATAATTAACGACTGTGCCGGTTTGCTTGACCCACGTCGTGATTTCATTATTCCCGCCGCCTGGGCCACCGCCACCACGACCATGTGAGCTGATGGCGTAATATCTAACCTTGCCGTCCTTTACTAATTGCTTAAATTGCTCCAGCGTCAGCGGTGTATCGCTACCATTAAATCCACCGACTGCCATGACCGGCTGGCCGCTCGTCAACTGAATCGCTGCCGACTCGTTGGCGCTGGCTACTGCCACTAGCCAGGTTGCGCCATGTTGATGTTCTAAAAGATATTGCGCTAACTGGCTGTCCGCCTGTGATGTTTCGTTATTACTGCCCCGCATCGCCGTCGAAATCGGCCCAGCCGTCGGGATGCTACCAGTGTGCGCGACGTTGACTGTCGCTAGGGTATACACCATCGGAGCGAGCGTGCAGGCGGCTAGGGTAGCGACAATTGCTGAGTTTTGCAGCCATCGCCGCGGTGCGTACAGATTGACGAATAGTCCAATCATCCCCGCCAGTCCCAATAGGCCCACTATCCACATCAGCCACGTCATCGTGCCAGCGTAACCGAGGATAATCACTGTGGTCGCTGCCGTCACGCCGACCAGACCGGCAGTAGCCACGCATATGGTTTGCGTCTGACATAGGCGCCCCACAGGAACGGCAGACTGATACCGGCGAGTGCCGCCACCGCTGGCGCCATCACCACCACGTAGTACGGGTGAATCACGCCGCTGGTCATGCTGAAAATCACGACGTGAATCAGTAGCCATAGCATCCAGAAAATCACTGCTGCCCGCCCGCGATTTGTTCGGGGTGTTTTGCGTAGAATCCACAGTAATAATCCACCGCCCGCCAGGGCTAGGACTAGTAACCAAGCAATATTTGGCCCAAAATCATTGTTAAAGATCCTGAAAATTCCCGTTTGCCCACCGAAGCCCGTACCGCCTGGACCATGCCCGCCGCCTGGGCCACCACCCATACCACGCCCACCGAGTAATCGACCAAGACCGTTATAGCCAAAAATCAAGCTCCAAATATTGTTATCATTAGTGCTACCCACCCACGGCCGGCTACCAGCTGGCGTCAGCCAGACCAGCACACTCCACCACAGCGTCGACATTGTGGTGATGACGCCCGCAAACATTACGTGCAGAAACCGCGTGACAATCGGCGGCTTAGCAAACACCAGATAGACTAGCACCATCGCCGGTAGCACCATCAATCCTTGTAGCATCTTAGTGTTAAACGCCAGCCCCGTAAACAGCCCAGCCAAACCCAACCACAACAGTGGCCGTTTACCTTCCAGCGAGCGTAAAAACGCGTAGCCACTGGCGGTCAACATCAATGTCAAAATCGCATCAGGGTTATTAAAGCCAAACATCAGCGCCGCCACTGGTGTTAGCGCCAGCACCGCCCCAGCGATTGCCGCACTCATGAACCCAAACTGCCGCTTCACCGCCGCATAAACTAGCCACACCGAACCAACTCCCGCCAACACACTTGGCAGCAACATCGAGAAGCTTGAAAAGCCAAACAACCGAGCACTCAATCCCATCACCATCGTCGCTAGTGGCGGCTTATCAACGGATACATAATTGGCCGCATCCAAACTACCAAACAGCCACACCGTCCAATCCTGGCTGGCCGCTTGCACCGCCGCCGCATAGTAGCTATTGGCCATACCGTTATGAAGCGCGCCAAACAAATATAACGCGCCAGTCAGCACCAACAGCGCCGGTAGCGTCCACTTCTCAAGCCACGACCGTTTGTCTAGTTCTTTATTGACGCGGTACAACCCCTTCAAATCATCGACAGCCGTTTTCACAATTTTCACGCGGCTATCCGTATCCTCAATCCAGGTCACCGGCTGTTCATGAATCGCCACGCCCGCCCGCTCGGTTTTGATCAACAATTCAGTGTCGAAAAACCACTCATTGTCTTTGATTTTCGGTAAGAATTTTGCGGCAACGTCCCGGCGAATCGCTTTGAAACCACACTGCGCGTCACTAAACTTGGTACCTGACGTCCATTTTATAATTCTGTTATAGCAACGCGAGATGAACTCCCGCTTCACACCACGACTAGTTCTAGAATCTTTCATCAGCCGCGAACCAATCGCCACGCCAGCTTCACCCGCCACCAACGGCTGAATCATCGGTAGAAAATCATCCAGGCCGGTCGACAGATCAACGTCCATATACGCCAAAATGTCCGCCGGGCTATTCTGCCAGACCCGCTTGAGCGCCCGCCCGCGACCGCGCTCCGCTAGGCTCACCACCCGTACCGACCGGTGCTTTTCCGCTAAATTCTTGGCAATTTCCAGCGTCTTGTCCTGACTGCCGTTGTCCGCAATGGTGATTTGATAGCGATACGGCAGGTGTTTCGCCATATACTCATCAAGTGTCGTGATGCTTTTTTGAAGAATCTTTTCCTCATTTAACACCGGCACGACGATATCGACGAGCGGACGAGCAATCGCCCGAAATGACAGCTGGCTCTCAGCGATGAGGTGCCGCGGCCGAGCCAGTAGTTGAGGTATAGTTGCTGCTTTCGTATTCATGCAAGCAACTATAGATGAGGGGGCTGTAATTTTGCTTTAAATGTCTATCAACACTTATTCCAATATCAAATATATAGTTTAGACATAAAGAGGAATACCAGCAACCAGTCAGTAAGATCTCCGTTTTATTATACAAGATAACAGTAAATTTAAGCATAAGAAGCTGTATAAGTTAAGCACCAACTGTAGTAAAACCCAATCTGCTTATATATCGTTACACTTACCACCCCCACTTCTTATATAAGGTAGGGTCAAGATCTCCTTCTAATAATACATTTATTTTAGCAAGTTCTTCTGGCTTCAGACAATCATCAGAAATCCCTTTTATATCCATATCATACATTTTGTGTGCATCAATTAATAAATCATGCGCCCTAATTATTGCACGCCTAATAGACATTAAAACATCTTCGCTATTACTTATTTCTCGTATCCAATATTGACGCTGTACCCCATATTGCTCACCTATAGCTGCATGTTCATCATCCAAGAACATGCGACCAGCCTCGCTATTAGTCCAGACTTCTAAGATCTCAGCACTAGTTATGTCGCCAGGTATATCCTTCCTATATGCAAGTTTTAGCCTTCTTCCTCTAAAAAGACCTATGCTAGTTTTACTTCCATTAAATATAGACTTTTGATGTAATGTCACATTTCGAGCTCGTTTAATACTGTTCAACCACTGATCATCCTTGTATGGTTTTCGAATTTCATTCCACTTAACAATATCTCCCTTTTTCTCAATCTCCTTTTGCACTATTGTACTAACTGCAGATAATGCGCTCAAAAGTGCATTTAGGCTATAGCGAAACTCTCTTGGATTATGGTATGCCATCTCAACTTGACTTAAGAAATAAAAGCACTCCAAAAGACGATCTTCTGCCGCAGGGATTGGACATTTAATTTCTTTTTCACTTAACTGACACTGCATGGAGATTTATATATTTTAGTTTACTCTTAAATAATCTATAAAAAAATTAATACCCTAATTATAAACCCCTTTACAGCCTTTTTACAGCCCCACCCGCTATACTCACCAACATGAATCTTCGCAAACAACTCACCACCTTCGCCGCCATTGGCGCTCTCAACACCGCCGTTGATATCACGATATACACTCTGTTGATATGGCTCACTTTACCACTACTGTTAGCCGTCATCATTTCAACCACCGCAGGAATGGTTTGCAGCTACCTCCTAAATAGGCGCTTCACCTTCAAAACCGACCACCAGCCAATTGTCCAGTTTATCGGTATCACCCTCACTGGCCTGTTGGTTTTACAACCAACTGCCATATGGCTACTTATCCAACTGTTCGGAATAACCAGCCCTTTTGGTTTGAGCATAGCAAAATTAGCCGCCACTAGCATCAGTCTGGTGTGGAATTTTGTATGGTACCGAATCATATTTCGAGGAACAAAGAAAAAACACCTCCGTAGACGTGTCTTTTCTTGGCTCCGGCAGCTGGGCTCGAACCAGCGACCTATTGGTTAACAGCCAACCGCTCTACCACTGAGCTATGCCGGAATACCGTATTGCCATTGTACCGTATCATGACATTATTGTAAAGAACTGAATTAACGGTATATTAGGCGCTTTTGACAATATCCAACGCTTTTCTCAAGATAACTGCTTCCTCATGAGCCGCCTCATCCGCCGCGGCTTCACGTTTTTCGACTTCTTGTTTCAGATGATGCCACCACGGCTTAGTCGCGCCAGTAGTAACCTCGTGATCAATACCAAGCTCCAACGACCTGGCTTTACCCTCTCGCTTGATCAAGGCCCCTTGTGCCACCAAACCATCAATATGCTTGGCTACCGTTGAGACTGATTTATAGCCCAAGGCCTGCATTATCTCTCGAAACGTTGGGCTATATCCCTGTCCACTGATAAATCCTTCGATAAAATCGAGTAGTTGTTTTTGTTTTTTCGTTAGTTTCATATATGTTCTATTCCTTGCTATACTTATAATACAACCAAATAGGAGGATAATAAAGATGAAGATTTTGTTAACTGGTGGCGCCGGGTATATTGGTTCTCACACTGCCATTGAACTCATCCAAAGCGGACATGATGTCGTCATTATGGACGATCTATCAAACAGCTCAGCGGAAGTGATACGACGCATCGAAGATATTACCAAAACGACTATTCCGTTTGTGAAAGCAGACGTACGTGACAAAGCAGCACTAGAAGAGGTATTTGCTAATCAACAGATTGATGCCGTCATTCATTTTGCTGGGTTTAAAGCTGTTGGCGAATCGGTCGCTAAACCGCTGGAATATTATGACAATAATCTCGTCTCAAGTTTAGTTCTTCTAGAGACCATGAAAAAATATCATGTTAACAAAATCGTCTTCTCTAGCTCAGCCACTGTCTACGGCACCCCAGAATCGCTGCCACTAACAGAAGCGTCCCCAACTGGTCGCGGTATCACCAATCCATATGGCCAAACTAAGTTTATGATTGAACAGATTTTGCAAGACGCCGCAGTCGCCAACCCAGGGCTGGAAGTGTCTATTTTGCGTTATTTCAACCCCATCGGTGCGCACGCATCAGGAACCATTGGTGAAGATCCAAATGGCATCCCAAACAACCTACTACCATACGTTGCGCAAGTGGCAGTTGGTAAATTGAATGAGGTTGGCGTATTTGGTGATGACTATGACACACCTGATGGCACCGGTGTGCGTGACTATATCCACGTAGTCGATTTGGCGCGTGGTCACGTGGCAGCACTAGAACACATGCAGTCAGGCGTGAATATCTATAACCTCGGTACCGGACAGGGCACCTCTGTTCTAGAAATCATCAAGGCGTTCTCTCAAGCCTCTGGTCATGACATTCCTTACGTCATCAAGCCTCGTCGCCCTGGCGATTTGGCGGCTTGCTACGCCAACTGCGACAAAGCCCAACGAGAGCTCAACTGGAAAGCTGAGTTGTCTGTTGAGCAAGCCTGCCAAGACACCTGGAACTGGCAAAGTAACAATCCAAACGGCTACCAGTCATAATAACCATCAGCGTCTAACCTAAAACCAGCGGCTACTACCGCTGGTTTTCTGTACCGAGGACGATGACGATATCGGCGTTATATTTACTAATGGTCGGTGGGATGGTAGTCACGACATTAGTACCATAGGTCTGCTTCAACTTTTCGATAGTCTTTGGTTTCGTGCCGTTACTTAGGTCGTAGATGGTATGTTTGGCTTGGACGCCACCTGGATAGTTACCCACCTGGACCACATTTAACTCTTGCTTGGTTAATTTTGTCTGTTCAGCGGCTGCCACGCCCGCGACACCAGAGCCATTCAAAATCACCAGTCTCGCTTCTTCATTCATCTCAGCTGTTGGACTGATGCGTTTTTTGACATAATTTTTGATGGCCGTGTAATTGTAGGTTCCCGCGGTCGGCACCACTACACTGGCACCTGCGATATTGGAAGTCGTCAGTAGCTGCACCTTATTTTTCTCGTCGACTAGTGGTATCGAAACAATTTTTTCCGCATTAAACTCCTTCAAAATTTCAATGATGGTCTGCATTTCTTTGGTTTCAAAGTTGGTATTAATGTTATTGCCTAGCGCATCGATAATCCCCATCATGACATTGAAATCTGCTTTGTTGGACGTTTTGGCTTTCTCGACGATAGCTTTGATGATTTTTTGCTGGTTGCGCTCACGGTCAAAGTTACCGCCACTCAGCCCAATTCCTCCCGCGCTACCACGGGCACGGCTGAATGCTAGAGCCTGCTCACCATTCATGTGAACTGTTTCGCCATTACGGTAGCGAATCTTTGTAGCCACGTCATACACCATCGATGAGCCGTCGTAGGCCTCAACCTTCACATCAATCCCGCCAAGTGCATTGACTACCTCGGTAAGAACGCGCCAGTTTGCGTGCACTTTGTAGTGGATTTCCATACCCAATACTTCTTGCGCAGTTTTAGCGATCTCTGCTTGTCCAGCCTGTTCACTAGCAGCTTGATCCTTCCCGCTGTCTTTGGCGTCTTGTTTACCACAGCCATAACTCTCGTTAAGCTTTCCGGCGGTAGTTTTCAGCCAAGACTGGCAGGTGTGCTTGACGTAAAGGTCTCGCGGCAGAGACACAGTGTAGGCGTCCTTATTGTCTTGGTGGTAGGATAATACCATGATCGAATCAGCCAAATCAGCGCCCTCCCAGCCGTCAGGCGACGTACCAAAGATCAAAACATTCGTACGGCCGTTATCATCCTGTTTGAGGCGGGTTTTCGTGAACAATCCAAGGATGTCTCCGCCGACAACTCGCGACAGATTGTTATATAGTCGCCACGCCTGAAAGCCCAAAAATATCAGCAGCGGAATTAATATTATCAGTATAATGCGCTTAATGAGTCGTCGCTTTTTGAACTGCTCAAACGACAGTGGCTTTTTGTTCTTTTTCTCACGCTTTTTATTAAGCTTCTCTAGCTTCTTTTCTGCCTTGAGGCGCTTCTGCTCTTTCTTATCCGGTTCTGGTCTAACTGGACGCGGTGGTTGATTATCAATTTCTCGCAGACCAGCTTGTATATCATTATCTTCAGGAAATGGCCGTTGCAATTGCTGTGGCTGCTGAAAATGCTGCGGAGCAACTGGCGTATGGCGTGGCTGCATACCATCAATAGCCACCGGTCTGCCCACTCGCCTCGGAGCGTCAGCACCGGGTTTATTCCCGACTCGCTCTGGTCGTCGACCAGCAGGAATGAAACCATCAACTGATATATTCGGCTTTTTCATCAACTCTATCTATTATAGCAAACATAAGCATCGCAACAAAATAAATATGAAGTGCGTTTGGTAGCCCCGAAAAGAACATCCATTGGAGGACAAACCCCAGGATCATTGGCCACGCCAGCGCTTTTTTAACGGACATTTTTCGACATAAAGCCAGCAGTAGAGATGTCAATAATACAACGCCTACAAGCCCCAATTCCACCCCAACGGACAAGAATTCATTTTGGACAATTTCAAATTCGCCGCTCGTCTTGCCAGATTGTTGAAAAATAGCACGCCCTGCGCCGCCTGCGCCGACCCCAAAGAGAAATTGCGTTGGGCTCTTCGTCCAAACCTCCAAAGCAAGTTGTGACATACCAGTTCGCTCCTCTGTCGATTTCGCAACATAGCCATCAAACACTGCTTTCGGTGGGGAGGCTGGTATTGCCTGTTGTGAGCTGGCTGCTGAGGCATTCTCTTGAGGCGGTTGTTGAGGCGCTAGGTTTGGTAAGTTGATTTTTCCAAGTGACAGGTGGTTGATCGATTTGGTGATTGATTGATAAAACCCGTCAGCTACCCTGGGGTTAAGTTGTGTAAAGACTCCGTGCCACATCATACCAAGGGCAAAGCTCCCCACTAGCACCGCGATAACCAAAGTTGCGGACCGTAGCCAGTTAGTCGATGTACGCCAATGTACCAGTACTACCTGCACTAGCACCGCCGCCGTCACTGCATACAGTGCGCCGCGGCTCAGTGTGAGGTATAGCGCCACGAACATCAAACAGAGAGAAATTATGTCATATTTCGTGGCTTTGTTTTGTAGTAGTCGGTAGGAGACTAGTAAAATTGGCGCAATCAACAGGCTCCCAAAAAACTGTGGTTCAATAGCAAAACCACTGGGGCGCACAAACCCAAATCCTCGGGCCACGCACCCATTGCACAAGCCCCAGTCAAACCAAGCGCCGTATACAACCTGCACAATTGCCAATAGGCTCATGGCTACTGCGGTCGTGACGGTAACGCTCATCAGCGGACCAACCATTTTCTTGAGCGACGGCAAGCTATATATCACCAGAAAATCGAGAAATAACACACTCCAGAGGCCACTTACAAGGATTGACCTCAGAGGGTTAACTGACCATATGATACTGAGGAGATTCCAACCCACAAACATAGCTAGTAACCAGACGGCCTTTTGCTGCCAGAGAAATTGTCGACGATTCCAGATTTGCGGCAATCCCACTAGTGCCAAAACTACTGCGTAAATAACAGCGATTGATAGTTCCAAATTCGTACCGCTTTGCCGACCAAAAGAAATGGTGGGAAAGTACGAAAACCACACCGCTACGGGTGCCAACAATACCAACTTCTCCGTGACGCTAGCTGCTGCCAGCCACGACGGCAAACTTTGTCTTAGTTTATTTACCAGTCGCATCATCAACTATCCGCTGTAGCTCCTGCTTAAACCTCGCATCTGAAAAAACCTTCGCCGATGCCGAGACCTGCTGTTTATGAAACTTCATATTTTCAAATCGTTGCATTGCCGCCACCAAACTCTCAACTGTCTGCTCGTCAAAGAACGTGCCATTTTTCCCTTCGCTAATATAGTCCAACGCCCCGCCTTGCTTCAAAGCGATCACCGGCACACCAGCGCTCAGCGCTTCAATTGGCGCGATACCAAACGGCTCAATGCTTGGAAAAATAAATCCTTTTGCCTGGGACACCAAGGTGTTCAACTCCTCAGGATTATCAATGCGCGGAATAAACCTGATGAGCGGACTATCTCCCGCCAGCTGCTGCAAACTGCCGTGCTCTGCGCCGTCACCCACCAACACCAGCCGCTGACCCGACAACAAACACGCTTGAATAGCGATATCCAGACGCTTCCAGTTAACCTGCCGAGAGGTGGTGATGAAAAATTCTTCTTTGGAACTAGCGGCCGAGCCAACAGTAAACTTATCGACTTCCACCGGTGGAAACAACACCTGAGCCGACCGATTATAGTACTTTTTAGTTTCGGCAGCTGAATACGACGAGTTAGCCACCAGCACCGTTGGTCGCTGGGCAAATTTCCAATCAATCTTGCGCAGTGGCCCAACCAATAGCTTAAAAAAGAACCGTACGATGAAGTTCAGCTTACCAAAGCCAGGGTTTTTGACATAATCATCATACATCCCCCAAAAATACTGCGTCGGCGGGCCCTGCAAATAGCAAATTCCTGTCTGGTGTGGATAAAGTTTGATACCCTTACTTTCTGCCGTACAAACGGTGATGATGATGTCATAGTGACGCAACCGACGATGTAACCGGTTGAAATAGAGCGCCCTGGGTACCGCCAAAATCTTCCTGAGGCGAGCAGGAAAGATATTCACCCAACCAACATGAACTTGGCAATCATTAAACCAATTTATCTGCTTGCGAGAGTACTGAGAGGTGAAAATAGGTGCGTTAGGGAACAGCTCGTGGATGGATTTGACTACTTTTTCCGCTCCGCCATAGGTCGTCAACCAGTCACAGACAATAGCGACGCGCGGCGCCTCCGAACTCTCAGAAGCCATCATCGAGCTCCCCGCTGAAACAGCACCATCCCGAACGTCTTCACTAAAATACGAATATCCAGCCACAACGACCAATTCTGCACATAGTACACATCAAGCTGACGTCGCTCCTCAAAGCTAATATCACGCCTCCCAGACACCTGTGCTAGACCAGTCAAGCCGGATTTCACTGCCAAGATGGTGTCTTTGCGCTTGTATTGATTGATTTCCTGAGGAATTAACGCTCGTGGACCAACCAGTGAGATGTCACCTTTGACGACATTCAATAACTGCGGTAATTCGTCCAGCGAGGTTGCCCGGAGAAATCGCCCCAACCGAGTGATGCGTGGATCATTATCCAATTGATCGCCATTGTCACGATATTGTTTGATCAGCTCTGGACGACCCATCATAGTAAAGGCTTCTTCAGGGGTTGTGCCATTATATTTAGATTTTTGTGAGCGGAACTTATAGATCCTAAACTCGCGGTTAAATCGTGTCAACCTGGTTTGACGGAAGAACACGGCTTCACGCGGTGCACTCAGTTTCATGATGATCGCCACTAACAGCATGATTGGTGAAAGTAGCAGTAGCGCCACACTACCAACCACGATATCCATCAAGCGCTTCCACACCCGACCAACCCCAAACAACTGGGTTGCCTGAATTTCTATGATGGGCAGTCCAGCAATAATTTCTACGCTATTCATCCTGGATACCATTCGGTCTTGCTGCGGCACGAACATATAGGTCAGGTGGTTTGATAACGCGTAGTGATAGACTTCTTGAGACCGCGTGATGTCCGTTTGCATGATGATGGCGGGGCGAACTGCTTCGACGGCAGTTTTAAAGTTTTTAAAGGTTTCTACTCCCTTACCGCCATAGCCCGCCACAACGCCGACGACATCATAGCCATAATTGATATGTTTGCCAAAATACTCTGCCAGCTCAACAGTTTTTTCGTTATCACCAACGATCAACACTTTTTGCCGACCAAAGCCACGCAAAATCAAAACACTATTGATCAATTTAACAATCTCACGACCCAAAATCATCAAGATAAAATTGATGACCACAAAGTACACTGCAATGATTCTCACTGGAAACACATCTTCACCAGTGAAAAACTCATAGGAAATCAGCGCCATCACACTGATAACAGAGGTCAATAGCACGCGCATATACTCTTTGGGGCGAGACAAAAATATTTCTCGGTTGTACAACCCAGACAATGCGTTGACTATCAGCCACAACGGTAACAAAGCCACGATCAGCACGACAAAGTTACGAATTTGCGGCACAAAGTAATACACGCGGGTGTCCAGGTGAGTTCGGTAATAATAGGCTAGCGCAAATGACAGCACCACCATCGCAACATCAGCCAACAAGAGTAACGCTTTTGAGGTAAACAGGAAATCGCGTTTCATAGTGCTATTTTACCCCTTAATCACTGAAATCCCAAGGCTTTCTTAATGCGATTCACTTGCTTCAATGGAAGACCGTGATATAGCAGTGATTTAATGTAGGCATTTGAGACAGTTTTGGTCTTTTGAATACGGCGGCGCTTAGCCAGTGCTTTTGGCCACAGACCTATGCTTTGTATAAATCCTTTGACTGCAAATTTAAAGCCACCTTTTGGTATTTGATACACCATGAACATAAAATATATGAGGGTAAATTTGAACCACATCGGTATGATCATGGGAAATGGCACATTTTTCCAAAATACCTGCGGCAAGTTTTTGAATACTTGGTTGATGGTAAAACCAGGGATTTTAGAGCTTGTTGCTGAGTGCTTGTGAAACACTATAGCAGTTTTTTCATACCACACTTTCCAGCCGACCAATTGCATGCGCCATGAAATATCAACGTCTTCATTGTACGCGAAAAAATCCTCGTCAAAGAAGCCAATCTGCTGAAAAACTTTCGTCCGATACAAGGTCGCCCCGCCGGTTGCCCCAAAGAGTAAGCCGCTGTCAGGGGCTTGGTCTTTTGGTAAATGCTCCGCACGCAGCGCCGGAATACCCCAGGTAGAATATTCGTCACCCGCGTCATCAATGAAGTTACCAGTGGTGTCCAACATCAAACTAGTGACCGCACCGACCTCTGGCTTCTGTTCCAAAGCAGTCGCTAGGTTTTTGAGCCAATCTGGTTCTGGAGCCGCATCATTGTTCAACAAGGCAACCGCATCAAAGCCGTGTTCAATAGCCCAACGAATTCCAATATTAACCCCGCCAGTGAAACCAGTGTTTTTTGGCTCTTGATGAAAATGGAGATTATTCATCTTGATTTTCGATAATTCTTTGACCGAGTCATCACCCGATCCATTGTCTATCAAATATATCTCAAAATCTTCATGCGTCTGTTTTTTCATGGCAGCCAAACATTTCTTCGTGTCCTGCCAGCCTTTATAATTCAGAATAACCACTGCGGCTCTCATATCATCTCCTGTTTTAGCCTGATGCAATCTATTATACATGGTATAGTATATATATGACCAGAATGCTAGTTACGGGAGGTGCGGGGTTCATTGGCTCGAATTTTGTACATTATACCGTCAAACACAAGCCAGAATACGACATCACTGTTATCGACAAGCTCACCTATGCGGGTAATACTGACAATTTACAACCAGTGGCTGACCAGATTAATTTCGTAGAAGGCGACATTTGTGATGCCGAGTTAATGGATAAATTAGTGGCTGAAAACGACATCATTGTGCATTTTGCCGCTGAAAGCCACAACGACAATTCTCTGCGCAATCCATGGCCATTTGTCGAGACCAATATCATCGGCATCTGCACCATCCTCGAGGCTGTCCGCAAACATGGCAAGCGTTTACATCACATCTCGACTGATGAAGTATTTGGCGATTTGGAGCTTGACGATCCAAACCGCTTCACTGAAGACACGCCGTATAATCCATCCAGCCCCTACTCCAGCACCAAAGCCTCCAGCGACATGCTGGTACGCGCCTGGATCCGCAGCTTCGGCATCAAAGCAACGATTTCCAATTGTTCAAACAATTACGGCCCATACCAACACATCGAAAAGTTCATTCCACGCCAAATCACCAATATTTTGAGCGACATCAAACCTAAACTGTACGGCACGGGCGAGCAAGTCCGCGACTGGATTCACGTTGATGACCATAACTCGGCAGTTCACCTCATCTTGGAAAAAGGCGAGTTGGGTGAAACGTACATCATCGGCGCTGACAACGACCATGTCAACAACAAAATGGTGATTGAGCTGATTTGCGAACTAATGGGCAAAGGCAAAGATTGGTACGAGCACGTCAATGACCGCCCAGGCCACGACATGCGCTACGCCATGGACTCCAGCAAACTACGCCGCGAGCTCGGCTGGCAGCCTGAGTACACCGATAACCAAACCGGCATGCGCGACGGCCTAATGCAAACCATTGAGTGGTACCGCGAACACGAAGATTGGTGGAAAACCCAAAAAGAAGCGGTTGAGGCAGCCTACGCAAAACAGGGGCAATAACCATGACTGATACGCCGTCAAAAACGAAAGTCAGCAGTAAAATCGTCTATCAAAATCCTTGGATCACCATACACGAAGACCAAACTGTTAGTCCAGACGGAAACACTGGGGTTTATGGTTACATGGAGTCGCGAGACTCGTGCATGGTTGTAGTGTTAGACGACCAAGAGCGCCTGTATTTAGTGCGCGGTTTTCGCTATCCGTCGCAAAGCTTTGGTTGGGAGTTACCTGGCGGCGGGGGCGACAATGAAGATCTACTAGAAGCTTCAAAACGCGAACTTGAAGAAGAAACCGGTATCATCGCTCAGTCCTGGCAAAAACTAGGTGAAGCATACGTCTGTAATGGCCTAATGACGGAGAAAATGGCCGTTTGCCTAGCTCGAGAACTAAGCTTCACTGGCCAGCGCGAACAAAGCGATGAACTGTTTAGTGATATGCGATTTTTCATGCTTGATGAGGTTGATGACTTGATTCGAAACGGCGAGATTAATGATTGCCAAACCCTAGCGGGACTGCACTATTATCAACTATGGCGAAAGGATACTATATGAGCTTCGATCCAAGCGGCTACAACGTAACCGTCACCGAATCCCCCATCCCTGGGCTGTTTGTGGTAAAACTGCCCGTCCATGGCGACAACCGCGGCTGGTTCAAAGAAAATTACCAAAAAGAAAAGATGGAAGCACTGGGACTACCGTCATTCACCATCGTACAAAATAACATCAGCTTCAATGACAAAGCTGGCGCTACCCGCGGTCTGCACGCCGAGCCGTGGAATAAATTTATCTCCACCGCTAATGGCCGGGTGTTCGGCGCGTGGTGTGATTTGCGTCAGGGCGACAGCTTCGGCACGGTTTTCACACACGAAATCAATCCTGGCACGGCAATCTTCGTACCCAAAGGTGTCGCTAACGGCTATCAAGCACTTGATGATAATATCGCCTACACGTACCTGGTTGACGCGCACTGGTCACCAGATGCTAAGTACACCTTTGTCAATCTGTTTGATCCAGCACTTGCTATTGATTGGCCGATCAGCCAGGATCAAGCGATTATTTCCGAAAAGGACACCGCTCACCCGCTACTCGCAAACGTAATCCCGATGGAGGTTTAATGGACGACAAGACGGTAGTCATCACTGGGGCTAATGGTCAACTAGGGCGTGCCCTCCGCATTATTTTCCCGAACGCCATAGCCCTAACTCGTCAAGAATTAGATATTACCGACGAGGCTGCTGTCAAATCATTCAGCTGGCAACCTAATTCGATTATTATCAATGCCGCCGCCTGGACTGACGTTGATGCCGCTGAAAATCCTGATAACTTTCAGCAAGTCAACCTAGTTAATCACCGCGCTGTACGATATCTAGCAGAAGCTGCAACAACCCACGGGTTGACATTAGTGCATATCTCTTCGGAATATGTTTTTGATGGATCTCGGCCAATCCACAACGAAGATGAACCTTTTTCACCGCTCAACGTTTATGGCAAGACTAAAGCTGATGGTGATCTAGCTGCCGCTACAACAGCCAAGCACTACATTATTCGCACCTCGTGGGTAGTTGGTGACGGCAGAAATTTTGTCAGTATCATGCAAGACTTGGCAGCACGCGACATTAAGCCTTCGGTTGTTAACGACCAGATTGGTCGCCTAACCTTCACCGATACTTTGGCTCATGGTATTAAACATTTATTAGAAACGAACGCACCATACGGCACGTATAATCTGACTAATGAAGGCCAATCAGCCAGCTGGGCAGATATTGCCAAAATTGTCTTTGAAAAATCAGATAAATCATCTTCAGACATACAGCCAGTCTCTACTGCTGAATATTTTGCCAACAAACCAAGCGCCGCTCAGCGACCACAACAAAGTACCTTGAATTTAGCGAAAATTGAAAGAACCGGATTCATACCAGAAAACTGGCATGACAAGTTAAACAACCTACTTAGTTAAATTTAGTTATTATTTTTAAGCTTGTCGTTAATTTCTTTATTACTTATACTATCCTTACCCCAGTAAGCATTGTCCGCTAACTCACCAACTTTGGCTGGATTCCTAGTTCCCATTTGATTTGACAACCAGTTACTTCCAAGCCCAAATGATCGCTCTTCACGTTCCATCGATTTTTGTAGCGTTTTATTATCCAGATCTGTCCTACTCTCAACAAATACCAGCTTAAAGTTGTCTGGCATCAGATAATCAGCCAACCACATCACCCGTGGCATATGTGCAATATCAGCTACAATAACTGCTGTCATTTCAGTGTCAGCCAACAATTCCATCTTTTGTTCGGTACTCATAGCACCAACCTCATCAGCATTGTAGCCATTTTTGATCAGTTTATCAGACAAAATCATCGGGATACTGTTCGTAAAGTTCGTAACCGTATCAACCGAGTCAGGTTCCTCATCTGTGAACTCATCCAGTTTTTCAACTACTTCATTAATTTCTTTTTCACTCTTACCTTCACCTCGTAACTTTTCAGCAACGTTCTGCAACATCTGCTCTTTCATCAGTGTTGAAGTACTAATGCGTGGATAATTCTTATATTCATCCAATAGTGCATCAGTCAACTCAGATGAGCTGGCGGTATCTGGATCAATATGGCGTGCCTCATATATTCGCCGGAGCGCCCGCGTACAAACCCGCATATCTTGCATTGTTGGATCAGTGTCAACTTCATGCATCAAATCGTTCAGGTCAACTTGTTTTTTCTCTACTAACTGACGTATTTCGGCATCAGATGTATGAATCACATCTTCATAATTAAGCCCTGCGGTCTCAGCTAAAATTGGCATCGCCGTTGCCATGGCAATCGTCTTATTATTCATCCTACCAGTGTGAACAATTTGCACATTAGTATTACCGGATTCCATCGCCCGCACATACAGATCGCTCACCATATCGGTATTTGCCACCGACTCTGGTGGTAGTTTGACATTCCTGTCAGGATGGCCAATCTCCGCCTCAACAACCTCTTCACCACGAGCAATGTTGATGATGACGTCAGTCTCAGAAAGCGCTTTAGTAACCTTTTGATCACCACTATCAGTAAAGAGAATGTCTGGACAATCCTGTTGTAAACCTTCATCAACACCATGATACGGTACATAGATAATTGAACGGCTTCTTGGTTCCTTTTCAGGATGATCTGGGTATTGATACAACTTCTCAGCTACCTTAGTAAGATAGCTCTCCCGATACTGCTCAAAGGATTCATGGCTACTGGATGTTCTTTCTATGCTCATAATTAACCGCATTATAGCTGATTTTTGTATTTTTGTCAATTAGCTAATCTATTTGTTATACTTATTATTAGAAAGTAGGAGGTTTATGAAAGGAATAATTTTAGCAGGTGGATCTGGGACGCGCCTTTGGCCAATTACTCAGGCGATTAGTAAGCAATTAATGCCAATATATGACAAGCCGATGATTTATTATCCGCTTACCACACTGATGCAGGCAGGAATTCGCGACATTTTGATAATCACCACACCAGACGACCAAGCTGGCTTCCAACGACTGCTTGGCGACGGTTCACAATGGGGTATTAACCTCGAATATGCCGTTCAACCCAGCCCAGATGGCCTCGCACAAGCCTTTATCATCGGTGAAGAGTTCATAAGCGACGATAAGGTGGCGTTGGTTCTGGGAGATAACATCTTCCACGGCGAGCGACTAGACGAATCGCTGCAAGAATGCACCAATCCTGACGGCGGTACGGTTTTTGCTTACAAAGTGTCTGACCCAGAACGATACGGTGTGGTCGAGTTTGATGAGCAAAACCAAGCTATCTCCATCGAAGAAAAACCAGCCGAGCCAAAGTCAAACTTTGCTGTTGTTGGTCTATATTTCTACGATAATGACGTGGTTGAAATCGCCAAAAATGTTGAGCCATCTGACCGCGGTGAGTTAGAAATTACCTCCATCAATGCTGAATATCTCCGCCGCGGCAAATTGCAAGTCCAGACTCTAGATAATGGTGATGTTTGGCTAGACACTGGGACGATTGACAGCCTGACCGATGCCTCTGATTTTGTTCGTGTCATCCAAAAACGGACTGGTCGCATCATTGGTAGTCCGGAAAAAACTGCCTTTAAAAATGGCTGGATCAACCGAGAACAGCTTGACACACTCGCTGAACCACTGAAAAAATCTGGATATAGTAACTATTTCACAAGGTTGTTATAATATAGCTAACATGAAACGAGTTTGTGTTATCATACCTGCCTACAATGAAGGTGCGGTCATTCAGGACGTTATCAAGAGATCCAAGAAGGTTTTCTCAAAGGCATATAAATCCTATTCTATTGATATTGTGCTTGTCAATGATGGATCAAAAGACGACACACTTAAGCAAGCACAAAAAAGTGGTGCGATCGTCATTGATCACATCTTAAACTCTGGAGCTGGCGGTGCTACGCTAACCGGCCTTACCTACGCACGACAAAACGGTTATGATATCGCGGCTACCATGGATGCTGATGGGCAACACGACCCAGAGGATGTTCTAGTGGGAATCAGGCAGAGCGACACCTCTGATACCGACTTACTCATTGGCAGCCGACTCATCAACAGTGAGGGTATGTCTAGGACTAAGGTTTTAGGAAATAAAGGTCTCAGCTTCATCACTTATGCTCTGTTTGGTATCAATGTCACTGATTCACAGTCCGGTCTACGAGTTTACTCGCGAAAGGCAATTGACAACCTTGACTGGAAATCAACTGGCTATGAATTTTGCTCAGAAATGATTTGGCGTGCTAAACAAGCAGGTATGATTATTTCCGAATACCCGATTAAAGCAATCTATACTGACTACTCCCGTGCCAAAGGTCAAAACAACTGGAACGCTATTAACATCGTCAAACGACTATTCAAGCAACGACTAACGGAGCTATTCGAATGAGATATCTTATCCTCGTACTACTCAATGTGCCGATTATCCTGACGGCGCTGATTAATATCATCACTCAATACAAACTACGCAAGGTCAGCACGGCGCGCTTTCGCCATCAATTAATTATTTGGTTGGTTATCATGATTGTTCTGGTGGGATCGTTCCCGATGTATAACATCTCTCTTGGACATCCGCCGCTGGATTCATCAGAACTCAGCCTATTTGATATCCTGCAAACTACCGCTATCATCCTCCTGTTCTACATCGCTAACACGCAGCGCCAACGTATCGACCAAAATGAGCGTAGACTGCGCGATTTACATCAAGAATTATCGATCAGATTGTCTAAAAAATAGGTGTATTATCTAGCCTGTAATCATTCTTATTTTTGAGTCATCACCCCAAACTGCCGGCGAATCATACGGCCTGTCCGGAAACGCTCCATACTGCAATTTGATATGATAGTGATTGTCTTGTATGTATTGTTCAACCCGCTCAGCTAGACTAACTGGTTTACCAGAACAAATATTGATTATTCCCGTTACCTTATCTTGAGTGATAGTCGCTAACACTTGATCCGAAAATTCATCAATATGCAAAAAATCATATTTATTTTTGCCTGTCGTGAAAGGAAATTCGGTTTTACCGTCAGCAGCAGCTTGTGCGATTTTGGAAAATATCGAGTGGCCGCCCATATCATCGCCATAGATATAAAAACCACGCAGCCAATATAAGCTAATGTCGCTATCTTTTGTGAGCAGCATCATACTTTGCCGCAAGGCATTTTTGGCAACACCGTATTGAGACAGCGGATCGCACGGTGTCTGCTCATCGATTGCGCCTTCCCAGTACCCAACCTCATGCATGCTACCCATCACCGCCACATTCTTGCCGCCACTGTTGATATATGACCGCAAAAAATCGTAGTGATGAGAGAGATTTTTCATATGTTCTGGTGAATTGTGTCGAAAGCCATCTCGCCAAGCTAAATGTAGTAAAACATCAGGTTTTTGTAACGCTTCAAATATATTGTCGTGTTGAGCAAAAATATCGATATCGCTCGATCTATCAATAGCTACCACCTCATGGCCATTCTTTTTAGCTAGCGCAGCAATGTGACGCCCGATATATCCACTTGCTCCAGTGATGGCAATTTTCACCCGTTACTCCGCTCACTGAGTCGATATACTGATGAGATGATTTTAGCTATCGGTTTTGGCCAAAACTTTGACAAGATCATATACTCTTCTCTGGCACGGGCATTGTCGCCGATCGCTTTGGTGGTAATTGAACCTTCGTGAATACGATGACCCATTAGCGATTTTTTGATATACCCAAAGCCATAGGTATTTTTTGACAATTTTTCCCACGCCCAATAATCAAATGTTGCTATCAAATCAGATTCAAAAACCGGGAGCTTGTAGTGACCTTTTACAAAAGTCACAGCTGGACAGCAAATTGGATCACCAAAAGACAGAAGCAATCTCTTAGTAAATCGACTTTTTTTGGAAATCGCCAGCGGCCAGCAGAGCATATTTTTAATAACTAAATTTAGAGATTTAGTCACCGCAAAATTGCCTTTGATGTCGTACGCCCTAGTAAAGATAATGCAACTATCTTGATGTTTTTCATAGTACGCAACCACCTCTGAAGAATAATTATAGTCATATATTTCATCGTGGTTAGCGACGGTGGTTAGCGTCGTCTTAGAAACTGACAGCCCAAAATCAAAATCACTTGCCGCACCTTTACCCTTGTCTTTTTCTGGTCGAGCAATTACTTTTAAGCCATACTTTTTAGCGATAGTATCAATGAAATCATTTGGTGTTGATGTAGCAATTACAACATCGCTGTTGTATTGCTGATTCATCACAGATTTAATACAGTCTTCCAAAAATGGTGATTCTTTATAGGCTAAAACAACAAAAGTGTGCTGCGATTTATTGCTCATCATTTCTTCCTCGCAAATTTGCGATTAACCGCCCAGGCGTACAGTTTAACAATTATTGATTGTGGCAATAAGTCATATAGTCGCCAGTTCATATCTTTCTTTGCTGCTGGCATCGTAGTATTTTTCCACGGCGTCAGGTGTAGATATTTACGCCACAAAATACCAACTGGGTTTTCGTTACCTTGCTGCCATGGCCGACCATTTATACCAAACTGTGAGTGAATAATCTTTGGTGTGTAGTAACTCTCCATGATCTCATCATAGCTATAAAAGCTTTCGGGTAAGAAACCGTTGGCTTTAATGTATTTTTTAATATCATAGCCATAGAACACAGTCGAGAAATTATACTCCACACCAACCTTCTTGATCTTGCCTTTGAAAAATACATTACATAGATCTTGATCAGCCACCTCATAATGATTGTGTCGCAGATGTTCGCGCATCTTAGCATCAATCTTATCTTTCATCCATTTTTTGTGGTTTATAAGCATAATTCCGCAGTTAAAATAGCCGTCGGTTGGTTTCAAGCCGATAACGTCTTTATGTGCATTCACCATAGTAGCGTCATATGACAGCGCCATCACATTATCTTCAAAATCAAGATCCAAAAGACCATCGAGCGCTCCGCTGATAACCGTGTGTGGGTTAATATACAAGATTCGGTCTGTTTTGATATCAAGCTTAGCAAACGCCAGCATTTTATACCATGTGATATACAGCCCCTTCCACGCCTTGACGCCGATCTCTTTCAGTTCATCAGGGTAGCTTGAGACATCAACAAACGTGATTGTGGCATTTTGGTAGTTACCAACCATTTTATTAAACTTATTGATGCTAGCTTTTTTGAGCTGGTGTCCGAGATAAAAAATATTAATCTCTTTCAAGTGTTTGTTGTTTTCCAAAAGTGACACAATAGAGATTGCACTCACTACCGCATAATTGTCGTCGCTCTGATATATAACGTTTAGAATTCCTTTATTCACGGTCATAATCTCCTATTCATTCACCGGTAACTGGTTAACATAATCTTTCAACAGATCTGTATAATCACTTGGCGTAAAACCCGTTTGACGCAATTTTGACAAATCCATATCACTATTGAGCGGTCGCGGTGCAAAACCTGGCTTACTGGCAGCGTACTCCTCGGTAGAGATTGGCTGTACACGGTTACGGTCATGTCCGGCATACTCAAAAACATCAGCAGCAATCTCATACCATGATTTGACTGGACCACTATTTGATACATTATATAGTCCGTACGCCACATTATTGTCCAAGAAATACTTGGTAGCTCGAGCAATCTCTGACGCAAACGTTAGCCGACCAAATTGGTCATCGACGACTTTTGGATTGATACGCATATCCGCCAAGTTTTTCATGGTTTTTGGCATATTATGTCCATCACCAACAACCCATGACACTCGCATAATGTAGTGTTTTGGCACTAAACTAACCGCCAAATCGCCCGCCGCCTTACTTTCTCCATAGACCAAAAGAGGCGCAACCACTTCATCATCTTGATGGTTTTTCTCTCGACCATCCCAAACATAATCTGACGAATAGTGGACAAGGGTTTTGTTTTGTTCAATCGCAATTTTAGCGAGGTTACGTGGACCATAAGCATTAGCCAGCCACGTCTTAGCACGCAGTTCTTCTGTCTCAGAACCATCGGCATTAACCAAAGCTGCTGCATTGATGATAACGTCGTATTTTGACCAGTCAAACGCCTTTACTTGCTCCTCATCGGCTATATCCAACTCTTCTCGTGATAATGCCTTAGCGTCTGGAAACATGGCACACAACGCCTTACCTAGTTGTCCACCTGCTCCTAAAATTACGTATTTCTTACTCATAACTCCCCTTTATCTTTGTCAGTTATTATAGCATTTTTTAACGACCACTTGTAGATGACTAACAAAAGTGCTAGTTGCAAAAAGCTGATCAGCATAAAAACTAGCACACTACCTAACATCGCCAATCGCTCAATCAAACACATAGACACTGCTACCGCCAAAATATCCGTGAGTAGCAGCGTGTAAAATTGCCCCTTAAACCGACGCATGATGATCAGCAAGTTAACATAAATCGACACGAAAGCATTCGCCGCCGCACCAATCACCATAATTGTTAAATCGAGTTGGAAATTATTAATATTGATGCCAAAAATAGTATTAAGCACCCAAACACCAACCAAATAACTCAGAACAACCGAAAGCACTCCTATGCCAAAAGTTATGTGATTAATTTTACTAACAACTTGCGCAAATTCTTTTAACTTTCTTTTTACTAATAGTTCAGATAGATTCACTACATTTGGCTGAATGATAAACGAGATAAAGAGTCCAAGAAGCGTAATCGGCATCGCCATAATACCAAAATAACCAATCTGGTCAGGGTGTGACTTATCCAAAAAGTACCGTGGGATATTGAGTGAAAACATCGTCAAAAACATCACAACAAACACCGCTGAAGTGTGTTTCATGATAGCAACAGCCTGAGCGATATATTCTTTGCATAGTTTTTTACTTACGTTAATAACTTCAACGCGCCGCACCCAAAGTATATCGTAGAGAAATATGATAAGCACATTAACCAGCAGTATCGCCAACGTACCGTATATGACGTTTTTGGTGACAATGTCAACCGCCATGAATGCCGCAAAACCAAGCATTGCTTTCATGGTTAATGATATACCAGCGACATATAATTTATGATGAATTTGTAAAACACCATACAGCGAGTCAGCGATTGATTCTAGAATTTTAAAGGTTACTAGAATCATAATTAAGCCTGTTTTTGTGGTGCTATATCCGTTCAGTACACAAAATGCTATTGCGGAAATTGCCACAATGAGCGATGCGACAAAGCGTACAGTAACATAACCACCACTTGAGAATTCCCGCTTAACATCAGATACTTGATAGGTTCGACCACCCCATAAAGAAACCGCCCAAAACACCACTGAAAGTGATATCGCAAACGAAAACAGTCCAGAATCGTCAATGCCGTTTAGTCGAGTGATGATAATTAGTAATACCGGAGAGATCGCACTCTGCAACAGTGAGCCCAGCGAGTTCCAGAGATAATCTTTTTTGATATTTTGCATACAGTCACCTCATGCTACGGAGTATACATAAAATATCGCTGGAACGTTATCAATAGCGCCATCATCACCAATGATAGGATGATCAGTGATGAAATTGTAATGATGTTCTTCTTATCTTGCAGTTTTAGCTCAGCTCCTCGACCCAAAAATATCGCCATGAAAATTATGATAAGTGTTGGCAAGAAATAGCGACCTTGGACCCCGTAGATGATGTCAAAGTTATATGGTGTATACGTTAGATAGATAGCTACATTAACTGCAACAAAGTGTACCGCGGCCAAACCTACAGCTAACCAACGCCAAGAGTTCGGGATAGTAAGCTTACTCTTGTCCTTTCCTAACGATACCGTTGCTGTCATTCCTAACACAAAGATGTATATATAACCCATCCATAATGGATATAGTGTATCGGCCGCACCAAAAGTACCAATTACACCTCGAGCCTCATCATCACCAAATGATGTCATATATGAATTCCACAAAACACGAGGTCCTCGTCTTGGATGTTCTTTGAGATTCTGTAATTGTCTATCTGATTGTATATTTTGAGGCAATGAATCACTTCTGTATTCATATTCTCCTGCATTGTTTGCCATCACTATATTAGCTCCAAGCAGCAATACACTGATAACTGCAGCGGTAATCGACCAACGCCAAAAATGCTTCTTTTTTACCAAAATAATGATCAATGGCAAAAACAGATATAGTAGCGGTTTAGACCAAACAATTGCGCCACATAGTATAGCCAGTTTAATCCACTGACTGCGTTGTATATCTGTTGACTGTGTGTACAGGCGTAACATATATGCCAGGAATAACATAAATATCGCGTATGATACTCCATCCGTTCCCACCATAGATTGCTGGAACAACATCATCGGTAGTAGCGCGACAAATGTAAATAGATACTTCTTACCTGGCAGTAGTTTAATGGCAAAATAAACTATTACTACTGATGCTAAAGCTAATAATATTCGTGCGACATAAAGAGAAATGACCGGGCTAAGATTAAAAACATTAGCTAAGAATACGCCTGGAACAGCTGGCAAATAGGTTAGGAAATTGTATGAAACCATGGGCGGTTGATACCGCTCACTTGGGTTCAATGATCTCTTGACAGCTTGCTTAGTACGATTAAAATCATATTTTTTAGCTGAAAAACCGCGAATCTCATCATCATAGAACGTTAGTCTCAGCGTCTCACCAATAGATTTTGGCAAACTAGCACCAGTGCTTTTTGGGTTGACTGGTATAACATGTCCATGCGCGATATACTGCACACGAATATAATGCTCTGGCTCATCAGGACCTTGAAATGGAGGGGTGATGATCGCAAAGCCTAATGCACCAATTAACCCAACTATAAGGTAGATTTTATGCGGCTGACTACACAGCAATACTAACTTTTTCTTGACACTATCAAGCTTCTCTCGCACCGTCTTCATATAGCACTAATTATACACTCATGTTCGCTGTTTTGCTATATGAGTTCACCCTTAGCTAGTAGGCTAACTGTGATATAGGAAATCTTAACGATAGGCAGTTTTTCTTTATTCAGCTCAACAAATTTTTGCCAGCTACGAATCGGGTGCAAAGTTCCGTTCTTTAGATGATAGATTGTACCACCTGGATCGCCCACAAACTGCGGCAGTTTTGCTTCTTTGGTCAGCATGGCGCATGTTTTGCTTTGTAGTGGATATGGGTTTTGTGACGGTAGGTGTAATTCATATAATGTACCGCCCATTCCTAAGTAACTGCGGCCCTCGCAACTAACATATGGAGACAAGACTCGGTTGCTGACTTTGTATTTTTCAACCACCCTGTCATCAACTTGACGGATAGCGCCATTAACACCCAAATCAGCAGCTTGATCAAAGTGTGACAACGGGATGAGTGTGTCGTATCCATCAGAAACATATACTGTGCCGTTAGAGGGTGCTTTCACCATCTTACCTGGCGCAAAGACTACATTTCCAGAAGGAATCTTTCGGATAGTCTCACCAGATAGCCAAGCGATAGTTGGTCGCTCAGTCTTAGTGATGGCAAATACATCCTCCATAGCAACTATCGGTCGTTTTTGGCGTGATTCCATGACATATACCGTGCCATTGTCTGACGATTTCAGGGTTACAACATCATCTAATGCTCCAGATCCAGGCAACGAGCGGACCGTTTCTTCTGATAGCGCCAACGGACTGACTGGTATGTCTTGTGGATTGGTGACTTTCTTTTTACCTTGATTGGTAATGAGGAATGTCTCCCCGGCTGGGTTTTTAACATAATCATCGACTGTTTGGCTAGTTTGAGGTAGCTTATTGATACTTTCCTGCTGTAACACGCCGCCACCGAGCGATTGCAGAGTTTGATCAACATATTCAGAATGTTTGATGTTGTGTAGTGTTCCGTTGCTGATCAGTTTTTGATGACCAGTATCCCTATTTCTCACGACCGCTGCCTCTCTGACGATTGGCGTGCCATATGGCAGATATTGAATGGCTGATTCGCCCAGCACATTATATCCCTGGTCGTATTGTTGCAAAGCTAATGATTTGTCATCCAAGACTTCACGGCGCGTACCATTTTGGATATAGAATCGCTTACCACTAGTTGTCTTATAGCCGTGTCCCATGCGCGGACCGTGATAGAATTTATTCACTTGTGCCTCAGTCAGTAACATACTATTGCCGCAATCCATACCGTATTGTGCCACCATGGCACAGGTTGTAAATGCCAGTCTGATGCCAGAATCATAGAAATACACCGTGCCGTCAGGTGATCGCATCAATCGATTCGCTACCTGGCCTGTCGGAATTTTATCTAGATACGCTTGAGACACAAAACCAACACCACCCAAAGGAGATAATGCCGCCAAAATATCATAGTTCGGCACCGGATATTTAACATTATCCGACACCAGGTAAACTGTTGCGTTGTCATGAGACCTCAGTAATGTACTGTTGACGTGAGTACTTCCAAACCACTCCCTAAACATATAGAAGAAGTTACGGTTACCATACGCTCCACAATGTGCCGTGCCGGGATAAGCCGCCAGTGAGGCATCGTTTGGTACGTATGGTGTATAGATATACAAGCTAGCTGTTGCGTAATTCTCGATATACACATCTCGGTAGCCACAAGCAGGGTTTGGGTTATATAAAATTCTATTTACTCGACCTGGTCGGTAATTATAGTTTTGGATTTCATTGCGATATTTTCGTAATTGCCAAGCGGCCTTATTCACCTGCTTATAAAACCCGCCCAATTCTGAACTACAATTAGCAGTATATCCCGGGCCACTGTCAGGACAGGCATATCCCATGGCATATTTGTATTGTGACCGCAGTGGCCACGAATCGGCAAACAGTGGACCTGCTGACTCTTTTCGTAGCATCACTAATAACACTTGCGGATTTATCTGATATCGCTGCGCAGCATCCCAGATGATCTGACCAGCACTAATACCACCAGGAAAAGCACCGCCCCCACGATCAAAGGAGTTTTCACCGTTGTTTGGATTCTCGTGATAATTCTGCAAACAAACATACGGCGGACCATGCCAGCCGCGCTGTGCTGCATACTGTGCTTTAGTGTTACCATGTCCAGAAGGGCCAGTACCCCACGTGTCACACGCTGGCGTGTGTTGTTCGATAAACCGCTGCACCGCCGCCGCAGAACCCATGGCTCGTGAGTCATAAAAAATCTCATCGTCAATAATTCTACCGGGGTTAAAGCCTGAAGCCCCGGCTCCCTGGGAGATAATAACTGCAAAGGTTACACTTAGTAATAATCCTAATACTTTCTTCATCTATTCAACCACCACCGTCATACCATCAGCTACACCTTGAGACCTACCTGACGCATATTCAATTGATACAGTCCATTTACCAGCAGCCCCTAGTTCATCCCTACTCACACGCATCGTTTCACATGATGTTGAGCTTGGGCCAGGAATTGCTCCGGCTGTCTTTTTGACGACTCGATTACCCAGCGTAAACACATAGGTACACTTACCGTCTTGTTCAACAGCATTTGTCACAAATCCACTAGCCGTAATGGTGTGCTTATCGACTGATTGCTCAACACTGGTCATCAGCACATAGACTGATCGCTTTTTTGTTTGAGGGTCAGTACTTGGCTGCGGCGTCACGTCAGTGTTTGGTCGAGCCGACTTATTATCTGGGTTATCCTCGACGTTCTTTGTATCTTTTTTCTCAGTTTTAGTTTTATTTGGGTTTACTCCACGACCTTGATCGTCAACCGTAAATGCCTTGTCCTGATCTGAGAATGGTAGCCATTTATTATAGTAAGCCGCTGCCACATACGAGCCAGCAACAACAATTGCTGCCACCAATGATATGATGATGATTTTCTTGCGTGATAGTTTAGAAGTTTTTTTCTGTTTCATAGTCATTACCCTGGGCTAATGATACAGTAAAAAATCAATTTTTTCAAATTAACCGCTAGCTTTTTGATTTTGCTTCAACGTGTTCCAACGAATATTTATCAATCGCCGTGTGGTCGTCTAATTTTGTCAACACTGCCCGGCGTACACCACGCCATTTTTCTATATTGTAAAAAATATTCAACACCAAGTAGAATAGCTTTCTTTTCCGTGAATATTGCTTATCGCGCAAAGTAAACAGCGTGTCGCGAATCCACCCGATGATGACCATTTTAGTTATCTGAGAAATAGTCGGTAGCGGCACGTCAATACCAACGCGGCGCAGTCCCATTGTCTCATCAAACATTCGCATTTTGTATTCACGCAGCTTGAATTCATTAGAATGCAACACATTACCTCTGGAGGCATAGGCTTTCATATAGCCCGCGTTAATGACATCGCGGCCAAACAATTGATCTTCGGCATACGGAACATCTTGGTATGGCAATTCACCAGTCAAATAACTGCGACGAGCAGCTGAGTTAACATCAGAGTAAAACGCCACTTTGTCATAGGTTTCTTGTTTTTTAATAAAAGAATCTTTGTAGAACAATGTTGTTCCAAAATCAGGACCAAAGCCATTGAACACACCCATGATTTCGCGCTTCAACAACGGAAAAGTAGTTGGTCTTGGGTCTTGTTTTCCCATAACCCCAATGATACGGTCTGACAGTTCAAACGGCTTTGTCATCTCGTACAACCAGTACTTGTGAGCGGGCGTAGCATCTTGTGACAGATAGACAACAATATCACCCTTTGCATCGTGAGCGGCAGCTGCTCGCGTCTTACCGTGACCATATTCCTCTTTTGTGATGGTTTTATACCGCAGGTTTGCGTGTTTTTTAGCATATTTCTTAATGATTTTTGGTGTCTTATCTGTTGAGCTTGTGTCATAGATCAACACTTCATAGGTTTTGTCGATTTTTTGCTTAAACACCATTTTCAACAGATCATCCAAATAATCCTCACCAAAATACGTTGGGATAAAAACGGTGATATCGATTTTTTGCGTGTTGTTAACCACCTATCACCTCACGAATCAGAATGCGCTCAACCTTCTTATATGATTCATCCCATGACAAATCCTTGACGCTTTCTGAAGCTTTTTTGGCATAAGTATTGATATTTTTGATCTCAACAACATTACACAATTCATTAGCCAGTTCAATCGGTGAGGCCGGGGCGTAGTGGATGTATTTGTTTTCACCCAAAACCAAGCTGTTGTTTTCACCTTCGTTCATCACTGGGATACAGCCAGCCGCCAGCAGCTCCAGTGGTAAGAGTGACACATTTGTGAGCGACAACACTAAACACGCTTCAGATTCTTTATACAAATCAGCCACATCTTGGTGAGACAAAATACCACGGTTTACATATGGGAATGGTATTTGATAATTTGATACGTCCCATCCAAAGAATTCAATAGTATACTCTGGATGTTTTTTGTGGAATTTATCCAGTGCAATCACGCCCAGCTCAAAAGCACGGCGCTCAGTCACCGGACGTGCATAGAAACAAATCTTCTTTTGCTTATCAGCTTTATCCGCCAAACGATATATGTTCATATCAGCACCAAAGTCAAAATAATCCGCCTTCATGCCATATTCGCTGACTTTCTTTGTCAGCCAACGACCAGCCGTAATGCCGTAAAAATTCATTTTGTACGTATTTTCAGCCAACACCGCCTTTGAACCTAGTCCATAAAAGTATGGCTCAAAATCTTGCACGAAATAAAACTTGTGTGCCTTAGTGTTGATGTTAAATACCGGGTAGGCCGTCTCCCATCCGGTAGCGATCAACGCGTCAGATTCAGTGTATTGCGACACTTTTTTCACATTAACGTCAAAATTGAAACTTTCTGACAAAATCGCCTTGGCTTCGGCTGGTGATTGCGGGTGGATTCCTTCATAGATGTAAAAAGTTACGTCGTGACCCTGCTCTTGTAAGAATCGAGCAAAGCGGGTGATGGTGTTTTGTCCACCACTTCCTTTTGAGATAGGAGACAATACCCAGCCAATTTTCAAAGACTTCTTTTTTGATTTTTTCTTTGGTGTTTTGTACGGGTGATTGATGTAGTCCGCGTTCATGATATCTTCAATTGAAGCCATCACCTCAATTGGTTGCTTGATCACTGGTACGGTCTTTTTCGACAGATATACCTGGGTTTTCCTGACAGCCTGACCTAACCCATTTTGTCTGGTGTAGGTGTAGAATTTGTACAGTTTACTCATGACGTTTTCTCCTTCTTACTTTTCACACTCATCCATGAACCACGCTTTTTCAACAAACCACCCCTCGGCTTATTTTCTCTCACATAAAACTGGCTGATGCCCTCTTCTGTTGTGTAGGCAATTGGCTCATACGAGTCCTTTTTCTTATCATAAGCAAACAGGGTAGCCGTAATTTCAAAATCACGGTTATTAAACAGATCCAATGGCAGAGTATACTTATAAATATGCGTGCCCTTTTTACTGGAGGTTATTTCCACATTATTATCATCGATAAAGAATCCGTCATCAATCACAGAAGTGATGCGATTTGAAGCTTCGTCCAAAATTGAAATACCAAATGACACTTGCCTATCTTCTGGAACAAAATATTTTACTTCAACTTCCAACGTGTCTTTCGGTGTTAACACCTTGTTTTCTACCCTTGTTTGAATATACGCAGTATTTTTCTTTGATTTCTTATCAGTTTTTGTTGTTGACTCTATATTTTCAATAGAATACAAGTTAGCAACTTCATTTGGATCACCCGAGGCAACGATTTTACCAGATTCTAACATAATTGCTTTATTACAAAACCGTCGTACTGACGCCATGTCGTGAGTGACCAAGATAACAGTCTTTTTCTGTTTTTTGATCTGCTTGAAATATTCAAAACATTTACGCTGAAAGGCTTCGTCACCGACGGCTAATACCTCGTCCAAGACGAGGATATCGGTATTAGCACGGATGGCGATTGAAAACGCCAAACGCACCTGCATACCACTGGAATAGTTCTTCAGTTTTTGATCCATGAACTGTTCTAGTTCGGCAAAATCAACGATCTCGTCGTACATATCTTCAACTTCATCGTGCGAAAAGCCTAGCAATGCTCCATTCAGGTAGACGTTTTCCCGACCAGTCAATTCTGGGTTAAAACCAACACCAAGTTCAATGAACGGAATCAATTTACCATTAACAATCACCTCTCCAGAGTCCGGCGAATAAATATCAGAAATCAGCTTTAACAATGTAGATTTTCCACAACCGTTTCGTCCAACGATGCCAAAAAAGTCACCTTTTTCCACCGTAAACGAGATATCTTTTAGAACTTCTTGTTTTTTATAACCCTTAACACCCTTCGTCCAATTCACAAAGGCTTGCTTGATACCGTTTGCCTGCTCGGTTGGTAAATTAAAGCTCTTGTATAGATTCTTTACTTCTAGCGCATATTTACTCATTACATATTCTCCGCAAAGGTTTTGCTGCTTTTTCTGAAATACATAATACCAATAATGACAACAGCCACCGTTAGTACAACAGGTATTAGACTAATCCAGATGTTATTTATTGTACTCCAAGTGGTCGGCGTCGTCTGTGGAGCGATAAGGCTGTATCGGACATCTTGAATACTTTGTGCAATAGGATTGAGCATCATAACTTTTGCGACTTCTGGGTGAAAATTAGACACCAGGCTAAGTGGATAAATGATTGGGATACTGTAAAAACATATCTGTAAAATCACATCCCAGATATGGCTAATATCACGAAATTTTACGTATAGTGTTGATAATATTAGTGATACACCAAGTGCCAAGATAAACAACTGAATAATGCTCAATGGCGCCAAAAGAGCTCTCCAAGTAAAGTCTACTCCAGAGATAAGTCCAAAGATTAGCACCACAATTAAGTTGATCGACAGACTGATGAGCGCGCTGGACATTGACGAGATGATGATAATGTATTTTGGAAAATTAATTTTACGCAGTAAGTCACCCCTACTAACGATGGCGTTCATACCGACTGAGGTAGCTTCGGTAAAAAATCCCCAAAGAGCAATACCTAAGAGTAAGACAATTGGATAGGTTTTTGTGCCGTCGGTAAACTTCAAAAATTTCACAAACACCAAATACATCACCAAAAACAGCAACAGTGGCTTCAGTACTGACCATAAGATTCCTAAAAATGAACCTTGATAGCGCAATTTAAAATCAGTTTTTACTAATTCGAGTAAAATTACTCTGTTTCGTTTATTAAACAACTCCTGCATATACCAAGTCCGATTATACCGCTTTTTAATCTTTTAGGCTAATCACAAGTCGTCGATCGCGACCTTCGCCCTCTGAGTGAGTTTCTATATCATCGAAATCATGTGCGGTGTGGTGTACCGTCCAGCGGTCAGCCGCGTTAAGATCCAACCTCTTAGGCTCGCCAGTGTCTCGGACTTCCTGAAACCAAGCGCGAGCTTTCTCAGCAAGTTTTTCAGCGTGCTGCTGCTTGTAGTCAGCAATATCTAGATTAACTCTCTCCACTGCGGCATTGCTGTTGCGAAGCAGTGCTGAGAGTAAGTGTTGGATACTGCGCAACGTCTCAGCACCGCGACCAATCAGTAGGCTATTGTATTGCGTTGATGGAATTTTTACGATCAAAATATCGTCTTCGATAGACACTTCAGCCGTTATATTTAGGTCGAAAAAGGCCATCAAATCCTCAACATATTTCTTGATGTAATCGATTGTTTGCTGATGATCCATGATTATTCCTCCTTATTCCTTGGCCTTGATCCGGGTGATTTTTGCCTCAGTTGCTGTCGCTGCACGCTTACGTGCTTGAGATTTTTTGGAGTTTTTCTTTGACTTATTTGGTGTTTTAGAAATAGCTTCCATCTCGTCACTATCGCCTTTTAGGATGATGGAATTTTGCGCATATGCTGTAACGTTTGAAACAGTCAGATATAGTGCCAAGGCACCCGGTAGATTGATGATCACGAAGAACATAAAGACCGGCATAAATTTCATCATTTTACGCATCACAATAGCATTGATTTCTGACTGATCTGCCTCTTTGCCTTCAGCAGCTTCTTGCATGATATCGCGCAGTCTCTTTTTACTGTCACTGGCGGGAGAAATTTGTTTAGTGGTTAGGAACTGCATCACCGCCGCCAACACAGCCAAAATTAGTAAACTCCATGTAACACCACTATTACTAACTGCGTGCTGTGTGAGGTCAACCATTCCCAAAAAGTTCTGATTGAGTTGATCTGGGTGAGCTACTAAATTGGATACTACTGGTAATTGTTCGATAAAATCATATGCGTATTTAGCAAGGTCGCCGGTATGAACCCGGCTAGACACAAAAATCTGCACCACTCGGTAAATACCGATCAACACCGGCAGCTGAATCAAAAGCACGCCAATTGAACCAAACATGCTAATGTTGTGCTCTTTGTATAATTCCATCATCGCAAGCGCTCGTGCCTGGCGGTCATTCTTGTATTTGGCGTTAATCTTCGCCAGTTGCGGCTGCATTTTGCGCATCGCTTTTGTCTGATGTAGCTGTTTTTTAACCATTGGCCACAACAGAAGACGGATGATGATGGTAAAGAGGATAATACTGACACCAAAGTCTGGAATTAAGCCGTAAATGGCCATTAAAATATTAAAAATTGGCTGTACAATCAGAACATCAAAAAAACTCATGCCTCACATTATATCAAAAAATGTGTCATTTATACAGATTAGCCTGAGAGAATAGTCGTTTAACTTCGTTTTGAATACTCTTATATTCCATGTGTAAAAAATCAGCCGTAACAATAATCAGCGCTATATCATGATTATCTTTAAGCATTGGCAGCTCAGCTCGAATCACCTCATACACCCGTCGACGCACCCTATTACGGCGAACGGCTGATTTGAGGACTTTTTTACTGATCACCACAGCAAATCGACTGTGTTTCCGGCGCGGATTGGTGATATATTTTACTGTCATTACACGAGACCGTACAGCATCACCATTTTGGTACAAATACCGTAAACTGCCGTGACCGTGAAATCTGTGACGATGCGTTAACATTCTTCTAGTATACCAAATACCACTCCGATATACATCAGGAGTGGTATCAGATCATCGAGCGCACTAAGTATTATTTACAGTGCAATCCGTGCACGACCTTTTAGGCGGCGTCGCTTCAAAACAGCGCGACCAGCCTTTGTAGAAACGCGTGCTCGAAAACCGTGCGTACGGGCACGATGACGTTTGTGTGGTTGAAATGTTCGCTTTGGCATACTGGGTGATAGTTTAGCGTTTTTTTGGTTTTTTTGCAAGTATCAATTGTAGTTTTCCACTGCTCAGTCTATCTTATCCACAATTATAACAGAGGTGACGCGTGCCTGTGGAAAAGTTCACCTCTATTTTCAGTTTCTATTACATGAGATGTCTATGCTTGTGGAAAACTCTGTCTTTTTGCTATAGTACAGAGTAGATTATGTGTGAGGGGTTATAACATGAAAGAACAAGCAATCTGGCAGGGAGTATTGGGTCAGTTAGAATTGACTATTCCGTCTTCTTCATTCTCTGCATGGTTCACAAAAACAAAACTAGAACTAGTTTCTGATAAAGAAGCAGTTATTATTGTGCCAAATATTTTCGTAGAGGCACAGTTAGAGAAAAAGTTTCATACCGATATTCAAGAAGCTTTAAAATCAAACGGTTTTGAAGGAGTAGTGCGATACCGGATCGGTTCTGGTTCACGAAAAAAAACCGTCAACCGGGATCAGCCAGAAGAGACTACTCGCCCGACAGAACGTCGCATCATCGCCCCAACGCAAAAAAACAATAGCAATCTCAATCCGCGCTATACATTTGATAACTTTATCGTTGGATCAAGCAATGACTTGGCTTACGCTGCGTGCCAAGCGGTCGCCTCACACCCCGGCCTCAAATACAATCCACTCTATTTGTATGGCGGTTCAGGTCTTGGTAAAACCCACCTCATGCAAGCAGTTGGCAATGAAATTATCAAACAACAGCCGTCAGCTCGGGTGTTATACACGACAACTGAAGCATTTGTGAACGAATTCTTGGATTATATTCGTTTCAAAAAAAAAGGTTTTTCTGATAAATATCGCAATGTTGATGTGTTAATCGTTGACGATATGCAGTTTATCGCCGGCAAAGAAAAAACCCAGGATGAATTTTTTCACACCTTCAATGACCTCCATCAAAACAACAAACAAATCATTATCAGCTCTGATAAGCCGCCCAAAAGTATCCCTACCCTCACCGACCGACTGCGCAGCCGTTTTGAATGGGGTATGGCGATTGATATTCAAATGCCTGACTATGAAACGCGGTGTGCCATCGTCAAAGCAAAAGCTAGTCTCAGTGGTACTGAGCTAGAATCAGGAGTTGTTGAATATCTGGCAGCTAATTTTAAAACCAATATCCGAGAGTTGGAGGGCGCGCTTAACCGTCTGTTGGCCTACGCTGATATGCAAGGCTTTGTGCCAGATGTGGCGGCAGCCGAAAGTGTCTTGGGCGACATGAAACGCGTTCGCCCGCAACACATCACCGCTAAGCAGATTATCGATCGTACAGCGCGCTATTTTAATCTCGATCCAAAAGATATGTGTTCAGCCAGGCGTGATAAGTTCATCGTCCAGCCGCGACAAATTGCCATGTATCTGTTGCGCAGCGAGTTGAAAATGAGTTTCCCAAAAATTGCTCAAGAACTTGGCCGTAAAGACCACACCACAGCCATGCACTCTGTCGAAAAAATTACCAAAGAAAGTTTAACCAACCAACTAGTGCGTGAACAAATTAATGACGTCAAGGATAAACTCTATGTGCAAAATTAGTGGAAAACCTGTGCAAGACCTATGGAATTCTATCCGCAGTTTGCGACTAAGCTTGTGGCAAAGTCTGGCGGGCTCCGCATGGCTGTGGGTTAACCCAGGCTTATCCACTGCCTTGTACCAAGTTGATCCACAAAGCTATCCACAGGTTTTTTCACCCGCTCACCCCTGTCTGAACACTTGTTTTACTCAGTTTCCACAGCACCTATTATTACTAACACCAGATAAAAAATAAGAAAGGTTATATAATAGTAACTATGAAGCTTTCAGTCACACAAGAAAATTTTGCAAAAGCGCTTAGTAATATTGGAAGAGTGGCTTCTGGTCGCGTTGAACTTCCCATCTTGAACAATATTTTACTTCGCACCGATGGAGGGAGATTGTTGATTGCAGCTACCAATTTGGAAATTGCTTCCACTCAGTATATTGGTGCAAAAATACAATCACCAGGTTCGATCACTATCCCGGCACGATTGATCTCAGAATTTATCTCAACCCTGCCAAGCGGCACTATCGACCTGGAGACCAAAGACGATCACCTACACATCACTTCTGGTAAATTTAAATCAGTCATCAACGGCGTTATCGCTGATGAATTTCCAGAATTACCAACTATCAATGAAGATACGGCAGTGCGCTACGAAATCGCCACTGATGATCTGAAGAAAGCGGTGTCGCAAACTATTTTGGCGGCCAGCTCTGATATGGCTCGGGCAGTGTTGACTGGAGTGTATTGGCATACGTTTGAAAATGAATTATACTTGGCAGCGACTGACGGCTACCGGTTGGCTGAGCGAAAACTCATGAAAGCAGATGGTGAAGTTGCAGCTATCATCCCAACGTCTGCTTTGCAGGAAGTGATTCGTAGTTTGAGTGACGCCACAGAAACCATCGTGATATTGTTTGGCGATGATCAAGTTTGTTTCCAGACACCAGAGCTAGAAATTATCAGCCGCTTGATCGATGGAAAATTCCCAGATTATCGCCAGCTGATTCCTCGGCAGTCACAAACGGAAATCATCGTTTCGCGCGTCGACCTCAGTCGCATCACCAAAGTTGCTAGTTTGTTTGCCCGTGAGTCAGGCGGCGGCGTTACTATCAATGCTTCAGCTGAAAATAACATCATCTCCATCCACTCCATTGCCTCAGAACTTGGTGAAAATACCTCAGAAGCTACCGCTAAGATTTCCGCTGATGGTCAGATTACGCTCAATTCTCGGTACTTGACTGAGGCGTTAAATGTCACAGATGGAGACGAAGTGTCGTTTGCTTTCAGTGGTAAACTCTCTCCTTGTATCATCCAATCTACGGCGAAAAAACGTGATTATATCCACATCATTATGCCACTAAAAAGTTAGGTTAATAATCACGAAACTTGTAACACCATGATGGACGTCCATTGCCACATGGTACAGCGGCTCGACTATCTTTTTCTTTCTTGGTCGGTATGATGTAATTATTTACCTTCATGTCGTAATTATCTGGCGTCGCGCCAAGTTTAGCTAATTTCTCTAATATTTGACTCAGGAGAGCTTCGCCATTACGTCCAGCCATAGTGATACAGATGCCAATTTTATGTGATTTCTTGATATCTGTGCGATACGGCTGGCAAGAAAATACTCGATAGTCTCTGTCCTCAAATGGTAAGTGTTGCAATATCGGGTTGGCTTTATCGATCTCTTTACCAACCCTATTCACTTCTTGACTACCTAGACCATCAAAAACCTTGGCGTATTTTTTCTGTTTCAGTTCATTTTTTGCTTTGTCGGTTTTTGGCGTCAGGGCGAATAATAATTTTCGCTCCTTCCCTTTTTCCAGGTCAAGTTCAACGGTATATGTGTCGTAACCATCAGCGCTAAAACTAAAAGTATGTTTACCGCTTTTAACCGCTACGGGCTTGTCAGACTTGATGACCTGATTTTTCACTGAATCATAAGACATTTTGACAGTTTCTGGCGCAAAGGTTGCCAGCAGTGTGGTATCGCGGGTGACGGTTTGAAATACGTAATATGAAATAAACGCAACAAGCAGCGCGCCGATAATCACTGCACCGCCAATAATTTTTTGCTTTGTGATGACTGGCTGCATGATATTTCCTTTCTAGGTTTTGTTTGATTGAATGACGCGAACCAAGATATTACCTGGTTGAGTGAGTTGATAGTCAACAGATCCTTGCTTGATGAATATCGGTACTGTATCTCCAAGGGAGGCATTAGCGGCGACGTAACCTCCACCGACATCACCAGTGTAAATCAAAGTATGTCCGTAGCCACCATGGCTTGGGTGGAGGAGGATATCACCTGGCTGCAAGTCTGAAGCAGATGGACGATCGATGATTTTGAATTTTTCTGGATGAGATTTTACATAAGAATATTGTGCTGTAGTGCCAATCGGTTCATAATCTTTATCTGCACCAGAAGTACGCAGCACCGTCGCTACAAATCTACCGCAGTCACTGTCTGAACTACCGACGACACTTGGGTTATTCTTTTTGACTGCATCGATATATTCAGCCTTAGCCGTCTGGTTATTAGCCCCTTTGTCAGTATTTGGATTCCACGCCAACTGCTTGGCTGTATCGACGATGCTCTGCCCGGCGACACTAGACCCATTACCACTACAACCAGTTGCTGATGCTGAACTAATTTGTGCACCGCTCGAATCACCACCGGCGCTTGCCGCGATTTTTGACGGATCGCCGTCTTGGATTTTACCCTTGTAGCTGTTGAAAATCTCAGAGGCATACTGGGCACGGTTACCTTCTTCGCCTGCACCGTACCGCTCAAATGTTTCACCAAACTCAACCGCCAAAGCGCTGACACCACTACCCGATTTGTCAGTGTGTTTAAGCAGTACTTTCAGACCAGCATTTTCTGCCCCATTCAGCTCCTCCCAGAGGTATTCTAGCTGCCCTTCGATGGTACTGTAATTTGGCTTCTTCTCCAGATTCGTGCGGCGTCCGCCTAGCCACTGCGCGATACCGTATGCACCAATACTGTTGAGGGCGCTCGGATCAATGCGAGATTCCTGCTGGAGGTTACCAGCCACCGCTGCTGCTTGTACTAACGTTAGACCCTTACCGGTAAAAAACTTAAGAACTTTTTCTACGTTTTCACCAGAAAGTTCACCAGTCGCGGTATTTTGGGTTGAGCAGATTTGACCGTTTGGATTGTTGATATTGATGTCATTGAGAATGTAGTCTTGGTAAGGAATACCGGCCGGTTGATCCTTCTTCTTTTCTTTGTCTTTCTCTGGCGCTGCTAAAGAATTGGCGGTCAAAAATATGATACAACTTACCAAAGCTAACAGTAGACCAATAGTTACTCGTTTCATTGTACTCTCCTTGCATAATCCCAGTGCCACGGCTCATCTTTATACCAGCCAGGATTATTACGATCTCTTGCCCATGGTGGGTTAACAAAGCCATATTTTGAGGCATTTGATGCTAGCCACAGATAAATTGGCGTATTAAAACCTGAACCACCTATATTAATATCTAGGGCTAGTCCATGTCCATGTTTTGATGTTCCTGGAGTTGCTTGTGTTATACCGCTTGAGAAGTAATCTTGTTGTGTTGCTAATGTACGGTATGATTCGGTAATTGTCATGTGTTGACCACCATGTTCTTGAGCATAGGCTTCATTCATAGCATCGAAAGCTTGAGCGGCCTTTGGATGCATGTAATGTCCTGGTGCAGTTTTCAACTCACTCATGGCTGACAGTGGAATCTCACCGTTTCTGTGTCCACCCCACGACGCAGGTTCATTTCCAAAAGTCTGTGCTTCTTCTAATTCCGGTGGACCGATAGCGTCGCCGACTGGTCCGCTACTTGGCTGTTGTGCCCCAGTATTGGCTGATGGATCATCAATTTCTTTTGGATAATATTTACCTTCTTTGTCGTCAGCCATCAAGGCCAGGTTGCCAGCTACGGTTAACTCCAAGGCACAGGGGTCAGCCATACTGTACGTCGGGACTAAGTCGCCTTCATGAATACCATAACTGGCTTCACGCTCTTTGGCTTTGGTTGAACAGACAGCATCAGTGTACTGACTTGGATCGGCTTTATATACCGCTTCATCACTAAAGCCATGCCATGTCACACCGAAGGCCCGCAGAACGGCTGCTTGATCGTATTTAGCAGCGTGAGTGTTGGCTGGTGTAACAGCGGACGCCAGAGCGACTGGTGCGCGTGCGATTAATCGCATGGTGGAAAAACCGGAAGTTGGCATAACGGCTAATAACTGTCCAGCCACCGAACGTTTAAGTGTTGGGTCAAATAACTTCGCCATGAGTGGTTGTTCGCGGAACTCTTCGTCACGCTCTTGCTCGATCTGTTTTGCGAGCACACTGACTTGCTGGTTGGTGAGGCGTGCCCCACCGATGCCGTCTGGCTGTTTGGAGCCTGAATCAGCACCAGCCTGTCCGGCTTCAGTACTACTCTGCATAGTTGTTGTCAGTCCGCCGTGTAGAGCCTCAAAATTATTGTTACCCGGCGCGTCAACCCCCACCTCTGGTATACCGAACAGCAAACTTACTGCCCAACCCATGGCTTTTTCGATCAGGCCTTCAGAGAGTTCAACCAGCTGCTTCAGTCCTGGCAGTTCTTGTAGATAACTAAAGAACCAACTAAACACCTTACCGACCGTGTCGCCAACAAAGTCGATGATTGCACCAAAGGTACTGTTCCAAGCTTTGGCAATTCCCGCCAACACTTGCCAGACAGGATATTTCGTGAAGGTAGTGTAGTCTTTGACGATTTTTTTCTCTGGACAGACAAGTTCACCAGGATCCAAAGCAACAACCTTTTGTTCACCGCCAACATCACATTTGGTGCGAATACCACCGTCCTCAGCATATGCTGTTGGATATAGTAGTGAGGCTGCGGTATTATTACCGCCAAACGTCGCTTGAAATATTGGTGCTGCTTCGGCGCCGTCAAATAGCGAGGTTGCCAACTCAACGTGCTGAATATTGTCGATTGTTCCGGCACGAATTTGGTCTCGGGTTAAGACTGGGCTGGCTTCTTCGTCATAGGTGAACGCGGTGTACAGCTGCTTCTTCTGGTCAGCTCCAACGATCTCAATAATTTTTTGGTCAACCGCTCCCACGATTTTTGCAACAAGGTCAATGGCGCCAATGATAGCATTGACAGCCGCTATTTTCTTAAATAGTTGTTTACTGATAATTTTACCTAGTGGTGTGTCCGGTGCTGCTTTGGATAGAGAGTCGATATTGTTAATGGCTTCTTTTTGACCTTTAACTTTCTTCACCTTTTCATCGGCTTTTGTTTTATTGTCACCTGTTGCTTTTTCAGCCTCTTTCTCCGCCTCGCTGATCTTACTGTCAAGGTCATTATTTAGTTTATCCAACGTGTCCTGGCATTTTTTGGCATCAGTACCATCCAAACATCCCAAATACGCCGCAAAGCGAGGTGACATTTTGGCAGTGATGCGGGTATTCATATTTAGCTTGATCTTAGCTTTAAAGTCAGCATATTTCTGACCAGCTTTTTCCGGTATGATATTAAACTTTTTCACCCCGTATTTCCGGTACAAAACACGTTTGGATAGATAGCGCATGAAATAATTACGGCCATGAACTTTACGTGTCATCTTTTTGATGTGACGACGCATATCTTTGTGAGATAATTCCTTTTCTACCCCCTGCAGGACAGAGTTCATATCTTTTGACTCAAGATGCATGGTAAATGAGGTCGCTTTACCACCCAGGGTGTTTCTACCACTTGCATTAAAGACAGCCTTAACGTTTCTTCCTTCTTTTTCAAATTTAGCATCAAGCTGCTCTTCAAACCACGTGCTATATTTTGTAGCTCCCAGGTGACACAAAACACCACCGCCAGCACAGAACACGAGATTGGCATCGCCAGGATATGCGGTTTGCATCATTTTCATGGCGACCCAGCGTGTGGTGATATACTCGAGTCGTTGGTTGATGGCGTGCTGTGGCACAGAGCTGAGCTGGTCGGTGATGGTGGAGACCATGGCATCAAGCTTATATGGCAAAATTGTGAAAAATAACATCATCAAGCCAAACAGTCCTCCACCGATACCGGCTGTAGCGCCCCATTTTCTACGACTCATATTTGCCAAGAGGTTACCACGCTTTTTACCGCCGGCCTTACCTAAAGGTGATCGAGAATACAACTGTTCTTGACTATTAACACTGTCCGCGGCGTTGAGTCCGTCGTCTTTCTTGTCGCCATCATGAAAATTATCATTGGCGGCATTATTCTCCATGGAGTTCAGATATTTAGATGTTTGTTCAGAGGCCGGATTGAGCCGTTCATCAACATCTGGATCGGTCGTATAATCAATCCGTGGCATAATTATACTGCTCCATACCCACCAATTGGTGTTTCAGACGGAAGTTGTTGTTTTACAGGTGAAGTATTAATCAGATCATACTCGGTGTCGCTGGCTTGAATCTGGATGTGCACGTGGTTTTGTCCAGCAAAGAACAGCCCCTGTCCAACTGGGAAATTCGCTAGGCGTTTCTGCTCTTCCTCGGTTAGCTTAAACACACTGGAAAGCACATCAACGGCGCTGGATGATTGTTTGAGGAGTAACTGCATGGATGAGTTGGCAACGATAGCGCGGCCCATTTTACTGCCCACAAAGTCCTCGACGTCCTGAGTGATGGTAGTGAGTCCTAGTTGATATTTTCGGGCTCGTTTCGCTAGGCTAAACAAGAAGCTAGCTGAGTCTTCATATTTCATCAATTGCCACGCCTCGTCAACGATCAACATACGCTTTTTCTGGTCGGTTCGAGTGATATTCCAGATGTGATTCAACACAATATACATGGCTGTTGGGCGCAGCTCATCTTCCAGGTCTCGGATATTAAAAACTACCATGGCGTTATTGATATCGATATTACTCTGCTGACTGAAAATACCAGCAAATGTGCCAGAGGTAAACTTACGCAGACGCTGTGCCAGTTGTGGGCCAGTACCGCCCATGTGTAGCAGCGTGTCGTACAAATCGTGAATGGTTGGTGGTGTTGAATTGTGCGTTAGTGGGTCTGACGTGATGCCGACACGAGCGTAGGTATCGATCAACGCCTGGTCGATGTCTGCTTCCTCTGCTGCGGTCAGTCCGATAGAGCCAGCCACTGAACCACCCAACATTTGACGCAGTAAACCGTGCAGTGTAACCAAGTTGGCGCGTAATGCGTCGTCGGCTTCTTCGGTGTCGATCACTCGTGGCAAATCAAACGGATTGATGCGCGTGTCGCTGTTTAAACTCAGGCGTATATGACTACCGCCAACGGCGTCACATAGCTTTTGGTATTCATTTTCCGGGTCAATGATGACGATATCGGCACCGGTCATCATACTGCGCAGTGCTTCCAGTTTCACGGTAAACGACTTACCAGCACCAGACTTGGCAAACACCACCATGTTGGCGTTTTCCAGAGAAAATCGGTCGAAAATCACCAAACCATTGTTGTGCATATTGATGCCGTACAGCACACCCTTGCCATCGGTTAGGTCGGCAGAGGTGAATGGGAAGCTGGTGGAAATAGCACCAGTGTTCATATTGCGGCGGATTTGTAATTGATCCATCAACTGGGGAATGGTGCTGTTTAGCCCCTGTTCTTGCTGATTTGATGCTACCTTACTAAATATGAGCTGCTGACCAAAGATTGTTTCAATTTTGTGTTGAATAAAATTCAACTCATCAAGGCTGTCGGCATAAATCGTCACATATAAACCATAACGGAAGAATTTCTCTGAACCAATCTGTAGCTGGTTACGCAGTTCTTCGGCATCCTGCAAGGCAGCTTCCATGGCTGGGTCACGCACACGCCCCTTTTCTGCGTTAATGTTCATACTTGCTTCCAGCTGAGTTACTTTTTTACGCAAATTGTTCAGCACCACTTGCGTATCAACTGGGTAGATAAACATACTAATATCCAACACCTCGTCGATATTAATCACCGAACTCAGCCAACCAGTGTAAATTTCACGAGGATAACCATAAACGTAGATGGTGCGACCATACTTGGCGCCCAGTCGGAAATAACTTGCTTGAATTTCTACACTACTTGGGGCGATAAAATCGCGTAAAGTTCTCACACCGGTCAAGAAGGCTTGCTCGACTTCGGCTTGTTCGCGAGCACGCTGTTGAGCGGCGATATCGATGGCGTCTAATTTTTTCTTAGCCATTAGAAATCTCCTCCATATGGTGATTCACCATTTCCCTTGCGGATATAAGTCGTCGTCAGATCATTAGGGTTACGCACCAATGGCTGACGTGCTGCAGTATCAGGATTGTACGAGATATAGAACAATTCTCCAAGCTGCCTGGTGTTAAGTTGTAAACTCTTCACACCCATGGCAAATAAACCGTTCATCACCGTATCGATGCGGTTTTTGATTTCATCTTTTGCCTTCTCGTACATCGGTTGATCGATTCTAGTGATCAATGTTTCCTTTTTACCACTAAAGAAACTATCAAACAGACCCTTTGCTTGCTGCTTCATAGCATTGACATCGCCACCAGGAAAATACGGCACCACGATGAAAAATCGCTTATCCATAATGTTTGCCTCTTGCGACAGCACTTCTATGAAGTTCATATAGTCATCCATCAACACATTAAGTAACATATTGTCTTGAGAGCGTCGAATGCGCGACAATCGATCAAGGTATGGACCGATATCAACACGCTGTGATCGTACTAGGATTTGAACTGGAAAATAGAGCGAGTTGAGTAGGTTTTGATAGCTAAATTCGATAGCTTCTCGCTCACGAGTACTCATCAAATCAAAGTTGATAGACTGACATTCTATCACCGCACGAAAACTACCATCACTCATGATGATCATGTTTTCACGCATTTCTGAAAACAATAACGTATTTTGTGTGCTGATGGCGCTCTTTTTGTCTTTAGGCGCTGGTGGATTCTGTGGATTTGGAGTTGGCTGAGTTATACCAGGCTGTATTGGTGACACTGGCTGACCAGGTTGTGATTGCTGTGGCTGTGGCAGTAATGGTTGACCAGGCTGTCCAGAAACAACCGGCGGTGTCGTCGGGTTGGGTGGTAACTGATATGGTTGTTGATTGTCTGGTTGCATTTCCCACCTAACGTAGTGAAATCACCACTTCCTCCTCAGCTGCTTCCTCTGAGCGTTTATGTATCCGATCTGCTTCTTTTTGTAGGGTCGCTATGGAAAGATCGGAATGATTATTTGCAAGGTCTATTATACCAGGGTCAACAGGTTGTTGTATAGGTTGATTTTGGTCGGTTGGTGGCGTGAAGGTAGATCGTTCCCCGGCCGGAGACAGGACACCTTGACGCATGTGGGGGTACGGGTTAACGGTTAGTTTTGGTATGTCTTCCTCTTGTGCTGCCATGAAAACTGTTGACTGAGTTGGCTGTTGTGCCGTTGGTGTTTGAGGTTTTTGCATGCGCTGCATCAGCTGTTCTCGTCGCTGTTGGTCTGTCTCAGCGATCATATCGGCAATTTGTCGTGAAGTAGTATTACCTCGGTCTAAAATATCTTCCTCTGCCTGGACAGCCGTATTATAAAAATCAGCCTGTAGTGAGCTAGCGGTGTCTAAATTACCTGTCGCTTCTGGGTTGCCGACGCCACGGACTGACCAACCGTGTGTGTCAACGATATTGGCCAGATATGATAATCGTCGCTGGATCTCTCGTTGATCATAATTTTTACTCAGATTTTCTTCCTTAGTTTTTGGTGCCACCACTTCTATCAGCGTCTCTACTCCGTCTGGTTCCCAGAGGCGAACCCGTGGCTTTAGGAAGAACGATATCACTGCCGCAATATATATTTCCATCGGCTGTTCCTTACGTAGTGGCAACGCTAGCACGGTGAAAAACACGCCAAATGGTAAAGGAATGATTGCTAGTGGTAGCAAGGCGACTCCTAGCGCCCACGCTATACCAAAAAAGCCCACCGCGATGATGAGAAACACAAATTGCTTAAAACTGAATGGCCCAAGCAGCTTATCTTCTGCTTCCACATCCTGGGGCACTCTATACACAGCCATATGCTACTAGTATAGCAAAGATAGCTTAACTAGTTAAATCCTCAGGCTTAATCCCTAGAGAAAGAGATATCTCTCGAATTGTGTTACCAGTTTTACCAATTCGACTACTAAATCGAGGATCAGTTTGTGCCAAAACAAGGTTCTTGCGCAGCGTATCCAGCCCAGCTTCATTGATTTGCGAGACAAAGCTTTGGTCGCTCAACGCTTCCTTTAGCGGCTTTAGGTAAGCCAAGTCTGAACCGACAATTGCTTCGGTCGACAAACCACCGATGTTAAGGTTATCAAGCATAAGTTTCCTCATGTAGTCTGGGCCGTTCATATTAACATTGTTGGCCTTGATAGCCGCTGCAGCCGCACCACCCAACCAAGCTGGTTTAGCAGAGTTGGACAGCAGCGCATCACCGTATTCTTGTGCTAATTCATTATTTAGTGCGCCAAAGTCGGTTTTTTGTAGTAAGCTCTGGATAGCTACGGCGTCTTTACCACCCAATACATGGTGAACCGCTGCATAGCGGATATCATCAGTAACCGTCAAGTTGCGCCGGCTGACACCGTTTGCCAAGTCTACCATATCATCATTGCTGACGTTCATAGCATTCAGGATGGTCATAGCGTTCTCAACCGATTCCTTGTTAGCTTTGCTGATGGTACTACGCGCCGCTGACCATACGCGCTGTGAGCCACGATCCTTGCCAAAGTACATATTTTCCACAGAACCTGCTTGGGCTCGTAGATTCTCTTGTTCAGCTAAGTCATTTGCTAAGATGTAGTCATTAACGCGCTGAATACTATTCTTTCGCAGCCCTTGAATCGCAATACTGCGCGCTTCTTGTTGAACTTCTTCTTGTAGTGTTTTATAGCGGCGGGCAGCTCTTTTGTTCAGGTTGGCTGGTATTTGTGAATTCTCAGACTTAACTTTCATCTCCTCATAAGCGTTTGCGGTTGTGACGTCAGCTAGCGATAATTGGTCGGCAGCAGCTCGTGACTCAATGTCAGCAATTTGGTTGGCGCGGGAAAGCTTATAGGCTGCGTCAGCCCGTTTTTGGTAGGCCTCTGAACGAGTTTTGAATTTACGCGAGCGGTAGTTAGCCCAGCGCCCCATTTTGCGGATGCCACTGAATTTGCTCAGTTCATCGTCAGCCCTACCTAGCGAATTTTTATGAGCCGCCAATTGACTACGGTCACGTGACCAGTTTTTAGTTCGGTCGATAACACCACGGTTCTTGTTGTTGACGATACCAGCTACTCGGCCCAGCACACCGCCGCTTAGCTTAAATACCAGCGGTGCGATGGCTAGGGCTGAAACTTGCACTGCCAGTCCCAAAATCACCATAATCCACGAGTTGGCGTTTTGTAAAATGATCATTCCTGCCAACTGCGCACCACCAAAGACCACTGAAAATGCTGGGAAGAATATCACCAGGGTGAACATTAAGTTTCGCCATTTTTCAAAGAATTTCTCGGTGCCTGGTAACAGATAGCACACGAAAGCCAGCGGTGATATGACCGTTAAGATGATCAACAATGCTTGTCGTGCTGCCAAGATGATGAAAACAACTGTCAGCGTCAATAAGATACTGGCGATGATGGGTAGCAGCCAGTAAGCGGCTGAAGCTAACGACCCGCCAGTTACTGCCAGCGCGCCATAGACCCCTGCTGTTGCTGCGCCACCAGACAGAACCATGGCCACCAAGTCACTCCAGGTTGGCAATGGAGCACCATTAAACGCACCATTTGCTGACACCTGAGAACGAATTTCGTTGAACATATCTTGTAGGGCGACACCAAAGATATTTGACAGATCGATCATCGCAGCACATATGATGAAAGACAGGTTAACTAAAATTGCGGCGATAACCACTCGTGGAACTAGTTTTTTGATACCGTAGTTACTGATGCCAACTGAGGTTAGCTGTGAATAAATAACGATCAAAAAGGCGACGATGAACGCTGCATTGGCGATGTTTCGCATGATGTCCCAGGCGACCTTTACCCCAGAGCTATTGTTGGAGCTGTCTATCGCTGGCGTGGTCATCAGATCGGAGATCCAGGTATATACTTCATCAATCCCTGAGGCGATTCCATTAGAGATTGGGCAAATAAACCAACCCGTTCCCCCTCTCACATCACATTCTGACTCACTAGGGTTACTGTCTTGTTTAACCTCGATATCCTTTGGTTCGCCTGACTGTGTTGGTGTGCTGCCGTTCAGGGTGTATTTAACGTATTTCGCGGTAGTAGCAGTTCGTGGATTGCTATTTCCAGCGAAAAACACCACGGTTGATTGATTGCCTTCAACAGCCTCGTAGACCCAGTCTTTACTGTCGCGACCAAGCAGTTTTTTACGAGCTGTGTCGTTAACTGGTTTGAGTGTTTTACCGTCAACGACTAGTGAGTCACTTTTCCACTGAGCCTCAGCGGCATAGACTGAGGTAGAGTTGATGAGTATACCACTAAAAAACCCGACAAAAATACCAATAGTCAGTATGGCAAACCACTGCGACCGACGTATTTGCGGACGCACTCGCATTTTCAACCACTCCATTACTATAAATGGTAGCATTTTTTCGCGCAAAAGTCAACTATATGAATCTATCGGCCAAACGCAGTAGGCGGTCGGTTGCGTCGGTGTTGTGACCGTCCAGTGCCACTGGTACCACCCTGGTCAATATAGCTCGGTGGGATACTGGTAGCACTCGTCGGATCAGAAGATCTGTCTACCTGCACAGTAACGTTAACCTGCGGAGCTGGAGCTTGTGTTTGACCACCTGAAGACAATGAATCTGGCTTTGGAGCTTCTACTCCTCGTGCCTGCTCTTTGATAGCGTATTGACGATCAGGGGCCATGCTTGGCGCTTGAGAAGGTGTTGACTGCGAACTAGCCATATTTGACTTGATTGCGTCAATTGCCGACTGAAGATTAGGCTGACCTTCTTGACCCAAAGCCTTAAACACTGGTGCGGTCTTACCATTGGCTTGACCCATGTATCGTGAGCTATCGGACACTTCAGCAGCCCTACTGTTTGCCAATCCTCCCTTGTCGTAAGCATTAACAAGTGCCTCTGCACTTTGCGTAGATAAATTATCTACAGAAAGGTTTTCAAATGCTTTACTTGTCATTTGGGCTAGCTCGTCTCGACTAACACCATAAGCCTGCTGTCCTTTACCTATTGCGTCAAAACCGGCCACTCCGGCAGCGGCCACTCCGGCATCGTATTTCTTGACATTGGTGAGAGCATCCCCCATCTCGATGCTGGTAATTTTACCACCCTCTTCCAAGTATTTACGCAACTGTGCTGTTCCCCAGGCACCCGATTGGGATAATTTTTCTGCAGCAGCCGCTTGAACGTATTTGTCATCTGACCGTAGAGCCTCAGTTGCATTGCTGTTGTATTCGAATCGCAATTTTTTGGCTGCAGCTTCTTGAGATAATTTATGAATATATTCCTGGCCACCAGTAGTAGCTGCCGCAAACCCAAGGCGCTTGTCTAGTTCACCTCCAGAAGCTTCAGCCAGCCCTTCTCGGTAGCGCTGCTGTTCGCTTTGTTCTGCCAGAGCTGCTCGGGTTTCTCTGTCGAGTGAGCGTTGGTTTATTTTTCTAAAGCCCCGTTGCAGACCACCACTCCAGACGCGTCTAGGAGCCTTACTCTTGCTAAAATCTTTCGCCATAAATTCACGACGTTTCATACCTGCTCGACGTTTAGCAAACTTATTTCCCGCATTAAGCGCTGGTGCTGATGCCTTGTTCAATAGTCCATTTGCCCGCCCCATCAGGTTGCCGATGATAGCATTGGATTTTAGAGCCATACCAAGGATGACGAAAGTACCAGCAAATAAAAGTGCCAAAGCCATCAGTTGTTGTACCACTCCACCGGTTTTGTCAGCAAGGGCAGTAAAGGCTAATAATTTTAATCCGCCGTAGTATATTGCCGCCAAAGGATAGAGGAAGACCATACCGGTGAAGACTTTTTTCCACTTGTCAAAGACACTTTGGGTGTTTGGTAAAATCCAAGCTGCAAAGGCCAATGGAGCTAAGATTGCCAGTACCGGTATCACTGCTGATCGAAATACTAACGCTAACAAGCCTGAGACGATGCCGATCACACCTGGAACGATTGCCATAAGCACAAACATAAACAGGGTTCCAATCCCGAAAACTGAGGCAGCAATTGTTCCACCAATTAGTGTCGCTCCAGCCGCCGTGCCGCCACCTGCTAAAATTGCTGTCAATAAAGCACCCCAGCCAACATCGGTAAGATTCATGCTTTGTATCGGTGTTGTGATTATTCCTAATAAGGTGCTACCGATAATGTTTGCAATATCAACGATGATTTGGATAACAAAGTAGGATATATTCACTGCAACTGCAGCGATGATGAAACGAGGTAACATTTTCTTGATGCCGTAATTGGATATACCGACATTCGACACCTGTGATATGATGATCAAGATAAATACCAGTGCCAATAGAACGTTAGCAAGGTCTCTCATGGTTTTCCATGCATCATATGTACTTCCTGTTGCTTGTAAAGGACTTGTAACCAAATACCCTTCTAGCATTCCCCAGACTGAGTCGGCAAAATCAGCTAACTTTTCAATGGCTGGGCAGAGAAACCACCCTACGCCAGTCAATTCACTTGTACAGGTTTTCTCTTCCTTTTCTTCTCCCGCTCCTTCGGTTGACTGTGCTGTGGCATCAGCACTCTTTTCTGGTGAATCCTCCACAGAAAGTTCTTTTTGTTCGTCCTTATGTTCAGACGCGTATTTAGCAAACTTATCAAAAGCACCCCTGTTGTTTTGGAGCCAAGAACCAATATCGCTACAGCTTACTTCGACTAATCCTCCCTCAGTGTCGTCGGTTGCTGCCAACCAGACTTTTTCATTACCCTTGGAAGTTTTATAAATCATGTCGGCGGTTTTGCCACCTGTACTGGTAAATGGAATTTTGTAGTAATAATACCCCGAGCTATCTGGATTTTCTTTAGGGATTTCCTTGAGAGATTTATCACCGCTAGCAGAACAACCGCTAGCAGAACTAGTAAATGTTTTTGAATACATATACCATTGTTCGGCACTGCCTGAAGCTATAGAAGGTAGGCTGCCGGTGGCATTTTTGATACCGTCTTTGAAACGTTCTTTAATGGCCGCGCCACCCTTTTTTGGTGCACAACCACCCGGAGGATTTTCGTCAGGAGCTAAATTACTACTAGAATAGTAAACAGTGTATGAAGTAAAATAATTTGGTTTTGATACACTCCGTAAGTCGTTAACATTTTGTGTAAAACGACCCCAGGAATTCCATTCATACTTTTTACATCTTTCCCAATTTCGAAATACCCAGCCAGCTTTGGTTTGATCAATAAAAAATTTACCACCCATATGCCGGTAGAAGTCAGCATATTTAGAAGAGCCCTCCCAAATATCAATCCCCGCTTTTAGGAGGCTAGCACAGCTGAGATCTCCACCGATTTGTTTTGTGATGGGGTCGACGCCTGAGTAGGATTTAATACCACCTTTGGTATTTTTTCCCACAAAGGTATTTGCACGCTCCTCATTATCACCGTTAGATGGCGCCCAGTTAGAGTCGGTGCTTGTCGTGTTTCTATACCGCATCCCCTCGAAATCGGTCATACATGTCCAATCGTTGGTGCCACGCTTCATCAAATTAGCGTAAAGTAGTGTTGACTCAACTTTTTGTTTTAATTTCAAATTTTTCGCAGCTTCTGCCTGCGGAGCAAGTAACACCGCTGATATAAGTGCCACTACTAGTGTGGAGAGTACTATCAACCCTCGCTTTTTACTCATGTTTTGATGCCCTTTCAGAAAAAAACATATACACTACAAATTGTAGTGTATATGTCCCAAAAGCGCAAATGCTTAATTATGACTGTTTTTCTTCTTGAATTTCTTTATAGCTTGCCTGGTGAGGGTTGAAATCTAGCTTACTAATAACAACAAGGCCTTCATTGGTCTTTTTGAATGAAATATAGCCATCTTTTATACCTTTGATAGACAGCCCTAGGATACGGTCTAGGCCTCCAAGGTTGTTGCTACCAACCTTATCAACTAGACTTGTGATTGTTTCAGAATTCTCAGCTTCGGTATCTGGTCGGCAGCTAAATTTCATGCCAACTGTTTCATTAGAGTATTGTGCGTTATCAACAGACATTTCTTCGATAGATATTTTTCCTAAGAATTTGTCCGGTTCGGCTGGAGAGGTAAATGAAGGCAAGGCTGTACCCCACTCATTTTCTCTACGCTCAGCGTTATCGTCTTTTTGCAGATATGCTTCTGAAGATACGAGTTGTGTCAGGTAGGTTGTTAGACCGTATCCAAGATCAAGTGGTTTTGGTTTGCCGTTCATGTCAACGCCTGGGTCTTCGAACACAGTCCCCCTTAAGTAGTTTTCTGCAAAGTAGGAAACTAACTCATCTGCCAACTTAATAGCGCCTCGTTTGGTTGTTGGCTGACCCAGTCTATTAAGGGATTGTACTTCATAGTATTCTGACACTGGTGGGTAACTTTGTTCGTTGGTGTCGGTAAACACATTACATATCTTTTCGAAGATATTAGAGAAATGTTGCCCTAGTTTCTGAGGGTCGTTGTAAGCATTTGCAGGAATAGTCAGTGCTTCAAACGCTTTTCGACCTTCAGGAATCCTGGAGTCAAAAAAGTGCTTACAAAGTTCTTCTATGGTCTGAAACTCGCTCGCTTCTAGCTTTTTTGGGCCTTCAGGAGTTGGAGATTTTTCTGGTGAAGGAGTATTACCACTGCTTTCTACATGTTCAGGCAGTTGTCCTGATGTTTGTTCTGGTGTAGTTTCTTTCTCGCCACCACAGGCTGCTAAAGCCACCATTCCAGCACTGGTCATAAGAAGACCCAGGACCCCTCGGCGGTTTATTTCATATGTTGATGGTTCTTGTGAATCGCTTGGGTTATACTCTTTTATAACGCTTGGGTTATATCCTTTCATAACGCTTGGGATTCTTTCTCTGGTTTACTACCAGGTTAGTTACATGTACCATATCTACAATCGATATGGCGTGATTATAACACAAAGTATATGAAAATACAAGTATGAAAACCAGCAAAATAAAAACACCCTGTCAACTGGGTGTCTGTGGCGCGCCCGACCGGATTCGAACCGGCGATCTCCTCCGTGACAGGGAGGCGTGATGGACCAACTTCACTACGAGCGCATGTCAACTAGCTCATAATACCAAAGACTTCCCTAATATTCAAGAGCTACCAGGTGAAATGTTGTTTGCATTTTGCGTGACAATATCTTACAATTAGTCACATATCAACCTAATATTGGTAGAACAATTCAATGGTAAACAGAAATTTCTTTACAAAAACTATCATTGCCGTAGTTTTACTAGTCGGTTTTGCTATGTCGACTCCAGTATTTGCTGATGATGCGAAGAAATGCGCTGGCGTCGATACTTCGACTATAGAGTGTGGCGGTAAGAGTGGTAAAGAGGCTATTTTTGACATTGTTAAACAGGCAGTAAAAATTTTAACCATGGGCGTAGGTGTCACGGCTGTTGGTGCGGTAGTCTATGGCGGGATACTATTTTCATCATCTGGAGATAAGCCAGAAAACATCAAAAAAGCTCGCGAGATCTGGATCAATGTTGTGATAGGGTTACTGCTATACGCCTTCTTTGTCACGCTGACTCAATTCTTAATCCCAGGAGGAGTATTCTCATGATCAAGCGAGCAATTATAGCACTGACTTTGATAGTTACGGGCAGTTTTGGCATGGCGTTTGTCAGTACACAACCCGCTCTGGCTGGTGTTTGTGACGAGCGTGGTCGTGTTATAACTCTAAAACCTTGGTTTTATAACTTAACATCTGGTAATTCGTGTGATTTAAAGAGTCCGAGTGAGGTTGGCGGTTTTGGCCCATACATCTGGCGAATTGCCCTCAACCTCATTGAAGATCTATTTCAAATCACAGGCTATATTGCAGCAGGATATATCATATACGGCGGTTTCCTGTTTATCACCAGTTCAGGATCGCCAGATCGAGCGGTTCGTGGACGAAAAACAGTCTTTAACGCCATTATTGGCTTAGTTATAGCCATTGCCTCAGTAGGTGTAGTAAACTGGGTATCAGGAGCATTATTATAACTATGGAAAAGTTTATCGTTCAAATTGTTAGCCAACTAGGTTCCCCAAGTGACGTAGGGGTTCCTGATCGTAAAGATGATAAGGTGGCATTACAAAGTATAGCGAATTTTGTGTTTGCTGTTTCAGCGGTCGTAGCTATCATTTCTATCATCATCTATGGCATTATGTATAGTGTATCCGCTGGCGATCCAGGTAAAATTTCTAAGGCTAAAAATGGTATTATCTATTCGGTGGTTGGTTTGCTGGTGGTATGGTGTGCTTTTGTTATTACAAATTATGTCGCAGGGAGGTTTAACTAATGAAAAAAACCGTAACTATTACCGCTACTTTGACTCTCGCCATAGTTGGTGGATTTTTACTATCACAAGCTGCTTCAGCAGTTGGGATTTATGACGCGTGTAGTACTGATCCAAACAATATTGTTTGTGCTAACAGTAGTGAATCAGTTGACCCTGTCATCAAAACAGTCATCAGATATCTGCTGATTATCTCTGGTATTGTATCAGTTGTGATGGTTATCATTGGTGGGTTGAAATACAGCACCTCCAATGGCGACAGTGCTAAGCTAAGCTCTGCTAAGAACACCATCATGTACGCCATCATCGGTGTGATCATCTCTGCCCTTGCGTATGCTATCGTTGATTACGTATTTCTTCGCATCATTGGTAAATAGAGCCCAACACAGTATAGACAGACCGTAAAATATGGTATAATGAAGTAAAATAACAATCAATTTTCCAAGGAAAGGAAACGAAATTCATGAAAAAAACCATTATTAAAATAGCTGGCGCGTTTGCCCTTCCTGTGTTGGTTATGGGTGTCGTATTTTTGGCTTCTGGCGACAATGCATTTGCACAAAATGGGGTCCGAGAAGGCTTGAACAAGGTTCAGGGAGCTAACACCGGTGCTAGTGCTAACGTTGATGACATCATCTCAAAGTCAATCAACTTTGCATTGATGGCCATTGCGATTGTCTCTGTGTTTATGTTGATCCTTGGTGGCTTTAAATACACCACATCAAATGGTGATAGTGCCAAGGTGACATCTGCTAAGAATACCATCATGTACTCTTTGATCGGTCTGTTGATTGCTATCTTTGCCTACGCTATCGTTAACTTTGTGGTCAATAAGGTTACCGGTAACTAGGACAATTAGCTATAACTTCAAAAACACCAGTCATTGCGACTGGTGTTTTTAGTAGAGATTAGTGATTGATTACAGAACTTGAATCTTCTTAGCTTTTTCTTGTTTTACTTTTTCAAAGGTAATTGTCAATACACCGTCTTTTAGTTCTGCTTTTACACCCTCTTCCTTGACTGCGACTGGAAGAGCTAGGGTTCGCCGAAATTCACCCCAGTAACATTCCTGAATGTGCCAGTTGTTAACTTCAGTCTCGTCACCACTGGACAAGGTGCCAGAGATGGTCAAGATACCATCAGAGATGCTGACATCCAGGTCGTTGCGGTCAACGCCAGCGGTGCGTGCTTTGATGACCAATTCTCCTTCGGTCTCAAAAACGTCAACCGCTAACTGACCCATCAGGTCATCAGCGTCCTCTTCCCAGTTATCCTCAGCAGTAGTCATGGTTGGTGCTGGTGCTTGTGCTGGAGCTGACAAGTCAGCTTCATCCAAAAATGCAGCAGTTAAATCGTCGTCGGTAAATAAATTATCGTCCTGTTTCCGGGCCATAGTTGTTCCTCCACTCTATTTGGCTCAATTGACAATGTTCCCTATTAGTATAACGGTTATGTGCGTTATAATCAACAGTGAAAGGTAAAAAACGTAAAAAATACAATGTTTGATAAGGTATTGTCAGTCATCGCTCCTCACTACTGTTATGGGTGTGGAAAAACTGGTCAAACTATTTGCCAAAAATGTAAAAAACACATCATACAGATGAGCTATACTACATGTGTGTTGTGTGATCGGCGGCCTAAATATGGTAATTATTGTGGTAGACATCACTTCCCTGTTCAATGTATTTATTGTTTGCTGCTCAGGCAAGGTGTGGTGTTGCAAGCGATTGACGCGCTCAAGTTTGAGCGCAAACGAGCTGTCATCAACGATTTGGTAGATATCACTGATGAGCTGTTGCCACAGCTGCCGACTAACAGCGTGCTAGTTCCTATTCCGACCACACCACGCAATACCCGCATCAGAGGATATGACCACATGAAGCTGATTTGTCGCCAGTTGGGGCGAGTTAGGAGAATCCCTGTTGAGCAAGTGCTTCAGCGACGCAATAACGTCACGCAGCATTTTGCTACATCGGCCAAACAGCGGAGATTGCAGGCAAAAGAGTTTTTCCGGGTAGTGGGTGATATCGATCCAGCCAAGCAGTACTGTCTGGTGGATGACATTTTCACTACTGGTGCTACAGTGCGGGAGGCTGCTTGTTGTTTGCGTCAGGCGGGCGCTACCTCAGTGACAATCATCGTCCTGACACGGCAGACTTCATAGGAAACCACGGCTGATTAGACGTGGTGATATCCGCTACCTTTGGCGATTTCTTGGGCGCGGTAGAGCTGCTCTGTCAGAACTAGGCGGACAAGTTGATGCGGAAATACCAGTTTTGACAGCGACCAAACGACATCAGCCCGTTCGCGTAGTTCTGAAGAAACACCAAACGCCCCGCCAATGATGATGACCACGGACTGACTGTGGGTGAACTGCTCTTCTAGGAAAGCCGACAGTTCAGGAGACGATAGGTTGTCGCCCCGTTCATCCAGCAAAATGACAAAATGGTCTGGCTTGATCTGCTTGAGTATCCGCTCAGACTCTTCCTGGCGCGCTCTGGAGCCTTCGAATGAAGAATTAGCCAACAACACCCATTCGATATTCCACGGGGCTCTCAGACGCTTCTGGTAGTATTCTAGGCCGTCCATGACCCATGGATTATTTTTCTTGCCGATTGTGATAATTTTGAGCATAACTACTGCAAGTATAACCTAACCTCTGGTATAATGAAAAAGTCAATCACGGAGAGGTGCAGGAGTGGTTGAACTGGCCGCTCTCGAAAAGCGGTAAGCCGCAAGGCTTCGAGGGTTCGAATCCCTCTCTCTCCGCCATACAGTGTTTATTTAGCCCTCACCTCTGTGAGGGTTTTGTGCTACCAGAGAGTAACAGTATGATATAATAATGTTGAAATATGGTAAAAAGGAGATGATAGTATGAGTTTTAACTATGGTTTAGACTATGAAAAGTTGCCTCGCTATATTGAAGTTGCAGAGGAGGTTATTAGGGGCTTAGGAGGAGCGGCGGTTAATACCGTTCAATTTCTTGATGTAATGGCAAAAGAATACCGTATTTCTGCACCATATGCACTTCTTGCTGCTGATACTGCAGACTCCATCAAGGTAGATCATCTTAATAATACAGTTAGTTTAGTGTCTGAGTTGTCTCCTGAAAAGAAATCAACAGAAGAATAATTCGCGTGAGTGATTTATCATAAAAAACAACTCTTCCATGACGAAGAGTTATTTTGATAATGCTAATTGGTACACCCGGCACGATTCGAACGTACGACCTTTGGCTCCGCAAGCCAACGCTCTATCCAGCTGAGCTACGGGTGCATACAGCCTTTCGGCAAAACCGATTGGCTATAACAAAAATATAAGGTACCTTCTCTGCTCACATCATGAACATCGAACTTTTACATTCTAACACATATCAAAAGCTAAGAGCAAGCTAAAGCTTAATGATTCGGATGAGTTTCTCCAAAGCGTCTGGTTTTATCTCTTGCATGGGGAGGCGTGTGCCTAGCATATCGACAATCGTTTCCCCTTCCGCCTCTGAAAAGTAGATGGTTAGACCTGGTGAGAAACGTTTAACGGGAAGTAGTAATACTGAGAATTGACCTTGATATTCGATAACACCGAAAGCCTTGAATTCACTAAAATCGTATAACTTGTCCGCCACATAAACACCTTTGGGGCTAATGGCATAGTTGATCATGCGAGGAGTTTTAGTAGATAGAGACAGTAATGCTACCGCCATGATGGGTATTAGTACTGTGAATGTCCAGCTTTTGATCCAGAAAACAGACAGCGCCATGAGCACCATGATGACTACGGCAAATGATAGATACCAGCCTAGACCACGTACTGGACCCCTGGTCTCTGGGGCGTGCCAAGAAAACGGTTCAGACAAATCATGAGCTATTGCTTTGGTTGGTTCTGTTTCCATGGTTTTAGTATACCATGAGCACAATGTGTAGGCTAGACGTCAGTAGAGCCACCACTGACGGCGAAGTTGATGACAAACTTGATGATGGCATAGGCAAAAAGAGCAATCAATAGACCAATGACAGCATACAAGATGGTGTTCTTAGCGGCGGTAACCGATTCTTTTCGTCCACCAGATATGACATAACGAAAACCACCAAAGATCAGCATCACCACGCTAACCACCGCGATACCGATCAGCATAAAGTTGATAACCCGACGCACCAGAGAGCTGTCACCATTCCATAGGTTGGTTGGCACGCCATTGCCGCGAGCTGCCTCCACACCTTCTGCAAAACCACCCTCACCAAGTGCCAGAGCTGGCAGACCAGTGATGGTCAATGCTAACATGGTCGTTATTATGATGCTTGCGCCAACGGTTACAATCTTCTTCATAATAGTTATATTATCCTTGGTTAGTAGAAAAAAGTCAACGCTATGGTATTTCGTACAGGTGTGGTACAATGTAACCAGGTTTCATGGTGTACATTTTGGAGGAGTACCCAAGTGGCTGAAGGGGACGGTTTGCTAAATCGTTAGTACGGAGAGATCTGTAGCGGGAGTTCGAATCTCCCCTCCTCCGCCAGGAACTGATATGAAATTCTCAACTTACGGGTTGGGAATTTTTATTTGTGAACAGGAGTGTGGTATAATGTGAACAGATTTCTGGAAGGGTGACCGAGTGGTTGAAGGTACCGGTCTTGAAAACCGGCGTGCGGTAAAACGTACCGAGGGTTCGAATCCCTCCCCTTCCGCCAGAATGATACATAAACACCTCGAGTAGGTGCTTTTTATTTGCTACAACGTGAAATATACTTGACATAAAATAAAACTTATGCTAATATGATAATCAGTTTAACAGCGCTCAGTGCGCGTTAATAAAACATAAACAGAGAGATATATGAATATATTACAACAGATTATTACACAATTTACCATATTTGTGAGCTTGACAACTGCTTGTGGTGTGTTGATGCACGACACCCACGTGGATAAGGCAGTGGTATCAGTATTTAGTGCAGTTGATTTTCAGGGGTCAACAGGCGATGATGGCATGAAAACGACAAGGATTGGTTCGTCTGCGCACACGCATCCAGAGCATACATCACTCAGTAGTATCATTCATGATGGATCGGCAAATCCTCGTTCAACACCACGAAATGATGACCGAAAATATATGAAAGTCAAGCGTGCCCAGGGTAATGGCGGTCCTGAGTTTGATGGGCAACGCTTGTGTATCGGTAAGATTTGTTTTTAGTTAAATTTGATGACTTCCAGCTCGGTGATGAGTCGTTGGATGAGCGCTTGCTGCTCTGTAATGTGTTGGCGAGTTTCCTCCACCAAGTGGGCTGGCGCTTTTTCAGCGTAGGATGGATTGTTGATACGCGCTTCAAGCCCCTCGAGGCGTTTTCGGGCTTCTGCGAGGCGCATTTCTAGCTCAGTTTGGTGCTGGTAGAGCGTTTCATCATCGATATCCAGCCATACCTCCCTGTTCGCGGCGGCTAGTCTGAGGCCACGTGGTTGATCAGTGTGTTCAATTGATGCAAGGCGCATGAGGTGCTTGATAGTGTCGGCGTTTTCTTTGACCAGACTGTCGTTGCCGTACAGTAAGCGATATTTTTTATTACCCGGTAGCTCTGTAATTACCCAGCGACCTTCGGAGACTAATTCTTTGATTCGTTCAAACTGTTCAGCTTCAATCTCGTCATATTTTTCTGGTGTTGGCCAAGAGTCGCGCATCAGGATACCGTCGGTATAGTTGAGTGTCTGCCAAATTGTCTCTGTGACGAATGGTGCAAATGGATGGGTGATTCTCAGACTGGTTGCTAGCACCCATGACAACAGTGGGCGGTTGATGGCGGTTTTTGATGATTCGATATACCAATCGGCGACGTCGTCCCAGATGGCGTGGTAGACCGTTTCGGCGGCCTCAGAAAAGCGGTATTGTTCCAAGCGAACAGCGACGTTGTTGGCGGCGTCATTTAGCTGGCGGATAATCCAGTGGTCAGCTGGGGTTTGTGGCTGTAGTGGTACGATGACGTGGTTGTCGCCAATTTGTGATTCAACAAAGCGAGCGATGTTCCATAGCTTGTTGCAGAAGTTGCGAGCAGCAATGACCGCACCCCTATTGAAGGCTTGATGTTGGGCTGGTGCGCGGCCGGCGATGATACCCATGCGGGTGGCATCTGAGCCAAATTCTGAGACTAGTTCCATCGGATTGATGACATTGCCCTTGGATTTGGACATTTTTTGATTATGCTCGTCGTTGACCATACCATGCAGATAAACGTCCTTGAATGGTAGTTTGCCGGTGCGGTACAGGCTGAGCATAATCATGCGTGACACCCATGCTCGCATGATATCCATACCGGTCTCCATCAAGCTGGTTGGGAAGTATTTGGCTAGTTCCCCGCCATTGAGATAATCGGTGACAATGTATGGCCACTGTCCAGATGAAAACCAGGTATCAAAGGTATCTTCTTCTCTGATATATGTTGTTTCATTTACAACAATACGCTTTTCGGTTACCCGGGTGTCGAAGATCCAGTCGTTTGAGTCGGTCTCATTGACAAACGCTGGGATTGGGATGCCCCATGGGATTTGTCGAGAAATATTCCAGTCCTTGAGTTGCTCTAGGTAGGCGATGAGCTCTTTGCGCTTTGAGGCTGGATGGAAGGTAATCTCCCCTCTCTCTAGCGCCTCGATGGCTGGCTTGGCTAGTGGCTGCATTTTGATGAACCACTGCTCTTTCACCATTGGTTCGATGACGGTGCCGCACTTGTAACAATGACCGACAGCGTGTTCAATGTCTGACTCACCGCGGCGTAGCTCCATGGCTTCTAGAGCTGCTAGGATGCGGCGTCTTGCTTCTTGCGGATCTAGACCTAAGAATTGTGGCGGCACATTGATCAATTTGCCATCATGGCTGATGATGCTTTTGACTGGTAGACCATGGCGTTCTGCCATCTCAAAGTCGTTTGGATCATGCGCTGGAGTTATTTTGACGGCTCCGGTACCATAACTCATGTCAACGTATTCGTCGGCGATGATGGGGATTTCGCGGTCGATAATTGGTAGGAGAATACGAGTGCCGATGAGCTTTTTGTAGCGCTCGTCATCAGGATGAACAGCCACAGCAACGTCGCCTAACATAGTCTCAGGACGGGTGGTGGCAACTACGATTTCTCCAATCTTATCCAAGGTTGGGTAAGCTATTTTCCATAACGTCCCCTTCTCTGTTTTGTGCTCGACCTCGATATCGGCGAAGCTAGTTTGGTGAACAGTACAGTAGTTAACGATTCGTTCGCCGCGGTAGATCAGATCATCTTCCCACATCTGTTTGAAGGTATCGTACACCGTCTGTATCACCTTGTCGTCTAGAGTGAATGTAAGGTGTTTCCAGGAGGCGCTGGTACCCAAGGCACGTAACTGTAATTCCATATTGCCACGCTTTTCTTGGACAAAGTTCCATACTTGGCTGTACAATTGTTCTCGCGAAAAATCAAAGCGACTTTTATCCTGCTTTGCTAGCTCTTTTTCGTAGACTACCCATGTTTCAAAGCCAGCATGGTCGGCACCGGGGATAAACACTGCATCATCGCCCTTGAGCCTATGATAGCGGATCAAGATATCCTTCAGGTTCATATCAAGCGCGTGTCCGATGTGTAGGTTGCCGTTGGCGTTTGGTGGTGGCATGACGATACTGTACGGCTTACCTTCACCTGTGGGCGCAAAAGAATTGCTCGTCTCCCATAGGGCATAAATATCTGGTTCGTAGTCATTTGGAATGTATTGTTTGGCTAATTGCATATGATCTGATTCCTATATATTTCACGGGAAAAATGGCACACATAAACCACTGACTACTTTTCACACGAAAAAGTACCCTCGAGCGAGCTTATGTGTGTATTCTCCCATGTTTATTTCTGGTTATAGTATACCATAGAACTGGGATTTTGGCGCCATGGCTTACGCTGCGTCCAGCATAGATAGACTTGGTTGAACTTCCATGTTGTATGGGTCGGCAGGCTGGTTAATGTGGGCGCGGAAATAACCGAGTGCGGCGATCATAGCGGCATTGTCGGTGCAGAGCTGGATGGGTGCGTATTCAATGTCGATAGGCAGGGCTAGGCTTAGTTGGCGGCGCAGTTCTTGATTGGCGGCGACACCACCAGCGATGACGACGGAAGCAGGCTGAAAATTATCGTATGCTTTCTTGGTTTTATCAACCAAAGTTTTGATGGCGGTGTACTGGAAGCTGGCTGCCATGTTGTGTTGTAATTCGTCGGTCACAAGGGCAGGGAGCTCGTGTGACGGGAAGGTAAAGTCTTTACCGACTTCGCGCTGCACCGTTCTCAGAACGGCTGTTTTAAGGCCGGAGAAGGAAAAATTGTATTCACCAGCGAGTTTGGCGATGGGTAGATTAAAGGCGCGCGGGTCGCCGAGTGCGGCTGCTTTGGCGATGGCAGGGCCACCAGGGTAGGGTAGACCGATAATTTTAGCGACTTTGTCGAACGCCTCACCGACGGCGTCATCTTGGGTTTGGCCGATGAGCTGGTAGTCGCCATGGTTACGGAACAGGACGAGCTGTGAATGTCCACCAGAAACGATGAGGGTAAGGAGAGGGAAGGTAGGTTGGTTTTTTGGCAGTGTTAAAGATAAGCTATCAGACTGCTGGTTGATGAAATTAGCATACACATGAGCTTCTACATGATGTATTTTATACAACGGTTTGTGATGAATAATGGCGAGGGTGCGGGCAGCGAGGGTACCAACAAGGAGCGAACCGATGAGGCCAGGAGCGTAAGTGACGGCGATGGCATCGATATCATCCCAAGTATAGTTGGCCTCAGATAACGCCTTTTTAACAACCGGGTTGATAACCTCCAGATGTGAACGGGCGGCAATTTCTGGAATGACACCACCATATTCGGCATGGATGTCGATCTGTGAGTTAACAACATTTGATAATAGTAGATGACCATCTTCGACGACAGCGGCAGCTGTTTCATCACAGCTTGATTCAATTCCCAAAATCCTCATAACTATTGCATAGTATAGCACATATTCGCCTCTGTTGTCTGGAAGTGTGAATCGGCACGCAAAAGTGGTATCATGGATATATGAAACAGATTCTTGTCAAAGCAGCCAGAAGTATTTTGCCCGCTAGTGCTTTGCATGGCGTGGAGAATGGATATCGCCGAGTCAGAGTACGGCTATTGAGTGCGCGGTATGGTAACCCATCAAAAAACTTGCGAGTTATCGCAGTAACTGGCACCAATGGAAAGACAACGACCGCCTGCTACATCAATGAGATCTTGAAGGAAGCCAAATTTAAGACCGCGATGTTCACGACAGCGCTGATCGAGGTGGCAGGGAAGGCTCAAGTGAATGACTTGAATGCAACAGTGGCTTCGACTGGCAGGATGCAGCAGTTCTTTCGTGATGCAAAAAAGGCCGATGTGGACTATGTCGTGTTGGAAATCACGTCGCACGCGCTTGACCAACACAAGCTTGACGGAGTGCCGATCGAGGCGGCAGTGATGACCAATTTGACACAGGATCATTTAGACTATCACAAGACCATGGAGAATTATGCAGCGGCTAAGGGTAAGCTGTTTGCACTGGAACCGCGATATATCATTTTGAACCGCGATGATGAATGGTATGACTATTTTGATCAATTCGTTGCCGGTGAACAAAAAATGACCTATGGCAAACATCCAGAAGCAGAGGCGCAAATTCAGCGAGTTAAACTATACCGCAAGGGTACTGAAGCTGATGTGGTTTTGGACCATCAAACGCATTTGGAACTAGCGACGGCACTGCCGGGTGAATTTAATGTACACAATATGACGGCGGCGGTGACGTTAGCGTATTTGTTGGGTGTGAAATTACAAGATATCCAAGAAGGCGTGGCTAACGTCGAGGCGGTTCCTGGTAGGTTTGAGCGAGCAGTCGAGGGTGTTGGTTATGACGTAATTGTTGATTATGCACACACCCCTGATGCATTGGATAAATTATTGACAGCCGCTCGTAAGATCGCCAAGGGTCGAGTGATTTTGGTGTTTGGGGCTTGTGGGGATCGCGACAAGAGCAAGCGGCCAACTATGGGCGAAATTGCTGCTAAAAACACCGACAGGATATTCCTGACCGACGAGGAGAGCTATAATGAAGATCCTGATCAGATTAGGCGAATGATCTATGAAGGAATTGAACGGGCGCACGGTGACGCCAAGACAACAGAAATTCCTGACCGACGACAGGCGATTGAGCGAGCACTTGGCTCTGCGCAAAAGGGTGATATGGTGCTGATCACCGGGATGGGACACGAGAAGTATCGAATCGTGAATGGACAACGGCTGCCGTGGAATGATAGCCAGGTGGTACGTGAAATTTTAGGGCAGGAAAAAGCAGAATAATTAACTCAATGACTTGCCGAAAAAAGCTTGTTTTTTGCTAAGCCATTCTTTGGATTGGCGGACAAGTTTTTCGGTATCTTTCGAACTTTCGAGGAGTGGTTTGATGGCTTCTTCGAGGTAGACACCGCCTTGAGATCCTTTGAATAGTAAGACGGTATCTTGATGAGCCAGAGATTGTAATAATTCTACAGCATCGATGGCTGTATCAAACGAGGTGACAGTACAGCCGTTGTCTTGGGCAGCTGGCGCCAAGAATGTAGCTGCGTTGGATCCGACAGTGATGACGTGCGATAGCTGCGCTGGGTCGCATAGGGTACCGAGTGTGCGGTGTTCAGACGCTGTTGTATCGCCAAGCTCGTTCATATCTCCCAAGACGGCGATTTTGGTTTTGGCGGGTAATTGATAGAGTGTTTCGAGGGCTGATTTGGCAGCGAGTGGGCTGGAATTGTATGAATCATCGATGATCGTTGAGCCATTAATGCCGCTTAGGAGGTTCATTCGCCCTGACACAGGAGTAAAGTTCTCTAAGGCGGTGATGACGCTTTCAACGTCAAGGTTGAACTCCAATGCAACAGCAGCGGCTCCAGCAGCAATGCGTAGTTGGTGCTTGGCGACAACAGGCATGATAAACTCGCGAGAGGTTTGCTCGCCATGTGTTAAGGTACAGGTATATCCTTGGCTGTGATTAAACTGATGAGCGGTAATGTAATAGTCAGCATCTGGCTCAGTACTGTAAGAAAGATTGCGTTCAGAATTGGCAAAAGCGATGAATCCAGAGTTGATATCATCACGGTTATACAGGGTAACGATGCTGTGACTAGACAAGGCAAATTCTTCTTGAGCTACTGTTTTGAGATTGCCAAAAAACTCCATGTGCTCAGGAGATATAGCTGTGACGACGAGAACATCAGGGTGGGCGTAGCGACCAAAGGCAGCCATTTCACCGGGGTGATCGATGCCAAATTCTTGGACGATGACATTGATATCGTGAAGCCGGCGAGCCGAGCGGTAGGCGCGGTAGATGGTTGATAGCCAATCAGTGATGGATCGAGGATTTTTCGGGCCATCAATACCAAGCATCTCCAGGGGTGCACTAAATGCGGCATTGAAATTACCCCTGTTGGTGCGAACTTTCTTGTTGTGTTTGAGAACGTCGACGATGGTTGATTTGGTGGTTGTCTTGCCGACGCTTCCGACAACGGCGACCAGGCAAATGTGTGGATTATTGTGGAAAAATTTACGCATAATTCGCACCAATAGACACGAGATGAGAGATTTGAATAGCTTCATATAGGTATTATAACAATATCAAGGCGGGAGGGCTATTTTTGGGGAAGGGTATTGAGTGAATTAGCACTCACCCTTGACGAGTGCTAACGTGGTGCGATACAATAAGATGTATTGTTAATGAAATGGAGGATATTATGAGTGTACCTATTGAGCCTCTCGGTGACCGCGTGGTAGCGGTGCGCGAGGAGGCGAAGACGCAGACGGCGAGCGGACTGTATTTGCCGGACAGCTCGAAGGAAAAGCCAGTGGTGGCTGAGGTCAAAGCGGTCGGCGGCGATGTCAAGAATGTGAAGGTGGGCGACAAGATTGTATATAAGGAATATTCGACTACGGACTTGAAAATTGACGGCACGGAATATTTGATCGTCCGCGAGGAAGATATTTTAGCAACGGTTGTTTGAGAAAAGGGGAGTTTACGTTATGGCAAAAAAAGTATTTTACGATGATGATGCGCGTGCTCGCGTGTTGGGCGGTGCCGAGGCGCTGTATAACGCAGTCAAGGTAACCTACGGGCCAAAAGGCCGCAATGTAGTGATCGCTAAGGGGTTTGGCGGGCCAACGGTGACGCACGATGGTGTGACGGTGGCAGAAGGCATTGAGCTGCCAGAGAATGATGATGAGACGCTGGGCTACAAGGTTGGTGCTGATCTGATCAAGCAGGCGGCCAAGAACCTGAACAAGCAGGCTGGTGACGGTACCACGACCGTAACAGTGCTGACATATTCGATTTTGAAGGAGGCTAACCGGTTAATCGCGGCGGGTCACAACCCGATGGAGCTACGCAAAGGCATCGAGCAGGCTGGCGCGGAAATTGTCAAAGAGCTGAACAAATTAGCTGAGCCAATTGAGGGCAAGTCTGAGCGCGTGGCGGAAGTGGCGACCATCTCGGCGGGCGACGCGGAAATTGGCAAATTGATCGCTGGTGTCATCGAGAAAGTTGGCAAAGACGGCGTCGTGACGGTCGAGGCTGGCCAGGGTTTGGAACTGGAGGCTGAGGTCGTTGAGGGCTTTAGCCTAGACAAGGGCTGGGTCAGTCCGTTCTTCGTCACCGACACCGGCCGGCAAGAGGCGGTTTACGAAAAACCAGCGATTCTGATTACCGATAAGAAAATTTCTAGCGTGCAGGAGTTCCTACCAATGCTGGAGAAATTGGCACAAAGTGGGAAAAAGGACGTGGTGCTGATCGCTGATGAAGTTGAAGGTGAGGCGCTGAGTATTTTGGTGCTGAACAAGCTCAAGGGTGTATTTAATACCGTGGCGGTCAAGGCACCAAGCTTTGGCGACCGCCGCAAGGAGATTTTGCGCGACATCGCGGTGCTGACCGGCGCAACGGTGATTTCTGAGGACCATGGTTTGACGTTTGAGAATGCTGGCCTGGAAGTTTTGGGTTCAGCACGTAAGGTGATTGTCGGTAAAGACGAAACTACCATCGTTGAGGGTGCGGGCAAGCCATCAGTAGTGAAGGAGCAGATCGCTCAGATCAAGGCACTGTCTGACAACGCCTCCAGCGAATACGAAAAAGAACAATTCGACAAGCGGGCAGCGGCCTTGAGCGGTAAGGTGGCGGTCATCAAAGTCGGCGGCGCAACCGAGACGGAAATTGACGAAAAGAAATTCCGGGTGGACGACGCCGTGGCAGCGACCAAGGCAGCCTTGGCCGAGGGAATCGTCGCTGGTGGTGGCGTGACGCTGGTGAATTTGGCTGGCGGCTTGAAAGTGAGCGGTGCAGATAGCATCGCGGCTGGCCGGCAGATTCTAAAGGACGCCCTGAAGCAGCCATTCCTGCAGATTATGCGTAACGCTGGCTTGAATGCTGACGCACTACTGGCACAAGTCGAAGCGGGCAAAGCTGGCTTTGGCGTTAATGTCATGAAGTCTGCGAATGAATTGGTGGATGTTAAAAAAGCTGGCGTCATCGACCCGGCGCGCGTCACCAAGGAAGCGGTGCAGAACGCGGTATCTATCGCCTCAACCGCAGCAACCATGGGCGCGCTGGTTGTTGATGTGCCAGAGCCAGAAGCTCCAGCTGCGCCTGGCGGTATGCCGGGCATGGGGATGATGTAGCAGGCTACATCAAACAAAATAGGGCCGGTAGCAGGCCCTATTTTAATGAATTGAAATGGTTATTTTTGTGGATTTGACAGATAATCTATCTCTTTGATCACATCCAGCAGAGCTTGGGCGCGGCGAGATTCATCAGCGATGGCACCAGCTGCTGCGTGTGCTGGAGCGATCAAAGCGCTGTCATCTGTTGAGCGTAATAACAGTAGGTAGGTGTCAAACTTTTCTTCTGGGGAAATATTTAACTTATCAACCAGGGGACGAAGCTCTAGTAGTGCTTGTTGCTTGATGGAGTCCAGATTTGAATCATTTACTGGGGCTGCAGGGGTCGCAGTATCGACGGAAATCGGCACTGCTGGCGGCGGTGCAACCATTAAATCGTCCGTTGTTACTGGGACTGAGTTGTCTGGTGGTGGCGCGACTACCTGAGCGTCGTCTGACTGCGGAGTTGTCCCCGTCTCTTCAAAGCTCAAATTATCATCTGTTTGTTGTGTTACACCTGCCAAAACCTTGGCAAGCTCTTGATCATCGGTAACTGATTGGTTTTGCATGTCCCCACCCCGTATTATTAATGATTATGCTTATATATGTTATACTTTAGCATGAAGAAAGGTGATATGACAAGATGCTTGATGATCCTATGATGATTCGGCGAAAAGATCCAGCCGACACCCTGTCTGGTTTGTTGCAGTTATCAACGCAGACTTCGTTTGAAGTAGTTATCGAAGGAAATGATTATGTCCCGGGCACTATCAATGCGGTGGTGATTGCTGGTATGGGTGGTTCAGCGCTGGCAGCAGAAATGGTAATTGCGTTAACGAGGGGTTGGTTACATATTCCTCTGGTGGTGACGAAAGGCTATGATTTACCAGGTTTTGTGAATGGTAATACCCTAGTTATTGCCATCAGTCACTCTGGTAATACAGAAGAAACTCTCAGTTGCTATGATCAGGCGCGTGCCAACAATTGTCAGCTGGCGACAATCACGACAGGCGGAGCCCTGTTTGAAAAAGCAGCAGCTGATGGCGTAAAGAGGATAAAAATACCAGCCGGTGCGCAACCACGTATGTCAACAGTCTACCATCTGCGAGGATTGTTGAAGATATTACAACATTTTTTGATCATCGATGGTGATTTATATCAAAAATTGGAAGAAAGCGGCGAATGGTTATCTGGTCAGGTAAAAGCTTGGGCACCAGAAGTACCGACCGAGCAAAACATTGCTAAACAGTTGGCGCTCAAGTCAGCTGGCAAAACTCCGGTGATTTATGCTGGCGAGCTAACCTGGCCGCTGGCGTATAAATGGAAAATTAGCTGGAATGAATCGGCAAAAAATATAGCTTTTTGTAATCAGTACCCTGAATTTAATCACAATGAATTTATCGGCTGGTCATCTCATCCGGTTGAAAAGCCATTTGTGATTGTTGATTTGATGAGTCATTTGGAACATCCGCGCATTCGTGAGCGAATGGAGCTGAGTGATCGATTGTTGAGTGGTATGCGTCCGCACGCTGTATCGGTGGAACTACAAGGCGAAACCTTGCTCAAGCAGTTGTTGTGGGGCTTGGCGCTTGGTGATGCCGCAAGTATTTACACAGCAATTCTAAATGGTGTTGATCCAGCGCCAGTAAAACTGGTAGAGCGTCTAAAACAAGAATTAAGCTAAGTTGAACCATAGGTTACTTAGTTGCGCATTGCTTCGATGGTGTTGCGGTTGGCAGCACGTACGGCTGGATAAATACCAAAGACGACACCGACCAGCATGGCAGCGCCAATACTGACGACAGCAGGCTGCCAGCTCAAAATTGGCGAAACTGGTAGGAAGGTACTGACCGTGTACGCACCAATTAAGCCAAAGATATACCCCATAACACCACCAGCTAAACCAATGATGACTGATTCGATCAAGAATTGATGGATGATGTGTCGGTTGGTTGCACCAATTGCTTTACGGATACCGACTTCACGCTGTCGTTCGGCAACATTTACCAACATGATATTCATGATGCTAATCCCACCGACAAACAGGGAGATGATTGACACAGCGATCATGATTGCTGACAGTGACAACAACATAGCGTCGCTGGTAGCAGTAATATCTTTACCAGTGATGATGTGGTAGTCATTAGCATCGTGGTGATTTTGATTGAGCTTTTCTTTAATATCAGAAATTGCTTTTTCAAGCGATGAGTCGCCGTCAGTTTTGATAGCAATTTGCTGAATTTGTGCGACATTTTGTGTTAGCTTCTTACTGACATCCAGTGAAACGATGGCTGAGTTATTGAAATTAACACCCAAGTAAGTAAGCGGTTGTTTGACTGGTTTTAAAACACCCATGACCGTAAACGGCTTATCCTGAATACGCAGTACATTACCAAGTGAATATTCGGTACCAAACAGATCAATTGACAATTGATGTCCAATCACCACACCGTTGGCTTGCCCAACAAATTGACCATCGCGTAGTTCTAACTCTGCAAGATCTTTAATTTTTTCAGTGGTGCCAATGATGGCAGTTTTGTTGGCGTCAACGCGTGAATTAGTGGTAGTGATAGTGTTATGAATAACTGACATTGGAGCGCTGTTTTGAGTGATGCGAGCAACATCCTGCACATCATATTCAGTCAGGGTTGGTAAAGGTGTAATATTTTGTGCTTGAGATAGTGACCGCTCGATATTACCACCCAGACCAGACCGTATCAATGCTACACTGTCTTTGGTTGTTGAGAACTGTTGGTTAATCAATTTATTGACACTAACAGACAAGGACATAATCATAGTGATGCCCATGATACCAATAGTGATGCCAGTAACTGTCAATGTTGTCCGACCGCGGCTGGCACGGAGGGATTGCACGGCGTTCTCTATGTGATTTTTAAATAAAAACCTCACTTAGTCGTCTCCTTTTTGGCAGTTGATGTCTTCTTTTTCGATTTAGCCAAAGATTTTTTCTCAGACTTTTCAGCAGGTTTATCACCTTCTTTTTTTGGTTTATCAACAGATTTGGATTCTTCTTTCTCAGGCTGTTCAGTAGGTTTTGAATCTTCCTTTTTGGACTTCTCGGTGGCTTCAGTAGCTTTTTTCTCAGACTTCTTAGGCTTGTCTGATGGTTTAGTTGTTTTTTCTTCGTCAACAATTTCCAGGTTTTTTCTGAATGGTGCTGATTTTTGCAGCTGTTCGTCTGTATCGATCCTGCCATCAAGCATGGTGATGACACGGCTGGCGTACGAAGTTAATTCAGGGTTGTGGGTTACCATGATGATGGTGTTGCCACGGCGGTGAATATCGGCCAACTCTTCCATGATGATATGGCTGGCCTTACTGTCTAGGTTGCCAGTCGGCTCGTCCGCCAGGATGATTGACGGGCTGTTAACGAGCGCACGAGCAATCGCTACGCGCTGAACCTGTCCGCCTGACAATTGGTGTGGCATGTAATATTCACGCTCGCCCAGATGGAAATTCTTTAAGATTCGGCTGGCTTCCTGTAGCCGTTTGATTTTGCTCATTCCTTTGTAGGTCAGAGGGAGAGACACATTTTCTAGGACGCTCAAGCGAGGAATCAGATTAAAATTCTGAAACACAAAACCGATGTCATCTGAACGGATTCGGGCTAATCGTTTTGAGCCGAGATTGTCCACTGAATCACCGTTGAGGAAATATTCACCATCTGTTGCTTGATCTAGCAATCCGATGATATTTAAGAGAGTGGTTTTACCGCAACCACTTGGCCCCATGATGGCAATGAATTCGCCCTTCTCGACGGTCAAGTTTACGTCGTCAAGAGCATAGTGTTCCGCATCGCCAATACCGAAACACTTTGTAATGTTTGTGAGTCTTATACACGGTGCAACTAGTGTATCCATACTATATTTATTATATGCAGTACGGGAGGATATGCAACCATAATAGTTATGTAAAATGTACATCATCAGCCCATTTTTATATTGTTACTGCGGTAGTTGGTTATTTCCCGTAAAGTTTTGTATACTAAATCAAGACGGAAGGATGCAGGAGTGGTTGAACTGGCACGCCTGGAAAGTGTGTAGACTCTTCACGGGGTCTCCGGGGTTCGAATCCCCGTCCTTCCGCCAAGTGGCAAGCAGGGTTATCTTTGATCGTCATTGTAAAATTAACAAAACCTATTGCAAACCCTACATTTAGTGTTTATCATGGTGTATATACGCTATATCTATAGCGGGTAGATAAACAAAAACCAAGAGGTGAGAAAAGCTGATACCACAGGGGAGGTGCTGTTGGTATTTTTCTTGTGTCTCTGTGACCAATATAGTTTTAAGGGAGGTATAATGAGTGTCATTCATGTCGTCAAACGAGACGGGACGAAAGAGTCGTTTGATGCAAATAAAATCAACATTGCGTTACTGAAGGCGGCAGAGGGGTTGCCTGATCAAGTATCCAAGGTCGTGCAGGTGGCTACTGAACTGCAGCTGACATTGTTTGACGGCATTACGACTGAGCAGCTCGACCAAGCGGTCATCCAGACAACCTTGCAGAATGTTAAAGACGATCCAGATTATGACAAGATCGCGGCACGGCTGTTGTTAAAAAATATTTATAAAAACACCCTAGATGATTATGAAACCGCTGATGAGCTAAAGAAATTGCACGCAAAGAAATTTCCTCAGTTCGTGAAGGATGCAGTAAAGGTTGGACTACTGGACCAGCGGATGACTGACGGTAGGTTTGATTTGAAAAAGCTTGGTGAAGCGCTTGATCCTGCTAAAGACAACCTTAGTAAGTACCTCGGTGTCATCACTAACCGTAACCGCTACGCTCTGCGTAAACACGGTAGCGAGCCAATTGAACCGCCACAGTTTACTCATATGCGCATCGCTATGGGGCTGAGCTACAATGAAAAAGATCCGACGGCTGCAGCAATCGATTTTTACAATCACATGAGTAGCCTGGAGTATGTGCCAGGTGGTTCAACCCGCGTCAATGCCGGTGGTTCATTCCCGCAGCTCAGTAACTGTTTCTTGCTGAACGTTGATGATGATATGGAATCAATCGCCAAGGCGGTGCGTGACACGATGTGGATCGCCAAGGGTACTGGTGGTATCGGTATCGGCTTTACTAAATTGCGGGCATCTGGCAGTCCAGTCAAGACAACCAATACGGTAAGTACTGGACCAATTCCATTTATCAAGATGATCGATACGGCGCTATTTGCCGTCTCCCGTAAGGGTAAAAAGATGGGTGCAGCGGCAGTATATATGGAAAACTGGCATATTGATTTTAGGGAGTTTATCGACCTGCGTTCTAACTCCGGTGATCCATACATGCGAACGCGTTTTGCTAACACCGCGGTATTTATCTCTGACGAATTTATGAAGCGGGTGCAAAAAGACCAAGATTGGTACTTGTTTGACCCGGCAGATACGCCAGATCTACCAGAACTGTACGGTGAAGAATTCTCCGCGCGCTACAAAGAGTACATTAAACTAGCCGAGGCCGGTAAAATGCGCGTCTTTGAAAAGACATCAGCTCGCCAGCAATTCAAACAGATTTTGACCAGCTTACAGGCTACTAGCCACCCATGGCTCACCTGGAAAGACACTATCAATGTGCGAGCATTGAACAATAACACGGGTACGATTCACTTGTCTAATCTCTGTACGGAAATTACCTTGCCGCAGGACAAAGACAACATTGCTACCTGTAACCTGGTGAGTATCAATTTGTCAGCCTTTTTGAACGAAGATAAGACGTGGGATTGGGATCGACTCAAAGAAGCGTCACGGGCTGCTGTGCGTCAATTGGATAACTTGGTGGATATCACCCAAACGCCGATTCCGGAAGCTATGCACTCAAACAACCAAACGCGGGCAATTGGTTTGGGGATAATGGGCTTTACTGATGTGCTCGAAAAACTTGGCTACTGCTATGAGTCTAAGGAATCATATAACTTGATTGATACGCTGACCGAATTCATCAGCTATCACGCCATCGACCAATCAGCGGACTTGGCACAGGAGCTGGGCAGCTATCCTACCTACAAGGGTAGTGGTTGGAGTAAGGGTATTTTGCCGATTGACACCCTGGAGACGCTGTCTACTGACCGCAAGGTAAAGGTGAAGATTGACCACAAATCGAGCCTTGATTGGGATTCACTGCGAGTGAAAGTCAAGAAGGGTATGCGCAATGCGACACTGATGGCTATCGCGCCGACGGCGAACATCGGCCACATTGCTGGTACCACGCCAGGTATCGATCCGCAGTTTGCACAAATCTTTAGCCGCTCGACTCTGAACGGTAAGTTTTTGGAGGTAAATAATAACCTGGTGCGCGACCTTAAGGCGCTGAACTTGTGGGATGATATCAAGGAAGAGGTGTTTGCCAACCAGGGTGATATTCAACACATCGACGCTATCCCACAGAAGCTCAAAGACGTTTACAAAACTAGCTTCCAGCTCAGTCCTTATGCTTTTATCGAGGTAGCAGCACGAGCACAAAAATGGGTCGACCAGGCGATTAGCCGCAACATGTATCTGGAAACGCGCGATATCGATGAATATGTAGAGATTTATTCTGAAGCCTGGCGGCGTGGTCTGAAAACGACCTACTATCTACACGTTAAACCACGTCATCAATCAGAACAGACCACGGTGTCGGTGGAAAAAATTGCTGAGCAAAAGATTAGAACAGGTGCAGGCAAGGCGCGTGGCTTTGGCTTTGCAAAAATTAATAAATAAAGGGGGTTATCATGTCAGACTATACACATCCAAAAGGTGGAATTTTAGGCTCGGGGCTGCGCGACGGGCTAAGTTTACACCCAATTCGTTACCCATGGGCATACGATCTATACAACCAAGCGGTGGCCAATACTTGGTTTCCTAATGAAGTTCAGCTAGCACAGGACTTGATGGATTTTGAAAAACTTAGTGACGAAGAAAAGCATGCGCTCAAAACCGTCATTAGCTACCTCAATCCGAACGAGCTATTGATCAATAAGTCGTTAGCCTTTGGTATTTATCCATATGTTAACGCCGCTGAAGCGCAACTGTATCTGTCAAAACAGATGTGGGAAGAGGCCAATCACTTTATGACCTTTGAATACATCATCGAGACCTTTCCGTTTGACCGCGAGGAGATTTACGCAGCGGGCTTTGGCAAAAAATCGCTGGCCGACAAGGCGAACTTCCAGAACAAGCACCTGGATGTCATGCTCGATCCAAATCTGAACATCTACACCTTGGAGGGTAAGAAAAACTTTGTTCGCAGCTTGGTGGCGTATAACATTGTGCTCGAAGGCATCTGGTTCTACTCGGGCTTTATGGTTGGTATGAGCTTCCGTCAGCGCAATTTGCTGCGCAATGTCGGCACGCTGCTAGACTGGATCACCAAGGACGAGAACTTGCACTTAACTTTCGGTATCAATTTGCTACTGACCATCTTGGACGAAAACCCAGAACTGCAAACCCAGGAGTTTGCCGAGGAAATTCGCAACCTCATCTTGCAGGCGGTTGAGCTGGAAAAAGAATACAACAAGGATATGTTACCAAAGGGTATCTTGGGCTTGAACGCTGATTATGTCAATCAATACGTCATGCACATGACCGACCGCCGCTTGGTTGAGCTTGGCTTTGAGCCTGAGTACAACGTGGCCAACCCAGCCAAGTGGATGGCTACCGCGAATGACACGTTGGAGCTGGTCAATTTCTTTGAAAGCACTAACACTAGCTATGAAGTAAATACCACGAAATAACCACTATGGACAAAATTACAACAGATATCTTAGACACCGTGGAAGTTGGCGCCTTGGCAACCGTCAATCGTGACAGAACACCGCTAGTGACGCCGCTCCACTTTGTTCGTTATAAAAATGACAACATTATTTGGATTTCTGACCGACAATCTCGTCACGCTGTCAATGCTTACCGCAGTGGTGTTGTCGAATTTGTGGTTTGGAACGATCAAAATAGTGCTGTATTTTTGACGACAACGGTACGAGAACTTCCAGAGGAAGAGGAAGCAGCGGCCTTGGAGGCTTATGCTAACAAACTGGGTGACTTTATGCCACGCGTCGAACATAGGCAAATTTACATCATGCCAATCGGCAAGCTTGATGAAAAAACTACAACAGGAAATTGGCTACACTATGTTGCATAAACGCTACATATAGCGTATTATAAGCATAAGCAGATACTAAATATATAGAAAGACAGGAACATGAACGCAAGTCAAATTATTTCTGACGACATGACATTGGAAGAAAAATTAAGTGCTATCGACGCAGCGATGAAAGCAGTTCAGCAGGCAGCCGACGACCAGGCAAAAAAATCTGGTGGCATTGCAGCACCGCTCGATCCCGCAAGTTTGACAGTGTGTGACGGTTGTGAATAAAACAACAGAGGTGTCGATTCGGCGCCTCTTTTGATAGGTTGGAGAAGTGATGACGAAGAAGTATATTTTTGTAACTGGTGGGGTGTTGTCTGGTGTCGGTAAGGGAATCACGGCGGCAAGTATTGGTGCGGTGTTGCAAGCCAAAGGCTTGTCAGTGTCAGTACAAAAGTGTGATCCGTACTTGAACGTTGACGCTGGATTATTAAATCCGAAAGAACACGGTGAGTGTTTTGTGACCAAAGATGGTGCCGAGACTGATTTGGACTTGGGGCATTATGAACGCTTTTTGGATTTGGAGTTGACGCGGAAAAATACTACTCTGTCAGGTCGACTATTGCGTGATCTCATCGCTGATGAACGAGCTGGTAAATTTGGTGGGCAAACGGTGCAGCTAGTACCACATTTGACCAATTCTATTAAAACATCTATTCACGAAGCAGCTGAGGGCGATGTTCACATTGTAGAAATCGGCGGTACGGTCGGGGACTACGAAGGTCTGAGCTTTATCGAAGCAATTCGTGATTTTTCACAAGAAGTAGGCAGGAATAATTGTCTCTTTGTTCATGTGGTGTATGTGCCGTTTTTGGAAGCGAGTCAGGAGTACAAAACAAAGCCTGCACAAAATGCCATGGCGGAGCTTCGTAGTTTTGGGATCATGCCAGACGTCGTGGCGGTGCGGACCGAGGGCCATGATAAACCACCACGCAGTGTTGGTGAGAAAATTGCTATATCATCTGGTGTACGTCCCGAGGGTATCATCATGATGCCAAATGTCGATACCGTTTATGAAGTGCCGTTGACGGTTGCGCGTGACTTGGGATCAATGCTGAGTGAATTTACTGGAGTAACAACGGAGCCTGATTTGACTCGTTGGAAAAATCTCGCCACGCGTGACACGACTGACTATGCTCGTGAAGTAACCGTTGGTCTAGTGGCAAAATATATTGACAATACCGATACGTATTTGTCGGTGACTGAGGCGTTGAAATCGGCAGCCTGGGCGGAGAATTGTGAGGTCAATATACGGTGGATAAATTCAGAGACCGCCAGCGATGACGATTTTGCTAAGGTTGATGCTGTGTTGGTGCCAGGCGGATTTGGCTCACGCGGTGTTGAAGGAAAAATTGCAGCGGCAATGTATTGTCTGGAGCACAATAAACCATATTTGGGCATTTGTTTGGGTATGCAAACAGCGGTAATTGCCGCGGCGCGTCGAGGTGGCGTGGACGGTGCTAATAGTGAGGAATTTGGTGCAGGTCAGGGTGCGAACGTGATTTATCTGATGGATGGGCAGGCAGGTAAAGAGTCGACTGGTGGCACGATGCGCCTTGGTGATTATCCAGCAGTGCTGAAAGAAGGCTCACTCGTGGCAAAGACGTATGGCACAACAGAGGTGACAGAGCGACACCGCCACCGATATGAGGTGAATAAGGATTTTGCTCAGGCGATTGAACAAGGTGGTTTGGTTATTTCGGGCACCTCGCCAGACGGTAGATTGGTTGAATTTGTGGAATCGCCACACTGTGACTATTTCATCGCTACACAAGCTCACCCAGAGTTTAAATCTCGTCCATTTCGGCCACACCCACTCTTTAGTGGACTCGTTAGAGCAGCCGCTTCCAGATAGAGCCAAGTGGTATTAGCGGACGGGTTGCAAGATAAGCTTAAACACTTACCTATTGACATTATAGGGTTTTATATGATATAATAAAATTGTGGAACCATCTGAAAAAACGTTTTTATCTAGGCACCCTGCAGTGAAAAAATTGAAAGCCGCTGGTGAACAGCTGGGCTTGCCAAAAGCGGATATCCGTTTGTCTTTGGGTCTGAGGGCTTTGATGGGTGTAATGCATGGTCGCGGCAATGTCGATATATCTGGTGAAGATAATCTAATTGAAGCAGTAGAAAGAGCCAAGGAGAATAACAGAGGGCTGGTGGTGGTCACATCACACGAGTCTGGGCTTGATGTGCCTACTGCTAGCTATTTAGCCTCTTTGGTGGGTAAGACTAGTATCGGGATAGCTTCAACCAACGGTGATTGGATAAAAGAAGGTGTGGGTGGATTTAATCCGGAGCCTATACAATATGTTTTAACGGGAAGAGAAAACTTTATCCCTGTACCATATAAATGGACGGATAGGAAAAATAAAAAACCAGTTCCCTTTACTGAAGATGATTATGAGGAGGCTGTTGAGCGAGTTAAAGATGGTGAGATATTAGTTATGGCAGGGTTTTCAGACCACGAATCAGTGGAGCATCGTAAGATTGGTTCTGCAGCGGCACATATTGCCCTAGAGGCCGGTGTTGAGATTCTACCGATATCTATCTCAAGCGATAAGGCGGAGGATTTTTCTGGTGGACCATCTGCGGCTGTATTGAAGGATCATGGACTAAAAATTACTATTGGTGATAGTAGGGACAACTGGCTTAGTACAATTCAGCATTCTTATACAGAGGCTAGTCCAGAGACAAGAAAGGCTATGCGGAACAAGCTGAAGAAGATTTTGGCGAAGGGTAGTGTATTTAAGAGAATAGTCGGTAAAGGTAATCGTCATTTGCCTAAAGAATAGATTAACTTACCGAACACATCTCATTGACAAATTAAAAATAATATGATAATATCATAACATATAAAGAATGAAACAAAAAAGGAAATTAATGGCTGAAGAGCAAGCGTTATCACAGCAACCACAAGCGTTGCCAACACAGGATGATTTATCAATGTTGTCGTATATTTTGCGTCATGTCCGGGGATCGAGTTTAATCTCCGCCACGGCGTTAGACTTGGATATAGTGGAAGACTAGTTGATCTGGTGGTATACTGGTGCTGATGGAACACACAATTCAAGAAGTTATTGCAAAGCTATTTAATATTGAAACAACAGTGCAGTTAACGCGTCCTGATCCAAAGTTTGGTAACTTTGCGACGAATGTGGCGCTGCAGCTAGCGAAGCCCTTGGGTAAAAATCCACGTGAGATTGCCGAGGCGATCGCAGAAGAGTTGCGTGGTCATGAGGAGTTGGGCGAGGTGAGTGTGGCTGGACCAGGCTTTATCAACGTGACGTTAAGCGACCAAGCGGTGCTGGAGTCGTTGAAAGTGCGGCCGGCCACCAATCGTTCAGGCCAAACGGTCGTTATTGAAACTAATTGTCCAAACCCATTCAAAGCCATGCATATCGGTCACGCTTTGAATGCGATTTTGGCGGACACTATGGCGAATTTGCTGGCGGTGGATGGTGCGTCGGTGCACCGAGTGAGTTATCACGGCGACGTCGGCACACATGTCGGTAAGAGTATGTGGGCGATTCTTCGCGAAATTGACGGTGATGTCAGCAAACTAGACGCTATTCCGGCTGATAAGCGCAACGAGTTTATGAGCCGTATGTACGTTGAAGGTGCACGGGCAGCTAAAGAATCACCAGAGGCACGAGTAGAGATTGATGAGCTAGCCAAGCAGTCATTTGTGCTGGACGATCCGCTGTACAAGCAAGTGTATGAGATTTGTAAAGCCTGGAGTTTTGATGAAATTGATGCCAATGTGGCGCGGCTGGGCAATGTGCCGATTGAGCGGCGTTATGTCGAGAGCGAGACTGAAGTGCCAGGCAAGGCCTTGATCAAAGCAAAAACCCCAGAGGTCTTTACCAAGTCCGATGGTGCGTATATTTTTAAGGGCAGTCAATACGGTGCGTTTGACAATGTGTTTATCGGTTCGCACGGCAACGGCCTGTACGGCGCGCACGACATGGGGTTGATCCAGCTGAAGCATCAAGATTATCCAAACTTGGATTTGTCGATTACGGTCAATGGCGAAGAGCAGGCGGCGTATTTCCGCGGGGTGATTGCCGCTAGCGAACTCGCAATTCCAGAATTGAAGGGTAAATTGTTTAATTATGCGACTGGTCTCGTTAAACTAACGACTGGTAAGATGAGCTCGCGTACTGGTGACGTCATTACTATCGATTGGTTATTCAACGAGTTCAAGAAAGCTATCACCCAAGCTGGCGGCGAACCAACCGACGCGGTGGTGGCAGGTGCGCTGCGCTATCAATTCCTGAAAGTGAAAATTGGTAGCGACGTGGTGTTTGATATCAATGATGCGGTGAGTCTAACAGGTAACACCGGTAGTTATCTGCAATACGCGCACGCTCGGGCGCGGGGTATTTTGGCAAAGTCTGAGCAGACAGTTGCTTTCCCGACAGAATTGTTTGATGAAGATCGGCTGCTGGTCAGGAAAATGAGCGAATACGCGGAGGCGGTTAACCGAGCTACTGAAAGTCTGGAACCGCATCATGTTTGTGCCTACCTGTTTGAGCTGGCGCAGGAGTTCAATCGTTACTACGAGAAAAACCAAGTCGTCGGCAGCGACAAAGAAGCGCACCGCGTTGGTCTGGTGGCGGTGTACGCTGATATCTTGAAAGCAGGGTTGACTGTTTTGGGTATTGTAGCGCCAGAGAGGCTATAAGTCGCTCTACATTAAATATGGTACAATCAAGGTGTTACTTAACGTAAAGGAGTTTTATGGCGGAGAAAAAAGTAGCCAAGAAAGCGGCAGTCAAAAAAACGACGACCAAGAAGTCAATTATTAAAAAACCAAGCGTAGCGGCGTTAAAAGAAAAAGCAGGCGTGGTAAAAAGCCATGGCGGCGGCTTTATGATGTTTATTCGTGAGCAGGGTGTCGTTGGTCTAGCTGTCGGTTTGGCGATCGGTACTGCGGCTGGTGATACCGTGAAAAAGTTGGTGACAGCATTCATCGACCCGCTTGTACAGTTGATCGTTGGTTCGCAACAAGGTCTCCAGGCAGCATCATTTACTGTTGAGATCGCTGGACGTCGGGGTGAATTTTTGTACGGAGCATTTATCAGCTCATTGATCACCTTGCTGGCGGTTGCCTTTGTAGTCTATGCAATTGTCCATTTCTTGAAACTTGATAAATTAGACAAGAAAAAAGACTAAAACGCTTACGTTTGCCATTTTGCGCTCTCCTATCTACAATGTGAGTATAAAGGAGAGTGTAGTGTGAAAGATGGAGTCCGGAGGGCGGGTTATTTACATAGGTCGAAAGAACCGAGTAGTAGCCATTTGTTAAGTCAGAATATTGAAGGTCCTCGACGGTCGCCATATAACTATGGCGAGTCTCCCGAGCAGAGAAGACAGCGCCTCGAAGAATTGCGAAAACAGCACGGGAAGTTACCGGAAACTCCTTTTGCTAACTACGATCTTGGTGACAAAACATTGCCTGCGTATAAGCACAAAGCAGAGATATTAGATACACTCTCAGAGAACAAAATATCTTGGTTATGTGGACCGACGGGTAGTGGTAAAACGACACAAACCGCTCAGTATGCACTGGAGCGGTTTGATCGTGTTGTGGTGTTGATGCCGCGGCGGGTCATCGTCGATAATGTTACTGAATATGTCGAGCAGAATTTACGTGAACAGCTGGGCAAACAATATCCTGATCATTTGGTAGGAAAAATTCATGGACGCGCCACGGAAGCAACGCCAGATACTAGACTTTGTTTCATGACGGCAGCAACGTTTACAAAGAAATTGGAACAATTTTCTCGTGATTGGCATGGTGAGAAAACGCTGGTGTTGGTTGATGAAATACATGAAGCCAATTTGGAGATGGAATTTGCTACGGCCCTGGCGGCAAAATCGATAGAGAATACCGACAAATGGCATATGGCTTTTTCCAGCGCGACGCCTGACACGGAAGTTTCTCAGGCGAGGTACGAAGATATTAATGGATCAGCATTGCCAGTCGTAACCATCGAGGGTCGGCCGCATGATATCGACATTACAGAAGATAACGTGGGGACCGTATCTGAAGCGTATCTTGAATATGGTAAGGACTCGAAAAAAGCATTGGTCTTTGTTGAAGGGGTGAGAAGTATTGAGGAAACTATTGCGTCGATTAAGCGTCACACCCGCCATCAGTCCGGGAGAATACGATTTTTTAAATTACACTCTGGCATATCAGAGGCTGCGCGCCGAGAAATTTTTACTGCTGAACCAGCAGAAGACGAGTCATTTGTCATCGTTTCGACCTCGGCTGGACAGTCTGGCATCACTATCCCCGAGGTTGATTTGGTGTTGTCAAATGGACTAACAAAGAGTAAAGAAATCGGCGAAGAAGGCGCAGAAGGACTGCCGCCTCGATTGTGTACCCAGGCGGAGTTAATGCAACAAGCGGGGCGTGGTGGCCGTGATATTGACGGTGCAAAGTTTGTGCTGGCGCGGCCAATTTCCTATGGTAAAATTTATCTGCCAGAGGAACTGAAAGGATTCTGTGACATCAAGTCCCGTGAACAGCACATCCCACCGGAGATATATCACACCAATATCGTACGTAATGTCTTGACGGTTATTCATTTAAATGGTGATTTTTTCAATGGCGATTTTGAGAATGGTGCTTTTGAGGATTTGAACCAATACTTGATGCATCCTGTTGCTAGTAAAAAAGTTATTCAAGAGTCGTACGATTTGTTGGAAACATTGGAGGCGATTGATGAAGAAGGGCAGATTACAAAAATTGGTGAATTTATGGATAATCTACCATTGTCACCAGAATTATCTCGAGCATTAGCAGAAATGATTAAACGTGGAGGAAGCTTGCGTGAAGTGTTGGCGCTGTCAGCGATGGCGGCTTCTATCTCTGGTGGTGGCTTTGCTGCTTGGCATCAACCAAAGGAACTATTCCAGGAATTTGTCAGTCCCGATACAACAGATGACTTTTTTGCCGAATACGATGCTTTTTTGAAAACCAGAGAGATCTATAACGGTCATCACACTGATGGTCGTGCTTATCTGGCAAATGGTATTGATCCAAATAAGGCGGATAATATTCACTATCAATTTAACAAAATATGTCGGCGTCTGGAGGTTAATCCATATGACGTCGATATGGGTGAACTGAACAGTGAAGAAAAACATAATATATCAGTGGCCCTGCTGCGGGGATTTCAAGAGTTGTTGTATGCCAAGGTCGGTAGTCGACGTATTGGTCGAACAACAGTTAACCAATACAGAAATATTCATACTGGCGAACGTGGTATTTCTGAGTACGAAATTAGTTCGTATAGTTTAGCGCGGCGTATGGGGATGGAGGCGCTGAAGTTGGTAGTAGCCTTCCCGTGGTGGTATGACGCGCATGATGGTCGTCGACATACGCTCAATACAATTTTGCCGGTGACGAAGGATCAAATCACGCAAGCCCTGAGCGACAGTGCCGTGCCTGAGTTTCTTGGTGACCGGGTGGCTCCGAATGGCGATTTGGTTCATGTGGCGCAGCCGAAAGTTGGCTCACTAGTGATCGGTCCAGAACAGCAGCAAAAAATCCCCGCTACGACAGATAAACAAATCGCGCTGATAGTGGACACGATGAAAAACAGGGCTAATAAACAAGTAAGAGTATTGTTTGATTTACAACATCAGCGAGTTATTACTAAGGGTCAATTGTGTCAGGTCCTAGACGGGTCTGCGGTAAATAGTCACAATGTCCATGAAGCGGAGGCTAAGGTTTGGGCTGTGGTGCAAGAGGTATTAACGAGCGAACAGCAAGAAGCTTTTTATGGTCAGGTAAATAAATGACGAGTGTACAATAGGTAGTATGAGTAAAGCGAAAAAATATTATGGATTGACCTGGAGATGACTGGACTAGATCCAGTGCGTGATGAGATTTTGGAAGTGGCGCCGACCGTGTTTGTTTGACTTTTTAAATGATTTATGCTAAAATAGTACATGTGGAAAAAGTAAGCCCGAACCCGAGCGATATAGAGGCTAAAATACATCAGCCTCGTGTTCTGCAAATGCTTGATAGCGGTGAACATTATGCGGACTTAGGAGGGGCGAGCCTCCAATTGAAAGACTATGATTGTGAGCAACTCGGTAACCCGGAAGCTCGCTGCAATGAAATATATGAATATGAGTTGTCTGCTGATGCTATTGAGCGGGCTAATTTGGGTTTTGATTTAGATGAACTACCGTCATTTATTGGTGTAAAGGGCGGGGCGGCTCGCCAGGTTTTGGAGGCACTAGTACACAGTGACCGTCAGTTACCACCTCCTCGCGATGTCGATTTGGTAATTTTAGAAGAAGTTATTGCTAGCGGCGATTATGATCCAGATGAGATTTGGGCGGTAGCGAGCGATCTTTCAATGCGCTTTTCGCCGCGTGATGCAATGAATGGCTATGGTGCGGAGCCTGTACAGTCTGCCGCTGAGTTTATGAGGCAGCATGATTTTACAATCAATCAAGTGCTTATACACAAGGACGGTGACACTTGGAGGCTGTTAGCCAGTACTCAAGCAGTGTTGGATACTGCCGAGCACGTTATCAGGCCAACGGTATTTGAGCACGATCCTGATAATAGCTATCGCATTGGTAACAAATTAGCCCTCAAGGCTGTGCGCCTTCTTTCAGATATGCAAGTTCAAGGAATTGACGATGCAAGTATTAAAAGCGTCCAGCTGCCAGATGATACTTATGGCGATCCAAGAGACGATTATTTCATGCAAACATTGCAATTAGACAAGGCTTTAGAGGTCAGCGACGAATTAGCTGAATGCTATGTGGAAAATCTGAGGTTCTACCGGATGTTGCCATATGGCTGTGAAGACATGAGCGCTGCTGAATTATACTACGAGTTAGTCAATCGGACAAATTTTGTTCCCTCTGACGGTAATGCATCTGGCGTTTTTCTGACTGAAAGAGAAAATCGTCTGGAGTTTGGTAGTGTAGCAAAATTTGATGACGCTGTTGAACGGTTGCTGCAGCAGGTGCCAGAGCAGTTTTCTCGTGACTATTACGACTCTAAAACGTAGTATAATAAAGATATGAAAGTAACTTTTAAGCCAAAAAAAATATTATGGATTGACCTGGAGATGACTGGACTAGATCCAGTGCGTGATGAGATTTTGGAAGTGGCGGCAATCGCTACGGATTGGGATTTTACGGAAATTGCGACCTATGAGGGTGTGGTGCGACATGAACCCGAGAAACTAGGTAAGCTACTGGACCGAAATGCTAGCTTTTGGGACCAGCATCCAGCAGCGCGGCGCGGTTTGGAGGAGCAAAATGCTTCGGGTAAGCCGTTAGCCGAGGTGGAGCGTGAATTATTGGCATTTTGTGATGAGCATTTTGCAGGTGAGCCACGGATCTTATTGGGTGGTAACTCAATCCACCAGGATCGGCGGTTTATCGACCAATGGTGGCCTATGTTGTCAAAAAGACTACATTATCGGATGCTGGATGTCAGTGCTTGGAAAGTGGTGTTTGAGGGTAAATATGGTAAGAAATTTGCCAAGCCAGAGGATCATCGGGCGCTGGAGGACATTCGCGGCAGTATCATGGAACTTAAGTATTATTTAAAGAAGGTGAAACCATGACTCATAAACAATTTGAAGAATTTATTCTCAGTTTGCCTGGCGTATGGCTGGACTATCCGTTTGGCGAGGATATCGCGGTGTATAAATTTGGTAAGAGTAATGACGGCGCAGGGAAGATGGTGGCGTTGGTGGCGGAAGGCTCAAAGCCGCTCAGGGTGAGTTTGAAATGTGATCCATTGCTGGCGCAGAATTTGCGGGAAAAATACGAAACGGTACTACCGGGCTATCATTTGAATAAAAAGCACTGGAACACCATCATCTGTTCGGGGCAGTTGAGTGATGAAGAAATTTTTGATTTGGCGCGGCTGAGCTGGCAGTTGGTTAGCGGTATTACACCGGAGAGCTCTCGAGACGCTTCTTGATGGAAGTGATGTCTGACTGTGTTTTTTCTAAGAATTCTTTGACGTCAGATTTTTTGGCTTTTTTTGACAAGCTGGATAATTCTGAACTAAGTAACTCAAGTTGATAGGCCATCTCCCTGGTGTAGACGGCATCGAGCTGGTCGTTTAAAAAGGCATCATCTAGCTTTTCATTGAGCTTTACCTCAAAGTCCGGCACCTTGAGAGCTTTGTTAATATCCAGTTTTTCTGACTGAGCGATTGGTGTTGCCTTATTGACGGCGGTGGTTAATATTGCATCAAGGGAGCTGTTAATGTCAGTGACCGTGCTATTTTTTAGACGCTTTTTCTGTAGTTCAGTGACGGTTTGTAGGCGGGCAACCCTCATGATGGCGTTAGAAACCGTTGGACCAGAACCTGACTGACTGGCCGCCCAAATAAAGCCAAGACTGAGCACACCAACCAGCGCAATGATGATAATGATGATTTTAGTTTTCTTATCAAATCCAGCTGGCTCTGGTGGAGCAGCGATTTGATTGAGATAATCAATACCAGATGGTGTTGGTGGTTGAGAATATGGATCATTTGGATACATAGTACTATTTAAGCATAAACACGAACAGAGGTAAAGGGTGATATAATAAAGACATGCAAGATGCCAAAGAAGAAGTGCGGGCACGACTGAATATTGAGGACGTGATTGGTGAGTATGTTCAGCTGAAGCGGGCAGGTCGTAATATGAAGGGACTCAGCCCGTTTACTGATGAGCGGACGCCGAGTTTTATGGTTAGCCCAGAAAAGCAGATTTGGCATGATTTTTCGTCAGGCAAGGGTGGTGATGTGTTTTCATTTGTGATGCTGGTGGAGGGGATGGATTTTCGCCAGGCGTTGGAGCATTTGGCGCGCAAAGCAGGCGTGGATTTGAGCTTGTTTTCTCGCGGCGATGGGAGAACCGCCAAGCGGCGAGCACGAGCGGCTGAAGCATTGGAGCTAGCGGCAAAATTCTTTCAACAATCACTGCTGCGTACACCCAAAGCCTTGGACTATGTCGTTAAAAAACGTGGTCTGACTCGACAAACGATTCAGGATTTTATGGTTGGGTTTGCGCCAGATGACGGATCATCATTGGTGACGGCCTTAACCAAACGGGGTTTTTCAAAGCAAGAATTAGCCGATGCTGGTTTAACGAATCGATTTGGTGGTGATTTGTATCGTGGTCGAATGGTGGTGGCACTGCTGGATGCTACTGGCAGAGTAGTTGGGTTTACCGGCCGGATCATTCACGATGAGGCAAATGCCCCAAAATATCTAAATACACCGCAAACACTTTTGTTTGATAAATCACGGCATATCTTTGGTTTGTCTCAGGCTAAAGAGGCGATTCGAAAATCAGACGAAGTGGTAATCGTTGAGGGTAATTTGGATGTGGTGAGTAGCCATCAGGCAGGAGTGCGGCAGGTTGTCGCCACGGCTGGAACAGCTATCACTGAACAGCACCTCAAGGCCTTGAGTAGGCTGGCTAGTAGAATTAAATTAGCGTTTGATGGTGATAGAGCGGGTTTAAATGCGACTGAACGGGCTATCAAACTATCACAAACCATTGGGGTGGAGTTGGAGGTTGTTAGTTTACCAGAGGGTAGTAAGGATCCAGATGAATTGATCAAAACACATGGTGTGAAACAATGGGAGTTGGTCATCGCTAAAGCTACGCCCGCTGTAGCGTGGGTGATACAACAATATTCGCAACGAGAAAATGTCAGGACCGCTGAGGGAAAACGACGCTTTTCAACTGCATCGTTGAACTTGATTCGCAGTTTGCATGATCCAGTAGAACAAGAGCATTATTTGCAGATGGTGGCTGAGAAAACAGGGGCCAGTATAGAGGCTCTTACAGCAAAGATGTCTGGTATCACAACAAACAAAACGGTTCTTCGCCAATCAAAAGTTAAGAAAACAGCACCACAAAAACCATCAGACGAGACGCTCGATATGCTACTAGGGCTTGCGGCTCAAGAACCAAGCGTGAGGCGTTGGCTGGCGTCGGTACCACCAAAAGTTACAGATAATGCGAACACCCGAGAATTGTTGGAATATCTTACTCAAAACTCGAACGAAACACTTGATCCGATGCCCGAAACCTTGAAAAATATTGAGGAGTATGTAAAGATAGTACAGTTAAAATTCGACACTCGTTATGCCGACTGGAATCGAGACGATTTACCAGGTGAGATGGCGCGATTGGTCAAACATGTAATATCCAAACATCGTGAAAACAAAATACAGCAATTAATGAGTAATTTGCGTGACGCTGAAACTGCAAATAATGAGTCGTTGGCTCACGATCTGCGACATCAGCTGAACGCACTAATTAAGGAGAAAGCGTGACCGACGATCCAATAAAAAACAGGCCATTAGCAACTGATGAGACGGAATTCGATGAGCCGACCATCGATGATGTTGGTGATGACGAGGAAACCGAAGACCTTGACGCTCTGAACGCTGGGCAATACCTGGATGATATCTCTGATGACTCGGTCAGATTGTATTTGCGTGAGATTGGTAAAATTCCGCTGCTCAATGCTGAAGAAGAGATGGAATTGGCACACCGTGTGATTCAGGGTGATAAAAGGGCTAAAGATAAGATGGCTGAGGCGAACATGCGGTTGGTGGTGTCGATTGCCAAGCGATATTCGGGCCGTGGGTTGGATTTTCTGGATTTAATCCAGGAGGGTAATACTGGTTTGCTGCGTGCCGTCGAAAAATTTGATCCAGACAAGGGCTTTAAGTTCTCAACCTATGCCACCTGGTGGATTCGCCAGGCGATTACTCGAGCGATTGCTGACCAGGCACGAACTATTCGTATCCCGGTGCACATGGTGGAAACCATCAACAAATTGTTGCGCACGCAGCGACGGATGACACAAGAGCTGAACCGTGAACCGACTATTGAAGAGCTGTCTAAAGAGCTGGATATGGAGCCAGAAAAGATTGAATATGTGATGAAAATCAAGCAAGACATTTCAAGCTTGGACGCGGGTGTCGGTCGTGATGGTGATGAAGAAGATTCGGTGTTGGGCGACTTTATCGAAGATGAAGATACGGTATCACCAGAAGAGTCAGCGACCAATCAATTGCTCAAAGAGCAGGTTAATGATGTGCTGTCGAGCTTGAGCGATCGTGAGCAGAAAATTGTCCGTATGCGCTTTGGGTTGGACAATGGTAAAAGCCACACGTTGGAAGAAGTTGGTCAAGAGTTTGCCGTGACGCGTGAGCGAATTCGCCAGATTGAAGCCAAGGCTTTGGCGAAGTTGCGGAAGCACAAAGATGCTAAGAAATTGTATGAATATCTGAGCTAGATTGACGGGTGATAGTAAAAAAGCCAGGCGGATTTCGCGTCTGGCTTTTTAGTGTGCTATCAATTAACACTGCTCAGGCGCCTTGCAAAAATGTTCGTGGTGAGTGACAGCCTCCAGCTGCGTGTATAGCTCGTCCAGTCCGTGGTCGTTCATCACAAAATAGTCGGCAATGGCAATCGGTCCGCCTTTTTCTAGGTTTTCAATTTCCGACCAATCGCGTTGGTCGACTTCGCGTGGCTGCATCGGCCGCTCGGGGCGTTTGGCCATACGTTGATAGCGCAGATGTTTTGGTGTGACGACGGCGATGACGGACATCTGACCGGGGAATTCGTGCTTGAGAATTTTATATTCACTCCAGGTATACAAACCGTCTAGGACGATGAGTTTTTGACCAGCGTCAATCAAGTCATGCACCGATTTGACGACGCGTTTGACTACAAAATCTTTGCCTTCGCGACGACGAATATCCTCGCGGAATTTTTGCTGATTATCCCAGGTTGGTTCGATACCAGCCTCTTCCATGGCTTTGTAAATGATGCCGCCAAAATAAATTTTCGGAATGCCCTTTTTGATGAAATATTCGACCGCCGAACTTTTGCCGCTACCAGCTAGACCAACGAGGGCGATAATGTTTGCGTGTGGTTGTGTCATGTTGCTAGTATAGCAAATTTGCTATACTGAGTATATGAAGCGTTTGGCGGTCATCGACGGAAAATCAGTGTTTTACCGAGGGTATTATGCCATGCCGGGGCTCAGTACGGCGGACGGTACGCCGACCGGCGGTGTGTATGGGTTTGTGAGTTTGGCTATTGAGCTGATCAAGAAATTGGAGCCGGATTATGTGGCGGTGGCGTGGGACAAGCGCGGCACCAATATCCGTAAGAGGCGGGAATTATACCCAGAATACAAGGCAGGTCGCAAGCCAGCGCCTGATGATTTTTATCAGCAAATTCCGATTTTGATGGAACTGCTGGACGCGTTTGGCTGGCCGCTGTATGAGCTGGATGATTATGAGGCGGACGACATCATGGGCGCGTTTGCCAGGCAAGCGGAAGCGCGCGGCGTGCAAACCTGTCTGCTGACGTCGGATTTGGATGCGCTGCAATTGGTGTCGCCACTCACTAAAGTCTACGCCATGAAAAATGGTCTGAGGAACATCGAGGAATTTACGGCGGAATATTTTGAACAAAAATATGGTATTCGGACGGATCAGTTTTTGGATTTGAAGGCGCTGAAAGGTGATTCCAGCGACAATTTGCCAGGCGTGCCGGGCGTTGGTGAAAAGACAGCGGTGAAATTATTGCAAGCATATGACACACTGGACGGCGTGTATGCGCACGTGGATGAGCAAACAGGCGCTCTACGGACAAAGTTAGAGAGCGGTCGTGACTCGGCATATTTGACCAAGCAAGTGGCGGAGATTTGGACGGACGCGCCGGTGGAACTGGACTGGGAGGTGGCCGATGTTAACGACTGTGACTTTGCGCGGGTGGCGGAGATTTTGCGGAAATTGGAGTTTCATTCGCTGATTGGGCGATTGCCAAAGACCATGCAGGCGGTGGATGAGGCAGTGGAGACTGCAGAGTTGGAGTTGCCGTGTGTTGAAGATTTGCCGGCTGAGCCGCTGTTTGAGGCAGAAAATATTATCTATATTGATCCATCAGAGCCGGACACGGTCTATATTAATTCCAAGCCTGCCGTGGCGTGGCGAGCCAAGATTAGTGAGATTGGCTGGTCAGTTTGGCAATTGTTGGCGCAGGGTGTGGTGATCGCGGCGGACGTCAAGGAGCTATATCACGCGCTGGATGCTCACGGTGTGACGGTGCGGTTTCATGAGGTCTGGGATGTTGGGCAGGCGGCGTTTTTGATCGATCCACTGAGGCGTGACCGCAGTTTAGCGGCACTGGCGGGTGATTTTTCTGAGGATAATTCCGTGTCGCGACAGCTGGCACGACTACGCCAAATATACCGCCAGCAGCAGGATTATATGGCGACACATCAGCAGATTGCTCGGGTGCTCCGCGAGTTTGATTTTCCGGTGATCTGGCCGCTATTTCAGATGGAGCAGCGCGGCATGAAGTTGGACACAGTGCTGCTTGAACAGATGGGTGAGGAGTTGAGGTCGGAGGTGAGCCAGCTTGAACAACAAATGTATGCGATGGCAGGGCGCGAGTTCAACGCTGCTAGTCCGGCGCAGCTGTCTGAGGTGTTATTTACCAAGTTGCAGCTACCGACGACTGGTATCAAAAAAGGTAAAACCGGCTATTCGACGGGGCAGAAAGAGCTGGATAAACTGCGCGGGCGACACCCGATCATTGAGCTGATTGAGCGGTACCGGGAGCTGACTAAATTGATCAGTACCTACATTGAAGCGCTGCCGAAATTGGTGGCCGAGGACGGGCGGATTCACACCACGTTTAATCAAGATGTCACTAGTACCGGGCGGCTGAGTAGCACAAATCCCAACCTACAGAATATTCCGGTGCGCACAGAACTGGGCCGGAAAATTCGCCAGGCGTTTGTGCCCAGCCAGGGTAAGGTTTTCGTTGGCGCGGATTATTCGCAATTTGAACTGCGACTGGCGGCGGCACTGGCGGGCGATGAGCAGCTGATTAACGATTTTAATAGCGACGTTGATATTCATACGAAGACGGCGGCCGAGACCTACGGCGTGCCGATGGCCGAGGTGACGAAATTGCAGCGGCGCGCGGCCAAGGTGATTAACTTTGGTGTGCTGTATGGCATGAGCCCGCATGGTTTGGCGGCGGCTACCGGTATGACGTTTACTGAGGCGAAGCGGTTTATTGAACACTATTTTGCGGTGCGCCAGCCAATCCGCCAGTATCTGGATACAATTTTAGTTCAAGCGCGCGAACAGGGTTTTGTTGAGACGTATTTTGGCCGGCGGCGGCCAACGCCAGATGTTAAGTCGAGCAATTTTATGGTGCGTTCGGCGGCCGAGCGGGCAGCCATGAACATGCCGATTCAGGGAACGGAAGCGGATTTGATGAAACTGGCGATGATTCGGCTGGAGGACAAATTAGCCGGGCTGGCCGAGCCGGTCCTGCAGGTCCACGACTCAATTTTGGTGGAATGTCAAGCGGAAGATGCCGAGCGAGTCGGTGGCATCATGTGTGCGGAGATGGAAGGCGTTTACCCAGAACTGCCAATTCGATTGAAGGTTGATGTAAAAACAGGCAAGAACTGGGAGGAAGCATAAGATGACAGAGCAGTTATTTCAAATCGGTATAAAAGCCCTTATTCAAAATGATGAACACCAAATTTTACTACTCAAAAACCAGGACTATTGGGATATTCCAGGCGGCAGGATGGATCAGGGTGAGGATATAACGGCTGCACTGTTACGTGAGCTACATGAGGAGATTGGCATTCATCGCATTGCCAAACAAGAATTATGGAACGTAGCAAAAGCGGTCAAGCCATTACCATATGACGACATAATGACAAGTCTGATGTTGATCGTCTATCGCGTGCAGTTACCGGTAGATCAAATTCCTCGCTCGTGTGAGCCCGGCGTTACACTTCATTGGATAAGCCCTGAGCAAGCGGCTGATTATTTGAAAAACAAATATCCTGAGGCCTTCCGTCAAGCGATAGCCCAGCTCTCGTAGGATACTAATTGTACTAATGCAAAAATTCTAATATTATGGTATAATCACCCCATGAGATACGCAAGAACAAATTCTTTTTCCCGACTGATACCGATTTTACTGGTTATTATCATCATGGTAGTGGCGGTGGCAGCGGTGATCGCCATTGGTCAGTCTTTGCTGGGCGGTAATAATCCGGAGAATAAGCCAAAATCTCAGGCAGATATTGCTAAAGAATCATTGCTGTCGACTGACGCTAACCGAGCGGTGCGTTTGACAGTTCGCGGACCGATTGTGGCGCAGGAAAAATTCCGCTCCTACCAGATTGAAATCACACCGGACATTCGACGCATGAGTACCTATGAGGGCTATCTGGAAAAGCAAATTGATGAGAAAAAGTTAGATAATAATAGCCGCGCCTATGAGGAATTGGTGTACGCTCTGGAAAAAAGAAAGATGATGGAAGGGCGTCAATTGTCAGAAGAACAAAATGATTTGAGGGGTATTTGCGCCAACGGCAAAGTGTACAAGTTTGAGACGTTATATCACGGAAATCCAGTGAAGACGCTGTGGACGTCGGACTGTGGTGGCTCAAAAGGCTCAGCAACCGCCAATGCTAATGACATATTGCTGATGTTCCTCAATCAAATTCCTGACGGGAAAAAGATTGCTGCGGGTGTTGGTTTGCAGCAGGAAGATACATTCTTCCAGTTCTAATGCATATAAATAGATAACGAGGGATGGAGGTTATATTGGATGCCTGAGCTGCCAGAAGTTGAGACGGTTCGCCGCGGTTTAGCTGAGCTATTGCCCGGTCGAGTGGTGACGCGAGTGACGGTGTTTGACTCACCAAAAAGCTTCCCAAATGCGCGGTCTGATGTTGAACAATTTTTGTATGGCGCATGCGTGACGGCGGTGCGACGGCGAGCAAAAGTGCTGATGATTGACCTGGATACGCAGTATTCACTGGTGGTACATCTGAAGATGACGGGGCAGCTCATTTTTCGTGGAGTGCAGAGTTTTGCTGGTGGCCATCCGAACGATAGTTTAATTGGCGAGCTGCCGGACCGGTCGACGCGGGTACAGGTGGATTTTACTGATGAGTCACGGCTATTTTTTAATGACCAGCGCAAATTTGGCTGGGTAAAATTGCTGCCGACTGATGAGGTGAAAAACCTGCCGTTTATGCAAAAAGTCGGTCCAGAACCGCTTGATCCTCAGACGCGCGCCGAGGATTTCATCCAGCGGATTCGTCGCCGCCAGAATTCGATGATTAAACCAGCCTTTCTTGACCAAGCAGTGATCGCTGGCGTTGGTAATATTTACGCTGACGAGGCGCTGTGGGCAGCACAGATTCATCCGCAAACGCGGGTAAAAAACGTTAGCGATCAGCAGCTGAATACATTATTTAATGAGCTGCGGCACATCTTGCAGCTCAGCATCGACCAGGGTGGCTCAACCGATAAAAATTACGTTGATGCCGAGGGTCGGAAGGGAAATTATCTGACATTTGCTCATGTGTTTCGCCGCGAAGGTCAAGCCTGTCATCGCCACCCCGACCAAGAGATTATCAAGTTGAAAGTTGGCGGCCGCGGTACGCATATTTGTCCGGTGTGTCAGGTGGAGGTTATATGATTTATCTTCTCCATGGCGACAACGAATTTGAAAAACGGGCGGCGCTTGCGGCGCTGGTTGGTGATGCGGTCATGGTCCGGCGTGATGGTGAAGCGTTAACGCTGGCGGATATACAGGAGATAACGATTGGCCAGACATTGTTTACGCAGTCTTCGGTGTACGTTATCTCGAGATTGAGTGAAAATCCTGACATTTGGCCACGGCTACCAGAGATATCGTTTGATGACGATAACACTATTATCCTAGTAGAGAGTAAACTTGATAAGCGAACAAAAACCTATAAATGGTTACAAAAAACCGCTAAAACCCAAGAATTTGTGCCGCTTAGTGATCGCCAGAAGCCGCAACTTATCACCTGGTGCGAAACGCAGGCCCATGAGCGCGGCTATAAGTTGACACGTAAACAGATAGGGATGTTAATTGACCGGTTAGGGTTTGATCAGCTACGACTCAGTAATTTTTTGGACCAATTGGCGCTCGCGGAGAAGATTACCGATGCGCTGATCAATGATTTGGTGCCTTTGGCGAGGTCGGAAAACGTGTTTGATTTGTTCGTGGCCGCTTTGTCAAAAGATTATGAAACGGTGCATAACATCATCAGTTATTTGGAATCGGAGAGTGGTACAGACGGCGCTTACCAAACGATGGGGCTACTTGCTTCGCAGGCGACTAACATGGCAGCATTGGTGTTGTCGGGCGGTGACAATAACATGGCAGCAGCAGATTTTTCGGTTAATCCGTATGTATTGCAGCGCTTGTCCTCGTCGGCGCGAACTATTGATATTGAACATCTCAGGCGGATCAACGATGCGTTGTTCCAGGCAGATCTCCAGATGAAAACGACCGGAGTTAATCCGTGGCTACTGATAGAAACAGCGTTGGTAGATTTGTAGTTATATAACAACACCTCAGCATCATCACTGAGGTGTTGTTTGAAGTTGACGAGTCTTATTTGTCAGCTTTTTTGGCAGCAGGCTTTTTTGCCGCTGGCTTCTTTGCAGGTGCCTTTTTGGCAGCTGGCTTGGCAGTTGGTGTTTTCTTTGCAGCAGGTTTCTTGGCTGCCGGCTTTTTGGCAGCTTCTAGTTTAACACCAGCCTCTTTGGCTGCTTTGCTCAGAGCGCTTTTACGGCGAGCTACAGTATTTTTCTTCAAAAGACCCTTTTTAACTGCGGTATCTAATTCAGAGTGGGTAGCTGCCAAGGTAGTAGCGGTTGGATTTGCGTGAAAAGCTTTGACTGCTGATTTGATATCTTTTTTGATGCCGATGTTCTTTTCACGGCGTTTAACTGCTTGTTTAGCGCGCTTGATGGCGGATTTGATGATTGGCATGGTACTCCTTTACCTCTATAAGTTATTATCGCTAATCAAGGATGCATTATACAGAAAATCACATGAAAAGTAAAGAGGCGGGACGAAACGGGGTATAATCTTGACTAATCGCCTATGCTTATGCTATAATTCAGCCAAAGGCTATAGCAATAAAAAGAAACAGGAAAACAAACAATGAGCACCGCTTCCGCCAAGCAGCAGGTAATCCAAAAAATCAAAGAAAATACTAATATATTGGTTACGGTTAGTCGTGATCCAAGTGTTGATGAGTTGTCAGCGGCATTGGGGCTAACGCTATTTTTGAATGAGCTTGGAAAGCATGCTACAGCGGTATTTTCTGGTAAAATTCCACCGGCAATAAATTTCCTGGAGCCTGATAAGACATTTGAAGACACGGCGGATAGTCTCAGAGACTTTATCATAGCGCTTGATAAGGACAAGGCGGATCACTTGCGGTACAAAATCGTTGACGATGCAGTTGTGAAAATTTTCATCACGCCGTACCGAACGACGATTACTGAAGCGGACTTGGAATTCTCACAGGGTGATTACAACATTGAGCTGGTGTTGGCTTTGAATGTTGAAGACAGCAATCATCTTGATGAAGCGTTGACGGCTCATGGCAAAATTTTGCACAGTGCTGACGTGGTGACAGTGACAGCTCGGGATATCAAGAGTAGCTTGGGTGCGATCGATTGGCATGAGCGCAACGCCAGTGGTGTGAGTGAGATGCTTTTGGAATTGGTTGACGAGCTAAAGACCGTAAAGGCAACGCTGGACGAACAGATGGCAAATGCGTTTATGACCGGTATCGTTGCTGTAACCAATAGGTTTAGTAACAACCTAACGTCACCTCGCGTTATGACAGCGGCTGCGGATTTGATGGCTGCAGGAGCTAACCAGCAGTTGATTGCAGCAAAGTTGGTGGAAGCTGAGGAATTGGAAGCCCCGGCTGACGAACATGATGAACCGGAAGGTGCCGATAGTTCAAGTGAGTCATCAGATGCTGAGGAAGCAGAGGTAGACAACACCAAGCTGTCAATTAGCCGTTCATCACATAAACAGCCAAAACAAGCAGACAAAGAGTTGCCAAAACCAGATGATGGCACTTTGGAAATATCACACCAAAAGAGGGGTGACCTAGATGAGGTAGCTCGCCGAACGCAGGCTGAGGCTCAAGACGAGGCTGCACGCGCCGCTGAGTCATACCTAGAAAAGCAATTAGCAAAATCCACACCAGAAGAACCAGTAGAATCAGAAGAACCAGCAAAGTTACCGGAGCCAGAATATAGCTTACCAGCCATCAAGCCGCTAGGCAGCCCACAATCTCCGAAAGACGAGTTGCCGGAACCGTCAGTAGGCGGTACGTTCAATGCTTCAACTGAACAGGCTGCAGAAGACAAGAAGCGCGAGGCTGAAAGTGGTCGTAACCGCACGATTTTGAATCATGGTCAACCGGGTACTAGTCAAGGGGGGTTTAGTGATTCACCGATAAACGCCACCGTTGCTCGTCATGATGATGAGCCAAAATCAGTTGACCCGTTTGCTGAAACGAACAACAATTTACAGAACAATAGGTCTATCTCTCCTCTGGGAGAAGCTTCAGCTATCGCTGGACATGATGGCGATGTCATGGCTGCTCTCAGTGAAGACACCTCAAAGGTATTGGGGACTAATCAGTCATTGGGTCAGCCAACCCATCAGGCAGTTAGCGAAGCATTAGCAGCGGTGCCTAATGTTCCAGATCCATTGGCGGCAAATAGTGCTCCTGGTACCCCAACTTTGGCGGAAATTGAGTCTTCTGCCAAAAATATAGCAGGGTTGCCACCAATGCCTGACTTTAGCACATTGCCAGAACTGCCACCGGCTTTTCCGCCAGCTCCAGCAGTCAGCCCTAATACTCCACCGACGCCAGCCTCAGCCCCACCAGTCGTGAATACTACCAATGCTGAATTCAATCCAACCCAGTTCCAGATTCCGGGACAAAACTAGCATGATACCAAATGATGATATCCTGCTCATTGATAAGCCAGCTGGTATGAGTAGTTTTGGCGTAGTCGCCAGAATCAGGAGAGTGCTCAGTCAACAGCTAGGTAAGAAAGCAAAAGTTGGACACACTGGTACCTTGGATCCGTTTGCTACTGGTCTGATGATTTTAGTAACGGGTAAAAAATGTAAAGAAGCCGGGTCATTTACCAAGCTAGACAAATGGTATCAGGCAGAAATCATTTTGGGGGTGACTAGCACGACGGGAGATCCTGAAGGTGAGCTTACGCCAATGTCTGAGCATCAGCCGACAACTGAAGAGGTGCGACAGGCTGTACGGAAGTTCATTGGGGTGATTGAGCAAACCCCGCCAGCTTTTAGCGCCATCAAAATCAATGGGCAGCGCGCCTATCACCTCGCGCGAAAAGGTCAGGAAGTTGTGATGCCTGCACGGCAGATCACGGTGTATGACATTGAAATTGCATCATATAACTATCCAAAACTATGTATCAATACTCATGTCTCTAGTGGCACATACATTCGTACGCTGGCAGAGGACATCGGTAACTATCTGGGAACTGGTGCCTACTGTCAATCGTTGCGGCGCACAAAAATTGCTAACTTTACCATCGAACGAGCAGCAAAATTGTCGGATTTTGGCATAGAGAATTAGAGTGGTATTATATGGATATGAAGCATAAGGGTTTTACACTGATTGAAGTATTAATTGTTATAGCGGTGATTGCCGTGTTGGCATCAATAGCGATTGTCTCGTATCGGTCGGTGCGTGAGAATGGATTGGACGCGAAGATTCGATCTGCAGTTAAAACTGCGGGCGATGCTGCTGCTTTGGCGGAGGCTAGAGGAAAGCGCATCACCGGATTTGGTCCGTTTAATGCGCCGGATGGTGTACAAACTTTGGTACCGGATTATTTGAAGGCTGATTATCGGCAAGGTGTTTCTAGTAAAAAAGCAGCAAATGAGGAAGCAATCTTTCGAATCTATGAGTGTCATGACGGTGGTAAGGGGTTTGTGATATATGCCGCATTGAATAATCCATCTACCGAGGACGTAGCAACCTTCAATCGTATTCGTTCAAGTTGTCATCACAATAGCACGCAAGCACCAGACAGTGGCTCAACCATATATAGCTACGCGCAGCTATTCTAGCGGCACTGCTTGAAAATATTGGTCACTCCTGATATAATCAAACGGCTATGATCAGTAAAGAGAACAAGCAAAAAGCGATTGCTTTGACTCAGGTTGGCAAAAACGATGTCGGTAGCCCTCAGGTGCAGATTTCGATTTTGACAGCTCGTATCAAAGAGGTTACAGAGCACCTGAAAGTCAACAAACACGACTTCATGGCTCGTCGCGGCCTTGTCCAGATGGTAGGTAAGCGCAAGCGCCTACTGCGATACTTGGAGCGAACTGACTTTGAGAGTTATAAGCAAGTGCTGGCTACATTGGGACTACGTAAATAAGCGAACCAAGTAGTTTATATATCCGCCTCGATATATCGGGGCGGATTTTTGTATGAACTATTTAGGAACAGCGATGATAACTTCACGTTTATCAAATGACCCACCCAGAGAACATGAATACAGCGTCAAGCGTGGTTGATCGGTTCGCTCTTCTATCTCGATGGCATCAGGCTTAACTTTATATATATCATATATGCTGTACTCGTAGCGTTTGCCGTCGTAATCAACCGTGATAGAATCGCCAACTTTGAGCTTGTTAATGTTGTAAAACGGAGAATTGTTGATGGTGCGTTGTGGTGTGGGGCCAATTTGGAAGCGATGAGCAGCAACGATGAAATTCCCACCATCTTTAGGGTTGCCATTTTCTGGCTTACGCCACCAGGCGGTCAACTCTAACACCTCTGCGCCACCAGTTTTGTACGGAATATTGACATTGATGGCAGGAATATAAATGCGATTTTCTGGATGAAACTCATCAGTTGTTTTTTGCAAAACCTTAGTTGTTTCATTGTTCTTTGGGTCGATGAATTGTGTAGCAAAAAAAGGACTAAAAATGGTAATGAGTAAGTATCCGCCACCTACCAACAAGGTTAGCGCTATACCTAATATGATATAATCTTTTGTCGTTTTGGTGCGTTTAATCTTCACACTTATCATTATAACAGCCTGCCGGGTGATGAATGAAGAGTGTGGTATAATAAAAAGGTAACTAACCGCGAATGGTGATAGAGACGAGAGCTCATACAATACCAGCTTTCACCCCTGTTACTTTTCGCGATAAGAAAGGAGGCTCATGATGAGCATTATTAATCCAAGTGGCAAGGATATTTTTAGTGTTACCACTGAATGGTGTGGTCGACCACTGACGCTAGAGGTAAATAGAGTTGGTTTTCGCACCACCGCCAGTGTGGTAGCGCGTTACGGTGATACCGTTGTGTTGGGTACGGCGATGGTCGGATCGCGACCAGTGGAATTAGACTATTTCCCATTGTCAATTGATTATGAAGAAAAGTTTTATGCTGCCGGCAAGATTTCTGGTAGCCGATTTATCAAGCGAGAAGGTCGTCCATCTGACGAGGCAATACTCATCGGGCGGCTGATTGACCGGCCAATTCGTCCACTGTTCCCGAAGGGATATCGTCAAGAGGTTCAAGTCGTATCAAGCGTCCTCAGTATGGACCCAAGTTTCCGTCCTGATATGGTAGCAATGGTAGCCGCTAGTGCGGCGCTGAGCCTGACGGGTACACCATTTGATGGACCGGTGGCGGGTTTGCGTGTTGGCCGAGTTAACGGTGAATTTAAGGCCTTTTTGACCCCTGATGAGCGCGCAGCCAGTGACCTGGATTTGGTGGTTGCCGGTATTGAGAACGGCATTACCATGGTGGAAGCGGGTGCTCATGAAGTGAGTGAACAAGTGATTATTGATGCAATGACGTGGGCGCATCAGATGATGCAGCCGGCCATTCAGCTCCAGCGTGAGTTGGCAGAAAAAGTTGCACCAGCCACGCAGCAATACGAGCTAGTTCTGCCAGATGAAACCATACAAGCAGAAGTTGACACGTGGGTTGCTGGTAAATTTGGCGCAGCTATTCGCCGTGCCTACCCAGAGCGTAACGAACTGATCGCGGATATTCGTCAGGCGTTTCATGATGAATTTACTACAAAGCTCGGTGAGGATTATGATGAGCTGCGACCTCAGTACGATGAGGCCTTTACCTTGGCGCTCCATAAGGACGTACGCCGAGGTATCGTTGAGGATAAGGTGCGTCCAGACGGCCGTCAATTGACGGAAATCCGACCACTCAGCTCAGAAGTTGGTTTCTTGCCACGAGCACACGGATCAAGCTTGTTTACCCGCGGCGTGACTCAGGGTATGAACATCGTTACCTTGGCGCCGCTGAGCTACGCGCAGCTGGTGGACACTATGGAACAGACCGACTACGAGCGGCGGTATATGCACCACTACAATGCTCCGGGGTATACCGTTGGTGAAGTGCGCCGTTTGGGTAGTCCGGGCCGTCGGGAAATTGGGCATGGTTACTTGGCAGAGCGAGCATTGACACCAGTCTTGCCGAGTGAAGAAGAGTTCCCATATGCCATTCGTTCGGTGACCGAAATCATGAGTCAGAACGGTTCTACCTCAATGGCAGCAACCTGTTCAAGCTGTTTGGCGCTGATGGATGCGGGTGTGCCGCTCAAGAACCCGGTCTCTGGTATCGCCATGGGCTTAATGATGGACGAGGGTACACCATATGTGCTAAGCGACATCGCTGATGCTGAAGATTTTGCTGGTGATATGGACTTTAAGGTGACTGGTACAGCTAACGGTATCACGGCGCTACAGATGGATATGAAGGTGCATGGATTGCCGGTTGACATCTTGGCACAAGCAATTGAGCAATCAAAAGCTGGCCGAGCACACATCTTGGAGCATATGTTGTCAGTATTACCACAGCCGCGCCAGGCGTTGAGCCCATACGCGCCGCGAATTGAGAAGATTAAGATTAATCCAGACAAGATTGGGGCAGTGATCGGTAAGGGTGGTGAGATGATCAACAAGATCACCTCTGAAACTGGTGCTGAAATTGACATCAAAGAAGATGGCTTAATTACCGTGGCTAGCCCAGACGGCGTATCAATTGAAAAAGCCATGAACTGGATCAAGAGTTTGGTAGAAGAGCCAGAGGTTGGCAAGATCTATGAGGGTCGGGTTGTTAGTATCAAGGACTTTGGCGCTTTTGTGAATATCTTGCCAGGAGTCGATGGTATGGTGCACATTTCGAAGCTGGCCGAAGGTCGGGTAAATAAGGTGACTGATGTCGTCAAAGAAGGTCAGACTGTCCGCGTAAAGATAACTGGTATTGACGAGCGTGGCAAGATCAATTTGACGATGATCGGTTTATAATCTAGCCATAACCGTATTCAGTAAATCGTAAATAGTGTACAATTAATAGAGTAAGAAAAGGAGAAAGCATGGATAACAAAGGTAATAATACAAACTCGACACCAACTCCTGCTGCAACCGTTCCGGAACCACGTGTGCAACCGGCGCCAACTCAGCCAGTTCCTCAGGGACCAGTCAAGAAAAAGGGTATGAGCAAGGGTATGTTGTGGGGTATTATTGGTGGTTCGATTGCCTTCATCTTGTTGGTCGTTGGTATTGTTTTGGCGGTGATTTTATTGAGCGGTCCAAGCAAAGAAGATTACAAGGAAGCGCATGATAAGGTTACGAAAGTGCGAGGTACCTATCTACGGGTTGGCTCGGCTTTTCGTATGGTTTCATATGGGACATCAACCGCGTCTACTGATAAGATTAAAGAATCAGTAGAAGAATACAAGAAGTCGGTTGATGACTTGAAAGACATGAAAGCCTTGCGCGACAAAGATGTTAAGCAAAAATATGATGATTTCATCAAACAAAACAATGAATTTACCACAATGGTAGGTGATTTGGCTGATGCATCTGATGAATTGTTAGAGACCACAAAGAACTGTCGAACCGCTACTACCTTTCCTCGATTCAGCTCAGACCGTAGTAAGTTGCTAGAGAACTATGACAAAACTGTTAGTTCTTGTGTTTCTGCTGTTAAAAAATTAGCCAAAGTAAAGAGTCAATTGTTATCCGAAGAGGCAAAGAAACTGGCTGATGCTTTTGATGAACAACGAGGCATAGTTGAGGAGATGCAAAAAGCTCATGATGCTGGTGACGCGTCTGGCTTGTCAGCAGCTGCGAGTAAATTGTACCGCCAGCTCACAAAGTTCAAGGCTGGTGACGCTCCAAAGAAGCTAAACGAGGCGTTCCAGAAGGCAGAGGTTAACTCTCAGTTGAATGCTTTGGGTCGGATATTGACTGAAAAAGCAAATCAAAGTTAAAGCTCAGGTAGAATAAGTGAGAAGCTCCGTCGTGTGGCGGAGCTTTTTAATTGACCGGGAGTTGTTTATGTAGGATGAGCGTAGTATAGTGGATAGTAGATATCTACTATAGCTACTTTATGAAAGGATTAAGATGAAGCTATCGGGAGCTGTTGAACAAGCCTGCTGTATTATGGCGCTTTTGGCCGACCCTAAACGAACCGCACCAATCACCAACGACGCTTTGGCTGAGAAAATGGCGGTATCGCCGACGTACCTAAAGAAGATTAGTCGTAAATTGGTGGTGGCACAGCTCATCACTTCAGTACAAGGTGCTGGCGGTGGTTTCGTTTTGGCGAGGGAAATGAACCAAGTGACGCTGCACGACGTCGTTTTGGCGATTGAGGGCGAGGCACCGTTTTTCCAGCCCCAGGGGATTATTGAGCGGGTCTTTGCGACGCGCCGCCGCCAAGTCGAAATTGGCATGAATATGATCGAAAAAGTCTTTTCTGAAGCGCAGCAAAAGTGGAGCGATTATCTAAAAACAGTAACCCTAGAAGATATTGCCAAGGAGGTAATGCATGGTTGAAAAAGTAAAGCGGTTTTCGCGCCGGCAACGCAGTAATATGGTGCGCGCCGAGTGGCGACATTTATTCAAAAATAAGATTTTATTGGTTTCGCTGGCGGTGATTTCGTTTATCCCGATTATGTACAGCGGTTTTTTCTTGGGGTCGATTTGGGATCCGTACGGGCAAACCAAAAACTTGCCGGTGGCGTTTGTCAACGAGGATAAAGGCGCGCAGCTGAATGGTCAAGCGCTGAACGTCGGGCGGTCAGTTGAGCAAAAATTAAAAGATAATCACGATTTGGGCTGGGAGTTCGTAACCAAGCAGCAAGCCGATAGCGGTGTTAGCAGTGGGCATTATTATGCGGTGGTGACGATTCCAGCGGATTTTTCGGCAAAAGCCGCATCGATTACGCAAAATAAACCCGAGCAGGCAGTTATTCACTATACGACGACGCCAGCCAAGAATTATATCGGTTCGTTGGTCAGTAGCCAGGCGGCTGAAAAGGTCAAGACTTCGGTGGCCGAGCAAGTCACTAAGGCTTATGCCAAAGGCGTGCTAGAAAGTATCAATAAGCTTGGCGGCGGTCTGGAAACAGCAGCGGACGGCGCAGTGCAACTGCATGATGGTTTGGCGACTTTGCAGGCAGGCGCGCAAACTTACACCAGTGGCGTTAAGCAGTTGGCGACCAATCAGCAGGCGCTAAGCAACGGTTTGGCACAGCTAGCTGATGGGTCGCGCCAACTGCAAGCGGGACTGGGGCAAATGTCGAATGGTTTGCCGAGCCAAGCCCAAGTTGTGCAATTATCAAACGGCATGAAGCAGCTGCAATCTGGTCTCAATCAGCTCAACGCCAGCGTGCATAATCCATCGCCAGAACTGACAGCACTGCAACAAAAGGTTGCTAACGAGGCGCAAACTTTGGCGGTGACAATGCAAGCGGCAAGGGTAGATTTGACGACAGCCGGCGGCACACTACAAACGCTCGGTGCTGAAGCGCAAGCTGCTCCTGGCAAATCAACAACTATAACCGTGCCGCAAATTGGTATCATATCAAAAGCACTCACAGCAACGCAGACTATTACAAAACAAACAACTGAGCTGTTAATGGACTTGCAAACACTGACGGTGCAATTGAGCAAACAACAAAGCCAATTGCAAACTGGCATTGCGACACTAGCAAACGGTGCGAACCAACTGGCACCGAATGCGGTTAGTGCGTTCAATGGTTACAATAACCTGAGAGCGGCTAATAATCAGCTACTAGCTGGCTCGACAACGCTGGTGAATAATTTGTCACAAGTGCAAACCGGTAGCCAGCGACTAGCCAACGGCGCGGCAGTCTTGAACGCTAATTCGGGCACTTTGCTCAGCGGTACGTCGCAGCTGGTAACTGGCGCGGACACGCTGTCTGTCAAATTGGCTGACGCTGGCAACCAGATAAAGCTGCAGCCGACTGGCGCTGCCATGCAGCAGCAAATCGCCAACCCGGTATCGTCGGAAACTAATAAACAGGGAGATGTACCAAATTATGGCTATGCCTTGGCACCATACGTCTTGTCGCTGAGCTTGTTTGTCGGGGCGCTAGCGGTTAATATTATTTATCCTATCCGTAAGACTTTTACCGAACAAGAAAATGCCTTTCACTGGTGGCTCGCCAAAGCCTCGGTCATTGGTACGGCAGCTTTTGCTCAGGCAACAATCTTGATGCTAATTATGGTTTATTGCCTGGGGTTGACGCCTGACTATCCGGGGCATTTCATCGGCGCGGTATATTTGACCTCGTTTGCCTATATGTCGATTGTGTCGCTGTTGGTGATTGTCTTGGATAATCCGGGGCGCTTCCTAGCAATGGTGCTGCTGGTGTTGCAGCTGGGATCGAGCGAAGGAACTTTCCCAATCCAAACGACAAACGGCTTTTTCCAAGCGGTCAATCCGCTAGTGCCGATGACTTATTCAATCAGGGCCTTGCGTCAAGCTATCTCGGGAGGGCTCAGCAACTCATTTTACACTGATAGCATGTGGGTGCTGGCGGGCTTTTTGCTGGCAGCTAACCTGTTGATGCTCGGCTTCTTCGTCTACCGCGGCAAGCGAAAATTTATTCACACATCAGTGGACGGCGATGATTGATATAGATAACAGTGGTGCTGTTATTACGCGCTTTTGACAAAATATCTGTGGTTTGCTAAAATAGACCCACTAACGAGGGAATACTTGCTATTTATCTCTCTGCCTGATTTTTGAATTATTATAACGAAAAAAGGAGTATAACAATATGGGTCAGCGGCGACTGGCAACACCGCAGAAGGATGATGCTAAAAAGCGTCCTCAGTCGAAAAAAAGCAACAATGCAGTATTAAACAGCACCACCACTCGTAAAGGTGAGGTTTTTCGCGCACAGCGGCGAACGAGCGAAAATGTTAATCTGAGGGCGTCACAGCACGTGATCAATATCCCAGTCAATAAATCAGTTTATAACGGCTATGGCGGCGAACAATTTAGCGCCAAAATGCAGCCAAAACGGACTCGCGGTGGCAAGCCAAAACTACGAATCATCCCAATCGGCGGTGTCGGCGAAATGGGTATCGGTAAAAATATGAATGCCATTGAGTATGATGATGAAATTATCGTTGTCGACATGGGATTTCTGTTTCCGGGCAGCGATTATCCGGGCATTAACTATATCACGCCGGACATCACCTGGCTGGAGGAAAATAAGCACAAGATCAAGGCGCATGTGTTCACTCACGGACACCTTGATCACATCGGTTCTTTCCGGCATTTTATTCACCGAATTCCAGCACCAGTCTACGCGTCGAAGTTTACTATCGGTATGCTAGATAAGTCGCTGGCTGATGCGGATACCGATTTTCAGCCAGACTTTCGGGTGATGGATCCATTGAGCCATGAAATTGTTCAGGTGTCGAAGCACTTTTCGGTGGAATTGGTGCGAGTGAACCATTCCATCCCTGACTCAACGGCGGTGATTATTCGGACGCCGTTGGGTGTAGTGATTGATTCTGGTGACTGGCGATTTGAGGAAAGCCCAGTTGACGGTCAGAAGTTTGACCTTAAACGCATGACTGAAGTGGCGTCCAAAGAAGGCGTGTTGATGTTCATGAATGAATCGACCAACTGTGAGTCGGCTGGTACGCACACCCACACCGAGTTTGATATTCAATATTCCATCGGTCAGGTGATGGATAAATTCAGCAACAGCCGAGTAATTTTAAGCTGTTTCTCGTCACAGGTCCATCGTCTGCAATTGATTTTGGAAGAGGCGCATAAGCACGGCCGTAAGGTGGCGTTTGCTGGCTTTTCAATGATCCAGAACTTGGAAGTGGCGCTGCGTTCGGGAACCATCAAGATTCCGAAAGATACCGTCATGAAGATGGAAGATATCATCAAGTTACCAGACAGCCAGGTCACGGTGGTTTGTACCGGTTCACAGGGTGAGTTTAATGCCGTGTTAAATCGCATGGCGACCGGTGCGCACAAGCACATGAAGATTAAAGGCTCTGATGTAGTGGTATTTAGCTCCAATCCGATTCCGGGCAACGAGAAAAACGTGGTGCGAACGGTTGATGGTTTGATGCGTGAAGGTTCTGATGTGATTCAGAACGGCAAGACACACTTGACGGGGATTGGGCCGCTGCACTTGTCGGGTCATGGCTATTATGATGATCACGTCAAGTTGATTAACGCCTTGAACCCAACATACTACATGCCAATTCACGGCGAATTCCACATGCTGGTCCACAATGCGCGGCTGGCAGAAAAAGAGTGTGGCATTCCGAGGAAGAATATCTTTGTGTGTGATGCCGGTGATATCATCGAAATTGATATTGAGCGTCAAGCTAAGAAAGCCGGTCGAATTCAAGTTGGCGGTGTGATGTATGACGACACGGGTGCCATCGTCTCTGAGGTGGTACTGAAAGACCGCATCCATATGTCTCAAGAGGGCATGTTTGTGGTGGTGCTGACAGTACAGCGCGGTACGGGTCGGCTATTGACTAGCCCAGATATTATCTCCCGCGGTTTTATCTATCTGCGTGACTCTGAGGAATTGATGAACATGATTCGTCAGTACTTGAAGCAGAAAGCAGCGCGTAGTTTCACTGGCAAGTATGATCTTGACGTGGTGAAGAAGGAAATTAAGGATGAAGTCACGCATATCCTGTACGACCAGACGCGTCGAACACCAATTGTCATCCCAGTCATCAATGAAATCGGTGGCGGCCTAAAGGCGCCAGGAAAAGTTTCTCGGGGCACACAAGGGACGGCTAAGCCAGAAGCAGCTGCTGATAGCCCAGTTGTACCAAAGCTACCCAAAAAACGATTTCCAGCTAAACAAGTCCCCGACACGGAGGCAAATGACACCAAAGCTCGAGAGCGACACAACGCACCCGCTTATTAGACATATTTGATAAAGTATGATATAATAAATAAGTGCGATAATCCGTAAAACGGGGTATAATAGATAACAGTTATGCCTAAAAAACGAAAGACTACGAAAAAGAAATCAGTGGCGACTGCGCCAAAACATGACGTACCGAGCGGCTTCTGGTCGCAAGTTGGGGCTGTCTTGATGATAGTGCTGTCATTACTGTTAGTGGTGGCATGGTTTGATGTCGGTGGCCCAGTCTTGGAGTGGACAAACCACACTGCCTTGAAGGTTGTTGGTTATGCTATGTATGCTTTGCCGGTGTTGTTAGTTTACATCGCGGTCGAAACCTTCCGTGCAGAAAATAATCGATTGCCAATTGCCATGAAAATAGCGGCCGTTTTGGAGGTGGTGTGGCTGAGTGGGCTGTTTGGACTACTGAAGACTGCGGCCCGCTCGGAGGCTGGCGGTGTTATTGGGGATATTGCTAACAATATAATGATGACCCTGGCAGAAAAGCCAATCGTCGCTCTGATATATATCGTTCTCATCCTCATCACGGCATTATTCATCACGCTCATGACCCCAGTTGAGCTGTTCGGTAAGATATGGGAGATGATGCGGCGTGACTCTTCGGAGGATGATGAGAACAAAGCAATCATGCGACAGGCCGCCAAGGCGGAAAAAGCTGAGCCACGAAAGGTTAGCGAGATTAATTTGAACGCTGGCGTGCCGACGGTAGATACAGAAGAACCAGCTAAAGCCAAAAAATCGTCACCGTTAAGTAGTTTGCGGGGTAGCGTAAAGCAGGACAAATCTGCTGAAGAACAGGCAGCATTGGTTTCGGTGCATGATCCAAATTGGCAATCACCAAGCTTGGATCTACTAGAGAAGAAGCAAAGCCCAGCTGATGCTGGTGATATTCGGCAAAATGCCCAGATCATTCACGACACCTTGGCGGAATTTAACATTGATGTAGAGATGGAAGACGCCAATATTGGGCCGAAGGTGACGCAATATACTTTGCGGCCGCCGAGTGGTGTGAAATTGACGCGCATCACAGCACTGGAGACGAATATTGCTTTGAATTTGGCGGCGCAGAGTTTGCGGATTGAGGCGCCGATTCCTGGGCAAAAAGCCGTTGGTATTGAGGTGCCAAACCGACGAGCGGCTGATGTGCGACTATATGGTGTGTTGGATTCGAAACAATGGAAGCACGCCCATGAACCGTTGAGCTTTGCTATCGGTAAGGATATCTCGGGTGAAGCAGTGGTTGGCGAGCTGAACAAGATGCCACACATGTTGATCGCTGGTCAGACCGGTTCTGGTAAGTCGGTGATGATCAATACTCTATTGACTAGTTTGTTATATCGCAACAGTCCGAGCGACATGAAATTGATCTTGGTTGACCCAAAGCAGGTGGAGATGGCGCCGTACGAAGACATCCCACATTTGCTGACGCCAGTGATTACTGAGCCAGAAAAGACTATCTCGGCCTTGAAATGGGCGGTCAATGAGATGGAGCGGCGCTATAAGCTGTTGGCGGCGGAGAAAATTCGTGATATTAAGAGCTATAACAAAAAGATTAAGACTGCTGGTACAAAAATTCCGGTTGCTGATGAGAACGGAAATGTTCAGCAACATGAAGACGGGGCGATGCCATACATCGTCATTGTGATTGATGAGTTAGCTGATTTGATGATGGTGGCGGCGCGTGATGTTGAAGCGTTGGTTGTTCGCTTGGCACAGAAAGCCCGAGCAGTGGGTATTCATTTGGTCTTGGCGACGCAGCGGCCGAGTGTTGACGTGATCACTGGTTTGATCAAGGCGAATGTGCCAGCACGAATTGGCTTTACTGTGGCTTCTCAGGTTGACTCACGAACTATTCTGGACCAGATTGGTGCTGAGAAACTGCTTGGTCAGGGCGACATGCTGCTCTACACACCAAGCATGAGCAAGCCAAAGCGTATTCAGGGTGCATGGGTGACTGATGACGAAGTCAATAAGATAACGGACTATCTCAGGATGCAGTCAGCACCGCAGTACAATGACGAAGTAGTTGCGCAGCCTGTGCAGCTCAACGGTAAGGGTGGCGTGATGGTGAATCTGGAAGGTAATGACGGTGACGCGATGTTTAAGGACGCTGTCCGCTTGGTCATCGAAAGTCGTCGAGCTTCTACGAGTCTGTTGCAGATGCGGTTGAAGATTGGCTATGGCCGAGCTGCTCGTATCATGGCTGAGATGGAAGACCAGGGAATTATCGGTCCGGCTAATGGATCGAAGCCGCGAGAGGTGTTGGTATCAAGCCTTGATGAACTTGGTGATAGCTAATTTGAAATGATCCAGTCATCGTGCTGTTTGGTATTCTCCAAGTAGCGTGACTTTGTGACCGGTTGCGGTGATTTTGTTGATGGCGCGACGTAATGATGGGCCAGCAGCATCAACGGTTATGAAGAATTTGTAGTTCCACGGTTGGCCGATGATAGGCTGGGATTGGAGGCTGGCGAGGTTGATTGACTGATTGGCAAAGGTACGGAGTATCTCGAGCAGGCTGCCTGGTTGGTGGGTAGTGGTCACCACAAGCGTTGCTCGATTGGCGTCAGTCACTGTGGCGATTGGATCAAGGACGAGAAAGCGAGTGATATTATCCTGACCGTCTTGGATGTGTTGCTTGAGAATTGGCATATTGTGTAGCTGAGCGGCGGCCTCACCAGCGATGGCTGCTAGGTGTGATGAACCGTGCTGTTTGATGAATTCGACAGCTCCGGCGGTATCAAAATATTCAATTTGTGCGGCTTGCAGTAGGTGTTCTCGGAGAAAATGCTGGCATTGTGATAAGGCAACAGGATGTGAATAGACAGCGGTGATGTCTTCAAGTTTTGTGCCTGGATTAGTGATGAGGGTTTGTTGAATAGTAAGCGTCACTTCACCGACGATGGGAGCGCCACACGATTCGATGTGGCGGTATGTTTCGTTTATGGTGCCGTAAATGGTATTTTCTACCGCCACGACAATGGCGTTAGCCTGGCCGTGAGCATAGGCTTGAAAGACATCGCCAAAGGTCACGCACGGAACAATGGTAGCGTCAGGTCCGTACCATTGTTTTGCTGCTTGTTCGTGGAATGATCCAGCTTGTCCTTGAATAGCGATACGCATGAATTCTATTGTAGCACGGTCTGGTGGGCCTACCGCTGGACTTTTATATCAGATTACCGTATAATACGAGGGAATAATAACCTAAGGTTATGTGAGATAGCATAACCATCCGTGAAGGATTCCGAAGGAGGAAACATGAACGAATACGAACTGACCGTTCTTATTCATCCAGATTTGGAAGCAAATTTGGACGCGGCGCTGGACAAGGTTCGAGCGTTAATCAAAGACAATGGTGGTGAAATCACCAAAGAAGACAACTGGGGTAAGAAAAAACTGGCTTACCAAATTCGCCGCGAAGATTTCGCAGTGTATGTGTATTTTGAGGCAACATTGCCATCAGACGCACCACGCAAGATTTCAAGCACATTAAACATCACTGACGAAGTACTGCGCTACTTGTTGGTAAAGACCGATGAAAAGACCCGTCAGGCATTGGCAGAGCAGCGCGAGCGATCTGAGAAGATGGCTGCTGAAGCCGCTGAAGCTGACGCATAGTTATCGCAAACGATATCGATAATAAACCTATAATAAGGAGGGTAACACTATGGCACGAAGTATCAATCAAGTCATCTTGATGGGAAGATTGACCCGTGATCCCGAGCAGCGCACGACAACGTCAGGAAGGACGGTTGTGAGCTTTTCTATCGCGGTGGATCGCCAAACACAAGATGATCAAGCTGATTTCTTTGATGTAACTGCATGGGAAAAGCTCGGTGAGTTGGTTATGCAGTACCTATCAAAAGGCCGACGCGTATTGGTACAAGGACGCCTTCGCCAAGACAGCTGGGAAGACAAAGAAACTGGCAAGCGACGTTCACGAATTGAAGTGGTTGCCTCTGACGTGACCTTCCTGGATGGGCCAAGTGGTGACACCGGTGGCTCAACGGCAAATATATCAACGAAAGAAGAAGTAGTGACGGAAATTGACGATAAACCAATTGATTTATCAGAAATTCCGTTCTAATAAGGAGTAGAAAATGGCTAAACGACAAAAAAAGGATACACCAAGTGTATTTGACTACCGAGATGTAAAGACCCTGCAGCGATACACCAACGTGTATGGTCAAATTGAATCAATTGCAAAAACTGGTTTGACTGAAAAACAGCAGCGAAGCTTGGCAGTCGCCATCAAGCGCGCCCGCCACTTGGCATTGTTGCCATTCGTGACACACGGCTAATTTGGAACATTTTTCGGCGCACCAAAGGATGTGGCGCGCCGACCAACAGTTCTAAAGATGAGATAAAGGAGCAATGATGTACCAGCCAACAGATTTAAAAAAAGGAACGATTTGCCAAATAGACGGTAAGCCATATCGCGTGATTGAATACGGACAGAAGGTAATGGGCCGCGGTGGATCGATTGTTAATGTGAAGTTAAAAAACTTGATTGACGGCAGTGTTATCCCGAAGACCTTCAAGGGGCAAGAGAAGATTGAGTCAGCTGAAGTGACCAATAAGACTGTTCAATATCTGTACCGCGATGGTGAGACGTTCTACTTTATGGACCCTGAAAGCTTTGAGCAATTTGAATTAGGCGCAGAAATTGTTGATTCAGCGGCTGACTTTTTGAAGGAAGGTGACTCATTGAGCTTGCAGTTTTTTGATGGACGAGTCATTAACGTAGAGCTACCAAAGAATTTGTATCTGGAGGTGACTTATACTGAAGATGTTGTGAAGGGTGACACGACTTCGAGCGTGTTGAAAGATGCCACATTGGAAACTGGATTAGTGATCAAGGTGCCAGCATTTATCAAACAGGGGGATATTGTTAATGTCGACACAACGACTGGTGAGTATAGGGAAAGAAAAAAGTAGAGAGCTGAGGAAGTGTCTCACGCTACGACTGAAGATTATACGTCTTCGAGTGCGCCGTTTTTGTAAAAGATGTCATCAAGATTCATCGCTGAGATGGGTCTTTTATGGTTGTGCAAGTTTTTGTGTGCTTTGTCTGTTGTCTGTGGTTGTTCAGTTGGGCTTTCCGGGCGATCGTTTGACCAGCAGGGCACAAATGATGGGACGAAGTGTTAGCTGGTGGACACGTACTGATATTGAAAAATTAGCGAAGGATAGTACTCCGCAGACACAGCTGCAATTTGTGACAAGAAATGGCAAGCAAGCAGCTTCCGTAGACAATTTTGGTGGTACAGTGTGTAGTCATTGCGTTGCCGACAAGGCGTTGGACTATCCATGGTGGCAGCGATTGATACCGTTTAGTTTGTGGTGGCGTTCGGTCGAGGTTAACAATGCTGAAGTGGAATTTGATGAAAGTGCGTTGGAGGCGAAGATGGCTGAATATGGTGACAGCTTAACCTTGCCGCCAGAAAATGCACGAGTAGAGATTCAGAATGACAAGGTGGTGGTTGTAGCAGAGAAAGCTGGTCGTGAACTGCACAGTGCCGAGGCGCGTCAGGCGATAGCTTCGACCCAGTATTCTTTGGGTGACAAGACCGAGGTACAAATGAAGGGTAAACGTTTGTCTGCCAAAGTGACGGAAAAACAGCTGCAAGAGCTACGCTCTCGTGTTGAAAAGATTTTGCAGCGAAATGTCACCGTGGAATTTGAAGGTAAGGCAGTCAAAGTTGACAAATCAACCATAGCAAAGCTTTTGTCTTTCATCGAAGATGGACATAATATTCCGAAAATAGCGCTCAATCAGGCGAAACTAATGGAATTTTTGGAACAGTCATTTGGCAAAATAGTCAATAAACCAGCTGGAAAAACCGTTATTCATATGCATGACGGCACAGAGACGAAACGTGAGAATGGGGCACCAGGCCGGGGTATTGACGTGGGACAGATGACAACAAAAATGCAAGAAGTGTTGTTTGGTGCGGAGGAAAAAGATAGTCGACTTGCGCTGGTGGCCAAGCAGTTGCCACCGCAACCGGTATACAAAGAGGCGTTTTCTCATTCGGCATTGGGACTGCAGGCTTATGTCAATTCATTGGCGCGTGATCATGATATTCGCCTGACGGTCAGCCAAGTGTCCGGCGAAAACTGGAGTGCTCAAGTACGCGGCAGTGAGTCCAGTGTGTCAGCCAGCACGTACAAATTGTATATAGCTATGGTTTTGATGGATAAAATTGATAATAATCAGTTGACTATGAATGATAAAATCGGCGGGGTATCTGTGCAAGAATGTATAACGCAGATGATTGTAAACTCAGATAATGCGTGTCCAGAAGCGATTATTGCTCGCTATAAGGCCAGTGACATAACTGAATATTTGCGTGAGGGCAAAGGGTTTAAGGAGACGTCATTTAAAGGATCGTATGTGATGACGTCGACTAATGATTTGGCGAAGATTTTGAAGGGAATTGATGACGGCACCTTAGTCAGAGGTAACCACCGTGACTTCTTGTTGGGCTTGATGCAGCGACAGGTATATCGTCAGGGTATACCAGCTGGTAGTGGTGGCACAGTGCAGGACAAGGTTGGTTTTTTGGAAGGGTACCTGAATGATGCAGCTATCGTGAATCATCCGAAAGGTAAGTATGCCATGTCGATCATCACCAAGGGTCAGTCATGGGGTAAAATAGCCGAGATAACTCGTAAACTTGAGGATATCATGTATGGCGGTTAAGGGGCGGCTTGACAAAGAACTGGTTGCTCGAGGGCTGGTTACTAGCAGGTCGCAGGCCGAAAACTATATTCGCCTCGGTGATGTTGTGGTTGATGGAAAGGTGGTACAAAAGCCAGGTTATATGGTGGATGATCAGGTGTTGATTACGTTGTCAGCACGTGAGCGATACGTCAGTCGTGCGGGATTAAAACTAGCGAGTGTCGATTCAGCTTTGGGTATCACATTTACCGACCGTGTTGTGCTGGATGTTGGCAGTAGCACTGGCGGGTTTACTGATTATGCGCTGAAACATGGCGCCAAAAAAGTATATGCGGTTGATGTTGGAACGGATCAATTACATCCAGATCTGCGGCGTGACTCAAGGATAGAGTTGCACGAAAAAACTGATATTCGGGATTTTGTGCCAGACGAAGCGCCAGATATTGTGCTAATCGACGTATCATTCATCAGTTTACGGCAGATTTTACCACATCTTGCGAGCATTTGTAAGAACAAGACGCTAATTGTTGCTATGGTTAAGCCACAGTTTGAAGCCGCGCGTCAGCAGTTGGGCAACAGCGGTGTCATCAAAAATGATACAATTCGGCGGCAGATTTTGCGTGATTTTGAGGCGTGGTCAGCAAAATTGTTCGTAACGTTGGACAAAGCCGACAGTGCCGTGGCTGGAGCTCGCGGTAATCGTGAGCGATTTTATGTACTAAAAGTAGTTAAATCAGCTACACGTTAAATCTAAACTCGACCACATCATCAGGTTGCATGACGTAGGTTTTACCTTCAGTTCGTATTTCACCACCAGCGCGGGCAGCCGCTTCAGAGCCAGCACTGACGAGGTCGTGATAGTCGACCACTTGAGCAGCAATGAAGCCTCTTTCAAAGTCGGTGTGAATAACACCAGCAGCCTGTGGCGCCGTCCATCCTTTGTGGATAGTCCAGGCACGAACCTCTTTAGGTCCAGCAGTTAAGTAACTTTGAAGGCCGAGGGTATCATACGCAGCATGAATCAATTGCATGAGTCCGGTTTCCGTGACACCGTAACTTTCCAACAGCTCGGCAGCTTCTGCGGGTGATAGTCCCTTCAGCTCTTCTTCCAGTTTGGCGCTCAAAAACAAAGCTTTAGCAGGTGCTACCAGGGAAGTCAGCTCTGATTGCAGCGTAGCATCGGTTAGTCCCGCCTCGTCAACATTGAATGCATAAATAACTGGTTTGGCAGTCAGTAGGTGGAGATCTTGAATCAATTCTGTGTTCAAGTCGGCTATTGAAGATAGCGGTACACCAGACTGCAGTTGTTCTAGTAGCGTTTGTAGATAGGCGACTTCTTCGCGAGCTGCTGGACGGGCTTTGGCCTCTTTCTGTAACCGTGGCAATCGATTTTCTATGGTTTGAATATCTGCTAAGATTAGCTCAGTGTTGATGATGTCAATGTCAGCTTTGGGGTTGACTGGTGCTTCATCATGGCGCAAAATGGCGTTATTTTCAAAAGCACGAACCACATGCACAATTGCGTCACATTGCCGGATGTTTGCTAAAAACTTATTGCCCAATCCTTCACCCTTAGAGGCGCCTGCTACTAACCCAGCAATATCCACAAAGGTGACTGTAGCTGGTAAAATTTTCTCTGAACCATACAGCTTTGCTAAAACCTCCAGTCGTTCGTCCGGCACCGGAACAATTCCCGTGTTTGGTTCGATTGTCGCAAAAGGGTAGTTCGCTGCTAAAATATCGTTGTTTGTTAATGCATTAAATGTGGTTGACTTGCCAACATTAGGGAGCCCCACGATACCAATAGATAAACTCATGGGGTTATTATACCATCACTGATGGTTGCAAGGATAGTCTAGCTGTATTAGAATAAGCAGTATGAAGAAAGTGATTATATGGGGCATTATATCAGTAGTGGTCGTGGTGGCTATTGTCGTCGCTGGCATAAAAAGCGGGTTTGTTTACCTCGGTTTTAAGCAACCACAACAAGTGGTGAAAACACCGTATGTGATATGTGGCAAAGATATGATTGACCGGTATAATAAAATTCGTCAAGACACTGACTTGTCGATTGATGAGGGGGCAAAGAAAAAACATAGCGAGGAGATGAAACAGTTTGCCGATGATGTGAAGGCAAAAAAGGATTATGACAAGGATCCAACCTGTGCGTTCATGGCCTTGGCGTATCCGTTCTACTATACCCGAGATGCAGCTGCGGCAAAAAGTGGCTATGAAGCCCTTGAAAAAGCAGTGAACAATTCTGGCGTATATGTAGACCATCGAGTTAATGACATTATTACCCTTGACGCCATAAAGAATATTGTGGGCTCACATGATAAGCAGGGTGATCAGAGGCAGGGAGACTAAATGAATCGGCGGTGGGCATTCGCTTCGTTGATTCTGGTTGGCGCCATGGCTTCGGCGTTGTTTTTGACAAACGACGCTCATGCGGCACGTCCAGCATATAACAACTCAGAGATAGATGCCTGGAACAACTATTTGAGGTACAAGGTTTGTGGACAAGGAGCCCTGTGGTTTAATGATAAAGATGGAAACTATGGTCCGTCAAATGATTGGGAACGAGGATATTATTCAACTGGTGTCCAGGCTGTCGCTCATGACCAGCAGTATATCACCATTTATCTTCATGGATCGGCGGTAATGGTTGGATGCGAGGGCGATCCCTTTTATGCTACGTTTATTCAGTCACTATCATCAAGATTAACTATTCATGGTACCAATCTTTTCCGTGGACGTGGTGATGCCAGTGGCTGGACGTCAATTGGAGGGTCGTTGCCAGCTACTCTGGATATTAGAAATATTGCCACCCCCGGTGACCCGAATGGACAGGTTGTATACCTGACATTTCGGCGTTGTGGTGACTTCAAAGAGAATGGATCGCTTGATCGATGTCGAGCAGAAACGTTACCGGTCAGGATAATCCGCCAAGCAGCTCCATGGCGTGCAGAGGGAGAGAGTTATATTCGTCGTGAAACAGCAGGGAATAAAAATGTTGATCGGGATTGGCAGAAAGCAACGTTATTTGCTAAACCAGGTGAGACCATTGGTTTTACTCACCGACTGGCTATGCGTGACGCGAATGCTAATCAACAAATTCGCCATACCATTAGGGGGCATAATTTGCCGCGAAGTCCGCACATTAGTGCTTCGGAAGATGCCAGCGTGATTGACTTTGGCTGGTCCAGCCCGCCGTTACGAAGAGATACCTTTATTCAACACTATGGTCCATACTCTGGTGCAAAGAACCCCTGGAATGTCATGAGATATACCATCAAAGCAAGTGACGCAGGCAAAAATATCTGTCAACGAATTGAATGGGCACCAGCTAGCTACAAGGGTGGTGTTGCTGGCTCAAACTACGCGTGTGCTGTCGTGCCATATGAGTATACTTTGAGACCATCAATTGATGTTGCTTCAACAACAATTATGCTAGGACAAAAGAAGGTCTCTGGAGTACAGGGATCGATATACAATAGCGGACCGACACGCTCCAAGCCAACTCGTAGTGCGGTAGTGCGGTTTGTGGCAAAGGCGGGTAACACCATTGCTGAATCTGGTGATAATGTAAAGATGTCTATTGAGAATCCATGTGAATTAGCAGCTCACATTGCCGCAAAACATGGCGTGACAATTTCTGGTGCTTGTAAAGACCTTTACAAAGATGGCTCGGATCGAGACTTTCCAGTCAATCAAACCATGATTCATTCGTCTGACGATGATATCAATGGATTGCCGGTCCAGTCGGGCGATAGGGTTTGTTATGCAACGGTAGTTGCTGCTTATAAACAAGAGGTTGGTAAAGAAACGTCATCATACGCTGTGAAGTGTGTGGTTGTTAGTAAGAAACCAAAAGTTCAGTTCTGGGGTGGTGACGTCAGGGCTGGTGTATCATTTGGCGGAGCGACCAGCAAGGGCTTAATACAAACTAGTATGACTATTTTGGACGATAAACGGTACGGATCTTGGGCAGAGTATGGCATTTTGTCACCACAAAATATCATTTCTGCTTCAGGTGCTGGATTGTCCGATGGCGGCCCAGCTGGGGGCTTAGCTCGTGAATATAATACCTTGACATTCCGTAACACTAAAACACCATATGGGCAGTTTGGTCGCCTCACAGGATACAACTACCCGGCTATCAAAGGAACGGACAGTGGCTCTATAAAGATCGGTGACGGACAGTTGTCTGGCAACGCCGAGTATCGTGCAGCACAAGTGGAGATTACTGGTGGCACGGTAAAGACTGGCGCGTACGTCACGGTGTATGGGCGAATAGTACGAATTACTGGTGATATTACCTATGCAAACGGGCCGCTATCAAGTGTCGGGTCTATTCCACAACTCATCATTCGGGCAGATCACATTATCATAGAACCAAATGTGCAGCGTGTTGATGCGTGGTTGTTGGCTAATAAAACGGTTAGTACCTGTGCTGAAGTCAAGAATGGTAAGGGCTGGCCAGAATCAGATCTGTTAGCAAGTGGGGCTTGCGATAAGCAACAGCTTCGTGTTAACGGACCAATTGTAACCGGGTCGCTCTATCTGCGGCGCACACATGGTTCTGATCAGACTGATTTTGGTAAACCGGCAGAGATTTTGAACTTGCGACCAGACGCATATTTAGCAAATTATGGCCGTTCACGTGATTCGGGTGCCATTCAGACTATGTATTCCCGTGAACTACCGCCACGTTTTTAACGTTTTGTTTTACAAATACAACAAGCTTATGTATAATGAGAGGTGATATGAAATTCTCAAAAGGGTTGGGCGACTTCTTCGGACTAGACATCGGTACAAACGCGGTGCGGGTTGTTCAATTGGGTCGCAGTGGTTCAGGCTGGAACTTGATGCATTATGGTTATGCACCAGTTGATAGCAAAATATCAAGCAGTGATTCACCAGAGGCGAAGCGCCGTTTGGGTGAAGTGATTATGACTGCCGTTGGGCAAAGTGGCATTAAAACCTCAAATGTTGCCATCGGGTTGCCTTCGAGTAAAACCTTCAGCACTATCATCGATGTGCCAAAAGTTTCCGACCAAGAGCTGCGCGCAACCATGAAATATCAGGTGGAGCAATATATTCCAATGTCGATTGACGATGCAAAGGTTGACTGGGCGTTGCTCGGTGACAGCTTGCGAACACAAAACCAGTATGAGGTGCTATTGACCAGCACAGCCAAATCATACGCTGAAAGTAAATTGGAGTTCGTAGAAGGTCTAGGTTTTAATGTTATCGCTGAGGAGCCAGACCCGATAGCAATGGTTCGCTCATTGACGCCATCTGATAACCAGGATGTGAAATTGATCCTCGATATGGGTGAAATCTCTACTGATTTAGCTGTGGTATATGGCACAACACCTCGGTTGGTACGTACGGTGCCAACAGGCCTACAGTCACTGGTGCGGTCAGCAGTACAGAACTTGAGCGTCCAAGAGGACCAGGCGCGGCAATTTATTTTGAAGTTTGGCTTGGCGCCAGATCGCCTGGATGGTCAAGTGCTGCGAGCGATTGATATGGTTTTGGATAATTTTGCTTCAGAAATTATCAAATCAATCACCTTTTTCCAGACGCGTTACACGAGCTTGCAGGTTTCTGGCATATTATTGTCTGGATTTGGCGCAGCTATCCCGCAGATGGATCAATACATTTCCTCAAAGGCTGGTATCAACGCCGTTACTGCCAATCCGTGGCAACGTGTTTCGATGTCACAAAATGATCAGCAGCAATTGGCTCCAGTGGCCTCTGAGTTTGCAACAGTCGTCGGGTTAGCGCAAAGGAGTAATCTCGGATGATTGAAATCAACTTGATCCCAGATGTTAAGCGCGAGCTACTACGTATTCGCATGATGCGCAACGCGGTCATATCAATGTCGATATTGGTAGGCATCGTATCTATCGCTATCGTCGTATTCTGTGCAGTTGTTTTAGGTGGCCAACTAGCGTTTGAACTCAAGCAAGACAGTGATATAAAAAGCAAATATGGTGAATTGTCACAAATTAGCGACCTAGACAAGACCGTAACGTTGCAGCAGCAGTTGGGGCAGATCGATCGATTGCATAATGATAAAAAAATTAATTCACGACTACTGTCACTGATTAGCGCTATCAACCCGCCAGCGCCAAACAATGTGCAGATATCGATGGCACGCCTCAACCCAGAAGAAAAGACAATTACCCTGGAAGGTTCAGCCGTCAATGGCTTTGCGGCGTTGGAGGTCCTCAAGAAGACATTGACCAGCACCAAGGTGAAAAAGGGCAACACTGAGGGTGACGGTGTGCCGCTAGCAAGTGATATGAAAGCCGGTGAAACAACATTTGGCGAGAATGCCGAAGGTAAGAAGGTGTTGCGCTTTGCCTTTACTTTCACCTATCCTGATGATTTGTTCGCGCATTCAAAAGAAACGATTTCAATCATTACGCCGACCAGCAAGACAAACGTGACAGATTCACGCTTAGGCGTTCCAGAAAGCCTCTTTAGCCGTAGTGAATCAACTGAACAGAAGAAGGAGAATCAATAATGCCCTCAGGTGAGCAAGATGTGGCAATTCGCAAACGCCAGCAGATAGATTCTTCAAAAAAGACAATGTTCTTTTTTGTGGCGGGTGCTGCTTTTTTGGCGGGTGTCGCACTGGTGGTGTCAATATTCCTGATACAGCAGATTATTTTCCATTCTAAAGTCATTGCTACAAAGAATGGTACTGTGAGTACACTACACAGCAATATCTCTAACGCCAAAGAGTTAAAAGATAACATCAGGGTATTAGAGACAAATGATGCCCTTAAATCAGTAAAATCTAGTGACGAGAGTAGCCCGTTGCAGACCATTTTGGACGCACTACCAGCTGAGCCAAATGCTGATGCCCTGGGTGCCGCTTTGCAACAAAAATTCATTGGCGCAGTGCCAGGTCTGACACTAGAGAGTCTAACGGTAGATGCAGCGTCTGCCGGTGAAAGGGAATCTACCTCAGAGTCAGCACACAAGTTCAACCTTTCAGTCAGCGGTGCTCCTGATAAGCTGAAAGAATTGATGGAGCGTTTTGAAAAATCAATTCGTGTCATTGAAATCACCGCCATGGAAATTCAAGCAGGTGACGGCAAGGTGGTTCTCAACATACAAGGCAAAGTTCCGTACAATCCAGCGCAGGCAATTACACTTGAAAATAAGGTGGTAAAACCATGAAAAAAACAGATATAGCAATGATTATTTTAGTAGCAAGTTTGGGCGTGATCGTCGCGTATGTAGTGGCGTCTAACCTATCATTCTTGAAATTGCCAGACAGTGGCGTGAAAGTACAAACGATTCGCAAGATTTCATCAGACGTAACGCAACCGAGTAAAGATATTTTTAACGATAAAGCGATCAACCCTACCGTTGAAGTGATTGTTGGTGGCGAAAACGGATAAGGGGTTAGCAACATGGCGCTGCTAACAGATGAAATACAGGAAAAACTCATCAAGCTTTTGATTGATGAGGGTCTTGTTGAGAAGCGCATCTTAGATGATGCGGAAACACGTGCGAAAAAAGAAGATAAGCCACTCTTTTCTCTGCTAACCGAAGAGGGCGTGATTGACAATGAGTTATTGACGCATGCTGTAGCTCAAATTTCAGGCGTACCATACGTCAATTTGAGCAATAGCTTCATCGATCAGAATATCTTATCTCTGCTGCCTGCCGAAGTGGCAGAACGTTTCATGGCAGTTCCGTTGGCTGAAGTTCAGAACCGCTTGGCAGTGGCTATGATTGATGCCAATAACGTCCAGGCTGTTGACTATTTGGCAAATCGTATCCAGCGTCCGCTAAAGGTATTTATGGCCTCTGAGGACAGTGTTAGACATGTCCTGGGCCAATACAAGGCTGATTTGTCGACGGTGAGTGATGCTGCTCAGGTGTCACAAGAGGAAGCAGCTATTGAATCAGCGACCGAGATCAAGACTATCGTCCAGGACTCTCCAATTTCGCGCGCATTAAGCACTATTTTGGAGTATGCGGTGAAAAGCCATGCCTCTGACGTACATATTGAACCGCTCGAGAAGGCTCTGAAGATTCGCTGCCGTGTTGACGGTGTGCTCAGGGAGGTCATGCAGCTACCGAAAAGTATTGAGCCAGCGCTCGTGAGCCGTATAAAGATTTTATCCAGCTTGAAAATTGACGAGCACCGCATCCCTCAGGACGGTCAGTTTGCAGTGAATGTAGCTGGTAAGGCGGTCGACTTGCGTATAGCAATATCACCGGTGGTTTGGGGTGAGCAGGTGGTGATTCGTCTGCTTGATAAGACAGGAAATTCATTTGATTTGGAAGATATGGGTTATGCGGGCCGAGCCCTGCGCAGCATCCGAAAAGGAATTAAGCGGCCAAACGGTATGATTTTGACATCTGGTCCGACAGGTTCTGGTAAATCCACAAGTTTGTACGCTCTGATCAAAGAAATTAAAGACGATTCAGTCAATATCGTGACACTGGAAGACCCTGTGGAATATAAAATGGATGGTGTCAATCAGATTCAGGTGAACACTGAGGTTGGGCTGACGTTTGCCTCGGGGCTACGTTCTATCTTGCGTCAAGACCCAGATGTGGTGATGGTGGGTGAGATTCGTGACGCGGAAACCGCTAACTTGGCGGTTCAGGCGGCACTAACGGGACATTTGGTGTTTTCAACACTGCACACCAACTCAGCAGCCGGTGTGTTGCCGCGTTTGTTGGATATGGGGATTGAACCATTTTTGATCGCTAGTACCGTGAACACGATTATCGGTCAGCGCCTGGTCCGGCGAGTTGCCCCGAAACACGATGCTTATCAGTCTTCACCTCTGGAGACGCAAACTATTCAATCAACGATTGGCCATTTGTTACCACAATCACGAGAACAAGTTGTGCCATATGCTCAAGACTTGGGATATAAAGACTTGCCGCTGGCTGGTCAACAATCATACACGCTAGTGAGAGGTCGGGACACTCCTCAGTCACCGCGAGGATATCTGGGGCGCGCTGGTTTGTACGAGGTGATGGATGTGACAGAGGAGATCCAAAACTTGATCGTCAAACAGGCAACCTCAGCAGAGATTCAGCGGATGGCGGTACAGCAGGGGATGATTACGATGCGTCAGGACGGATATTTGAAGGCTCTGAGTGGTATTACGACACTGGAAGAAGTTAATCGTGTTGCAGCAGACACAGCATAAAAAAAGGGGGAACTATGAACAATCAAGAGCTAAGAATTGAACTATTACTGGAAGATGTGGTTAAGAAGCGTGCATCTGACCTCCATATTCAAGTAGGCTTGCCACCGATGCTGCGTATCGATGGACGGTTGATGCCAGTGGCGGGCACTATGCCACTTGATGAGGCGGCAGTTGAGCGTTTGGTGTTTCAGATTTTAGACGAAGATCAGCGTCAGATTTTGTTGAAAGACAAAGAGTTTGACTTCAGTTTTGCGTTTGGTACATTGGGGCGATTCCGTGTTAATGCCTTTCATGAACGAGGTAATTTGGCAGCTGCCTTGCGTTTGATTCCAAATGAAATCAAATCAGCCACCGAGCTGGGTATGCCGCCGATCGTCAATAGTTTTGCTGACTTTCCGCGAGGTTTGGTGTTGGTGACAGGTCCAACAGGTTCTGGTAAGTCGACGACCCTGGCATCATTGATTGACAAAATCAACTCAGAAAAGTCACATCACATCATTACCATTGAAGATCCAATTGAGTTTACTCACAAATCCAAGCAATCGGTCGTTGTGCAGCGAGAAGTTCACTACGACACCTACTCATTTTCAGCGGCGCTGCGATCCAGCTTGCGTCAGGACCCAGACGTGGTGCTGATCGGTGAGATGCGTGACTTGGAAACTATTTCCGCAGCCATTACCATTGCCGAAACTGGACACTTGGTGTTTGCAACCCTTCACACCAACTCGGCTGCCCAGTCGATTGACCGTATGATTGACGTGTTCCCGCCACACCAACAGCCACAAATTCGCGCACAGCTCAGCAATATCTTGATGGCTATCTGTTCGCAGCGCTTGGTGCCGGCCATCGGAGGCGGTCGTGTAGTAGCAGCAGAAATCCTCATCGCCAACCCAGCGGTGCGCAACATCATCCGTGAAGGTAAGTCTCACCAGTTGGATGCTGTTATTCAAACCGGTGCCGAGCAGGGCATGCAGACCATGGACCGAACTCTGGCAAATCTCGTACAGAATGGTACGATTACCTATGATAGCGCACGCGAATTCGCAGTTGATCTAACGGAGCTAGAAAGGTTATTGCGAGGATAATATATGAAAAAATACGCATACGAAGCCAGGGATAGTGCCAGCAATAAAATAGTCAAATCAGTCGTTCAGGCTGAGAGTGAACATGCGGCTGCCCGCTTGTTGACCGATCAAGGCTTTGTGCCATTAAAAATTGAACTTGAAGACGATAAGTCAAACGTTATCGATAGGATACTGGGGCGTATCACGTCCAAAGACAAGATATTGTTCACGCGTCAGTTATCGACGTTGATTGGTGCGGGGTTGCCTTTGTCGCAAAGTATGCGTACGGTGTTAGAACAAACGTCCAATAAGCGCATGCAGGGTATTGTCCAGGAAGTGATCGCTGATATTGAGGGTGGTAAGCAGTTGTCTGATGCCTTTTCGAAACATCCTGAAGTGTTTGATAAGCTATTCATTGCCTTGGTTTCAGCAGGTGAGGCCTCTGGAACGTTAGATGAAGCTCTGAAACGAGTAGCGAACCAGCAGGAGAAAGACGCTGCGATGCTGCGTAAAGTCAAGGGTGCTTTGACCTATCCATCCATTGTGCTGGCGGTGATCGTCATGGTGGTTGGGTTTATGACAGTTTCGGTCGTACCACAAGTCAAAGGCCTCTATAAAGACGTTGGGCGAGAATTGCCGATTTTGACGCAACTGATGGTCAGTATTGCTGATTTCTTCATCAATTTTTGGTGGCTATTAGCTATTTTACTGGGATTTGGTATCTACTTCTTCGTGCAGTACTTGCGAACAGAGGCGGGTATTCATATGAAGGACAAATTTAAGCTTAATGTGCCGCTGTTTAAAGGTATGTTCCGTAAGCTCTACATGGCGCGGTTTACTCGAACGGGACAGACCCTGTTATCAACTGGCGTGCCAATGCTTGATATGCTGAAAATTGCTGCGGACGGTGTCAACAACGTCATCGTGAGCGAGGAAATCATGCGTGCCGCTGACAAAGTGAAGGGCGGAAAGGCGCTATCCCTGTCGCTGAAAAGTGAGGAATATATCTTGGAGATGGTGCCTCATATGATCAAAATTGGAGAGCAATCAGGTAAGGTTGATGAAATGATGGGCAAGACGGCTCAGATTTACGAAAATGAGCTTGACGAGGAGATTAAAGCCATATCGACTGCCATTGAGCCGGTGCTGATGGTGTTCTTGGCTATTGTCGCCGCTGGTATGGTGGGGGCTATTTTGTTCCCAATCTATAGTCTGGTTAACCATGTAGGAATCTAGACAACGTGCCAGTTACCGTGTATTATAAGGATAAGCACTATCGCTAACATTAGTAATAGATCATAGAAAGGTGGAAACTTTATGATCAACACACAAGATAAAAAAGGCTTTACGATCATAGAAGTGGTATTGGTTCTGGGTATTGCAGCGCTGATATTCCTGATGGTCTTCATCGCCGTGCCGGTACTAAACCGTAACCAACGTGATACGGCTCGTAAAAACGATTTGAGCCTGGTTGCAACAGCGGTGACTAACTACTCCAATGCTAACCGTGGCGCATGGCCAGGCACTGAGAAACTCCGATCATTTTTGGGCACGGATCTGTCAAAATACACCAACAAAGAGCAGGTTTCAGTTGACAGTAAAAAGACTTCAGTTACTGTTGGTGATACTCAAGTTAAGGTCGTTACTGGCATGAAATGTGGTGAAAGCTCTAAGGAGAAGCAGGTACTGGTACCTGGTACTTCACGGCAGTTTGCCGTTGTGGTTCTGCTTGAAGGTGGCCCAACTCACTTCTGCCAAGACAGCGGTGCTTAGAAACTAGGTCAATCACAGCAGCCTCCTCATCAACGGAGGCTGCTTTTTTTTGGCATTTCTGCTACCATAAGAGGTATGGATAGTTGTATTATGATTAGTATGACCGTAGGGATTGGGCTATTAGGGGCGGTCTTAGGTAGCTTTGCTGGGGCTCAGGTCTGGCGCCTGCGAGCTTGGCAACTCAAACAAGATAAAGCTACTGGTGAAAAAATAGACGCCGCCGAATGGAAAAATCTCAAGCCTCTCGTTGGCAAAAAACTTAAAAAAGACCGTTCACAGTGTCTGTCGTGCCATCATGATTTAACCTGGAAGGATCTAATCCCAGTTGTCAGTTGGCTACGGTTTGGTGGCAAATGTCGATACTGTAAGGCGAACATTGGCTATACTGAACTTTTGTTAGAACTTGGTCTGGGGGCTTTGTTTGCGCTTTCAGTATGGTTCTGGCCAGAGTCGTTCTCTGATCTAGGGTTATTGCGGGTAGTTGTGTGGCTGTCAGCCTTAGTGCCATTAACGATGTTGTTTGTTTACGATCTAAAATGGTCTATTTTGCCTGATATTGCCATGTGGCCATTCGTTGGGTTGGGCGGTGTTTTTGTAGCTACACGGTTTATAACCTCTTCGGACATCGTCGGCCTTTTGATGACACTCAGTGGAGCGGTAGTTATTTTGAGTGGGCTGTACCTTGTACTATACGCTATTTCCAAAGGTGAGTGGATTGGGTTTGGGGACGTCAAGCTCGGTCTTGGCCTGGCATTATTCTTGGCTGATTGGAAGTTGGCGTTTCTGTGTCTCTTTGCAGCCAATCTCCTTGGTACGCTGATGGTCCTGCCTGGGATGGTACGGGGAACATTAGACCGTAAGGCTAAAGTGCCGTTTGGGCCACTTTTGATAGTTGGATTTTTACTGACCTGGTTCATTGGTCCAGAAATTATCCGTGGATTATTCCCGCTCATATGATGGCTAAAGAAACCGCTTATGCTATACTAGAAATATGCGACGACAGGGTGGCTTTACTGTAATTGAAGTAACAATGTTTCTAGCAATCTCCGGCACCATGGCGATTGCGTTGTTAGCTGGTATCGGTGTGGCTATTCAGCGCCAACAGTATCGCGACGCTGTCCAGTCTTACACTAATTTTTTAACCGAACAGTACTCAAAGGTTATTAGTATAGAAAATGATCGACAGCCGACAGATCCGTGTCCTATTCCGGGAGCTAGTGTCAATGGCTATCGGGGACAGTCGAACTGTGTGATTGTTGGGCGTTATATCATTGGCGAAGATCAGGGCAGGAACTTCCGTGTGAAGCTGATTTATGCATTGCTTGGGGCTGACGGGAAAACCTGGTCATATCGATCGTCCAGCAATAATGTTGCCGAATATCAGACCAACTGGAGTGTAAAAACAGCGCTTGTTGAGCCAGCTGGCGGCGGTTTATCGGTCGCTATGGTTCGCAATCCTGCCACTGGAGAATTGGCGATACGCTCAGATTCACGCACCTATCCAGATGATAAAATCAGTGAACTATTGACGAGTAGAGGCGACGCGACCTATGAGATTTGTATCTATGATGATAAATGGTTCGCTCCAGAGCGTTTATCGGTCTTTATCGGTGCGCGCGCTGGATCAAGTGAGGCATTGACGGTTAAGGGGGCGGGAAATGCGTGTAAAGCGTTATAAGCATCAGGCTGGAGATACCTTGATTGAGGTCATGTTGGCGACCGCTGTTTTTAGCGCAGTTGCTGTCGGTTGTCTGACGGTGATGAATCGGGGACTGTCTATAGCTCAGCAGTCTCTTGAGTCAACACTGGTTCGCCAGCAGATTGACGCGCAAGCAGAGATGCTCCGTTTTGTGCATAACAATTCCCACAAGGGCGATGCTGCCATGGCCGAGTTGTGGAAGAATTTGCCCAAAAAAGATGCTGCAAATGAGATCCTAAATGTTGATACTTGCCCAGACCACTTTGGTGATGGTGAATTTGCACTGCGCTCGCGCAGCGATATTCTTAGTCGAGTATCGTCGTATATGCCAGCTCAAGTGTATGCCAAACAAGAGGGTGATGTTTCATACGGTATTTCTGTGCAATTGGTGCATGTCACCGGTGGATCTGCCTACGATGCGTATATTCAGGCTTGTTGGTACGCGCCAAGTCAGCCAAGGCCTGTGACGATAGGAACGATTGTGAGGTTATATGCACCAGAGAAGAGCTAATTCAGGATTTACCTTAGTAGAGCTGATGTTGGCGATGGCATTTGTATCAGTATTGCTATTGTCTGTTGCTATGGTCGCTGTTCAGGCTGGCAAAATATATAACCGCGGTACCGTCATGAAGACAGTTAATCAGTCGGGTAGAACGATTAGTGATGTCATTCGTCGAGACTTTCTACAGAGTAGCGCCACTAAGATTGTCAATTCAGCCAACCCAGTCATTTTAGTCCGTGAATCTGGGTCAGTTAGAAGCGGTCGTGTATGCTTGGGTCAATATTCCTACGTTTGGAACATGGCTTCCGCGATTGATGATCCAGTGATTCGCCGGAGTGGCAGTGGAGTTGTTCGCTCTAATGGTCAGGCCATTAACCTAGCGCGAGTATTGGATGAAGATGCTGCATTGTGTCAATCGACCTCAGGTTCATATCCGATGGACATCGAGCCAGAGCGAGTTACGCATTTGCTGCGGCCTATTGATGGCACTGATGTAGCCATTGCCGTGCATGATTTTACGGCGTCTCGCGTTACGTCAGCTAATAATTCAGAGGCGCTGTACAAAGTATCGTTCACACTGGGGACAAGTGCTGTTGCCGAGCTGCAGGACATGGCCTGTAAGCCACCAGAAGACAATGAGGCCAATTTCAATTTTTGTGCAATTAATAATTTTGAGATGATAGTGAGGACCAATGGATAAGAGAAAAGAATCGGGCGCAGCATCTTTGTTTGCAGTCATTTTTTCGGCAATGTTATTGACCATTCTAGCAGCTGGCTTTGTGAAATTAATGCTCAAAGATCAGCAGCAAGCCATCAATAACGACTTGTCGCAAAGTGCCTATGATGCCGCGCTGGCTGGTGTGGAAGACGCAAAACGCGTGATTCGTGCGTGTCAGAAGGGCAATGCTTCGGCATGTGATGCCCTGGAAAAGAAAGATTGCAACAGTGTTCGTCAATCAGCGGTATTGGGAGGTGCTGGCAATGCGCAAGAAACCTTGGTCCAAACCAACAGTTCAAACGGTAGGAAATTCGATCAGGCGTATACCTGTCTGAAGGTTTCTATGGATACTGAAGATTTCTTGTATGTAGGAGCGGAAAATAAGGTGCAATTGGTGCCGTTGCGTGCTCGGGGAGCGTTCGATAAAGTGATAATCGAGTGGTTTAACAAAGAAGACAATGCCAATAAAAACGTGGCGTTGGCCGATGTTCACAATGGCGATATTAGCCTACCAGAAAAGGCTACTTGGAGTACTCAAGCTCCAGCTGTTTTGCGTGCTCAGGTTATTACACCAGGCAATAATTTCACCATAGATAGCCTAGATTCTTCGTCGGCATCCCAGGCGGTCTTTTTGCGCCCTAACGGTATCGTTTCAGGGGTGCCAGCGGTAGAAAATGTAGTGCACAAGGGCTCATTACGCCGCGCTACTGATACGCCAACGACTCGCAACGAACCAACAGGGGTATTATGTTCTAAGGATTTTGCACATCCTCATGGTCATTCATGTAGAGCTATTATTGAGCTTGATGAGGTGAGCCCGGAAGCCAGCGCAAATGCTTTTCTGGCGATAAATCATCTCTACAGGGGTGCCAATGTTCGTGTGTCTGTCATGAAAGGAACGGAGCAGGTTATGCTCTATGGTGCTCAGCCGGCGGTTGACTCGACAGGTCGAGCAAATAATCTGTTCCGTCGTGTAGAAGCGCGCCTCCGACTTGGTGAGGATATATGGTATCCAGCCGGATCTGTGGAAGTATTAAATAACTTGTGTAAGGATTTCTCACTTGCTGGCAATATCGTAGAAGGCGGAGCTTGCGACTCCTAAATCCTACTGAGAAGTATCGCTGTGAAAGCGTTCATGTATGTCTTTTAAGTGTTGGTCAGTGACGTGCGTATACACCTGAGTAGTGGATATACTGCTATGACCCAAGAGTGATTGAACTGAGCGTAAATCAGCGCCATTCATTAACAAGTCAGTAGCAAAACTGTGTCTCATGGTGTGGGGGCTGACGTGTTTAGTTATCCCCGCTAGACGAGCATAGTGTGATATCATCCGTTGGATACTACGTGCAGACAAGCGACGATAATCGCCCGACATTGTTGGCTTAGTCGACCGTCTGCTGTAGCTAAGAAAAAGAGCAGGCAGGCTATCTTGACGAGCTTGTAGGTAATTTTCGACCTGTTCAGCGGCATGTTGTGAAACAAACACTGGGCGGTCTTTTTGGCCTTTTCCGCGCACCATAAACTCTCGTCGTTTGAGGTTGATGTGATCTCGATTGAGATTAACGAGCTCCGAAACGCGCAGTCCGCTGGAAAAGAGTAGCTCAATAATTGCTCGGTCACGTAAGCCTTGCTCGTTGTCTAGTGGTATATTGTCTATCAAGTTAACCACCTCGTCGTATTGTAAAAAAGTCACCTGTTTGCGAACCGTCTTCGGTAAGATGATTTTATCGGCAGACAGCGAGGGGATGTCACGCCGCGATAGATAGGTGAGGAAGCCACGTAGGGCAATCAAATGGTAGCTCTGTGTTAAAATTGACAACTCTTTACCGTCGTTGTCATTTTTATAACGGTTTAACCACAGGCGATAGCGCCGAATCATCTCTGATGTAATTTTTACTACTTCTATATCACCAGCGAATTCAATGAATCGTTCCAGATATAACGAATAGTTTCGGATAGTATTTTGGCTTCTACCGCCTTCTATCTCTAAATGCTCCAGGAAATCAGTTAGTGCCTCTGATACAAACATAAGCCTATTGTACGGGTATTTAGGTAGTTTATCAAATAATAGCTTTTTGCTATCATAAGACAAATACTAATGAAAGGAGCACTATGGTAAGTAATGACGAAAAGGTTTTCTGTGGGGTTGAGCGAACACTGATTGTATTCAAACCAGATGCAGTCCAACGAGGAATTGTGGGGGAAATTTTACAACGCTTTGAGCGAGTTGGTTTAAAGATTATTGGTGTTAAGATGGTATCTCCAGACAGGGAACATTACCAAAAACACTATGAGGGCATTGGCAAATTAGCAACTCGTCGTGGTGAAGAGACCCTCAATATTACATTAGATATGATGATGGATGGTCCAGTGATTGCCATGGTGCTCGAGGGTGTGGAAGCTGTAGCAGTGGTTCGTAAAATTGTTGGCCCAACCGAACCGAAATCTGCTGACATGGGTACAATCCGTGGTGACTACTCACACGTCAGCTTTGGTTATGCCGACTCATGCCGTAAGGGCATTCCAAACCTGATCCATGCCTCTGGCGACTCTGAAGAGGCCGTTCAAGAGATTGCCCACTGGTTTGAAGAGGCAGAATTGGTAAATTATACAACACTGAGTGAAAAATTTACTCGCTAGCGCTGGTATGTCCACAGAGTTACCGTGGTATAATAGTAATATGCCTCGGTAGCTCAACTGGATAGAGCAGATCCGTCCTAAGGATAAGGTTGTAGGTTCGACTCCTGCCCGGGGTACCATAGACTATGACAAAGAAGACTAAAACAGTTAAGGCTTTTGATGGTCAGCGTGATGGCGAGGAGTTGTTGTTTGTATTCCGTCGCCACATTATTGCCATGCGCAAAGGTTTCTATTGTCTGCTATTACCGATGACATTTGGTGCAGTGCCGTTTTTGATTTGGCAAAGCAACCTCGAACTGCTGTGGGTATTCTTTGGTAGCTTTATCTTTGGGCTGTTGTTGTTTATTTATCATTTTCTCATGTGGTTTTTTACCTACTTCATCGTGACGGATCGGCGAATTCGCCAGGTTACGCAACGTGGGTTCTTTGGTAAGGATGTTGTAGAATTGCAACTACGAAAAATTCAAACTATCAGTTATAATATCCCAGGGTTCAGCGGCGAAATGTTCAAGTTTGGAACGATTATTATTCAAACATTTGTCGGTGATCTTGTGATTAAGAATGTGGAACACCCAAATAAAATTTACAACATGTTGCAAGATGCAGTAGAAATAGCGAATGAAAGGAATAGTCATGATCAAGAAAGCACTGAAGCGTAAGTCAGAAAAGTCGAAAAAAGTACCGACGCGTATCACTAACGATACGGTCGCTGAACATCGTGAGAAGATTCTGGCGGGTGGTCGTAAGCACAAGTACCCAATTCAATACACCAGGCACCGGTTGGTGTGGAACGCTATATTCATTGGACTTGGAACAGCAATCTTGATGACGGTGTTTGTGTGGGTTCAGCTTTACATTTGGCGTGACACAGGGGATGTCGCTTATCGCATCACGCGCACTGTACCACTGCCTGTGGCGTCCATCGAAGGTGCAACAGTTCGCTATAGTGACTATTTACGATACTACCGCAGTACATTAGCTTCCCTCGAGTCAGTCAATCGTCTGGGTGGTGATGATAAGGTGAAGTTTCAACGACAACAGTCCATGGACTTGGTTGTAAAAATTACATACGCAAAGAAAATTGCTCAAGAAAAGGGAATTACAGTGTCAGATGCTGAGATTGATGCGGCTTTGCAGCGGCATAAGCGCGGACTTTCTGATGCTTCGTATGATGCTGCCGTTCGTAAAACATTGGGATTGTCTCTCGCTGAGATGAAAGAAAACCTTCGAGATAGCCTAATCACCAGTAAAGTATCCTTTGCTGTTGATGATAAGGCGACCAACCTGGTTTCTGCTATAGATGGAGCCATAAAATCAGGTAAAAGCTTGGCAGATATTGCGACAGAACATGGTCAATCAGTGCAATATGTTGCCGACATGTCAGTTGGCAAGGATAATGCTGACGGCATCACTGAACAGGCTCTGAAAATTGAACCAGGAACCACTTCAGAAGCCAAGCAGACGGTTTCTGGTGACGGCTACTACTTTATTCGTGTTGATGAGCGAACTGATAGTTCTGTGAAGTATAGCTATATTCACGTGCCACTAACGGCATTTAAGGCTAAAGTTGATGCATTCAAGACTGAAAAGAAGGCTACCTACTATATTTCTCTTGATTGAAAAATAATTCACATCTGATATAATTATGCGGAGGAGTCTTGCCGCTGTAGCTCAGTTGGTAGAGCGGCGCTTTCGTAAAGCGTAGGTCACCGGTTCGAATCCGGTTAGCGGCTCCATTAGTAGTATGAAACAAGAAATAACGACGAGTATTAAGACTATTATGAGCGACCGCTGGTTGGCAGGTTTGATAATTTTTAACATCATTTTTGCCGTCATCGTCGTGATCGTTTTGGCGGCTCACATAAAACCGCGTGAAACACAGGTTATCACCCAATATAGTGCCTTTGGTATTACAAGTCTATATAGAGACTATTGGTACACACTGTGGTTTTATGCTTTGCTGGAAGTTGTTGCTATTCTGGGGCACAGTATTCTTGCAGTTAAACTAGTGAAGCTGGAGCGTCGTCATCTTGGCTTAGCTCTAGCCTGGGGAACTATTGGCTTTTCAGCCATCCTCTTATTGTTTGCATTACCAATATTACGAATTGCTTCATTTGGATAAATGATATGGATTTAGAAATACCTGTAGGCAAACGAAAACCATTCTACCGTTTCTTAGAGATGCTGCCTGGAATGCTGAGCTATGGCGTCATCATTCTATTAATTTTGCTATCAATTTTTAATCCATTGCTCGCTTCTGTGTATCTATTGGTCTTGATATCCATGGCTCTCATAAAGATTTTTGGCATCAGCTATCATATGTTGGTTGGTCGTACAAACATGGAGAAAGCCTGTCAGGTAGACTGGTCGCAAAGGCTACATGACCTTGAAGATCCAGCAGCTGCTCATGCTAGGTTGTTTGCTACAAAAAACAAGCAGTTTGAATATAAGACCCATCTGAGAAACCTACAAAGTATCATTGATGAACCATCAGACTATCCTAAGCCCTCACAAATTTATAATGCAATCATTATGCCAGCATACAATGAGAGTATTGAAATTATTGAGCCCGCAGTTCAGTCGCTACTAGATACAACCTATGATCTGTCGCGTCTCATTGTCGTATTTGCCTATGAGGAGCGCGGAGGCGCTGAAATTAAAAAAACCGCCGAGACACTACAAAAGAAATATAACGATGCGTTCCATTCGTTCCATATTGTTGAGCATCCAAAGGGCATAGAACATGAGGTGATAGGTAAGGGTGGCAACATCACGCATGCAGGGCGTTGGCTGAAAAGCTATCTGGGTGACCTTGGGATAGATTTCTCTCAGGTGTTGGTCACCACAATGGACTGTGACAACAAACCACACCCCACCTATTTTGATTACATCACCTATGAATACATTGTCTATAAAGATCGCAAGAACTTATCGTATCAGCCGATTGCATTGTTTACCAATAACATATGGGACGTGCCAGCACCTATGCGCGTGATCGCAACGGGCAACTCATTTTGGAATATTGTTAGTTCAATGCGCCCATATGCTTTAAGGAATTTTGCATCACATGCGCAACCGATGGATGCGCTAGTGGAAATGGATTTTTGGAGCGTCAGGACGATCGTTGAGGACGGGCACCAATATTGGCGTAGTTATTTCCATTTCGATGGTAAATACGGGGTAGTGCCAATATATGCACCAATTTACCAAGATGCGGTTTTGTCCGAAACGTACAAAAAGACACTAAAGGCACAGTTTGTTCAACTTCGTCGTTGGGCATATGGCGCCTCTGACGTTGCATATGTAGGGTCTCGGGTGTTCAGTTCTAAGCGTCGAGCACCGTTCTGGCCAAGTCTGACGCGTTTTTTGAGGTTATTGGACGGTCATGTCACATTAGCGTACGTAGCGCTTGTAACGGCCTTTGGAGCGTGGTTACCGCTTCTATTAAACCCAGAGGCAGTACGAAACATAGATGCTCACCAATTACCAGGTACGATTAGTTTATTGCAAACTATTGCAATGCTTGGTATGGTGATTGCTATCTTTTCTTCATTTAAGATTTTACCGCCGCGCCCAGCGCGCTATAAGAAGCGACGTACTTTCTTGATGTTGATACAGTGGATCTTGATGCCAGTTACGTCTATTCTGTATAGCTCCATGGCGGCGTATGCTGCTCAAACGAAGCTAATGACGGGACGATATCTAGATAAGTTTGATGTTACCGAGAAACTAACCGTTGATATTAATGATCGATTGAAGGCAGAACGTAACCGGTCGAAGGACGACCAGGGCGGCGCTTCGAAATAAGTAATTTGTGCTGGGCGGCGTACTGTATGGCTGCCACAGGGTCGTATCTAGTGAGTACAGTGTGAACTTCTTTGGTGATACTATCTACTGGTATTGTTGCCATATTCTTAATGAGGAGATTTCTCTGAACAGTCTGTGCCAAATGAAAGCTATCATATTTCGCTGAATAGTCATCGTGCTGGAGACTCTTTGCGATACTGAGCGTCAATCTGCCGATATTGAAAGGTTCCTCGGTTGTTTCCTTGATGACTGGGGTGTTATCAATTGAGGGATATTCATACGTAGTGAAAGTAGTATGACAGTTGTCGCAAGATCTTCGCCGCCACAGTTGAGGGTACTTTTTATGCTTTCGTGAGTTTATCACACGAGTTTTGTTGTGAAAACAATTTATACATATCATGTCTATATATTGACATAACGCTATTAAAAAATCTAGTGGAAAACCATAAGTGTGTAGTGGATAAAGAAATATCCCCAGAGTTATTACTGGGGATAGGGGTGAAATGGTCTCTGATGGTTATTTTACTTTCTCGTTCATCCTGCAGTAGTTAGCACGAACTTCCTTGATCTGCTTGTCATATTCGAAATGGATAGTGATTTTGCTGAGAAGTGATGCGTCTTGTTTTTTTGATGACGCGATCACGTTAGTAGTGGCACGATTACTCATATATTACATATTAGCATAAACGGTTTAAAAAGTCAATAGAACAATCTCACAATTGATATATCATGGTGTGAATATGTGAGTAAATAAAAAAACACCCGTAAAGGTGCTTAGTGTGGTGGGCGATATAGGATTCGAACCTATCACCTCAGCAACGTCAATGCTGCGCTCTAGCCAAATGAGCTAATCGCCCCCGCTTACTGATAGTATCAGAAATACTCCAATCCTACAAGATATAGTGATTGTAGAGTGTTTAGTGATAGCAAAATAGCTTTTGTTGAGAGAGTTGCCATTAGCTGGTATAATAACCGCAAGGTAGTGATGAAGACTAACCATCTTCGGAACCTCATGGAAGCGGTTGCGACGCATGCGTTTTGAATGAACGATAACAGTCGGAGCAAGAGAATCGCCAAGGTGGAACCGCCAGTTTTTCTGGCCCGAGGCATGTAAATATCTATTTATTATTTAAGCCAAATGTATCTAGGACATTAAAGGAGGTTCTATGGGCGAAGATAAACTCTATGCAATGCGACACAGTCTAGCACACATCATGGCAACAGCCGTGCAGCAGTTATGGTCAGATGCTAAGTTTGGGGTTGGTCCGGTTGTTGAACACGGGTTTTATTATGATATTGATCTTGGCGAAACAAAGATTAGTGAGCAACAATTCAATAAAATTGAAAAGATAATGCGCCGAATTATTGCCGAGAAGCAGGACTTTGTTTGCACAAAATGTCCAATTGATGATGCTATTCAATGGGCCAAGGATAATCATCAGCCATACAAAGAAGAGCTTCTTAACGACCTGAAACGTGCCGGAACGACAGTGGCAAAAGATCTGGATGCCGCAGAAATGGGCACAATTACCGAAGGCGATAGTGCGCTTGATGAGGTCTCATTCTATACGAACGGATCGTTTAGGGACCTATGTCGCGGACCGCATGTTGCAAATACCAGTGAAGTTGGTGCGTTTAAATTAATGCGGGTTGCAGGAGCTTACTGGCGCGGTAATGAAAAAAATCCTCAAATGCAGCGATTGTACGGTGTGGCTTTTGCTACGCAGGAAGAGTTGGATGAATATTTGAAGAAATTAGAACTGGCCAAACAGCGTGATCACCGCAAGTTAGGCAAGGAGCTTGATTTGTACACCACCTCGCCGCTCGTGGGGGTTGGTTTGCCGTTATTTACGCCTCGTGGAACTATTCTGCGCGATATCGTGGCGCAGTATTCAAATCAATTACGCCAGAGATTTGGTTTTGAAAAAGTCTGGACGCCACATATCACCAAAAAGGATCTGTATGAAACATCAGGCCATTGGGCCAAATTTGGTGAAGAGCTGTTTTTGGTTAAAAGTCAGGAAACTAGTGATGAAATGGCGCTAAAGCCGATGAATTGCCCACACCATACGCAAATTTTTGCTTCACAGCCGCGCAGTTACCGTGATATGCCGGTACGCTATTTGGAGACAACCACTGACTATCGTGACGAAAAAACTGGTGAACTGGGTGGTTTGAATCGTGTGCGCTCGTTGACCCAGGATGACAGTCATGTCTTTTGTCGTCCAGACCAGATTGAGCAAGAGATCAATAATTTATTGTCTGCTGCACGGGAACTGTACGATACCATTGATATGAAGCTGCGAGTTCGACTGAGTTATCGTGATGATTCTGATGCATATTTGGGAGAACGTGAGCTATGGGCTTCTGCACAAAACCAGTTGAAATCAGCAGTTGAAAAAGTTGGTCTGGACTATTTTGAGCAGGAAGGTGAGGCTGCTTTTTACGGACCAAAAATTGACTTCATGGCAACCGATGCTATCGGTCGTGAACACCAAGTTGCGACAGTACAATTAGACTTTGTGCAGCCGCAACGGTTTGGTTTGGAGTATACAGAGAGTGATGGTAATTTTACAACACCTGTGATGATTCACTGCGCGTTGCTGGGTTCAATCGAACGATTCTTGAGCGTATTTATCGAGCACACAGGTGGTTGGTTTCCATTTTGGGCGGCACCAGAACAGGTGCGTATTTTGACGATCAATGACACTGTTATGGACTATGTTGATGAAATAACAACGATTTTATCAGGGGTTACTTTGATGCAACCAGTAAAATATAATGAAGTCAGATTTACAACAGACATTCGAAATGAATCAATTGGCAAGAAGGTTCGTGAAGCAACTGTTGTAAAAATACCAACACAGATTATTGTTGGCCCAAGAGATAAAGCGGCACGTGCCGTTAGTGTGCGTACTCGTAAGGGCGAAGAACAAATTTCGATTGATCAATTGGCTAGCTATATTCAGAACATACAATAACCAATGAAATAGCCAAGTAACTTGGAGTAATATATTGAACAAACTATCAGCGATGAGCTTGCGCGATAAAGTTTATGAATTGATGGCGCAATTACCAAATGACAAAGTCACTACCTATGGAGACTTAGCCGCCATGGCTGGGCATCCATATGCAGCGCGTATCGTTGGAGGTATTGCCCATAATGGAGTTTTGGATTTACCATGGCATCGCTTAGTTAATGCCAAGGGTGGATTAGCTGTTGGTTTTCCCGGTGGTCAAGGGACACAAAAACAATTGCTTGAACAAGATGGGATTTTTTGTGACGCACGGTGGCGAATAATTGATTTTGAGGAGCGGCGATGGAAGCCAATAAGCTAGAGCAAACAGCGCCTTTGATTGTTATTACCGGTCCGACGGCGAGCGGCAAAACGTCCCTGGCTATAAAATTAGCAAAAAAGTTTGGCGGCGAGATTATCTGTGCAGACAGCAGGACAGTGTACCGCGACATGGACATAGGAACTGCCAAGCCAACCCCCATGGAGATGCAAGGCGTAGCTCATTGGGGACTGGATTTAGTAGAACCAGGGCAGCTTTTCTCGGCTGCTGATTTTAAGGAGTATGCAACAAAAAAGATTGCAGAAATTCGCGACCGTGGCAACATACCATTTCTGGTTGGGGGCACCGGATTATATATAGATGGGGTTATTTTTAATTTTAGTTTTGCGAATAGGAGCGATGAAAGGTATCGTCAGAGGCTAGAATATATGAGCATAGAAGACCTACATAAGTATTGTGTTGATAACAACATGTCTTTGCCGGAGAATAAATATAATAAACGCTATGTCGTTCGGGCCATCGAACGAAGTGCTCAAACTGTAGTAAAAAATGCATTAATACAAGAGAATACTATTGTTGTAGGAATAGCAACAGAAAAAAATAAACTAGCTAACAGAGTTGCTCAACGAGTTGAACAACTATTGACCAATAATGTTGTAGAGGAGGCAACACACTTGGGTGATAAATACGGTTGGTGTAGTGAGGCGATGACGGGTAATGTCTATCCTATAATACGTCAATATATATGTAGTAAAATTGACTACGCTGAAATGATACAGAGGATGATTGTTAGTGATCGGCAATTAGCCAAACGCCAAATGACTTGGTTGAGACGCAACCCCTATATTGTGTGGTGTGACCTATATTCAGCTGAACACTATTTATCACAGATACTGGCTCACCTGGGCAATCCGTGATACAATTATTGTGCAATGATTGATTCATTATTTGGTTCAAAAACAAGAGTAAAGCTGTTGCATTTATTCTTAAATAATCCCGGAAAATCATTCTACGTGCGAGAGATTACGCGTCTTATTGATGAGCAGATTAATTCCGTGAGGCGTGAACTAGCCAATATGATGAATGTTGGTATCATTGTGTCTGATAATGCTGACAATAAGCTGTACTATGCAGTCAATCAACAGTACCAATATTTCGAGGCTTTATCTATGATATTTGCTGACAACTCACCTAAAGCAAAAGAGCCAAAAGCTGTCGCAAAAGACACAACTTGGTTAGCTAAAGTGGGTCAACTCTCTGGTTTGCGGCTTGCCATAGCAGCAGGAACGTTAGTTAGAGGTTCTGCTAGTCGAGTAGATTTATTGGTTGTGGGTGAGATCGTACAATCTCAGCTGGAAAAATTGATGGATAAAGCCGAAAAACTAGAAAAGAAGAGCCTTAACTATGCCGTGTTATCATATGATGACTTCTATTATCGGTTGAGCGTTCGTGATAGGTTTGTGACTGATATTTTGAGTGGTAAGCATTCAGTGTTAGTTGATGTAGATAGAATATTAAAATAAGGAGACAATATGTTTGACATAGAATATAAGGGTGCTAATGCTGTCATTTTTACAACAAAAAACGTAAAGGTTGTATTTGATCCAAGACTATCGCTAGTTGGTAAGAAGGACTTATCTGTTGAGGATGTGGTCGAGGTACTCACTGAAGACCGATTCGCATCAACAGTAGGTAATCCTCGCGTACAATTTGATGGCCCTGGTGAGTATGAGGTGGCAGATGTTGGGTTAGCTGGCTTTCCTGCTCAACGACACATCGATGCAGGGGGGAATGATAGTACGATCTATAAGCTTCTGATAGGTGGGGTGAGAATAGCTGTCCTGGGGAACATTGACCCAAAGTTGAGTGAGGAACAATTAGAGCAAATTGGAGTTACTGATATCGTTGTACTGCCTGTCGGTGGCGGAGGATACACTCTGGACGCTACGGCAGCAGCAGTAATTGTTAAGCAAATTGATCCTCGAGTTGTCATACCAGTTCATTATTCAGATCCAGAATTAGCGTATGAGGTACCACAGGATGTATTAGATACATTCTTAAAAGAAGTAGGTGCTTCTGGTATAGATGCTGGCACTAAATGGAAAGTTAAGTCCACGGAAGCTCTACCTGAGCAATTGACGGTAGTGAAAATTGATCGCAGTTAATCTGATTAAATAAAATCCTCCATGGTGGAGGATTTTTTTATTTAGCTTTTGCTGTACTCTGTAAAATTCCTTTTTTTCGAAGAGTACGAATTGCTTTGGTGCTAAGTACCATTGTGATTTTTTGGCCACCGACCGTAAAGGTCTTTTTTTGTAGATTCGGCTTAAAGACTCGCTTTGTACGTCGCAGTGAGAAGCTCACGTTATGGCCGTACTGTTTGCCTTTGCCGGTTAGTTCGCATCGTGATGCCATTTCCAACCTCTCTAATTTATTAAACAATCCCTAATATTGTAACGGCATATCGTAAAATAGTCAAGATGGTATAATGAAATATATGAACTTTACGGTAGTGATAATTACATTGTTAGTAATTTTAGTATCAATGACTATTCATGAGGCGATGCATGCTTTTATGGGGTATTTTTTAGGTGATCAAACCGCCAAGGCAGAGGGAAGGCTATCGCTCAATCCTATAAGACACATCGACCCGTTCCTAACTATCTTGTTACCGTTAGTATTGTTGATGTTAGGCGCTCCGGTGTTTGGTGGAGCTAAACCGGTACCATTTAACCCACATAAGGTACGATTTGAGGAATGGGGTGTCGCTTTGGTGGCGATTGTCGGACCCCTAACTAACCTAGTGTTGGCTTTTACTTTTTTTGGTATTGGCGTAAGTTTAGGCTTTGTAGACAAATTTGGTTTTTCGCCATCGTTGATCGGCGTCACGCTTCAGACTTTTGTATTTGTCAATCTGGGCTTTTTTGCTTTCAATATGATCCCTATACCACTACTTGACGGATCTAGAGTGCTCTATGCATTGGCTCCGGACTTTGTGAGAGGTTTTATGAGACAGGTCGAACAATATGGGCTTGTCATCATCATGGCTCTTGTCATGGTCGGTTCGTCATTTATATCTTTGTTTATGAATTGGTTGATTGTACACACACTTCAGGTATTTATTTTGATTTTTAGTGTATAATATAAGTAGTCCCTTGAGTCTATGGGCGCATATGATTTTCCTAACATCATATGATAGGGAGCTTTATATGATATATCACCGTGGTGATATGTTGCGAGCACCCACCTTGCGTTATGCGGGGAATATCAAGCGTTCATGGCTTGGGGGCTTTTTGTTTGCATATTTTTAATTGGGCTTGGTGGGTAGACGAATAATTACAGAGCATATATAATCAGATGCAGCAGTTCACTAGGCAATCGCTTGACTTCTGTCAAGAGGAAAGTCCGGGCAACAAAGGACACGACAGTCGCTAACGGCGACCGGGGGTGACCCTAGGGAAAGTGCCACAGAAACAAAACTACCCATAGTTATGGGAAAAGGTGAAACGAGTAAGGTAAGAGCTTACAGCTTGCTATGGTGACATAGCAAGGAGGTAAACCCTGTCGGTTGCAAGGAGATCTACATTTCGGGTGTCCACCTGTAGATCGAGAACCGCTTGATTCATTTGGCAACAAATGAACTAGATAGATGATTGCCCACGACAGAACCCGGCTTATCGGTGGACTGTATAGTAAAAATCCTCCATCAATAGGAGGATTTTTACTATATTATTTGTAAGTTGTGACCTATTTTGTAGCTGCTTGAACGATTTTTTTGAATGCTACAGGATCATTTACCGCTATCTCTGCTAATATTTTGCGGTTTACCTCAATATTATTAGCCTTCATGCCAGCGATCAACTTGCCGTAGGTAGTACCTTCTTGGCGAGCAGCTGCATTAATACGTGTAATCCACAGCGCTCGTAGATCGCGTTTTTTATTGCGACGATCGCGATAAGCATATTGCAGAGCGCGAATAACACCTTGTTTTGCTAGACGAAAACTGCGCGTACGGTTATGCTGCATTCCTTTAGCAGCTTTAAGTATCTTTTTATGCTTTGCATGTGCTGAAACACCTCGTTTTACTCGCATACTCCTACACTCCCATTGCTCGACGAGCGTTCTTGGCCATAGAGCCCTTTACGGTTGCTGTTGTGTTAATGGCACGTTTACGGCTCTTAGACTTCTTGGCTAAGAGGTGACCGCCAAATGCACGTTGGCGGGTTAGTTTGCCGGTACTGGTTAGCTTGATGCGCTTAGCAGTGCCCTTGTGGGTCTTTAGTTTTGGCATTACTTACTCCTTATTACTACGCTCAGATTGCGACCTGCCATCTGAGGTTTTTGTTCTACGATTGCGACTTCTTCAAGTAGAGTGGTGATTTTTTCAATCAATTCGTAACCGATCTCTTTGTGCGCCATTTCGCGGCCCTTGTACATCACCTGGATACGAACTTTGTGTCCTTCCTCTAGGAATTTACGGACTTTACGCAGTTTTACTTCCAAGTCGCCTTGGCCTATCTTGAGACCGAAACGCATTTGTTTCAGGTCGCTGGCTTTAGCTAGTTTGCGATTACGTTGCTGGTCCTTCATCTTCTGGTACTGGTATTTGCCCCAGTTGACGATTTTGGCCACAGGTGGATTAGCGTTGGGTGATATTTCCACGAGATCTAGTCCCGCTTCTTCTGCCGCTGCTAGTGCCTCACGGAGTGACATCACTCCTAGCTGCTCACCATCTGAACCAATAACGCGTAGTTCGCGAGCACGGATGGCTCCGTTGGTACGAATTGTTTTATTAATCGTTAGCTCTCCTTTATAAAGTGAATCGTTAGATTAATTCCAAAATCAATTCTAACAGATGAGAGCGTGTATTTCAAGGATCTATGAATGTTGAATTTGCCGGTATTGCAAGCTTTCGGCGATGTGGGGCGTGTCAACTGTGTCGGAAGCTTCCAAATCGGCGATGGTTCGAGCTACCTTTATAACTTTAAAGTAGCTTCGCGTGCTAAGATCCAAGCTTTTCGCTGCTTTAATGAGAAGGTTTTTTGCCTCAGGAGATAGGCGAGCATAGCGGTCGATCTCAGAGCTTTTTAATGATCCGTTGTGCTTTTCACTACTATTGAAACGCTGTTGCTGAAAATGTAATGCCTGTTGTATGCTCTCTGTTATTTTCAACTGTTGTGAATTATTAAACGGCTTATTCTGTAGGAGTATTTCATGGTTCACGCGATTGACAGTTACTGTCATATCTATGCGATCAAGGAGCGGCCCTGACAATCGTTTTTGGTAGTTAAGGATTTGAGAAGATGTACAAGTACAATTTTTCTCAGCATCTCCGTAATATCCGCAAGGACAAGGATTCATAGTGGCAACTAGTAAAAAACTGGCAGGGTATTTGTATTTTTGGTTAGCACGACTGATGGTTATGGTATGGTCTTCCATGGGTTGGCGTAACGCTTCTAAGACCGATCGTGGATACTCTAAGATTTCGTCCAAGAATAGGACTCCATTGTGCGCTAAACTTATTTCTCCTGGTCGGGCTTTAGGGCCTCCTCCTATGATAGAAGCTCTACTCGCTGTATGGTGCGGTGCGCGGAATGGCCTAGATGAGACTATGCTGTCTGCTAAGTCTGGATTGCTTATACTGTGTAGTTTAGTGACATCTATTATTTCTTGACCCCTTAAAGGAGGCAATAGACTCGCTAAAGCCTTTGCTAGCATACTTTTGCCAGACCCAGGGGGTCCTGAAAATAGTAAATTATGTCTTCCTGCTACTGCAATACTAATGGCTCGTTTAGCTTGCTCTTGTCCGATGATCGTGTCTATTGGAGTGTCTGTCACCTCTGTAACATCAGATGTAGTTTTTTTAACAGCAGGTGGTATCAGGCATTCTTTTTTCAGATGTAGGAATAATTGGCGCAGGCTTTTGATAGGGATAACGGTGATGTTCTTTAATAGGAGAGCCTGTTCTGTATTTTCAGCTGGAATGTAAATAGTCGTAATGTTGTTTCTCTCAGCAGCTTCGGCAATGGTAATTGCTGATTGGATGGGTCTGATGGAACCATCCAAAGCTAGCTCTCCAGCAAAGAGCGCGTTGCTAACGGATTCTTGCGAGAGGAGATTATTCAGTTGTAATATTGACAATGCAATTGGCAGATCAAACTGGGTACCATCTTTTGGTAGTTCAGCTGGCGCCAGGTTGATGACAATTTTGCCCTTTGGAAACTCAAGTAGAGAGTTCTTGATGGCACTTCGGACTCGGTCCTTTGCTTCGTCGATCGCCTTATTCCCTAAGCCAACAATTTGGATACTCGGTAGTCCTTTTGATAGATCCCCCTCAATTTCAATTAATTGACCTTGAAACCCACATGGTGTTGCAGAGAGTATCTTACTTACCGTCATATATGTACAGTTAACCATAATTTATTTGGTTTTTAAAGGTGGGGTGGTATACTGTATATGATTGTGGGGCTGAAATAGCGTTCGACAGTTGGACTTTATCAAAATATTCTGCAAACCGAACATGCACGATACGCATATTGTTAGATGCAAAAAACTTTGCAAGCAAAGTAGCTAGCCTATTCAAGGCTCCAACCTTTGCGCCAGCTGTAGCTTAATCTATAGCCGTCTCTTCGTATAGGCAACATGATACGATTTGAGGTGTCAGAATTTATGTTGCTCGCTATGTATTTGGAAGTGGCAAATACATGGGACTTTTGCCACGTAACAAGCTCGGTTTTTGGGTTCGTTTATTATCCAAGCTGTGTTATAAAAATGTAAATGATCCTATGTTTGTAGACGAATATTTATGATACCAACTGGACCCGGGGGCAGTACCCGGCAGCTCCACCAAACAGCTCAACTAACATCAGCCATTAGGCTGATTTTTTGTTATGAAAAACTTTCATATAAGAAAACAACCACCTGCGAGTAGTGGTCGTTTTCAAAAAGTGGAGTTTTTGATGATCTGTTTATTTTTGGCTTCCATTATTAGTTTGTACAACTTTTTTATTCAGAAGCTACCCCTATAATAATCCATGAAAACGGTTATGTCAACATGTTTACTAAAGATTTAATGAGTAAAAAAAACTACACCTGATTGTAGGGCAAGAACAGCTATTTTTAACTCTCAAGCAGTCCTTAGTGATGCTAGGTTGCTACCAACCGCGTAGTCCTTCTGCTTGCTATATTTATACGGTATGTGGAGGAGGGCGATAGACCATGCAATACAGGTAATAACGCCGCCCTCCTTAACGAGAGACGGACTGCTGAGGTTTTGGTAGTGGCAATAACATGATTTAAAAATCTACCACAAAGATGAAGGATGTTGTTAATAGTGACTGATATTGTATGCGCGTATGTCTGCACCCAGTGGACAATGATTATATATTTGTAACATATTGAGTAGTATGCTTTTGTTTAAGTAATTCTAAAGAAATTGTTAGATAAGTCGTAGCGTATTTACTAGCTATTGCCACTGCATGAGCTGTGATCTAGTTGGCATAGACAAAGAATTTTCTTGGCAGATATAAGCCTGGTGAATTATTATTGTTGTAATATTCACTGTATGGTCACTGTCCTTAGAATATTGATTTTACAGATGATTGTATGGTAAATATTATTAATTTATGTGATTATTACAACAAATTTCTTGGAAAGATACTTGATTTATTTCGCAATAGATGCTAATATGTTTACATAAGCTTTTGAAAAACAAACAAAGCAAAAAAGTACATTAAAATAATTAATTCTAGAATATCGCTTAGCGCTAAATATTGCTTTGGTGTAGGGAACGGCTGCAACATGAAGCTGAAAGCATATAGTCTATATTTGATTATTGTGTTTTAGTCATGGTGCCGCCGATGCTCCACTAAAGTTATTTGTGATTATTCGCAAGTTACAAATAGTATAGGTGTTGAGCGCGCGTGGATAGTACACACACATCCAGTTTATCCTTATCTTTGTAAGGTATTGGTAATGAGAGTACTGGATGTGTGGAAGGAACTTCACGCAAGGACATGCTCCTTACATAAGGAGCGGTCAGTCGCCTTGAGCGATAACGACGAACTCGCAATGCCCGCGCCCTAATAGTTGTTTTGAAGCGGCGGATGGAGCGTTTGTAGTTCAACTTCTGTTATCGCTCGGGCTCTTTTGGGCTATGCGCTCGTGTATAATATGTGATATGAAGCAGAAGATCGCTATTACAATTGGCTGCGTTGCAACCCTAACGGTATTATTGATTATAAATATGACTACCCCATCTGGCATAGGTCCTTTTGGGGTTCTTTTGTTTTTATTTTCCCTATATGTGGCACTAACTAGCGCTTTATATATTTTGCTGAGATTTTTATTTTCTATATTACATGTGCCAAAGCCTAGAGATGGTAGTAAAAATCGACAGGATATAAAATTGTATTATTTCTCCAGCGTGCTTGCTCTGGCTCCGGTTATATTGCTGGGAATTCAATCTATTGGTGGTATAAAGCTTTTTGATATCTGTCTCGTTGTCATCTTTGAAGTGATTGCTTGTTTGTACGTATATAAGAGGTTCTAACATGGTCTTTTCGTGTACACCATGATATAATTTGAGTATGAATCCTGAGACGACGCCAGTAATACCAAGGACAGAATCAGCGCCTGTAGCTCCTGATGTAGAGCGTCAATATGATAATCAAGAAAAAAGTTTTGAACAGTATGGGGCACAGTCCATTGAGCAGGGGAAGCAATTACCTGCTACGCCGGCGTTACCTGTTGTTGACATAGCAAACTTGGCACAGCCTACTCCTCAGGATCCTGCTAGTGTTCAGACACCGCAGACGGATGATGATGCAGTTATGGTAGGAGTTCCTTCTATAGCAGGGGATGATGATTTGATTGAGAAAGAGTGGGTTGATAAGCTAAAGAGCTTAATTGCTCTAACAGAGGGGAATCCTCATGAACGAGCGCGGGTCATTGCTCAGCTGCAAGCAGATTATTTGAAGAAACGATATAATAAGACTCTTGGTCAGTCTAATGAGTAGGATGGATTAATGGGTGGAGTTCTCATCTTAGGATTACTGGTATTAGGGATTATAGCTGTTGGAACATCAGTAATTTTTATACTGTACCGTAATGCTATGCGTGAAGCAAAGAATTATGAGCGCGGCCTAAAAATGGTGCCTTTGTTGATACATTTGCCTCCGACCAGTGAGGATATAGATAATGGTAGCCGTGACCAGCGTGACCTCAATGAGGAGGTCATCTCTCAGGCACAGGTTATGTATAATATTATATCCAGCACCGCTACCAAAGGCTTTAAGAGTAAGTTTTATGGTCAGCGTCATATATCTCTTGAGATTGTCGCTACTGGTGGTTTAGTCCACTATTATGCAGTGGTGCCTGTGGTGCTGATCGACGTTATTCGCCAAGCTATCATAGCAGCTTATCCATCAGCACGATTGGAGGAGATGAGAGAAGTGAATATTTTTAGTGAGATTGGTCGCACTTCTGGCATGATAGGCGGTGAATTCACCTTGCGCAAGTCTTTCATTTATCCAATAGCGACGTATCAAGAATCAAAGCGTGATGCATCGCGGGCATTGCTTAATGCGCTTTCGTCTGCATCGAAAGACGATGGAATTGGTATACAATTTCTCATCAGGCCAGCATATGACGGCTGGGCTAAAGCCTCTGAGCTTCACATTGACAATTTGCGAAAACATAAAAAGAAAAAGACGGGTATTGGTGCACTTATAGCCCCGAAGGATATTTTGGAAGCGTTGTGGAAACCACCACAAGAAAATGATGAAAAGCAAAAAGAAGAAGAAAATAAGCCGTTGAGTTCGCTTGAGCAGGCAGAAGTTGATGCTGTCAGTGAAAAGACTAGGTATCCAGCCTATGAGGTTTTGATTCGTGTTGTGGTCTCTTCTAATACTGCAGCAAGGTCTCAATCTCTGTTGAAGAATATTATTGCCGCTTTTGCGTTGTTTGATTCACCACGAAATAATGGCTTTAAGTTCTCAGTTACACGCAATATAGAGGAAATTACAACAGCCTACATAATGAGGTTTTTTCCACAACAGATAAAATATAACATCTTGAATAGTGTAGAAATGGCAACGTTGTTCCATTTACCTGGCTCCTCATCAATACCGACCTCCCAAGTTAAACGCCAGATGTCTAAACAGGTTGATGGTCCTACAGATGTTTTGGACGAAGGCCTGTTGATTGGTTATAACGAATTTCGTGGAGTTAAAAAACCTATTCGCATCGGAACAAAAGACCGTCGTCGCCACGTTTATATCATTGGTCAAACTGGTGTCGGTAAGTCTGTCTTGCAGGAGAATATGGCATATCAAGACATGATGGATGGTCGAGGCTTTGCGTTTATTGACCCGCACGGAGACTTGGTAGAGTCTCTTCTTGGTAAGGTGCCAAAAGAGCGTGTCGAAGATATTATCTATTTTAATCCAGCCGACATGACAAACCCTATTGGTTTGAATATGTTTGAGTTTGATACACCAGACCAGAAAGACTTTTTGGTGCAAGAAGCAATCAATATGCTGTATGGGTTGTATGACCCGGGGCATACGGGAATCGTTGGTCCTCGTTTGGAGCACATTTTCCGTAACTGTGCGTTGTTATTGATGTCTGATCCCGCGGGCGGAACGTTTATCGATATACCAAAATGTCTCATAGACCCAGAATTTGTGAAGAGTAAACTGAAATATGTTACCGACCCGCAAGTGATTGATTTCTGGACAAAGGAGTTTCCAGCGTCGCAGCGATCTAATGAAGCTGGTGAAGTTGTGTCTTGGGTTGTCGCAAAGTTTGGTCCATTTATCTCTAACGATGCAATGCGCAACATCATTGGGCAAACGAAGTCTGGATTTAACTTGCGGGAGATAATGGATAATAATAAGATCCTATTGGTTAATCTTTCCAAGGGTAAGATGGGAGAGCTGAACTCCAAGCTGCTCGGTATTATCTTTGTGATGAAGTTTCAGGCTGCAGCGATGGCTCGAGCCGATACCCCGGAGGACCAGCGAGTTGATTTTTCATTGTATGTTGACGAGTTTCAGAACTTTGCTACAGATAGCTTTGAGTCTATCTTGTCTGAGGCTCGTAAATATAAGCTAAGCCTTATCATGGGTAACCAGTTCATGACCCAGTTGACGGATAAGATACGTGAAGCAATCATTGGTAACGTCGGTACAGTGATTTCTGGGCGTATTGGCGTGACGGACGCTGAGTTGATGGTCAAGAAATTTCAGCCGGTCTTTGATGTGGATGATTTGTCTAAGTTGCCAAACTTCCAATCAATTACCTCAGTTATGATCAACAATGTTCCATCGGCGCCGTTTAGTATGAACTGGATACCACCGATGGGGCAGGAGAACTCTCAGCTGCGGGATGCGCTAGTGAGGCTATCTTCTGCGAAATATGGCAGGCCGCGTGCTGTTGTGGAGAAGGAAATATTTGAGCGGTTAGGCAGGGCAAATACAAAGACACAAGCTACTTCACCTAAACCTACTGCATTACGAGAAAATAAATCTTTCCTAGACGAGTGGTTGTCGAAGCGTAAGCAGATAGGCGGTGCGCAGCCAGTACCAACACAAAAAGCCTCTGGCGCGTTATCTCCTGCAACGCCAGTGACAATACCGACGCCAACGTCTACTGCTAGTTCAGGCCCTAACATGCAGAGTTTGAGTAGTGGTCAGATGGGTGGCTTGTCACGGTCGCCTCAGGATAATCCTGGTACTCCTGTAGATATACCGACAACACCTCCGGTTGCCAATGTTATGCCATCTTCAGATACTATTAATAAAGAGAATTTATCTATCCAAGAAAGAATGCAACAAGAGCTAGACTCAGCGCAACCAAAGCCGTCTAACAACAGGCTTGACCTCAGGGATGGTAATCAGGACTCGGACAGGGAAATATCAATAAAATTGCGATAGATTTAGAATAAGAGGCCTAAGATTCGGTAGTAGCTTAGCTGCTACTCCCGCCTTTTACGCCTATGCGGATGTAGTCAAACAACATACCAGCAAGCCATCCAATGGTGAATGCTGCAATCGTCTCAAATCCCGACAGAGGGTACCCGTTTATTTTTGCTAGGGTATATATAGCGAGAGTTAAGACAAAAGCCGCCACAGAGCCAGACAGTATGGCGTTTGGTCGAGCAACTGTTCTACCTGTGACTTCGCTAACTTTCTCGATGGTGGGGTTATGAATAACCTTGCTGAAAGTTCGGCTGGACTTAGGGAGCTGGCTTTGAACTGTCTCCATGGTCTTTTTGAAGCTGTCTTTGCGATCCTCTTTGGTTATGAGGCGTTCGGCTTTTGCGGGTTGCTTCTTCTTTTCTTGTTTTACCTCTTCAGCTTCGGACTTTTCAATGACTTTTTCGAGTTGCTCACGTGCTTCAGCCTCTGATTTTTCTGCTAGTGAGCTTTCTTTTTCGACTCGATTTTTGATAACTTCGGCTGCACGATTGTGTGTTTCTGTTCGCAGATCATTCAGGCCTTCGTGTGATATTTTGGCCTCGTTGTTGAACTTAAGTGATTCTTTCATTGTGACTACACCTAACTTTTATTTAAATTGTACCTACTGAGTTGTATGTGTGCCGTATGATGCGCACTTCTTTCTTGAGCTGCCTGGACCGTAAGTAGAAGAATGTGACGACTGAAAGGATTAGGCCTGCGAATAGCATATTCTCGCTAGCTCCAGTGCGGGGCAGCTGTGTAGCCACTGTCTCGACGACTTTCTTTTCATTTGGACAATCAACTTTAACACTTACGGTGTTACCGAAAGTGTTGTCCATCCTACAATCAAAGGATCCAGGATTACTAGTACCAGTGCTCATAGAGGATATTTTACTGGCCATTTGTATCGTAAAGGTGCGTTCTTGGGTCTCGCCAGGTTTAATGGTTACTTCTGGCCACTGGAGAACAGTTTTTCCGCCATTACTGTTGGCGTCCTCTTTAAGCGTTCCGCCGCCCGATTCAAAGATAGTTGAATATTGCAGAACATCACCCAAGTTCTCTGTGAATGTATATTTTTCTGGTGCAAAACCTTTGTTGGTGACCTTTAGGTGATAGGTAATACGATCATGTGCTTTCGCGGTGGTCTTAGTAGCGTCCATATTACTCTGAGTGAGGTTTATAGCGCTCTTTTGTTGGATAAAGGAAGCAGAGCACTGCTTATCTTCTATCCAAAGAGTTGGGTTGCCCGCACATGGCTGACAGCGTGGGTCATTTTTAAGTAGTGTTGGATTTTGCGGGCACCTTTCCGGCGCAGCGATATTGAACGTCTTTTGACAGCCAGCAGAGGTGCGGTCACCTAGAGAAGTTTTGAGTGTTACAGTTACTTTGTATGACCCAGGGGTTTTTTCTTGATATGTTACATTTGGGGTGGTGCTCTCTAGAGTTTTTACAAGAGAATTACCCCTATAAACTTGAAACACATATTTTTGTATTTTGGCGCCATTAGCGGCACTTGTGTTAGCGGTAAACTGATATTTATTGTTATCGCTTTGCTTCACCTCTAAAGCATTACAGGTGACTACGGGAGCTGGAGGTGTAGAACAGTTTGGATAGGTACCGATTTGTCCTGGAGGGCAGGTTGGTGCTGGAGGGATGCTTTTGGTGATGAGATTACCACAGTTACGCATGATTGCGAACCAACCGAACTTAGCTGAATGGCCTACGTAGGCTGTATAGGTAAAATTACCCCAAAGCTGGTGTGGCCGGTAGTAGAAATTACGCATTCCGCTGCCAGCTGATTTGACAGAATAGGAACCTTCTCCTTGGGCTGACCCAAAGTGAGGAGTCATCCCCCAAGAATAATTACCGTCACGGCTATGTAATGTCTGCAGGTTGCGGGTTGCATTTGATAGCTCTGCACGAGTGATGCCAATCGTATCAAACAATGAGCGAATGTCGTTAGTATTGGCATCATAGTGGTTCATCATTTGGCTTCCACTCCATACGCCACCTCGAACCATATCGCTTGGGTCTGCAGCATTTGCTGACTCTGGAGGAGAGAATACCACTAATGACTGTACGATTAACGCAAGAACAGTGAAAATTAAGCCTAATTTTCGAGTAGCCTCCTCTTTACTTAACCTTTTTGCATAAAAGCCCAATTCATTGATAAGTGATGGACTAAATGGCAAGTGAGAAACTATTTTTCTAAACATGGTTGCCCCGTTCTTGTATGTTTATGTAATCTATTATTATGATAATATCTACTCCATTTTAGCATAAGAAATATGTTCAGGTAAAGCACTTGAGTGAACAATTTTTTTGCGGTATAATGAGAGAGTTGTAAATAGCTGACAAGTCAGGAAATAGTGAGGGAGACATGGCTAAACAAACAGATAATCAATCCTATGATGGATCACAAATTCAAGTTCTCGAAGGACTTGAGCCGGTCCGTAAACGCCCAGGTATGTATATTGGTAGTACCGGCTATGACGGTGTACACCATTTGATTAAGGAGATTGCCGACAACTCGATCGACGAGGCTATCGCTGGGTATGCTACAAAAGTTGAAGTAGTGCTGCTGGAGGACGGCGGTGTTCAGATCACTGACGATGGTCGTGGCATACCGGTTGATAAACATCCGAAGACTGGTATGAGTACACTGGAAACTGTGTTAACAGTGTTGCACGCTGGTGGTAAGTTTGGCGGCGGTGGCTACAAGGTGTCATCTGGACTTCACGGTGTTGGATCAAGTGTTGTTAATGCTCTCTCTACTAAGATGATTGCTGAAGTGGTGCGTGACGGTCAGCTCTACCGGGTGGTGTTCGCAATTGGTGGCATTGTGGAGCCACTCAAGAAGGTCGGCAAGACAGATCGGCCAACTGGTACGCGGATAACTTTCTATCCTGATCCGACGATATTTAAGGAGACGGTTGATTTTGACTATAAGTGGGTGGTTAACTATTTGCGCCACCAGGCGTACCTAACAAAAGGTGTGTACACCTCTGTTGTTGATGAGCGTACAGGCGATCGTCAGTCGTTCTACTTTGAAGGCGGAATTCAGAGCTATGTGAAACATCTGAACCTTGGTAAGGACGTGTTAGCTGATGCGCCATTTTATGTCGAAAAACAAGTTGAAGACTGTATGGTGGAAATTGCTGTGCAGTATAACGACACCTACATTGAGACGGTGAAACCATTTGCTAACAACGTGTTGACGCCGGATGGTGGTACACATTTGGTTGGTTTTCGCTCAGCATTGACGAGGGTTATTAATGATTATGCGCGTAAGAACAGCCTGCTGAAAGAAAAAGAAGATAACCTGACTGGCGATGACATTCGTGAGGGTCTGACGGCGATTATCTTGGTTAAATTGCCCGATCCACAGTTTGAGGGTCAGACCAAGAATAAACTTGGTAATCCAGAGATGCGTCGCTATGTTGAGCAGGTGATGAACGAATATTTCTCGTACTATCTGGAAGAGAATCCTGGTGTTGCTAAGAAGATTGTTGGTAAGGCGACTTTGGCAGCGCGAGCACGCAAGGCAGCGCGAGCAGCCCGCGACAATGTGATTCGTAAGGGTGCGCTTGATGGTATGGGGCTGCCGGGTAAGTTGTGGGACTGTTCAAGTAAAAGCCCGAGTGATAGTGAAATTTATATTGTTGAGGGTAACTCAGCAGCGGGTTCGGCCAAAGAGGGTCGTGACAGTAAAACCCAGGCAATTTTGCCGCTTCGTGGTAAGGTGTTGAACACTGAGCGAGCTCGGCTTGATAAAATGTTTGCCAACAAAGAGATCGTGGCAATGATTCAGGCATTTGGTGTTGGTATTGGCGATCAGTTTGACATCAATGGTCTGCGTTATCACAAGATTATCATCATGACCGATGCCGATGTTGATGGTAGCCACATCGCGACACTGCTTTTGACCTTCCTATTCCGCTATATGAAAGAGGTAGTCGAGGGTGGCTATGTGTATCTTGCTAAACCACCACTGTATTCAATCAACCGCGGCCAGAAGAAAATCTACGCATATGATGAGGCGGAGAAAGACAAAGTCTTGGTAGACTTGATTGCTGATAAGAAGAGTCGCGGTACAGCGATTGATGATGAGCAGGATGTCACTAAACAAGCTGGCGTGACGATTTCACGGTTTAAGGGTCTTGGCGAGATGGACGCTGATCAGCTGTGGGAGACAACGATGAATCCAGAAAATCGCGTACTAATTCAGGTCAGAGTGGAAGACGCCGAGGAAGCGGACGCAATCTTTACGCGACTGATGGGCGATGACGTGAGCTTGCGTAAAAGCTTTATTCAGAGCTGGGCAAAAAATGCTAACTTAGAGGATTTGGATATTTAATCATGAGTGATCAGGACAAACAGATGCAACCAACCAGTGAACATGAGTCAATTGAGGCAACACCAGATATGGTGACTGAAGTATCAGCAGGATTAGAGCGACGCCGACTTGAAAATGTGATGCAAGACAATTTCTTCCGTTATTCGATGAGCGTCATCGTTGACCGGGCATTGCCAGATGTGCGTGATGGTCTGAAGCCGGTGCATCGCCGTATTTTGTATTCAATGAATCAGAACGGCAACCGTAGTACTGCGAAATTCGTCAAATCAGCACGTATCATCGGTGACGTGATGGGTAAATATCACCCGCATGGTGACTCAGCGATTTATGACTCAATGGTTCGTCTGGCGCAAGATTGGGCGATGCGCTATACCTTGGTGCAAGGTCAGGGAAACTTTGGTTCAATGGACGGAGACCCACCAGCTGCTCACCGTTATACTGAGGCGCGACTTGATAAGCCGGCTGAAGAATTACTAACTGACATCGAGAAGGAAACCGTTGATTTTAAGGATAACTTTGATGGTTCAGAGCGTGAGCCGATTGTGTTGCCGGCAAAGTTGCCGAACTTGCTATTGAATGGCCAGATTGGTATTGCTGTTGGTATGGCAACGAGTATCCCGACACACAACCTGGGTGAGTTGGTAGATGCGACAATTGAGCTGATCGATAACCCTGAAGCAACGGTTGACGACTTGCTGCAGCATGTGAAGGGTCCAGATTTTCCGACGGGCGCAATTGTCTACGGTGGTGCACCGATGCGTCAAGCATATGCGACTGGTCGCGGTAGTGTGATGATGCGAGCAGTAGCGGAGATTCAGGAGACAAAACGAGGCCGACATCAGATTGTTGTTACCGAGATACCATATGGTGTAAATAAAGCAACATTAATTGAAAAAATTGGTGAGCTTCACAAAGAAAAGCGGGTACAGTTGGCTGACCTACGCGATGAAAGCTCTAGAGGTAAGGTCCGCATCGTCATCGAGCTGAAAAAGGATGCCTATCCAAAGAAGGTGTTGAATCAGCTGTACAAATTAACGGCCTTACAGACGAGTTTTAATTACAACATGCTGGCATTGGTTAATACCATGCAGCCACGAATTTTAGGTTTGCATGATATTCTGAGCGAATTTGTCAAACACCGCCAGTCTGTGGTGCGCCGTCGTACTGAGTTTGAGCTAAAAAAGGCAAAGGCCCGGGCGCATATCTTGGAAGGCTATAAGATCGCGCTAGATCACATTGACGAGGTGATTAAGACGATTCGTGCTTCAAAAACTCAGGATGAGGCAGAGAAGAATTTGCGTGCTAAGTTCGGACTGAGCGAAATTCAAGCCAAGGCTATCTTGGCGATGCAGCTGCGACGCCTGACCGGACTTGAGCGTGAAGCGGTTGAAAATGAACTACGTGAGCTCTTGAAACTGATTGCACGACTAGAAGCCATCTTAGCTGATGAGCAAGAGATCTTGAATATCATCAAGACTGAGCTCTTGGAAATGAAAGAGAAATATGGTGACGAGAGGCGTAGTAAAATTATCAACCATGAGCTGGGTAAGTTCTCTGACGAGGAGTTGATCCCAGAGGAAGATGCTGTTGTCCTTTTGACAACTGAGAATTATATCAAGCGAACCTTGGCAAGCGACTACCGTAAGCAGAACCGCGGTGGTAAGGGTAAGCGCGGGATGACCACAAAGGAAGAAGACATCATCGCACAAATAATTCCAGTAAGTACGCATGACTACCTGCTATTCTTTACCAACAGGGGTCGTGTATTCCGTCTCAAGGCATATGAAGTCCCGGCTGCTAGCCTCAGCGCTAAAGGTGTTGCTGCAGTGAATCTGCTCCAGCTTCAGCCAGAAGAGAAGATCACAGCTATCATTAAACACGAGAAGAACGCGAGCGACGCTGGTTATCTGTTCATGGCGACGAAGAATGGTACCGTTAAGAAGACTCCGCTGAGTGACTATGCTAATATCCGTACGAATGGTTTGATTGCCATAAAACTAGATGATGGCGATGAACTGAAATGGATCAAGAAAACTGATGGAGAAAGTGATGTAATTATTTCAACATCAGCTGGTCAGGCGATTCGATTTAATGAAAAAGATGCACGACCGATGGGTAGGGCTGCTCGCGGAGTGCGCGGTGTTCGTCTGCGACCAAATGACCGAGTAGTCGGTATGGATATTGTTACCAGCGATGACCAGACATTGTTAGTTATTAGCGAACAAGGCTTTGGTAAGCGCACCAAGGTGACCAATTTCCCGAGCCATAAGCGTGGCGGGGTAGGTATTAAAGCGGCGATTGTGACGGCAAAGACGGGCCCAATCATATCAGTTCAGACGATTGACCCGACTATGACAGATGCTATCTTGGTGTCACGAAATGGACAGACGATTCGTATTAGTCTCAAAGATATCAAGCTGCTGGGCCGTACAACCCAAGGGATTACGATCATGCGATTGGGTGACAGTGATGCAGTATCTTCTATAGGGTTAATGGAGGAACGTCTTCCGGAAGAGGATACTAAATGAGATATTTGCTAGTGCCTTTGTTGGCATGGGCATTAGCTCAGGGTTTAAAGCATATCTTTCGCTTGATGGGTAGAAATCGTCGAGTATTTAGCAAAAATCCAAAGTCGCCCCTCTTGTTGTCTGGTGGTATGCCAAGTGCTCATGCTGCAACGGTGGTTTCATTGACTGCTGTGGTTGCTTTATATGACGGTATTGATACGGTACAATTTGCTATCGTTCTCTGGGTGACTATGATCATTTTGTATGATGCCATGATGGTGAGATTCTCTTCTGGGCAACAGGGAGACACGCTAAATCAGCTCTTAGATGAGCAGAAAAGTTCTTTGCCTCGCATCCGTGTAGCGCATGGTCATACCCCTGTTGAGGTTGCTGTTGGCGCCACGATAGGAATGCTTGTTTCACTTGTTGTCTTTTTCGCAACAAAATAATTACAAAATAGTATTGACCAAAGGTTGGTTGATGATGTATGATAAGTATCAGTCTGGTCGTGGGGATGCGAGCGAAACGACAATTACAATCTGTAATGATCAAGTTACGTGAGGATTTTTGGCCAGTCTATCGAACTTTAACAATTTGATTGTGCAATATCATCGTCAGTTTATATTTTTGTAGAGCCTTAATACTTTGATACAAAGTAGATTTTTAACGGAGAGTTTGATCCTGGCTCAGGATGAATGCTGGCGGCGTGCCTAACACATGCAA